>NZ_CP042301.2:653500-1307000 GCF_007922615.2 Nitratireductor mangrovi | reverse complement strand
CCCAAATGCGGCGCCGGCCAGCTGTCGCTCAAGCTCGGCCGCTACGGCGCCTTTATCGGCTGCTCCAACTATCCCGAATGCGGCTACACCCGCCAGCTTGGCGCCGACAACGGCAATGGCGAGGCCGTCGGCGAGACCGGCGACCGCGAGCTCGGCACCGACCCTTATACCGGCGAGGCGATCGTCCTTAAGAGCGGCCGTTTCGGGCCCTATGTCCAGCGCGGCGAGGGCAAGGAGGCCAAGCGCTCCAGCCTGCCCAAGGGCTGGACGCCCGACTCCATCGACCATGAGCGCGCGCTGGCGCTGCTGTCGCTGCCGCGCAATGTCGGCCCGCATCCCGAGACCGGCAAGATGATCTCGGCCGGGCTCGGACGCTACGGCCCGTTCCTTCTGCATGACGGGGCCTACGCCAATCTCGACTCCATCGAGGATGTGTTTTCCGTCGGCATCAACCGCGCGGTGTCGCTGATCGCCGAAAAGCAGGCCAAGGGCGTCCGCGGCCGCGGTGGCAAGCCGGCAGCGCTCAAGGAACTCGGCGATCATCCCGACGGCGGCGCGATCACCGTGCGCGACGGCCGCTACGGTCCCTATGTCAATCACGGCAAGGTCAACGCGACCCTGCCCAAGGGCAAGGACCCGATGGCGGTGACGATGGAAGAGGCGCTGGCTCTGATCGCGGAGAAGGCCGGCAAGTCGGGCGGCGCGAAACGCGGCAAGTCGGCGAAGACCGGCGGAAAGGCCCCAAAAACCGGGAAAAAATCCGCCGATAAAAGCGGACAAGCGGCCGGTTCGTGACGAAGAAGCCGAAGAGGACGGACAGGAACGGCGGCGGCGAACGCCCCACCCGCGACGATGTGCTGCGCTTCATCGCCGACAATCCCGACCGCGCCACCAAACGCGACATCGCCAAGGCGTTTTCGCTCAAGGGCGACGACCGCATCTGGCTGAAGCAGCTTCTGCGCGACTTCGAGGGTGAGGGCCTGCTCGCCCGCCAGGGCAAGCGGCTGCGCCGGCCCGGCGCGCTGCCGCCGGTCGCCGTCCTCGACGTCTTCGGCCGCGATGCCGACGGCGGCCTGCTCGCCCGGCCTTCGGAGACCGACGAGGAGGCCGAGCCGGTGGTGATCGCGCTCGGCCAGGCGCGCGGCGGCAAGGCGGCCACTGCCGGCGTCGGCGACCGGGTGCTGGCGCGCATCTTCGCCCGCGATGCTGCCGACGGTCCCGCCTACACGGCGCGCGTCATGAAGGTGTTCGACAAGCGCCGCGACGCCATCCTCGGCGTCATCGCCAGGCGTCAGGACGGCAGCTTCGTCGCCGAGCCGGTCGAGCGGCGCCAGCCGGAAGTGACCATCCCGACGGAAGCACTCAATGGCGCCGAAACCGGCGACCTTGTCGAACTGGAGACGCGGCGCCCGAACCGCTACGGAGCGCCGCATGGCAAGGTGCTCAACGTCATCGGCTCGCTGACCAGCGAGAAGGCGGTCTCGATGATCGCCATCCACGCCCATGACATCCCGCACATCTTCCCGCCCGAGGTGCTGGGCGAGGCCGAGGCCGCCAGGCCGGCCACCCTATCGGGCCGCGAGGACTGGCGCGAGCTGCCGCTCGTCACCATCGACCCGGCCGATGCCAAGGACCACGACGATGCCGTCCACGGCCAGCCGGACGAGGACCCCGCCAATCCCGGCGGCATCATCGTCACCGTCGCCATCGCCGACGTCGCGGCCTATGTCCGACCGGGCTCGGCGCTCGATCGCGAGGCGCTGAAGCGCGGCAATTCGGTCTATTTCCCTGACCGCGTGGTGCCGATGCTGCCGGAACGCATCTCCAACGACCTTTGCTCGCTGCGCGAGGCGGAGGACCGCCCTGCCCTTGCCGTGCGCATGGTGTTCGCCGCCGACGGCCGCAAAGTCCGGCATTCCTTCCACCGGATCATGATGCGCTCCGCCGCAAGGCTCTCCTACCCGCAGGCGCAGGCCGCGATCGACGGCGCGCCGGACGACAAGACCGGGCCGCTGCTGGACGAGGTCCTGAAGCCGCTCTGGGCCGCGTATGAGGTGCTTGGGCGCGGTCGCGACAGCCGCAAGCCGCTGGAACTGGACCTGCCCGAGCGCAAGATCCTGCTCGACGCCGAGGGCAAGGTCGACCGCGTGGTGGTGCCCGAACGGCTCGCCGCTCACCGGCTGATCGAGGAATTCATGATCCAGGCCAATGTCGCGGCCGCCGAGACGCTGGAAGGCAAACGCCAGGCGCTGGTCTACCGCATCCACGACGCGCCGTCGCTTGCCAAGCAGGAATCGCTGCGCGAGTTCCTCAAGACGATCGGCATGTCGCTGGCGCGCGGCGCGCAACTGCGCCCGGCGCAGTTCAACACCATCCTCGGCAAGGTGAAGGGCGAGGACCACGAGGTGCTGGTCAACGAGGTTGTGCTGCGCTCGCAGAGCCAGGCCGAATATTCGCCCGACAATATCGGCCATTTCGGCCTCAACCTCAGGCGCTACGCGCATTTCACCTCGCCGATCCGTCGCTATGCCGACCTGATCGTCCACCGGGCGCTGATCGGCGCGCTGGGGCTCGGCAAGGACGGGCTGACGCCGGCCGAGGAAGAGCGTCTGGACGACACCGCCGCGCTGATCTCGGCCGCCGAGCGCCGGGCGATGGCGGCCGAGCGCGACACCGTCGACCGGCTGATCGCCGGGCATCTCGCCACCCGCCGCGGCGAGAGCTTCGACGGGCGCATATCGGGCGTCACCAAGGCGGGACTTTTTGTCCAATTGCCGGCTTACGGCGCCGATGGCTTCATACCGGTGTCATCTCTGGGTGACGATTACTACGTTTACGACGAATCGGCCCATTCGCTCGTCGGCAACAAGAGTTCGAAAGGCTTCAGGCTGGGCGACCGGGTCGAGGTCCGGCTGGTCGAGGTCGCGCCGCTGGCGGGCGCCCTGCGCTTCGAGATGCTGAGCGAGCCCAGGCCGCTGGCGGCGCCGACACGCTCTTTCCACAAGGCAAAGAGGATGTCACGGTCGCGGACGGGCGCATCGCGGCAGCGCGCGACGGGCCGCGCAAGGAGACGATGATGACGGTCGAGAGTTTTGGCGGCGACGCCGCATCCACGAGGCCGGTCCGCCCGGTCTGGCAGGCGATGAAGCGCGGCTTTTTCGGGCGCTGCCCGCATTGCGGAGAGGGGCGGCTGTTTGCCGGCTTCGTAAAGACGGCCGAACATTGCGAAGCCTGCGGGGAAGAATTTCACCATCACCGCGCCGACGATTTGCCGGCCTATCTCGTCGTGGTCATCGTCGGCCACATCGTGGTCGGCGCCTTCATGGGCGTCGAAGCCACGACCTCGCTGTCCACCTGGCAGCATCTCGCCATCTGGGTGCCGATCACCATCCTGTCGTCGCTGGCGCTGCTGCGCCCGGTCAAGGGCTCCGTGGTCGGTCTGCAATGGGCGCTCTTCATGCACGGCTTCGGCGGGCAGAGCGACGCGCCGGAGACCCATCCCGAACTATGAGCGGCGCGAAAAAGGGCGGAGGAAACGTGATGGACGGCATGAGCCGCGCCGAGGTCGACCGCGTCGAATCGAAGGATTTCGCGCTTGGCGGCAAGCCGATGCGGCCGCGCGACGCGGCAACGCTGATCCTGCTCGACCGCGACCGCGGCCAAACCCGCGTCCTGCTCGGGCGGCGCCACCGCGCCCATGCCTTCATGCCCGGCAAGTTCGTTTTTCCGGGCGGGCGCACCGACCCGGCCGACAGCCGCATCGTCACCGCCGCGCCGCTGCACCCCGACGAGGAGCGCCGGATCGCGGGCGACGGCGCCCGTGCCACGCCGGCGCGTGCCCGCGCCATCGCGCTGTCGGCAATCCGCGAGGCCTATGAGGAAGCCGGGCTGATGATCGGCCGCCGCGAGGCGTTTGCGACCCGCAATCCCGGCTGGGAGGCATTTGCCGAGCACGGCATCCAGCCGACGCTCGACCGGTTGCGTTTTGTCGCCCGCGCCATCACCCCGCCCGGCCGCGTGCGCCGCTTCGACACGCGCTTCCTGTCGGCATGGCGCAGCGACGTGGCGCTGGAACTGCCCGACGGCGGACCGACCAACGAACTCGAAGAACTCGTCTGGCTGCCGCTCCCGGAAGCGCTCGAAGCCGAAATCCCGGCGATCACGCGCACCGTGCTTGGCGAGTTGCAGGCGCGGCTGAAGGACGACCCGGAGCTTTCGCCGGGCGGCGAAGCGCCCTTCTACCGCATGCTCCACAACCGCTTCGTGCGCGTTCTGGTCTGATCATCCGGCACGGACAGGGCGATGGCGGGGATCTCGACCAGCGAAGCGGGATCGACCGAGGAACCGGTCCGCTGGCTGGCGCTCGGCGCGGCCATTGCCTCGATCAGCGCCGTCGGCATCGCCATCGGCCTCGGCATCCCGCTGCTGAGCGTGATCCTCGAGGCGCGCGGCTTCTCGGCCACGATGATCGGGCTCAACACGGCGGTCGCCGGCGCCGCTTCAATCGCCATGGCGCCGCTGGCCATTCCGCTCGCCGTCCGGCTCGGGGTGGTGCGCACCATGCTGTTCGCGATCGTCGCCGGCGCCGTCTCCTTCGTCAGCTTCTATTTCGCCAGCTCGTTCTGGATGTGGTTCCCGCTGCGCATCGTGCTCCACGCCGCGATCACGACGCTGTTCATCCTGTCCGAATTCTGGATCAGCGCGTCGGCGCCGCCGAGCAAGCGCGGCCTGGCGCTCGGCATCTACGCCACCGTTCTTTCGCTCGGCTTCGCCTTCGGGCCGTGGCTGTTCTCGCGCCTCGGCAGCGACGGCATCCTGCCATTCGCGGTCGGCTTCGCGATCACGCTCGCCTCCGCGATCCCCGTGCTGGCGGCCTGGAAGGAAAGCCCGGCGATCGCCGGGCCGACGCGCCGGGGCAGCTTCGCCGGCTACATCTTCCTGGTGCCGACGGCGACGGCGGCAGTGCTGGTCTTCGGCGCGGTTGAGACGGGCGGCTTCGCGCTGTTTCCGGTCTACGGCAACCGCATCGGCTACAGCGAGGCCGACGCAGCGCTGCTTCTCACCATGATCGGGCTCGGCAACGTGCTCCTGCAGATTCCGATCGGCATGATCAGCGACCGCGTCGGCGACCGCCGCACCCTGCTCGCGCTCTGCGCCTTGATCGGTCTTGCCGGCATGATCGTGCTGCCGGCGATCGTCACCGACTGGTATCTGGCCGCCGGGGTGCTCTTCGTCTGGGGCGGCGTCGTCGCCGGCCTCTACACGATCGGGCTTGCCCATCTCGGCTCGCGGCTGACCGGGCACGACCTTGCCTCGGCCAACGCCGCCTTCGTCTTCTGCTACGGTCTCGGCATGCTGGTCGGCCCGCAGGCGATCGGTATCGGCATGGACCTGCTTGGCGCTGACGGCTTTGCCTGGACGCTGGCGGTTTTCTTCGCCGCCTATCTCGTCCTTGTCGCCAGCCGCGTCGTCGTGCGCGGTCCGGCTCCGTAGCCCCGAAGCCTTGACATTCGGGGGCGCTCGTATATGTGTCCGGCAACTCTGCGCGCCCTGTCAGAAGCTACCAGCGTCCCGAGGACCGGTTCGAAGGCGGCGGACTCTCGAAAAAACCATTACGGACGAATGACATGGCCAAAGCCGCGAACATCAAGATCAAGCTGCTCTCGACCGCCGACACCGGCTTCTTCTACGTCACCAGCAAGAACAGCCGCACCAAGACGGAAAAGATGTCGTTCCGCAAGTACGACCCGGTGGCCAAGAAGCACGTCGAGTTCAAGGAAACCAAGATCAAGTAGGCCCGCCTGCCGGGAACGGAACACGCGCCGCCTCCGGGCGGCGTTTTTTGTTGCGCCCGCGCGGCCTGCTCACATCGGATTGTCGGGAAGAAAGGGGGCCGGCCGGCATTCTGACAGCGGTACGAGGAGGCCACTGAGAGTCAGCGCCGACCGGCCAACCCCACGGAACCCAGGAGATGCGGCGGACCTGAGCATCATGGGGTATTGCTGGGGTTCCAACGCAACAATGATGTTGCATCGCACTCCCCATTTCTCGGGATTTCTCGCGCAATGCAGCGCAGAAATCAATAGTTTATTAAGGATGTGCGGCGACTCGCTTACGTTAACGTAAACAAGGCGGTGGGTCCGCCCTTTCGCCGGCTATGTTGCGGGCGCTCACGCGGCTCTGGCAACGACCCGGTTGCGGCCGCCATCCTTGGCCTCGTAGAGCGCCATGTCGGCCCGCTTCATCAGCTTATCCGCGCTGTCGCCAGCCCCGCCGAGCGCGGCCAGTCCGATGCTGACGGTCAGCTTTACCGGCACCTGGTCGGCGCCGATCGCGAAGGCGGCCTCCTCGATGCCTTCACGCACCCGCTCGGCGATCAGCGCGGCCGTCTCGCCGTCGGTGTCGGGCATCACGACGACGAATTCCTCGCCGCCGAAGCGGCAGGCCAGGTCGATGCCACGCACGTTCTTGCGCAGCCGGTCGGCGAAGTCGCGCAGCACATCGTCGCCGCCATCATGGCCATAGGTATCGTTGACGGCCTTGAAGCGGTCGAGGTCGGTGATCATCACCGAAAGCGGCCGCCCGCGCGACTGGGCGCGCTTGACCAGCGTGTCGAGATGGCTGTCGAGGTAACGCCGGTTGTGCAGGCCGGTCAGCCCGTCAGTGACCGCCATCTCGATGGTCTGGGTGACGCTCGCCCTGAGCTGGTCGTTGTAGCGCTTGCGGCGGATCTGGGTCCTGAGCCGGGCAATCAGTTCCTGCCGGTCCAGCGGGCGGATGAGGTAGTCGTTGACGCCAAGCTCGAGGGCGCGGGTGATGCGCTCGTCCTCTCCCTTCTCCGCGATCAGGACGATCGGCAGGAAGCGCGTGCGATCCAGCGAGCGAAGCTGCGAGCAGAGCCGCAAGGGATCGAAGTCGCGCAGGCCGGTCGAAACGATCGCGCAGTCATAGCCGCCTTCGGCGATGCGGAAGAAGGCGGCCTGTGGATCGGTCTCCACAACGGGTACGCAAAACCCGTCCATGCTCTCCAGCACGATTTTCGAACTGGCTTCGTTGTCATCGACCAGAACGACGGCGGGGCTGTCCTCGCTGGTCACGATGCGGCCGGCAAGCAGCGTCTCGATGCCGATGTTACGGGTGGTCGCGGCGCGCAGTCGCAGTTCGTCCGACAGCATCTTGAGCCGCACAAGGCTCTTGACCCGGGTGAGCAGCTGAAGATCGTTCACCGGCTTGGTGAGGAAGTCATCGGCGCCGGCCTCGAGCCCGCGAATGCGGTCGGTGACCTGGTCGAGCGCAGTGACCATCACCACCGGAATATGCGCGGTCTGCGGGTTCTCCTTCAGCCGCCGGCAGACCTCGAAGCCGTCCATCTCCGGCATCATGATGTCGAGCAGCACCACGTCGACGCGGCCGTTTTCGCAGACCTCCACCGCCTCGGCGCCGGCGGTCGCGGTGACCACCTCGAAATATTCGGCTTCCAGCCGCGCCTGCAGCAGCTTCAGGCTGGCCGGAATGTCGTCGACGACGAGGATGCGTGCGGTCATGTGCCGGTTCCGTTCAAGGGGATGAAAAGCCCGCCATCAGGCGTCGCCCAGGTAGGACTTGATGGTCTCGATGAACTTTGCGACGGAGATCGGCTTGGAGATGTAGGCCTCGCAGCCGCCCTGGCGGATGCGTTCCTCGTCGCCCTTCATGGCAAAGGCGGTCACGGCGATGACCGGAATGGAATGGAGATCGTCGTCTTCCTTGAGCCATTTGGTCACTTCGAGCCCGGAGACCTCGGGCAACTGGATGTCCATCAGGATCAGGTCCGGCCGGTGCTCGCGCGCCAGGTCGAGCGCTTCGAGGCCGTTTCGCGTGCGCACCGTCCGGTAGCCGCTCGCCTCGATCAGGTCGCGGAAGAGCTTCATGTTGAGCTCGTTGTCTTCCACGATCATCACTGTCTTCGGCATCGTTGCCCCACCCCGGCATGCTAACGGGCCGTGTTCCGCCATCGCGGCGAAAAACGTGATTCTCCCATCGCCCACGCTAGCGCGATTTCATTGACGAATGGCAAACCCGCGCGCCGAAATTGTCGGCGCGGCCGCGGCTTGCGCGATCGCGACGGGGCGACTAAGGCCTTTCGGCAGGAGATGATGGCATGGGCGGACAATCGGGCAAGGGCAGCGAACAGGCCGAGACGCTGGCGATCCGCGCGCTCGGATTCGTCGCCGCCGACCCGGTGCTGTTGCCGCGTTTCCTCGCCATCACCGGCATCGAGGCGAGCGACATCCGCCAGGCCGCCGCCGAACCGGGGTTCCTTGCCGGCGTGCTCGACTTCATCCTGGCGCACGAACCGACGCTCGAGGCCTTTTGCGCCGAAACCGGCATAGAACCGGCCGCCGTCGGCCGGGCCAAGCAGCACCTGCCCGGCGGCGACGGCCGCTACGAGCGCTCGACATGAGCGACGATCCCGAGACCGCGCGCCAGATCGCGGAGCTGGCGCGCGATACGCGGCCTTTGCTGGTGCTCGACGTCGACGACGTCATCCTGGAATTCATCCGCCCATTCCCGAAATTCCTGCAGTCGCAAGGATATTCGCTGCGGCTCGATTCCTTCCGGCTGACCGGCAATGTGACCGAGATCGGCAGCGGCAGCATCGCCGAGAAAGAGACCGTGTCGGCCCTGCTCGCCGCCTTTTTTGCCGCCCAGGCCGAATGGCAGACGGTCACGGCGGGCGCGGCGGAGGCGCTGGAGACCTTCGCGCCCGACGCGGAGATCGTGCTTCTTACCGCCATGCCGCACCGGCACCGCGACGCGCGACGCGCCCATCTCGACCGGCTGGGTCTGCATTACCCCCTGCTCACCACCGAGATGGCCAAGGGGCCGGCGATCAAGGTGCTGCGCGGGGCAACCGAACGCCCGGTCGCCTTCGTCGACGACATGCCGCACAATCTCGCCTCGGCGCGCCAGAGCGTGGCCGACGCGCATCTTTTCCACCTGATGGCCGACAATTCGCTGCGCCGGCTGCTGCCGCCGCCCGATGACGGCGTCTTCGTGGTCGAGGACTGGCCCGACGCCACCCCGCGGATCGCCGAAGCCTTGCGGCTTTGAGCCCGCGCCCCGCGCGGCGATAGTGCCGTGCCCTGCCCTTTCACAACGCCAGCCGCATCAGCGGCCGGCCCGGCTTGCGTTCCGCCACCGCCTCGAACCCCGCCTTTTCGAACACCCGGGTCGAGCCGACGAACAGGCCGATCGAGCGGGCGCTTTTGGATTCCGTCATCGGACAGGCGTCGAGGAGGCGCGCGCCGTTTTCGCGCGCATGCGCGATCCCGGCGGCCAGCAGCCGGTGGGTCAAGCCGGCGCCGCGCGCCTTGCTGCGGATGAAGAAGCACGACACCGCCCAGACGGCGCCGTCGTCGCGCTCCGCGTCGTCGAGCGGCGCCGAGACGCGGCCGGCATTGTTCCATTCGGGTACATCGGCACGCGGCCCGACCTGCATCCAGCCGATGCCGACCCCGCCATCGAGCGCCATCAGCCCCGGCGGCGGGCCGTCCTCGACCCGTTTCATGAAATGTGCCTTGTTGCTTTCGCGGTTGTTTTCGCGCCGCGCGGCCGGCGGCAGCCGGAAATGTGTGCACCAGCACCCGTAGCAGGCCCCCTGCTTCCCGAAGAGGTCCTCGAGCACCGGCCAAAGATCGAATGTAAGCGGCCTGATATCCACAACCATAGCGTCCCCTCCCGGGCGCCTTGTGTTGCGGCCCCGCCTCGACTACCATGCAATTTGTTCTCTTTATGTTCGCAGCGATGAGACAAGCTGTCAACGATCCGCAAGCCGGTTTCTGCCGCGACTGCCTTACCCCGCAGCAGCGTGCGGCGGCGCGGCGCTGCGAGCATTGCGGCAGCCCGCGCCTCCTGCGGCACAGCGAGCTCTACCGGCTCGCGATCGCCCATATCGACTGCGACGCCTTTTATGCCGCGGTCGAAAAGCGTGACCGGCCGGAACTGCGCGACAAGCCGCTGATCATCGGCGGCGGCAAGCGCGGCGTGGTGTCGACCGCCTGCTATATCGCCCGAATCAACGGCGTGCGCTCGGCGATGCCGATGTTCAAGGCGCTGGAAGCCTGTCCCCACGCCGTGGTGCTGCCGCCCGACATGGAAAAATACGCCCGCGTCGGCCGCGAGGTCCGCGACAGGATGACGGCGCTCACGCCGCTGGTCGAGCCGATCTCGATCGACGAGGCCTTCCTCGATCTCGCCGGCACCGAGAAGCTGCATGGCATGCCGCCGGCGCTGGTGCTGGCGCGGTTCGCGCGCGCCGTCGAGGACGAGATCGGCATCACCGTCTCCGTCGGGCTTTCCTATTGCAAGTTCCTCGCCAAGGTCGCCTCCGATTTCAACAAGCCGCGCGGCTTTGCCGTCATCGGCGAAGCCGAGGCGCTCGGATTCCTGGCCGAGCAGCCGGTGACCCTGATCTGGGGCGTCGGCAAGGCCTTCGCGGCGACGCTGGAGCGCGACGGCATCCGCCGCATCGCGCAGTTGCAGGCGATGGAGCGCGGCGAACTGATGAAGCGCTACGGCTCGATGGGTGACCGGCTCTACCACCTGTCGCGCGGCCTCGACGAACGCCGCGTCCATGCCGACCACGACGCCAAGAGTGTTTCGGCCGAAACCACCTTCGACACCGACCTCGCCTCGCCCGAGGATCTGGTGCCGGTGCTGCGCGCCTTGTCGGAAAAGGTCTCGGCGCGGCTGAAGAAGGCCGGCATTGCCGGGCGCACCGTGGTGCTGAAGCTGAAGACGCGCGACTTCAGGCTGCGCACCCGCAACCGGCGGCTGGCCGATCCGACGCGGCTTGCCGACCGCATCTTTTCAACCGGTCACGAGCTGTTGCGCAAGGAGACCGACGGCACGCGCTACCGGCTGATCGGCATCGGTGTGTCGGACCTTTCGCCGGACGACAAGGCCGATCCCTCCGACCTCGTCGACGTCGCCGCCCACAAGCGGGCGCTGGCCGAAGGCGCCATCGACCGCCTGCGCGAAAAATACGGCACCAAGGCCGTGGAGACCGGCTACACCTTCGGCAAGGGCAGCCGCGGCCGCCCGCAGCGCGAGGGCTGACTGCCGTCCGCAACCTCCCGGCGCCCTGTCCTTGCCCGGCCTGCCGCCGAAACCGCCTGTGGCAAACGCGACATCGGCCTTGGCCGCCGCCCTGCGATCGGAAACAATGCCGGCTTCGACCTTGAGTCCCGGCATGAGCGAAACGACCCATGGCCTCCGAACGACTTCCCCGCGATCCGCTGTTGCGCGAGGCCATGCAGGCGGCGGCCGCGCCGGCGGCCCCTGCCCGGCCCTTCATCCATCTGCGCGTCCATTCGGCTTATTCGCTGCTCGAAGGCGCGCTGCCGCTGGCGAAGATCGTCGGTCACGCGGTCAGGGACACGGCACCGGCGATCGCCGTCGCCGACACCAACAACCTGTTCGGGGCGCTGGAATTTGCCCAGAAGGCGGTCAAGGACGGTGTCCAGCCGATCATCGCCTGCCAGCTCGACACGCTGTTCGAGGGTGAGGAGGCGACCGGCTCGCGTTCTTCGCGCGACAACCGCCCCGACCTCGCCGCTCTTGTGCTGATCGCCGCCGACGAGCAGGGCTACGCCAATCTGGTACGGCTGGTGAGCCGGGCCTATCTCGACACGCCGGCCGGCGCGCCGGTCCACGTGACGGCCTCCTGGATCGCGGAGCATGCCGCAGGCGTCATCTGCCTTTCCGGCGGCCCCGGCGGCCCGGTCGGACGGGCGCTGGCCGCCGACCACGCGCCGCTCGCCGAGCAGCGAATTTTGAAACTCAAGGAGATCTTCGGCGACCGGCTTTACGTCGAGCTGCAGCGCTATGACGGCTACGACCGCGCTGTCGAAGCGGCGACCGTCGAACTGGCTTACCGTCACGAACTGCCGCTGGTCGCCACCAACGAAGCGTTTTTCCCGACCCGCGACGACTACGAGGCCCATGACGCGCTGATCGCCATCGCCGAGGGCACGGTGATCGCCGTCGACGAGCGTCGCAAGCTCACCCCCGACCACCACCTGAAAAGCCAGGCCGAGATGGCAGCGCTCTTCGCCGACCTGCCGGAGGCGATCGACAATACGGTCGAGATCGCGCTGCGCTGCTCCTACTTTCCGAAGAACCGCGCCCCGATCCTGCCGCGTTTCACCGCCGGCTCCGCCGACGACGCCGAGGTTGCCGAGAAGGCCGAGGCCGACGAGCTCAAGCGCCAGGCGCGCGAAGGCCTCGCGCATCGCCTTGAAACGCTGGGGCTCAGCGCCGGCTACGGCGAGGACGACTACCGCCAGCGTCTGGAACACGAGCTCGCCATCATCGAGCGCATGAAATATCCGGGCTACTTCCTGATCGTCGCCGACTTCATCAAATGGGCCAAGGCGCACGACATTCCGGTCGGGCCCGGTCGCGGCTCGGGCGCGGGCTCGCTGGTCGCCTATGCGCTCACCATCACCGACGTCGACCCGCTGCGCTTCTCGCTGCTGTTCGAGCGCTTCCTCAACCCCGACCGCGTCTCGATGCCCGACTTCGACATCGACTTCTGCCAGGACCGGCGCGACGAGGTGATCCGCTACGTCCAGGAAAAATACGGCCGCGACCAGGTCGCGCAGATCATCACCTTCGGAACGCTGCAGGCGCGCGCCGTGCTGCGCGATGTCGGCCGCGTGCTTCAGATGCCGTACGGGCTGGTCGACAGGCTGACAAAGCTGGTGCCGGCCAATCCCGCCAACCCGGTCAAGCTCGCCGACGCGATCGCCGCCGAGCCGCGCTTTGCCGAGGAGACGGAGAAGGAGCCGATCGTCGAGCAGCTTCTGGAGATCGCCCAGAAGCTCGAGGGGCTCTACCGCCACGCCTCCACCCACGCCGCCGGCATCGTCATCGGCGACCGACCGCTGTCGGAACTGGTGCCGATGTACCGCGACCCGCGCTCCGACATGCCGGTCACCCAGTTCAACATGAAAAAGGTCGAGGACGCCGGGCTGGTCAAGTTCGACTTCCTCGGCCTGAAGACGCTGACGGTGCTGGAGACCGGCGTAAAACTCATCCGCCGCAAGGGCATCGACGTCGACCTCGCCAAGATCCCGCTCGCCGATCCGGACACCTACGCCATGCTGTCGCGCGGCGAGACGGTCGGCATCTTCCAGGTGGAATCGGCCGGCATGCGCAAGGCGCTGATCGGCATGAAGCCCGACTGCATCGAGGACATCATCGCGCTGGTCGCGCTTTATCGGCCGGGCCCGATGGAGAACATCCCCACCTACAACGCCCGCAAGCACGGCGAGGAGGAGATGGTCTCGATCCATCCCAAGATCGACCATCTGGTGAAGGAGACGCAAGGCGTCATCGTCTACCAGGAGCAGGTGATGCAGATCGCCCAGGAGCTTGCCGGCTACACGCTCGGCGAAGCCGACCTGCTGCGCCGCGCCATGGGCAAGAAGATCCGCGCCGAAATGGACAAGCAGCGCGAGCGCTTCGTCACCGGCGCGGTCGAGCGAGGCGTGGCCAAGGGCCAGGCCGATTTCATCTTCGACCTTCTGGCCAAGTTCGCCGACTACGGCTTCAACAAGTCGCACGCCGCCGCCTACGCCATCGTCTCCTACCAGACCGCCTGGATGAAGGCGCATCACCCGGTCGAGTTCATCGCCGCATCGATGACGCTCGACATGGCGAACACCGACAAGCTGGCCGACTTCCGCCAGGACGCGATCCGCCTCGGAATCGACGTGGTGGCTCCCTCCGTCATGACCTCGCATCGCGATTTCGAGGTCGGCGAAAACCGCATCTTCTATTCGCTGGCCGCCATCAAGGGCGTCGGCGACGCCGCCGTCGAGCACATCGTCGAACGGCGCAACGAAAAGCCGTTCGCGAGCCTTGAGGATTTCTGCGAGCGTGTCGACCCGCGCATCGTCGGCAAGCGGGTGCTGGAAAGCCTCGTCCAGGCCGGCGCGCTCGACTGCTTCGGCCGCGACCGCGCCGCGATGTTCGCCGGCGTCGAGCTGATGATGGGGCTCGCCCAGCGCGCGGCCGAGAACGCGATCTCCGGCCAGGCCGACATCTTCGGCGGCGCGCTTGCCGGCGCGCCCGAACCGCTGCGCCTGCCGGCGGTCGATCCGTGGCTGCCGGCCGAACGGCTGCACCGCGAGTTCCAGGCCGTTGGCTTCTACCTGTCGGCCCATCCGCTCGACGAATACCGCGCCGCGCTGGAAAAGATGCGGGTCCAGAACTGGGCCGAGTTTTCCGCGGCGGTCAAGCGCGGCGCCTCGGCCGGGCGGTTGGCCGGCACGGTCACCTCGAAGCAGGAGCGCAAGACCCGCACCGGCAACAAGATGGGCGTGGTGAACTTTTCCGACACCACCGGCCAGTTCGAGGCGGTGCTTTTTTCAGAAACGCTGGCGCAATACCGCGACCTGCTCGAGGCCGGCACCTCGGTCGTCATCACGGTTGCGGCCGAGGACCGGCCGGAGGGCATCAATCTGCGCATCCAGACGGTACAGTCGCTGGAAGACGAGGCAAGCCGGCTGCAAAAGGCGCTGCGCATCTATCTGCGCGATTCCGCGCCGGTCTCGGCGCTCGCCAACCAGCTCGGCCAGCGCGGCGAAGGCGAGGTCTCGCTGATCCTGATCAAGGCGGGCGGCGCCGGCGAGGTCGAGATCGCGCTTGCCGACCGCTACCGCATCTCGCCGCAGATCGCCTCTGCCCTGCGCGCCGTGCCCGGCGTGGTCGAGGTCGAACTGGTGTAACGCTGCCCATGGGTAAACCGCTGTTTCGTTGCGTTTGAGCGGCGTATAGCCTACGCCTTGACCTGCATTGGCCTCCAATGCCGAGGAGACCCGATGTCAGTCCTGGTACGCAACAATGTCGTGCAGTCCGGCTCGGGGAGTCGGCCGATGATGTTCGCGCACGGGTTTGGCTGCGACCAGAACATGTGGCGCTTCGTGGCGCCGCATTTCGAGCAAGACTTCCGGGTCATCCTGTTTGACCATGTCGGCGCAGGCCGGTCGGACCTTTCCGCCTATGACCGGGCAAAATATGCCGACCTCACTGGCTACGCGGCCGACATCGTCGAAATTTGCCGGGAACTGGACCTGCGCGACGTAATCTTCGTCGGCCACTCCGTGAGCGCGATGATCGGCATGCTCGCTGCGATCGAGGTGCCCGGATTGTTCGGCGGCATGGTTTTCGTCGGTCCCTCCCCACGCTACATCGACGATGCCGGCTATTCGGGCGGTTTCACCGAGGCCCAGATCGATGAACTGCTGGAGTTTCTCGACGACAATCACATGGGCTGGTCGGCGGCAATGGGGCCGGTCATCATGGGCAACGCCGACAGGCCTGAACTGGCCGAGGAACTGGTCAACAGCTTTTGCCGCACCGATCCGGAAATCGCCAAGCAGTTCGCTCGCGTGACCTTCATGTCGGACAATCGCGAAGACTTGCCGAAGTTGCGCGTGCCGACTCTTGTGCTGCAGTGCAAGGAGGATGTCATCGCAGGCCAGCAGGTCGGCGAATATGTTCATCGTGCCCTGCCGGACAGTCGTCTCGTCATCCTCGACGCGACCGGCCATTGTCCCAACCTCAGCGCCCCGAAAGAGGTCGTCGCGGCGATCAAGGCGTTTGTCTGACGAAAGGTCTGCGCGGGACCTGTCGATGGAAGACCTGCAGGATCTCTATGAGAACGCCCCGTGCGGCTACCTCTCTATTGGGCACGATGGCCGGATCGTCAGGGCCAATGCGACGCTGGCTGCCTGGCTGGGTTACTCGACGGAGGAAATCCTCGCCCGGAGTTTCATCGATCTGCTGAACGTTCCAGGACGCATCTTCTACGAGACCCACTTCGCACCGCTTCTGAGGATGCAGGGCTTTTTCGAAGAGGTTGCCCTTGATCTGGTGACCAAGCGCGATCAGCGGGTCGCGGTTCTCGCCAGTGCGGTCGAGAAGCGGGACGACGAGGGCAACCTGCTGTTTACGCGCGTCACCCTGCTCAAGGCGGAGGAACGGCGCCGCTACGAGCGTGAACTTGTCAACGCGAAAGCCGCGGCCGAGGCTGCTCGCAACGAATTGGCCGAACTCAACGCATCACTGACGGCGCGTGTCGAGAAGGAGGTGGACGAGCGGTTGCGGATCATGCGCGGGCTGACCGACGAACGCGAGACGGCCAGGCTGCGCGAGCAGTTCCTGGCAATTCTGGGCCATGACCTGCGAAATCCCCTGGCGTCCATCAAGAGCGGCCTGCAGATGCTGTCCCGGGATGCGCAAAGTGAACGCGCCCGGTCGATCATCTACTTGATGTCAGAGAGCAGCGACCGGATGGCCGCCCTGATCGACGATCTTCTTGATCTCGCGCGCATCCGTCTCGGCGGCGGCTTCAAGGTCGAACCTCGATCGGTTGAGGTCGCGCCGATACTGGAACAGGTGGTCGGCGAGTTGCGCACGGCCCATCCGGACAAGGCTTTCGAGACGCGGCTCGATCTTCCACAGCCGGTTTTCTGCGACGCCCCGCGTATCGGCCAGTTGGCCTCCAACCTGTTGGGAAACGCGGTTGTTCATGGCGCGGCCGACGAACCGATTTTCCTGGAAGCGGCGATTCACGACGGCTGGCTGTCGATCTCTGTTGCCAACAAGGGATCGCCCATCCCGGAAAAGGTGAGAAAACGTCTGTTCCGGCCGTTCTTTCGCGGCGAGGTCCGGCCAAGCCAGCAGGGACTTGGATTGGGCCTCTACATCAGCAGCGAGATCGCCAAGGCTCACGGAGGCACCTTGCGGCTCACGTCGGGGGAAACGGAAACGCGCTTCACGCTGCGGATGCCGGTGGCCCCTGAGGCAAGAAGGTTCGACCGCTCGAAGTCGCAATCGGCCCGCCCGGACGAGTAATCAGCCAATATGGCCGTTACGCGGCTATAGGCACCACGGGTGAACGCGCAGCGGCGTCATGGATCGGCCGAAACCATCCTGCCTGAATCAGTCTCGCGCCCCTTGCGTGGCGCCAGCGCCTTCACGTCGCGCCAGGCGCGACCACTTCGTCAACTGCTGGTACGCGGCCTTCGAAGCACTGCGGGACAGGTCGCGTCCAACCGGCCGATGCAACCTCCCGTTCCTGTTCACTATTCGCTATTCACCACTCGCTTTTTATCCACGCCCCTACCACCCACTCGTATCATCCCCCTCGATCGCCGCGCGGGAAACGGATGCGCACCGAGCCTCCGGGCGGCGTCCGGCGCCGGACCGGCAGCACTACGGTGGTGTTGCTGGGCGATGAGCCCCCAGGTCCGGGCCCCAGGGTGAGGTGCGGGGCCGACAGAGTTCCGGTCGCGAGGCCACCGGCTTTGCGAGTGCCGTGTGTTCTGAGGCGAACGTGCGGCAACGCGCACCTGCACATCCGGGCAAGCACGCCGGGCGGGCGGCCGCGAGGTTGCACGTTCCTACCAGATGAGCGACCGGACGGCCGCCCGTCTTCCCCTTTCAATGGCCAGACGCGTTTCGCGGGCGTGGCGATGATGGAGCTCGTGCAAAGGAGAGGCAATGCGAGCGCGGACGGCTCAATCTCCCCCCTTGTGGGGGAGATGTCCGGCAGGACAGAGGGGGGCGCGAAGGGGCACCGGCCTCTCCGCTAATCACCCGTGGGAACGGGAGAAGATCGGGGCACCACCGCGAAGTCATCTTGACTCGCCCGCAATATCGTAACATTTATTGTTACATGAAACGAGACAGCCGACTTTCTGGCGTGCTTCATGTCCTGCTGCACATGGCGGAGATGGAGCGGCCGGTGACCTCCGAGATGCTTGCGAAGGCGATGGGCACCAATCCGGTCGTGGTTCGCCGCATCATGGCGGGCCTGCGCGAGGCCGGTTATGTCCGTTCGGAGCGCGGGCATGGTGGCGGCTGGCGCCTGGCCCGCGATCTGGGCGAAATCACCTTGCGCGACGTCTATGCAGCATTGGGCGAGCCGGTTCTGCTCGCCATCGGCAACCGCAGCGAGACGCCCTCCTGCCTGGTCGAGCAAGCCGTCAACGCCGCGCTCGGCGAGGCGTTTCGCGACGCGGAGGCCCTGCTGCTGGAGCGCCTCGGCGGCGTCACCCTCGCCCGCCTTGCCGCCGATTTCCGCGACCGCATGGCGGCGCGCGGCGGCCGCCATGATCTGGAGACTGCCCATGCATCCTGAGCCCGCGAAGCTGCCCGGCTTTCCGCCGCCACGCCGCATCACGCCATTCCCCCGGAGGTCGGCATGAACGGCCTTCCTGGAGCATTTTTCCGATCCGCAGGCGGTGGCACGCTATGCCGAGGGGCCGCCGCGTTTCGTCCCCGGCTATCACCATCTGCACCGCATGGCCGCCATCCTGATGGCGGAGCGCGCACCCGCAAACGGCCGCGTCCTCGTGCTCGGCGCCGGCGGCGGGTTGGAACTGAAGGCTTTTGCCGAGGCGCAGCCGCAATGGACCTTCCTCGGTGTCGACCCGGCACCAGCCATGTTGCAACTGGCCGAGGCGACGCTGGGCGAGCATGCCGCCCGCGCGACGCTGCTCGAAGGCTACATCGATGATGCACCCGCGGGGCCGTTCGATGCCGCCGCCTGTCTGTTGACGCTGCATTTCATGTCGCGCGAGGAGCGGAGGCGCACGGCAGCCGAAATCCGCCGCCGGCTGAAACCCGGCGCGCCGCTGGTGGTGGCGCATTCGAGCTTCCCGCAGGCCAAGGGCGAGCGCGACCGGTGGCTGTCGCGCTATGCCGCCTTCGCCGCCGCCTCCGGCGTCGAGCCCGACAAGGCACAGGCCGCGCGCGAGGCGGTGGCCTCCACCATCGACCTGCTCGATCCGCGCGACGACGAGGCGGTGCTGCGCGAGGCCGGGTTTTCCGGTGTCAGCCTTTTCTTCGCCGCCTTCACCTGGCGCGGCTGGGTTGCTTATGCGTGAGACGCGGCGGCCGTCGCCGCACCGGCGCTATTGCGCGACCACCCGCGTGCGGAAAGCGTGTCCCGGCGCGCCGTCGACCTCCCGCCAGGGGCCATACTCGGCCGATGGTTGCGGGTCGCGGGCAAGGCCGAGATCGACGGTGATGCGGTCGTCATGCGCGGGCGCGCGCCACAGCTGGAAGACGCGGCCGTTGACGCGCCAGCGAATTTCGCCGCGCATGCGCAGGATCGTGTGCTCTTCGTCGGCGCGGGCGCGCGGCTCGTCCCACCGCGTGCTCAGCGTCCAGTTCATGTAGGACGAGCGCATGGTGAAGCGATAGATGCCGTCGACCTCGTCGGGCGGAATGGCCTCGGGAACGCGCCATTCGATCAGCACCGTCGGCTCCCTGCCGGGTTCGTATGGGTCACCGTCGGTCAGCTCCTCGTTGACGAACCAGGCGCCCACCGCAAGCACGGCGAGGCCGAAACCGCTGGCCATGACTGCGTTGTCGCCGAAGCGGAAGATCGTCCGCCAGGCGAACCATGTGCCGATCGCCGCGCCGACGATGGCGCCGACCGGCGCGAAGCCCGCCGCGCCCATCGCCAGCCCGCCGCCGGTGTTGTCTGTCCCGGCAACGGTTCCGATCGCGATCATGCCGAAAAACGCCGCCGCCGCGCCCAGCACCGCTGCGATAAGCACGATCATGACGAAAAACAGGATGCGCGCGGCAACAACCATGCCCAGACCTAGCATGGCCAGCCGCAAACAGGGACTAAGCCAGCCGAGAGCCGGTGAAAGAGAGCCGGCGCGGAGCGCATCGAGCGCCCGTCACGACAACTCCTGGTCGCGAAAGCCTTCGGCAACCGCCTGCGCGGCGCGGAAGTATTCGCCAGGCACAAGCGCGCGCCAGACCAGCCGGTCAGGCGAAATCTCGTAATTGACCGAGGCATCAAGCGATGACTCCAGCACGCTCGTTAGCACCGCATGCCCGAAGCCGTGCCCTTCTGGCTTGGCCTGGACGTCGATGCCCCTTTCCTCCCAGCGGATGTCAAGTTCGGCAGCGTCGCCCTTGGAGCGGATATTCCATGTCAGCGCGAGTCGCCCCGAGCGTGAACTCAGTGCGCCGTATTTGAGAGCATTGGTGGAGAGTTCGTGAAAGCTCATGCCAAGCGCCTGAACCGCCGCCGGAAGCAAGCTGACGGCAGGTCCTCCGACCGAAATCCGATCCGAACTCGTGTCTGCGAACGCGGCCATCTGGCGAAGCGCCAGTTCCTCCAGCGGGACCGCGTCCCACTGTGCCGAAATCAGGAGATCGTTCGATGCCAGAAGGGAGGCGATACGCGCGGAAAACCGCTCGTGAAAATCGTCTACCGTCGCGGCCCGCCTGGCGGTCTGGCGCACGATCGACTGTATGACAGTCAGCAGGTTCCGGGTCCGGTGACTCAGCTCCTGTGCAGCGATCCGATTCCTTTCCTCGAGCCTCTTCTGCTCGGTGATATCGCGATGAATGCTCGAGATGGCCGTTATCTCGCCATGGGCGTCCCGTACCGGTGCAGCGCTCTCGGCGATCGTTCTCAAGCCACCGGTCTTGGTACGCCTGGACACCTCGAAACGCTGCTGCCGACCGAGCAAAATCTCGTCGATATACCCTGCCGTTGTCTGGTCAATGCCGGGCGGAAAGAGCATGGCGACAGACTGGCCGATGATCTCCTCGCGCATGTAGCCGTAAAGCCGTTCGGCGGCGTGGTTCCAGGACAGGATGCGACCACCCAGATCAAAGCTCATGATAGGGTCGATCGACGATGCCACCAGTGCTGCAAGTTCGTTGGCAACGACACGCGCGTCCGCGATCTCGATCTGCTGCAGTTTCCGCAGCGTAATGTTTCGGTGCATGAGGATCGCGCACCGGGACCCTTCGATGACGAACGGCCGGATGATCAGTTCGAACCAGCGGCGCTCCGTGGGACTGTGGCACGGATACTCGCAACTGAAATGGTCGTGGCTCTGGAGGACGTTCGACAATCCCTGGCCGACACTCGCGGACACAGCTCCGCTTTCGCCCACCGCATCGGAACAGGTCGCGAAGTAGCTGTCGCCAATGTTGAAATTGGTGCTGTCGCCGCCGTTGTCGGTGCCGAACGCCTTCCACGCCCGGTTGACGGCGATGATAAACCCCTCCGGGTCGACGATCGCACTGGCGTCGGGCAGTGCGTCCAGCAGGCCTTGCTGGTCGTGGGAGAGCCTTTTCATCCGCCGGTCATTCCACGGCCGCGCCGAGCTGACAAGCGCCTACTCGAACTCCATGATCACCGCGTCGACCGACAGGCTGTCGCCGGGATGGGCGTTGATCTTGATGACCGTGAGGTCGCGCTCGGCGCGCAGCACGTTCTCCATCTTCATGGCCTCCACGACGGCGAGCGTCTCGCCGGCCTTGACCTCCTGGTCTTCTGTCACGTTGATCGAAACGACCAGCCCCGGCATCGGGCACAGGAGCATGTTGGAGGTATCCGGCGGCAGCTTTTTCGGCATCAGCCGGTCGAGTTCGGCGATGCGTGGCAACATGGCGCGGGCATAGACGGAGAGGCCCTTCCAGGCGATACGAGTGCCGTTGAGCGCGGTGCGCAGTTGCGCCACGACGCGGCGCCCACCCACCTTGCCGCTCCACACGAACTCGCCCGGCCGCCAGTCCGAGGAAACCGTCACCGGCTCTGCTCCATCGACAGAGATGTCCATCTCGAGCGGCAAGGAGATCATGCCTTCCACAACCTGCACCGGCAAGTAGTCGTCGTCGAGGCGAACCATCCAGTCGGTCTTGACGGCTCCCGAATGCGGCGCCAGGCGGTCGCAGAGTCGATCCAGCCGGTCCCGGCGCAAGAGCTCGATTGCCAGCGCCACCGCGGCCAGCACCGCCCTTTCCTCGTCATTGGGCGCGACCGGCGCGAAGCCATCCGGGTATTCCTCCGCGATGAAGCCGGTCGAAAGCCGGCCCTCGCGCCAGCGCGGATGTCGCATGAGCGCGGCGAGGAAGGGAATGTTGTGCTCGATGCCGTCGACCACAAAGGCATCGAGCGCGTCGGACATGGCGTCGATCGCCGAGAGACGATCGGGCGCCCAGGTGCACAGCTTGGCGATCATCGGATCGTAGAACATCGAGATTTCGGCGCCTTCGGTGACGCCGGTGTCGTTGCGCACCACGACGTCGCCGTCCCGGCCTTCTGCCGGCGGGCGATAGCGGGTCAGTCGACCGATCGAGGGCAGGAAGTTGCGGTAAGGGTCTTCGGCATAAAGCCGGCTTTCGATCGCCCAGCCGCTCAGCTTGACGTCGTCCTGCGCGATCCTGAGCTTTTCCCCGGCAGCGACCCGTATCATCTGCTCGACCAGATCGATACCGGTGACGAGTTCAGTCACCGGATGCTCGACCTGCAGGCGGGTGTTCATCTCGAGGAAATAGAAGTTGCGGTCCTTGTCAACGATGAACTCGACGGTGCCGGCACTCTGGTAGTCGACCGCCTTGGCCAGCGCGACCGCCTGGGCGCCCATGGCAGCGCGGGTCTCCGCGTCGAGAAAGGGCGACGGCGCTTCTTCGACGACCTTCTGGTTGCGGCGCTGGATGGAGCATTCACGCTCGCCGAGGTGGATGCAGTTGCCGTGGCCGTCGGCCAGCACCTGGATCTCGATGTGGCGCGGCTCGACGACGAATTTTTCGATGAAGACGCGGTCGTCGCCAAACGAACTCCTGGCCTCCGAACGTGCCCGGTCGAAACCGTCGCGCACCTCGTCCCTGGTCCAGGCGATGCGCATGCCCTTGCCGCCGCCGCCGGCCGAGGCCTTGATCATGACCGGGTAGCCGA
This sequence comes from Nitratireductor mangrovi, assembly GCF_007922615.2. Classification (NCBI taxonomy): domain Bacteria; kingdom Pseudomonadati; phylum Pseudomonadota; class Alphaproteobacteria; order Hyphomicrobiales; family Phyllobacteriaceae; genus Nitratireductor; species Nitratireductor mangrovi. The sequence goes on along the minus strand of NZ_CP042301.2, from coordinate 1,284,226 downwards.
TCTCGTCCGCGATCTTCTCGGCCTGGTCGGCATCCTCGATGATGCCGAGAAAGCCGGGGACGGTGTTCACTCTGGCGTCGCTCGCGAACTTCTTCGATTCGATCTTGTCGCCCATGGCGCGGATCGCCTTCGGCTTCGGGCCGATGAAGACGATGCCCTCGGCTTCCAGCGCCTCGCAGAAGGAGGCGCGTTCGGAGAGGAATCCGTAGCCGGGATGGACGGCCTCGGCGCCGGCTTCGCGGCAGGCGGCGATGATCTTCTCGGCGACCAGATAGCTCTCGGCGGCGGGCGGCGGACCGATATGCACCGCCTCGTCCGCCATCTCGACATGCACGGCGTCCCGGTCGGCGTCGGAATAGACCGCGACCGTGGCGATACCCATCGACTTCGCGGTCTTGATGACACGACAGGCGATCTCGCCGCGATTGGCGATCAGGATCTTCTTGAACATGCGAAAGGCGTCCCTCCGGTCTGGTTTGTCTTTTTATGGAATCCGGATGGCCGCCTCAAGCGCGCGGCGGACAATCGCCATCCGGTTCGTGGCGAATTGACATCGATGCGCGAAAGATGAAACCTCACCGGTCTTGAAGTCGAGAAAAAGCAGTCAGGACCGGCCCACAGGCCAAGAGCCAAGGGGCCCGGCTCCTTTTCCGGGAGGAAGTAGCTCATGATGTTCAAGAACCATCTGTTAGCCGGCGCAGTCTTGGCGACCACCATGGTCCCCGTCGCCGCATCCGCGGCCACCGAAATCCAGTGGTGGCATGCCTTCACCGGCCGGCTGGGCGAATTGCTGGCCGAGCAAGTCGAAAAATTCAACGCCTCGCAATCCGATTACACGGTCGTCGCCTCCCAAAAGGGCAACTACTCGGAGACGCTCAATGCCGGCATCGCCGCCTTCCGCGCCGGCGAACAGCCGCATGTGCTGATGGTGTTCGAGGTCGGCACGGCCACGATGATGGCCGCGCAGGGCGCCATCAAGCCGGTCTACGAGGTGATGGCCGAAGGCGGCGCGCCGTTCGATCCCGACGGTTATCTCGGCGCGGTGAAGGGCTACTACACGACGCCGGACGGGCAGATGCTGTCCCTACCGTACAACTCGTCGACGCCGGTGCTCTATGTCAACGTCGACGCCCTCGAGGCCGCCGGCCTGGCGCCCGACGTGGACCTTTCGACCTGGGAGAAGGTCGGCGAGGCACTCGACAAGCTGAAGGCGTCCGGCCATGAATGCCCTCTCACCACGGCGTGGCAGAGCTGGGTGCATCTGGAGAACCTGTCCGCGTATCACAACGTGCCCTTCGCCACGAAGGAAAACGGCTTTACCGGGCTTGACACCGAACTCGCCTTCAACGGCCCGGTTCAGGTCAAGCACATCGAAACGATGGGCCAGTGGGCCAAGGACGGCAAGTTCTTCTACGCCGGACGGCGCAACGAAGGCGGTGCCAACTTCCGCGGCGGAGAATGTGCGCTCTTCACCGAATCGTCGGCCGGCTACGCCGGCGTGAAGGCCGAGGCCGATTTCGATTTCGAGATCCGGCCCCTGCCCTACTGGTCGGACGTCGAGGGCGCGCCGCAAAACACCATCATCGGCGGCTCGTCGCTGTGGGTGCTCTCCGGGCACGAGGCCGAGGACTACAAGGGCGTCGCGGCCTTCCTGAGCTTCCTGTCGAGCGCCGACATCCAGGCCAAGTGGCACCAGGACACCGGCTACCTGCCGATCACCACGGCGGCCTACGAAAAGACCAAGGCCGACGGCTTCTATGAAGCCAATCCGGGCACCGACGTCGCCATCATCCAGATGACCGGCAAAGAACCGACCGGCAATTCCAAGGGACTGCGGCTCGGCAGCTTCGACCAGATCCGCGCCATCATCGACGAGGAACTGGAAGCGGTCTGGTCGGGCGACAAGACGGCGCAGGCCGCGCTCGACAGCGCGGTGGAGCGGGGCAACCAGCTTCTGCGCCGCTTCGAACAGGCGAACCGCTGATTTCCGCGGCATATGGGGCGATGGCGGCCTAGCGGCCGCCATCGCTCGTCCGCGGCCAAGGCCTGTCATGGAAAAGCGCGTCACCTTCAAGGGATGGACCCTGCCGCTGCTGCTCGTTTTGCCGCAGGTGGTGGTGACGGCGGTGTTTTTCTTCTGGCCGGCGGGTCAGGCGATCTACCAGTCGGCCTTCATTCCCGACCCGTTCGGGCTGCGCTCGCAGTTTGTCGGATTCGGCAATTTCATCTTCCTCTTGACCGATCCCTATTATCTGGCCTCGTTCCGCACCACGGCGGTCTTCTCTCTTCTGGTGACCGCCGTTTCCATGGGCGTGGCTTTGTGGCTGGCCGTGATGGCCGACCGCATCATCAAGGGCTCGGGCACCTATCGCACGCTTCTGATCTGGCCCTACGCGGTGGCGCCGGCGGTCGCGGGTGTGTTGTGGCTGTTCATGTTCAGCCCCAATGTCGGGCTGGTCAGCTGGTATCTCGCCGCCCTCGGGTACCGCTGGAACCATGTGCTCAACGGCAACGAGGCGATGGCCCTGGTGGTGCTGGCCTCGGCCTGGGGGCGCATCAGCTACAATTTCCTGTTCTTCCTCGCCGGCCTGCAGGCGATCCCGAAAAGCGTGATCGAGGCGGCTGCGATCGACGGTGCCCGGTTCTGGAAAAGATTTTGGACCATCGTCTTCCCGCTGCTGTCGCCGACGACCTTCTTCCTGCTCGTCGTCAACGTCGTCTACGCCTTCTTCGAAACCTTCGGTGTCATCCACACCATCACCGCCGGCGGCCCGCGCCAGGACACCACGATCCTGGTCTACAAGGTCTATGCCGACGGCTTCGTCGGCCAGGATCTGGGCTCCTCGGCGGCGCAGTCGGTGATCCTGCTGCTGGTGGTCGGCGCGCTTACCATCGTCCAGTTCCGCTATATCGAGCGACGGGTGCACTACTGATGTCGGGCATGGTGGAAAAGACCGGCCGCGGCCTGTGGCTTACTCATCTGGGCCTCGTCGTCGGCATCGCCTTCATCTGCTTTCCGATCTACCTCGCCTTCGTCGCCTCCACGGTCCAGAACCACGAAATCGTGCGCCCGCCGATGCCGCTGGTGCCCGGCGGCTATTTCATCGAGAACTACGCCAAGGCGCTCCTTTCGGGTGTCAACGCCCCGGTCTGGCGCATGCTGGTCAATTCGACGGTGATGGCGCTCGGGATCACCATCGGCAAGATCGTGATTTCGCTGCTTTCGGCCTTTGCCATCGTTTATTTCCGCTTTCCCTTCAGAAAGACCTTCTTCTGGCTGATCTTCCTGACACTGATGCTGCCGGTCGAGGTGCGCATCGTGCCTACGTACGAGGTGGCGGCGAATTTCGGCATGCTCAACACCTATTCCGGCCTGATCCTGCCGCTGATCGCCTCGGCAACGGCGACCTTCCTGTTCCGCCAGTTCTTCATGACGGTGCCGGACGAACTGGCCGAGGCGGCGCGTGTCGACGGCGCCAAGCCGATGCGGTTCTTCTTCGATATCCTGCTGCCGATGTCGCGCACGAACATCGCGGCGCTGTTCGTCATCCTCTTCATCTACGGCTGGAACCAGTATTTGTGGCCGCTTCTGGTCACCACCGATCCGCAGATGAACACCATCGTCATGGGCATCAAGCAGATGTTCCCGTCAGGTGACGACTGGGCCGACTGGCCGGTGATCATGGCGACCGCGATCCTGGCCATGATCCCGCCTGTCGCGGTGGTGATCTTCATGCAGAACCTGTTCATCAAGGGTCTCGTGGAGACCGAGAAATAGGCCGCCGATGTCGACGATCAGCCTGAAACAGATCCGCAAATCCTACGGCAAGACGGAGGTCATCCACGGCATCGACGCCGAGATCGCGGATGGCGAGTTCATCGTCATCGTCGGGCCGTCAGGATGCGGGAAGTCGACGCTCTTGCGCATGGTGGCCGGGCTTGAGACGGTTACCAGCGGGGAGATCGCCATCGACGGCAAGCGGGTCAACGACCTGGAGCCGATGGACCGCAACATCGCGATGGTGTTCCAGAGCTACGCGCTCTATCCGCATATGAGCGTGTTCGACAACATGGCCTACGGGCTGAAGATCGCCGGCACGCCGAAGGCCGAAATCGCCGAACGCGTGGCCAGGGCGGCGGAAATGCTGCAACTGCAGGAGTTTCTGCAGCGCAGGCCGCGCGAACTTTCAGGCGGCCAGCGCCAGCGCGTCGCCATGGGCCGCGCGATCGTGCGCAAGCCGGCCGCCTTCCTTTTCGACGAGCCGCTGTCCAATCTCGACGCCAAGCTCAGGGTGCAGATGCGGCTCGAGATCAAGGGCCTGCAGCGCGACCTCGGGGTCACCTCGCTCTATGTCACCCACGACCAAGTCGAGGCAATGACGCTCGCCGACCGCATGATCGTCATGAACGCCGGCGTCGCCGAGCAGATCGGCGCGCCGCTCGATGTCTACCGCGACCCGCAGACCGTGTTTGTCGGCGGCTTCATCGGCTCGCCGCCGATGAACTTCGTCGCTCCAGCCGTCCTTGCCGCGAACGGCACGGCGCTGCCGGAGGCGCTGTCGCGCGCGGTCAAGGGAAACGGCGACGGCGCGCTGGTGGGCATGCGGCCCGAGCATATGACGCTGACAAGCGGCAGGGACGCCATGCTGAAAGGCACGATGCGTTATGTCGAGCCGCTGGGCGCGGAAACACTCGTCCATCTGGCGCTTGAGGACGGAACCCAGGTGACGGTGCGCCAGGAAGGCATCGCCGAGGTGCCCGAACCGGGCGCGGCGTGCCATGTCCGCTGCGATCCGGACTATCTCTGCCTGTTCGACTCAGCCGGCCAGCGGGTCGCGCTGAGCGCCTGACAGAAACGGCCGACGCAATGGTGATGATCTTCGTCGATGCCGACGCCTGCCCGGTCAAGGACGAGGTGGTGCGTGTCGCCGAACGCCACGGCCTGACGGTGACCTTCGTCGCCAATGGCGGGCTGCGGCCTTCGCGCGACCCGATGGTCCGCAACGTCGTCGTGTCGAAAGGTGCCGATTCCGCCGACGACTGGATCGTGGCAAGCGCCGCCAGCGGCGACATCGCGGTGACCGCCGACATCCCGCTCGCGGCGCGGCTGGTCGAAAACGGCGTTCACGTGCTCGGTCCGACGGGCAAGCCCTTCACCGAAGCCTCGATCGGCATGGCGGTCGCGATGCGTGACCTCAAGCAGCACCTGCGCGAAACCGGGGAAATCCGCGGCCTCAACCCCGGCTTCACGCCGCGCGACCGTTCCACCTTTCTCGGCGCGCTGGACAGGACCGTACGAATGGCAGTGAAGGCCGCGGCGGCGGAAACCCCGGCCGGCGAAGGGAAATAGTGGCGCGGCAGGCGGTGCAACGCGTTGCGGACGCTCGGCGTAACGGTTCGACGCGGCGGGCCAATGCGCCCGATGAGGGTTTGGTTTCCGGTCCCTTCATGTTAGGAAACGGGTCTCCCAGCCGCCTGTTTCAATGGCGAAGCCCGGCACATTCCAACCAGGCCGACGCATTGCGCGTGCGGGTCGCGAGGCTATGAGCGTGAAGACGGTATCGATTGCGAAGTCCCATGGCGGCGTACAAGGCGTTTACCAGCACGCCTCCGAAACGTGCGGCTGCGACATGACTTTCGCCGTTTTCGTACCGCCGCAGGCGAAAGACGGCCCTTGTCCCGTGGTCTGGTACCTGTCCGGCCTGACATGCACGCATCAGAACGTGATGGACAAGGGCGAATACCGGCGCGCGGCGGCCGAACTCGGCCTGATCGTGGTCTGCCCGGATACCAGCCCGCGCGGGGCCGACGTGCCCGACGACGCCGAGGACTGGCAGTTCGGCTCCGGCGCCGGCTTCTATGTCGACGCCACGGAAGCGCCCTACGACAAGAATTACCGCATGTATTCCTATCTCACGCGGGAACTGCCGGCCCTGCTGGGCGACAACTTTCCCGCCGACATGGGACGACAGGCGATCTTCGGCCACTCGATGGGCGGCCATGGCGCGCTCACCATCGCACTGAAGAACCCGAAACGTTTCAGGAGCTGCTCGGCTTTCGCGCCGATTGTCAGCCCGGCGCGTGCCGACTGGTCGAAAAAAGCCTTCGAGCGCTATCTGGGCGCCGACGAGGACAACTGGCGGGCCTATGACGCCTGCCAGTTGATCGAGGACGGCCACCGCTTTCCCGAATTTCTCGCCGACCAGGGCACAGCGGACGGCTTTCTGGAGGAGGGCCTGAAGCCCTGGCTTCTTGAGGAGGCCTGCCGCAAGGCCGGCATCTCGCTCACCCTGCGCATGCAGGAAGGCTACGACCATTCGTATTTCTTCATCTCCACCTTCATGGAGGATCATCTGCGCTGGCACGCTGAAAGGCTCGGCTAGCGGCAACGCGACCCGGAATGACGTTCATCGCCCTTCGGGGCGGTAGCCGGGTCGGATAGGCTAACGACCGAAAGAAAGCCGAGGAGGCATCATATTTCATGGCTGTCGTAACATCGATCCACCGCCGGGCGCCCGACACCGACACCTTCGGGGGGCGCCTGTCGCGGACCCGCGATTCCCTGGGGTTGAGCACCGCGCAGCTGGCGCGCCGCGTCGGCGTGCGCCAGAAGACCATCGAGCAGTGGGAGAGCGACCGCTCCGAGCCGAGCGTGGAGCGCCTGTCGCTGCTGGCCGGCGTGCTCAACGTCAACATGATCTGGCTCCTGCACGGTGTCGGTGACGCGCCGGAGGACGATATCGGCCCGGATCCGCTCGCCGCGATCACCGCGCAGCTCGAACGGCTGAAGCGCATGCACGAGGATACAGGTCGCATCATCGAGCGCATCCAGCGCGAAATGACGCGGCTGGAGGACGAGCGGTAGCCACTGCCTGTCCGGCCATCGGACCATCTGACGGGAGCCCGGCAACAGCTCCCGTTCTGCTTCCCACGCCCCCGTCTTCGTCCGGTCGCTCGCGATGCAAGCAGCGCACAGCGGCTTGCCGCCCCCGTGACAAGCCGTCTCGCCTGCTATAGGGTCCGACTCGTCTCGGGCCGAAAGCCCGGCCTGCCAGCGGGAGAGAGCCCTCAGGGGCCGCCGAAGGGGAAATCGCCCGAAATCTCTCAGGCAAAAGAACCGCCTGCAGGTCAAGACGCTCTGGAAAGTCGGGGGGTTGTCCCCGCGCCGAAGGTGTAAGCGCCGCCGACAGAGTTCCGGTTGCGCGAGTCTCTCAGGCTTCCGACAGAGGGGCGCGATTCGACCGCCGCCAGCGGTCGCGAACGCGTGCCTTTGGAGAAGCGATGACGGCGACAGAGACACTTTCCAGACTGCCCCTTCACGATCTGCACGAGAACGCAGGTGCACGCTTCGGCGGCTTCGCCGGCTGGTCGATGCCGATCACCTATCCGCTCGGCGTCATGAAGGAACACCTTCATGTGCGTGAAAAGGCTGGGCTTTTCGACATTTCGCACATGAAGCTTTTCGCCGTTTCGGGCGCCGACGCGCTGCGGCTGATCGGCCGTGCTTGCCCGTTCGACCCGGCGGAGATGGAGACCTCCCAGTCGCGGCTGACATTCTTCCTGAATGAGGAAGCCGGCATTCTCGACGATCTGATCGTCACGCGGTTGGACGAAAACCGCTTCATGATCGTCGCCAATGCCGGCAATGCGGCCGGCGACGAGGCGCACCTGAAAGCGCTGGCCAAAGGGCTCGACGTGACGATCGAACCGCTCGACCGCGTTTTCCTTGCCTTGCAGGGGCCGGAAGCCGAGGCAGCGCTCAACCGGGCCGGGATCGCCACCGACGGGCTTTTCTTCATGCATGGGCGCGAACCCAAGGACGGCTGGTTCCTGTCGCGTTCCGGCTACACCGGCGAGGACGGTTTCGAGATCGCGCTCCCCGAGCAGGACGCGCGGCCGCTCGCCGAGGCGCTTGTCGCCGATCCGGCGGTCGAGTGGATCGGGTTGGCGGCCCGCGACAGTCTCAGGCTGGAAGCCGGACTTTGCCTGCACGGCCAGGACATTTCCGCCGACACCACGCCGGTTGCGGCCGCGCTTTTGTGGGCGATCCCGAAACCAGTGCGCGAAACCGGCGCCTTCGTCGGCGCCGAGGCGCTGCGCGCCGCGATCGCCGCCGGCGCGGCGCAAAAGCGCGTCGGGCTGAAGCCGGAAGGCCGCCAGCCGGTGCGCGGCGGTGTCGCGCTCGTCGATGAGGCAGGCAACCCGGCCGGAACGGTCACCTCGGGCGGTTTCGGGCCGTCGACCGGGCATCCGGTGGCAATGGGCTATGTCGACAAGGGGCTCGCGTCGGCCGGCACCCGACTTTTCGCTGAAATCCGCGGCAACCGCGTGCCGGTTGCCATCCATCCGCTTCCGTTCACGCCGCATCGCTATTTCAGGGGATAAACGATGACCAAGATCTACTTCACCGAAGACCACGAATGGATTCGCGTCGAGGGCGAGACCGCCACGATCGGCATCACCGACTACGCCCAGGAGCAACTCGGCGACCTGGTCTTTGTCGACCTGCCCGATGTCGGCGCGGCCTTCGCCAAGGGCGACACCGCCGTCGTCGTTGAATCGGTCAAGGCCGCCTCGGATGTCTACGCGCCCGCCGACGGCGAGGTCACCGCCGTCAACGACAAGCTTTCCGCCGAACCGGGCCTCGTCAACACGGCCGCGACCGGCGACGGCTGGCTCTGGAAGATGAAGCTTTCGGACGCCGGCCAGCTCGACGGCCTGATGAACGAGGCCGGCTACAAGGAAATGATTGGATAAGGATTTTTCCATGGCTTCCACCGCCAAGACTTCCGCCTTCGCTGCGCGCCATATCGGTCCGCGCGCGGCGGACGAGCGCCGCATGCTGAAGGCACTCGACCTGACGTCGTGCGAGACCCTGATCGCTCAGGCGATCCCGAAATCGATCCGGCTCGACCGCGAACTGGCACTGCCGGAAGCGGCGGGCGAGGCCGAGGCATTGGCCGAGCTCAAGGCCAGGATGGATCAGAACATCGTCGCCAAGTCCTTTATCGGCCAAGGCTATCACGGCACGGCGGTGCCGGCGGTGATCCAGCGCAACCTGTTCGAGAATCCGGCCTGGTACACGGCCTACACGCCCTACCAGTCCGAGATCAGCCAGGGGCGGCTGGAAATGCTGTTCCACTTCCAGACCCTGGTCGCCGAACTGACCGGCCTGCCGGTGGCCTCGGCCTCGCTGCTCGACGAGGCAACTGCCGTCGCCGAGGCGGTCGGCATCGCGCTGCGCCACCACCGCGACAAGCGCCAGAAGGTGGCGCTCGCCGGCGCCCTGCACCCGCAGGTGCTCGACGTGGTGACGACCCGCATGGCGCCGCTCGACGTGACCGTCGCCGAAGGCGAGGCCGACGACGAGACTGCGGCGCTGATCGTGCCATGGCCGGACACCTTCGGCGTCTATGGCGACCACGCCGCGGCGATCGCGACGGCCCGGGCGGCCGGCGCGCTGGTGATCGTCGTCGCCGACCCGCTGGCGCTGGTGCTCACCGAAGCGCCGGCGAAGATCGGCGCCGACATCGCCGCCGGGTCCATGCAGCGCTTCGGCGTGCCGATGGGCTATGGCGGGCCGCATGCCGCCTATCTGGCGGTCGCCGACAGGCTGACGCGGCTGATGCCAGGGCGCCTGGTCGGCCAGTCCGTCGACCGCCACGGCCGCGCCGGCTACCGGCTGGCTTTGCAAACGCGCGAGCAGCATATCCGCCGCGACAAGGCGACTTCCAACATCTGCACCGCGCAGGCGCTGCTCGCCAACATGGCGGCTGCCTATGCGATCTGGCACGGGCCGGAAGGCCTGCGGGCGATCGCCGAGCGCGTTCACGGCCTCGCGACCCGGTTCGCCGACGGCTTGCGAGACGCGGGGCTGGAGATTGCGGGAGAGCACTTCTTCGACACGGTAACGGTCACGGTCCCCGACAAGGCGAAGGAGATCGCAAGCCGGGCGGAAGCGGACGGGCGGCTGGTCCGCGCGATCGGGAAGGACCGGATGGCAGTCAGCTTCGACGAGACCTCGTCCGAGGAGGACCTTTCCGCACTTGCGGCCCTCTTCGGGGCAACGCCTGGCAAGGGCGAGACCGCCCTGCCCGGCCGGCGCCCGGCGGAGGGCTTTCTCACCCAGCCGGTCTTCCACGACAACCGCTCCGAGACCGAGATGATGCGCTTCCTGCGCCGGCTCGCCGACAAGGACCTGGCGCTCGACCGGGCGATGATCCCGCTGGGCTCCTGCACGATGAAGCTCAACGCAGCAGCGGAAATGGCGCCGGTGAGCTGGGCGAGCGCCGGCTCGCTGCACCCGTTCGCGCCGGCAAGCCACGCCGCCGGCTATCGCGCCATGGCCGACGACCTCGAGGCCTGGCTGGCCGAGATCACCGGCTTCGACGCGGTCTCGCTGCAGCCAAATGCCGGCAGCCAGGGCGAATATGCCGGGCTGCTGGCGATCCGCCGCTATCATCTGGAAAACGGCGATCGCGACCGCGACATCTGCCTGATCCCATCCTCTGCCCACGGTACCAACCCGGCCAGCGCGGTGATGGCCGGCATGCGGGTCGTGATGGTCAAATGCACCGATGACGGCAATGTCGACATCGATGACCTGAAGCAAAAGGCGGCGGCGCATGCCGCGAACCTCGCAGCGCTGATGATCACTTACCCGTCCACGCATGGCGTGTTCGAGGAAGGTATTCGCGACATCTGTGCGGCCGTGCACGAACATGGCGGCCAGGTCTATCTCGACGGCGCCAACCTCAACGCCATGGTCGGGCTGGCGCGGCTGGGCGACATCGGCGGCGACGTCTGCCACATGAACCTGCACAAGACCTTCTGCATCCCGCATGGCGGCGGCGGACCCGGCATCGGCCCGATCGGTGTCAAGGCGCATCTGGCGCCATTCCTGCCCGGGCATGTGGAGCTTGGCAGCAGCCACGCCGTGGCCGGCGCGCCGCTGGGCAGCGCCTCGATCCTGCCCATCACCTGGATGTATATCCGCATGATGGGGGCGGAAGGGCTCAGGCACGCCAGCGAGACCGCGATCCTTTCGGCCAACTACATCGCGCAGCGGCTGAAAGCGCACTACCCTGTGCTCTACGCCGGCCGCAACGAGCGCGTCGCGCATGAATGCATCCTCGACACCCGCGTGCTTAAGGACAAGGCGGGGATCACGGTCGAGGACGTCGCCAAGCGGCTGATCGACTACGGTTTCCACGCGCCGACCATGTCGTGGCCGGTCGCCGGCACGCTGATGGTGGAGCCGACCGAATCGGAGCCTTTGTCTGAGGTCGACCGGTTCTGCGAGGCGATGATCGGCATCGCGAAGGAGGCCGCGAAGGTCGCCGACGGCAGCTGGCCGAAGGACGACAACCCGCTCGTCAATGCGCCGCACACGGCGGCCGAGTTGATGGCGGACCAATGGGCCCACCCCTATTCGCGGCGCCAGGCGGCCTTCCCGCTCGGGGACGGCGACGGCGGCATGAAGTACTGGTCACCGGTCTCGCGCATCGACAATGTCGGCGGCGACCGCAATCTGGTCTGCGCATGCCCGCCGGTGGAGGCGCTCGCAAGCTAGTCGGGTCATCGGGTGCTGGCCTCCAACCCGGCCAGCCCCCTGAAACACCATCAATCTGCTGCTGGTCCGCCTAGCCGCCCATCGCCGCCCTGACGGCCGCGATGGCGTCGGTCGCCTTTGAGGCGTCGGGCCCACCGGCCTGGGCCATGTCAGGCCGGCCGCCGCCGCCCTTGCCGCCAAGCGCCGCCGACGCGGCGCGCACCAGATCGACTGCGGAAAAACGCGCTGTCTGATCCTCGGTCACGCCGACCACGACGCTTGCCTTGCCGTCTTCGCCTGCCCCGACAAAAACAACGACGCCGGAGCCGAGCGAAACCTTGCCCTCGTCAGCGAGGGGTTTCAGGTCCTTCGGCGACACGCCGTTGACCACGCGGCCCATAAAGCCGGTGCCGGCGACCTTTTCGGTCTCGACCTGTTCCCCGCCGCCACCGCCGAGTGCCAGTTGCCGCCGCGCTTCCGACAGTTCGCGCTCAAGCCTGCGACGCTCCTCGACCAGCGCCTCGACCCGTGACGGCACGTCGGCCGGCGCCACCTTGAGCGAGGCCGCCACGGCCTTCAACCGCCGGTCCTGCTCGTCGAGATGGCGGCGCGCCGCCTCCCCGGTCAGCGCCTCCACGCGGCGCACGCCGGCCGCCACCGCGCCCTCCGCGACGACACGCACAAGGCCGATGTCGCCGGTGGCCGACACATGGGTGCCGCCGCACAATTCGACCGAATAGGGTTTGCCGGCCTTGTCGCCTTCTATCGCGGTGCCCATCGTCACGACGCGGACCTCGTCGCCGTATTTTTCGCCGAACAACGCCATCGCGCCCTCGGCGATCGCATCGTCGACCGCCATCAGCCGCGTCGTGACCGGCGCGTTCTGCACCACGATCGCATTGGCCATGCGCTCGACATTCTCGATCTCGTCCGCCGAGATCGGCTTGGGGTGCGAGAAATCGAAGCGCAGCCGGTCCGGCGCCACCAGCGAGCCTTTCTGGGCGACATGGGTGCCAAGCACCTCGCGCAGCGCCTCGTGGACCAGATGGGTAGCGGAGTGGTTGGCGCGCAACTTCCCCCGCCGCGCATGATCGACGTCGAGATGAACGACCGCCCCCGGCCGCACTTCGCCTTCAAGGACGCGTCCAAAATGCACGAACAGCCCGTCGGCCTTCTTCTGCGTGTCGGTCACTTCAATGGAGAAACCTTCGCCGGAGATGCGCCCGGTATCGCCGACCTGCCCGCCAGACTCGCCATAAAACGGCGTCTGGTTGACAATGACGGCGACCTCTTCACCGGCCTTGGCCGCGTCAGCCTCCGCGCCCGCCCTGACGAGGGCCTGGACAACGCCCTCGGCGCTTTCGCTGGAATAGCCGAGAAACTCGGTCGCCCCGACCTTCTCCTTGAGCTGGAACCAGACCGTTTCGGTTGCCGCCTCGCCCGAGCCAGCCCAGGAGGCGCGTGCCTCCGCCTTCTGGCGTTCCATCGCGGCGTTGAAGCCGTCGAGATCGACCCCGATGCCGCGCTGGCGCAGCGCGTCCTGGGTGAGGTCGAGCGGAAAGCCGTAGGTATCGTAAAGCTTGAAGGCGGTCTCGCCATCAAGGCTGTCGCCCTTTGAAAGCGCCCCGGTCGCGTCGGAAAGCAGCGTCAGCCCGCGCGCCAGCGTCTTGCGGAAGCGCGTTTCCTCGAGCTTGAGCGTTTCGGTGATCAGCGCCTCGCCGCGTACCAGTTCCGGGTAGGCCTGTCCCATCTCCCGCGTCAGAGCCGGCACCAACCGCCACATCAGCGGATCCTTCGCACCGAGCAACTGCGCATGCCGCATGGCACGGCGCATGATGCGCCTGAGCACGTAGCCCCGGCCCTCGTTGGAGGGCAGTACACCATCGGCAATCAGGAAGCTCGACGCCCGCAGATGGTCCGCGATCACGCGGTGGCTGGCGCGGTTCTTGCCCTCGGCCGGCACGCCCGTCAGATCCACCGCGGCCGCGATCAGAGCCTTGAATAGGTCGATATCGTAATTGTCGTGCTCGCCCTGCAGCACGGCAGCAATCCGCTCAAGCCCCATGCCGGTGTCGATCGACGGCCGCGGCAGATCGATGCGCTCGTCCTTCGTGATCTGCTCGAACTGCATGAAGACCAGGTTCCATATCTCGATGAACCGGTCGCCATCCTCATCCGGGCTGCCGGGCGGGCCGCCAGGAATGCCTTCGCCATGGTCGTAGAAGATCTCCGAACATGGGCCGCACGGCCCGGTGTCACCCATGGCCCAGAAATTGTCGCTGGTCGGAATGCGGATGATCCGGTCGTCAGGCAGCCCGGCAATCTTCTTCCAGTGACCGGCGGCCTCGTCATCGGTGTGGTAGACGGTGACCAGCAGTCGCTTCGGATCGAGACCGAACTCCCTGGTGATCAGGTTCCAGGCAAGCTCGATGGCAACATCCTTGAAATAGTCGCCAAAAGAAAAATTGCCCAGCATCTCGAAAAAGGTATGGTGCCGCGCGGTGTAGCCGACATTGTCGAGATCGTTGTGCTTGCCACCGGCGCGCACGCATTTCTGCGCCGTCGCCGCGCGGCTGTACGGCCGTTGCTCGATGCCGGTGAAAACGTTCTTGAACTGCACCATGCCGGCATTGGTGAACATCAGCGTCGGATCGTTGCGCGGCACCAGCGGACCAGAGGCGACGGCCTCGTGCCCGTTCTTGGCAAAAAAATCGAGAAATGCCGTCCGTATCGCGTTGACGCCGCTCATCGTGTGCCTTCTGAACCGTACCGGAAATGCCGGGAACGCGGCTTCTTATCGTTCGCCCGGTTTGCTGTCCAGAAACCCTTTCGACGCGGCGGCGACATGCGGGAGCGTGGCGACACGCCTGCGTGCGCACCCCGACAAAGGTCTATACCTGAACACGCAAGGGCCGCCGGACATGCCGGCGGCCCTTTGACCCGCATCCAATGCGAGATCACATCTCGGCAGCGCTGTCGCCTTCTTCTTCCTCGCGCCCGTGATCGAGGAATTTTTCCGCGATCAGCCCGGCATTCTGACGCAGCGCCAGCTCGATCTCACCCGCCAGTTCGGGATTGTCGCGCAAAAACTGCTTGGCATTCTCGCGCCCCTGGCCGAGACGCTGCGAATTGTATGAGAACCAGGCGCCCGACTTCTCGACGATGCCCGACTTGACGCCGAGGTCGATCAGTTCGCCGGTCTTCGAGACACCCTCGCCATACATGATGTCGAACTCGACCTGCTTGAAGGGCGGGGCCAGCTTGTTCTTGACCACCTTGACCCGGGTCTGGTTGCCGGTCACCTCGTCGCGCTCCTTGACCGAGCCGATGCGGCGGATGTCGAGGCGAACCGAGGCATAGAATTTCAGGGCATTGCCGCCGGTGGTCGTCTCGGGCGAACCGAACATGACGCCGATCTTCATGCGGATCTGATTGATGAACACCACCATGGTATTGGAGCGCGAGATCGAGGCGGTCAGCTTCCTGAGCGCCTGGCTCATCAGCCGCGCCTGCAGGCCGGGCAGCGAATCGCCCATTTCGCCCTCGATCTCGGCACGCGGCGTGAGCGCCGCCACCGAATCGACCACCAGGACATCGATGGCGCCGGACCGCACCAGCGTATCGCAAATCTCAAGCGCCTGCTCGCCGGTATCGGGCTGCGAGATCAGCAGGTTTTCAAGATCGACGCCCAACTTGCGGGCATAGACCGGGTCGAGCGCGTGCTCGGCGTCGACGAAAGCACAGATGCCGCCCTTTTTCTGCGCCTCGGCCACCGTATGCAGCGCCAGCGTCGTCTTGCCGGAGCTTTCGGGACCGTAGATCTCGATGATGCGGCCCTTGGGCAGCCCGCCGACACCCAGCGCGATGTCGAGGCCGAGCGATCCGGTCGACACGGTCTCGATCTCGACCACCTGCTCGTTGCGCCCGAGCCGCATGATCGAACCCTTGCCGAAGGCGCGCTCGATCTGCGAGAGCGCGGCATCCAGAGCCTTGGATTTGTCCACCGAATTGTCCTCAACCAGCCGCAATGAATTTTGAGCCATGATACATTACCCTTCGATCGTCAATGAAGCCCGGTCGCTTCTTCGTCCCGCTATTTTTGTACATGTTTTGTTCTGCTTTTGCAAGCCGCAAATAGGTACGCAAATGCAACGCGTTAGGCTCGTTGTTCTTTAAGTGTTCCGCCTGCGAGGCTTCCGGATGTATCCCCTTGAAAACGTCTGGCGACCTGCATGTGTCCCTGTGGCGATTCGGAGCGCGTTGCGCGCGCCGGCGCCTGCCAGTAGATAGTGCTTCAGCTTTCCAGGGCGCCGGATCCGAGCTTGCCACCTTCTCCTTCCATCCTTGCCATTGGCGGCGCGCATATCGACCGGCGTGGCCGTGTGCTCGGCGATTTCGTGCCCGGCGCCTCCAATCCCGGCGAGATGCGTGAGGAGGTCGGCGGCGGAGCCTTCAACGCGGCGCGGGCGATGGCCGGGCGGAGCCACGGGGTGGCGCTGCTGTCCGCGCGGGGCGGCGACGCGGGCGGCGACGCCGTCGCGGCGGCGATCGAGCGCGCCGGCCTTGCCGACCTTTCGGCGATCTTTCTCGATCGCGCCACGCCGAGCTACACGGCGATCCTCGACCGCGGCGGCGACGTCCTTGCCGCCCTCGCCGACATGGCGCTCTACGATCTCGCCTTCGACAAGCAACTGCGCCGGGCCAAGACTCGTGACGCGCTTGCCGGGGCGGAGGCCATCCTCTGCGACGCCAACCTGCCTGCCGCCGCACTCGAACGGCTTGCCGGGCTTGCCGGCGAAACGCCACTCTTCGCCATCGGCGTTTCGCCAGCCAAAGTCACCCGGCTGCGGCGGATCGCCGGGCGGATCGCCTGCCTGTTCATCAACCGTCGCGAGGCGGCAGCCCTTGCCGGCGCGGATGCAGCCGCAGACCCCTCGTCTCTCGCTGCGGCACTGCGCGCGGCCGGGCTCAGGTCGGCCGTCGTCACCTCGGGTTCAGCGCCGCTGGTGGCTTTCGAGGACGCCACGGTGTTCGAAGTCACGCCACCCGCCACCGACAGGGTGGCCGACGTCACCGGCGCCGGCGATGCGCTGGCCGGCACGGTCGTGTCGGCTCTGGTGCGCGGCCAGCCTTTTGCCGACGCGGTCAGGGAAGGCCTTGCCGCAGCGCGCCTTTGCATCGAATCCACACACGCCGCGCCCGACCACGATCCGGATGCCTTCGCCAGAGTTCTCGCGACCATACCGCCGCTACACGCCCTGCCCCTCGCCACCATTTGACGACGGAAACCAATGCTATCGGAAACTGCACGACCCTTCACCGACATCGCCGCCCCCGTGGCCGAGGCGCTGGCCGACGGCCGCCCGGTGGTGGCGCTGGAGAGCACCATCATCACCCACGGCATGCCGTTCCCGCAGAATGCCGAGATGGCCGCCGGCGTCGAGAATATCATCGCGACCGAGGGCGCTGTCCCGGCAACCATCGCTGTCATCGATGGGCGGCTGAAGATCGGGTTGAGCGCTGCAGAGCGCGCCGAACTCGCGCGTGCCGGCAACGCCATGAAGCTGTCGCGCGCCGATCTGGGCTTTGCCGTCAGTGAAGGCCGGACCGGCGGCACCACCGTCGCCGCAACGATGATCGCGGCAGCCCTTGCCGGCATCAGCGTGTTTGCCACCGGCGGTATCGGCGGCGTCCACAAGGGTGCGGAGACCTCCTTCGACATTTCGGCCGATCTCGACGAATTGGCGCGGACGCCGGTGATCGTGGTGTCGGCCGGGGCGAAGGCGATCCTCGACATCGAAAAGACGCTGGAAGTGCTGGAAAGCGGCGGCGTGCCGGTGGTGGCCTACGGCACCGACATCATGCCCGCCTTCTGGTCGCGCTCCTCGCGCTTTGCCGCGCCGTTGCGGCTGGACGATCCCGCAGCGATCGCGCGCTTTTTCAGGACGCGCGTCGCACTCGGTCTCGAGGGCGGCATGCTGGTCGCCAATCCGGTCCCCGCCGAAAGCGAGATCGCCGAAGCCGAAATGGCCGGCCATATCGCCAGGGCACAGGCCGATGCCACGGCTCAGGGCGTCTCCGGCAAGGCGGTCACGCCCTATCTGCTTGGCCGCATCCTCGAACTGACCGGCGGCCGCAGCCTGGCGACCAACATCGCGCTGGTGGAAAACAACGCCCGGCTCGCGGCCCGGATCGCGATCGCGCTGACCGGCTAGCTAAAGCTGGCCCCCGACACGAAAAGGCCGCCGGCAGCGCGGCGGCCTTCTTGGCTCTCCGGTCGCGACCGCGCCCGGTCAGGTCAGCGGGGTCAGGTGAATCTCGACGCGGCGGTTCTGCGCGCGGCCGGCCGGGGTCGCGTTCGAGGCGATCGGCTGGGTCTCGCCGAGGCCGACGATGGCGAAGCGGCGCGGATTGACGCCCTGTCCGGACAGATAGCTGGCCACCGACGAGGCGCGGCGCTGCGACAGGCCGAGATTGTAATTGTCGTCGCCGGTCGAATCGGTGTGGCCGTAGACGTCGACGATGGTGCGGTTGAACTCCTGCAGCACCAGCGCGACCGAGTTGAGCGTGCCGTAGAAGGCCGGCTTCACCGCGTCCTGGTCGGAATCGAAGGTGATGTTGGAGGGCATGTTAAGGATGATCTGGTCGCCCTGGCGGGTGACGCTGACGCCGGTGCCCTGGAGCCGGGCGCGAAGCTGCGCCTCCTGCTGGTCCATGTAGTTGCCGACCGCGCCGCCGACCAGCGCGCCGATGCCGGCGCCGATCAGCGCGTTGCGGCGGTCGTCGCCGCCGGCGAGCGTGCCGAGCCCCGCGCCCGCCAGCGCACCCAGCGCCGCGCCGCCGGCCGTGTTCGACAGCTTGCGTTCGCCCGTATAGGGGTCGGTCGTGCACGCGGCCAGCAAAAGCGTGGCGATCGCCGTCGCGACAATCGGTTTCCTGTCGAACATGAAATTCCCTCTCCTTGTGGGCCGGCGTCTTTCCGGCTGCGGATCGTGGCGGGCTAATGGCAAAATGAGGCAAAAAACCGGCATCCGCGGCGCGACCTGCGTCGGCTTCAGCGCCGCGCGGCGCGGCGCTTGCGGCCGTAGAGCTCGAGCTTGTGGTGCAGGATGTCGTAGCCGAGCTCGCGCGCGATCTCGTCCTGCAGCTTTTCGATCTTGTCGGACCTGAACTCGATCACGTCGCCGGTCTCGACGTCGATCAGGTGGTCGTGATGCTCCTCGCCGGCGTGCTCGAAGCGCGACGGGCCGCCGGAAAAGGCATGGCGCTGGATGGTGCCGTGTTCCTCGAGCAGCTTCATGGTGCGGTAGACCGTGGAAAGCGAGATCGTCTTGTCCTCGGCCTCGGCGCGCCGGAAGATCTCGTAGGCGTCGGGATGGTCGTCGGTCTCCGACACGATCCTGAGAATGATGCGGCGCGGCCGCGTGATGCGGATGCCCGCGCGCCTGAGCTCCGCCTCGTAATCGATCCGCTTGTTCGCCTGCGCCGTCATGCCGGGACTATGGTCCAGATGACAATCAGTTGCAAATGGCGCGCGGCGTGAGGACGCGGTCGCCGCAGGTGATCGATCGACAACGATTTGTCGATCGAAGCGACGAACGCCCGAAGCCCGAGCGGAGGGCCGGGGACCGCCGGACGCGGTGGAGGGGGCTCAGCAACATCACCCATTGTGAGCGCGTCCTCGGCTGGAATTCTGTCCGGGCGAGAGAGAGGCCGACGCAGATGGACCGCCTTGAACACGCCCCCTCCACCACTTCGTGGTCTTGGCCCTCCGCTCGGGCTCCGGGCGTTCGTCGCTTCGATCGACAAATCGTTGTCGATCGATCGCCTTCGGCGACCGCATCCTCACCCCCCGTAAACAGGGGAGGATTCGCGCCGCGCTTGCATCGCCTCTCCTGTGCCCAAGCTTTTCTCCTTTCGCTCACGGCCGTGCGCTCGCCTTCGGCTCGCTGGCCTCCGCGGGGGCGCGCCATGAAGCTGCATTTCCCCTTTGCGTGCTCCGCTTCGCTGCGCATCGCGGCTGGCCAGTCGGCCTTGCGGCATGCGCCGTCGCGACCACGCCCGCGAAACGCGTCTGGCTTTTGACAAGGGGAAGACGGGCGGCCGTCCGGACGCTCATCTAGTTGTAGTTTGCGACCTCGCGGCCGCCCGCCCGGCGTGCTTGCCCGGATGTGCAGGTGCGCGTTGCCGCCCTTTCGAGGCGGCACTCGCAAAGCCGGTGGCCTCGCGACCGGAACCCTGTCGGCCCCGCACCTCACCCTGGGGCCCGGACCTGGGGGCTCATCGCCCAGCAACACCACCGTAGTGCTGCCGGTCCGGCGCCGGACGCCGCCCGGAGGCTCGGTGCGCATCCGTTTCCCGCGCGGCGATCGACGGGGATGATACGGGGAGGTGGGGAGGGCGTGGATGGAAAGGAAGTTAGCGAATAGGGAATAGTGGTAGAAACGGGCGGTTGCGCGGACGGACGGGATTGACTTGTCCCGCAGCGATGGGATCGCGGTGCGTCCTTCGAGGCTCCCCTTCGGCAAGCTCAGGGTCGCACCTCAGGATGAGGAGCGAAGTGCTGTATCGCCGTCGCGGCAACCTCGGCGCTGGCCGACCTCATCCTGAGGCCTCGAAGGGCGCAGCGGCGTGAGGCCGTTGCCGCCCAGGCCGCCTAGCCTCCTAGCCTCTTTCGCGAGCCTACTTCTTCTTCCGCGCACCACTGCCGGTGATGGTGGAAGAGACCGCCGAGACCGGGTCGCTGGCCGGAAAGCTGTCCTCCAGCCCCTCCTCCAGCTCTTCCTCGAGATTTTCTTCAAGGTCGTTGCCGTGGGCGGCGCGGTCCTTCCTGAAAGCTTCGGCGGCCGGCGAGGTGCGGGGTTTTTCGGTTTTCGGTGTCTTTGGTCTGGCCATCGGGGGGTCCTCCGCGCCGGCAAGGCTTTCCCTAAACATAAGGGAGCCGGGCCGGGTTCCCAACAGACCAGCGTGAAAATCGGCCCGGCGGCGAAATGCCGCCGGCCGGGAACACCTGCGCCCGGTGCGCGTTTGAAGCGCATCGCTCGCCGCTCAGGCGCGACGCGAAGACCGGCGGCCACGGTTACGCCCCTCTCGAGGCCGTCGGTCGATCTCCTTGCGTCAGACGGTCAGGTGGCCGCGCACCTCGGGACGGTCGAGATCGGCGGCCGGGCCCGCATGGACGATGCGGCCGCGGTCCATGATGTTGACCTCGTCGGCGAGCTCGCGGCAGAAATCGAGATATTGCTCGACCAGAAGGATGCCGATGCCGGTGCTGTCGCGCAGGAAACGGATGGCGCGGCCGATATCCTTGATTATCGAGGGCTGGATGCCTTCGGTCGGCTCGTCGAGGACGAGAAGCTTCGGCCGCATGACCAGCGCGCGGCCAATGGCGAGCTGCTGCTGCTGGCCGCCGGAAAGATCGCCGCCGCGCCGCGACAGCATGTCGTTGAGGACCGGGAACAGCTCGAAGACGTGTTCCGGGATCGAGCGTTCAGCACGCCTGAGCGGCGCGAAGCCGGTCTCCAGGTTTTCGCGCACCGAAAGCAGCGGGAAGATCTCACGCCCCTGCGGCACGAATGCGATGCCCGACCGGGCGCGATCATACGCCGCGCTCCGGCCGAGCGCCTTCCCCTCGAAGGCTATTTCGCCGCTGGTCAGCCGGTGATGGCCGACGATGGCCCGCAAAAGGCTGGTCTTGCCGACGCCGTTGCGGCCGAGCACGCAGGTGATGCGGCCCGGCTTCGCCTCCAGCGAGACGCCGCGCAGCGCCTGGGCGGCGCCGTAATGCAAGGTGGCGTCGGTGACGGTCAGCATGGTCTTACCTGCCCAGATAGACTTCGATGACGCGGTCGTCGGCCGAAACGTGGTCGAGCGTACCTTCCGAGAGCACCGAGCCCTCGTGCAGGCAGGTGACCTTGACGCCGAGCTCGCGCACGAAATGCATGTCGTGCTCGACGACGATCACCGAATGGGTCGTGGCGATGTCGCGCAAAAGCCGCGCGGTTTCTTCGGTCTCGGCGTCGGTCATGCCGGCGACCGGCTCGTCGACCAAAAGCAGCTTCGGGTCCTGGGCGAGCAGCATGCCGATCTCCAGCCACTGCTTCTGGCCGTGCGAAAGGTTGGCGGCGAGGTCGTGGCGGCGCTCGGCGAGCCGGATGGTTTCGAGGATGTCGTCGATGCGCGCCGCCTCGGCGCGCGAGCCGGCATGGACCAGCGCCGGGAAGATCGAGCGCGGGCCGGCGAGCGCCAGCACCAGATTGTCCTCGACGGTGTGACTTTCGAACACGGTCGGTTTCTGGAACTTGCGCCCGATTCCCATCATGGCGATGTCGGCCTCGTCATGGCGGGTCAGGTCGATGTCGCCGTTGAAGAAGACCTCGCCCTCGTCGGGCCGGGTCTTGCCGGTGATGATGTCCATCATGGTGGTCTTGCCGGCGCCGTTGGGGCCGATGATGGCGCGCATCTCGCCTTTCTTCAGCACCAGCGACAGATTGTTGATGGCCCGGAAGCCGTCGAAGGCGACCGAGACGCCGTCGAGATAAAGCAGGGTGTCGCGTCGTTCCGGCATCGCCCCTACTCCGCCGGCTGCGGCTCGGGCGCGCCGCCGAGATCGCCGCGCGGCCGGGCCGGTCCGGCGCGCGCGATGCGGGTGTCGCCTTCTCCGGCCGGTGTCGGCGCCTCGCCGCCAGTGTCGCCGCGGGCCGCGATGGCCTTGTCGCGGCGACCGGCGCGCCAGGCATCCCAGGTGCCGACGATGCCCTTGGGCAGGAACAGCGTCACGGCGACGAAGAGGCCGCCAAGCGCGAACAGCCAGAATTCGGGCAGGAGGCCGGTGAACCAGCTCTTGCCGCCATTGACCAGCAGCGCGCCGACGACCGGGCCGACCAGCGTGCCGCGGCCGCCGACGGCTGTCCAGACCACGACCTCGATCGAATTGGCCGGCGCGAACTCGCCCGGGTTGATGATGCCGACCTGGGGCACGTAGAGGGCGCCGGCGATGCCGGCCATGATGGCCGAGACCGTGAAGGCGAAGAGCTTGATGTTTTCCGGGCGCCAGCCGATGAAGCGGGTGCGCGGCTCGGCATCGCGCACAGCGACCATCAGCTTGCCGTATTTGGAGCGCGTCACCAGCATGCAGACGGCGAGCGCCAGCGCCAGCGCCAGCGCGCTTGCGGCGAACAGGCCGGCGCGGGTCGCCGGCGCCTGGATGTCGAAGCCGATGATGTCCTTGAAGTCGGTCAGCCCGTTATTGCCGCCGAAACCCATGTCGTTGCGGAAGAAGGCGAGCAGCAGGGCATAGGTCATCGCCTGGGTGATGATCGACAGGTAGACGCCGGTCACCCGGCTCCTGAAGGCGAACCAGCCGAAGACGAAGGCGAGCGCGCCGGGCACGGCGACGATCATCAGCGCGGCGAACCAGAACTGGTCGAAGCCGTACCAGTACCAGGGCAGTTCCTGCCAGTTCAGGAACACCATGAAATCGGGCAGGACCGGGTCGCCATAAACGCCGCGGCTGCCGATCTGGCGCATCAGATACATGCCCATGGCGTAGCCGCCGAGCGCGAAGAAGGCGCCGTGGCCGAGCGAGAGGATGCCGCAAAAACCCCAGACGAGATCGAGCGCCAGCGCCAGCAGCGCATAGGTGAGGTATTTGCCGAACAGCGCGACCAGATAGTTGGGCACGTGGAAGGCGCTCGACGGCGGCACGGCAAGATGCAGCACCGGCACGAGGGCCGCGATCGCGACCAGGAGCGCGATGGTGGCGATGACGCGGCGGTCGGCGCCGCCGGCGAAGAGGCGCTGGGTGATCATGCCTCGACCGCCCTACCCTTGAGCGCGAACAGCCCGCGCGGCCGCTTCTGGATGAACAGGATGATCAGCACCAGCACCAGGATCTTGCCGAGCACGGCGCCGGCATAGGGTTCGAGGAACTTGTTGACGATGCCGAGCGAGAAGGCACCGACCAGCGTGCCCCAGAGATTGCCGACGCCGCCGAAGACCACGACCATGAAGCTGTCGATGATGTAGCCCTGGCCGAGATTGGGCGAGACGTTGTCGACCTGGGAGAGCGCGACGCCGGCAATGCCGGCAATGCCGGAGCCGAGCGCGAAGGTGAAGGCGTCGACAAAGGGCGTGCGGATGCCCATCGAGGAGGCCATGCGGCGGTTTGCGGTGACCGCGCGCATCTGCAGGCCCCAGGCGGTGCGGTTGAAGACGTAGAGCAGCGCGGCGAAGACGGCGAGCGCGAAGACCACAATCCAGAGCCGGTTCCAGGTGATCGCCAGCTGCCCGAGCTCGAAACCGCCCGACATCCAGGACGGGTTGCCGACCTCACGGTTGGTCGGCCCGAAGATGGTGCGCACGGTCTGCTGCAGGATCAGCGACACACCCCAGGTGGCGAGCAGGGTCTCGAGCGGCCGGCCATACAGGAAGCGGATGACGCCGCGCTCGAGCGCCAGACCCGCCGCGCCGGCGACCAGGAAGGCGGCCGGCAGCGCGATGGCGAGCGACCAGTCGAACAGCCACGGCGCGGAGTTGCGGATCACCTCCTGGACGACGAAGGTGGTGTAGGCGCCGAGCATGACCATCTCGCCATGCGCCATGTTGATGACGCCCATGACGCCGAAGGTGATGGCAAGGCCGATCGCCGCCAGAAGCAGAACCGAGCCGAGCGAGATGCCGTACCAGACATTCTGGCCGGCGGCCCAAATCGCCAATGTCTCGTTGATGGCGGAGATCGCCTTGTCGGCGGCTTCCTTGAGCGGGCCCTCGGCGCCGGCGGCAAAGGATTTCAGGAGCGCCAGCGTGTCACGGTCGCCGCGCTTGGCGAGCAGCTCGATCGCGGCGAGCTTTTCGGCCTCAGGCAGGTCGGAAACCAGCACCGAGGAGGCGCGCGCGGCCTCGAGAGCGGCCTTGACGGAGGCGACGTCTTCCCTGGCGATCGCGGCGTCGAGCGCCTCGATATTGGCGGCGTCGGGGGCGCGGAACATGGTGTTGGCGGCGGCAAGACGGGTCGCCGGGTCGGGCGAGGCCAGCGTCAGGCCGGAGATGACGTCGCGGATCAGCCGGCGCAGCGAGTTCTTGATCTTGATCTTGTCGAACAGCGCGGCCGCTTCCTCGCCGGCCGACTCGGCGGTCAGCGGGTCGAACAGCTTCACCTTGCCGCCGCTTTCCCTGACGATGAAGACGGCGCTGTCGGATTTGCGGGTGCGCAGATTGCCGTCGGAAAGGGCATTCAGCGCGGCTTCGACGCGGGCGTCGCCGGTGGCGCCCAGTTCGCGGATGATCTTTTCGGTCTGGGAGAAATTCTTCGAGGTCGCGAATTTCGCGATGATGTCGCGCACCGCAGCGTCGTCGGCTGCCGCCGGCACAAGGGCGGCAAGCATGGCGGCGACGAAAAGGACAAATGCGCGCGCGGCTTTCATGAAGGATCGTGCCCGGTTGGCCTGGAGTTCACTTCCGGGCGGGCGGGAGAGAGGGTGCCCGCCCGGAAGTTTGCGACGTCGCGCGTCAGTTGACGCCCTTGCCGCCGCACTTTCCGGTCGCGACGTTGAAGTTGCCGCACGACATCGGAGCGCGCCAGTCGGCGATCAGGTCCTTGGAGTCGGGCAGGTAGTCGGACCACTCGTCGCCCACGACGAGGCCCGGCGTCTGCCACACGGTCTCGAACTGGCCGTCGTCCTGGATCTCGCCGATCAGCACCGGCTTGGTGATGTGATGGTTCGGCATCATGGTCGAGTAGCCGCCCGAGAGATTGGGCACCGAAACGCCGATGATGGCGTCGATGACGGCGTCCGGATCGGTGGAGCCGGCCTTCTCGACCGCCTCGACCCACATGTTGAAGCCGATGTAGTGGGCTTCCATGGGATCGTTGGTGACGCGCTTCTCATCGCCGATGAAGGTCTTCCAGGCCGAGATGAACTCGGCATTCACCTCGGTGTCGACCGACTGGAAGTAGTTCCAGGCAGCGAGGTGACCGACGAGCGGGCCGGTGTCGAGACCGGCGAGTTCCTCCTCGCCGACCGAGAAGGCAACGACCGGGATGTCTTCGGCCTTCACGCCCTGGTTGGCCAATTCCTTGTAGAACGGCACGTTGGCGTCGCCATTGATGGTCGAGACCACCGCGGTCTTCTTGCCGGCCGCGCCGAACGCCTTGATGTCGGAGACGATCGTCTGCCAGTCGGAATGACCGAACGGCGTGTAGTTGATCATGATGTCCTCGGCCGCGACGCCCTTGGCGAGCAGATAGGCCTCGAGGATCTTGTTGGTGGTGCGCGGATAGACATAGTCGGTGCCGGCGAGCACCCAGCGTTCCACGCCTTCCTCGTTCATGAGGTAGTCGACGGCCGGGACCGCCTGCTGGTTGGGCGCGGCGCCGGTGTAGAAGACGTTGCGCTGGCTTTCCTCGCCCTCGTACTGGACAGGGTAGAAGAGCAGGCTGTTGAGTTCTTCGAAGACCGGCAGCACGGACTTGCGCGACACCGAGGTCCAGCAGCCGAACACCGCCGAGACGTCGCTGACCGAGATCAGTTCGCGCGCCTTTTCGGCGAAGAGCGGCCAGTCGGACGCCGGGTCGACGACCACCGCCTCGAGCTTCTTGCCAAGCAGACCGCCCTTCTTGTTCTGCTCCTCGATCAGCATGAGCATGACGTCCTTCAACGTCGTCTCGGAGATCGCCATCGTGCCCGACAGCGAATGCAGGATGCCGACCTTGATGGTCTCTTCCTGCGCCTGGGACGATCCCGCTGCCAGCATTCCGGCTGCAAGCACGCCGGCCGACAGCATCGTCGTCACCTTTTTTGTCATTCCCCTCATCGATACACCTCCGGATGGGTTGGTTTTTGCACCGCAACAAAGAAAGCAACCGCCGTGCCAAACCGTTGGCGGCAACGCTCCGGTTAACGAATTGGAAAGATTTTCAGCATGTTAGCCGGGCAGATCGGCAGGCTCGGGCTTAGGCGGCAAATCAACGCCGGTCCGGCACTGCCAAGGAATTGCGCAGGCCTGCGCATTCATGCCTGTTTTTTCAGCACCATGTCTTTGCTGCTTATATAAGAGGCATCGATAGGGGCGTGACGATGCCGGAACAGGCCCTATAGTCGCGAAAACACAAACCGGAGCGAAGGCGGCATGCGGAAGCCGGGCTTGACAATCCGGCCGGCGACGGAGGCAGACGGGCCGGACATATCGCGCCTGTTGGCCCACTCCTATGGCGAGCTTTACCGCGGCTGGTATCCCGACGCGGTGCTGAAGCACGCGCTGCCCGTCATGACCCGTGCCAATCCTGACCTCATCGCATCGGGCACCTTTCATGCGGCTTTTGTCGACGGTGCACTGGCGGGATGCGGCGGCTGGAGCCGCAAACGCTACGACGGCAGCAGCGAAGAAGGCCTGGCACATCTGCGCCATTTCGGCGTCGACCCCGACCATCTGCGTCGCGGGATCGGACGCGCGCTGTTCGAACGCTGCCGGGCCGAGGCCGCAGCCGCCGGCTTCACGGCACTGGAATCACTCTCAAGCCTGCCGGCCGAAGCCTTCTACCTGAGCCTCGGCTTTCGAACCGCCGGCCCAACGCATATCGAGCTTCCAGACGCCACACGCTTCGCCGGCAAGCTGATGCGCGCGGCGATCGGCTGAGGGGCTATTCGCCCTCGTCGAGCATGTCCTTGACCACGGTCGCGAGCTGCTTGAGCGAAAACGGCTTCGGCAGGAAGCCGAACTTGGCATCCTCCGGAAGGTTCTTCGAAAACGCCTCCTCGGCATAGCCGGAGACAAAGACAAACTTCACGTCCGGCTCGATCTTGCGCAGTTCACCGAGCAGCGTCGGGCCGTCCATCTCCGGCATGACGACGTCGGAGACGACGATATCGATCTGACCTTCGAGTTCCTTGAATACCTCGAGCGCCTCGACGCCCGACGTCGCCTCGTGAACGGTATAGCCGCGCGACTTCAGAGCACGCGCACCGCCCATGCGCACTGCGTCCTCGTCTTCCACCAGCAGGACCGTGGCCGAGCCGGAAAGGTCCTTCTGAGCCTCGGCGGGGCGCGTGGCGGCGGGCGCAGCGGCGTCGCCCTCCTTCGGCGCGGCCTCAGACGCCGGCTTTTCGGCCTCGATGTGGCGCGGCAGGAAGATGCGGAAGGTGGTGCCCTCGCCTTCGGTCGAATCGCAGAAGATGAACCCGCCGGTCTGCTTGATGATGCCGTAGACCATGGACAGACCGAGGCCGGTACCCTTGCCGACCTCCTTGGTGGTGAAGAACGGCTCGAAAATCTTCTTGAGCACGTCGGGGGGAATGCCGGTGCCGGTGTCCTCGACCTCGACCAGAACGTAGTCGGCCGGCGCCAGTTCCCGGTAGCTGAAGCTTGCGGCCTCGTCCTCGGGCAGGTTGCGGGTGCGCACGATCAGGTCGCCGCCACCCGCCATGGCGTCGCGCGCATTGACGGTGAGGTTGACGATCACCTGCTCGAACTGGCCGAGATCGGCCTTGACCGGCCACAGGTCGCGTCCATGCTCGATCCTGAGCTTGATCTCGTTACCGACCAGCCGCGCCAGCAGCATGCGCAGGTCGGCAAGAACGTCGGTGAGGCTGAGCACCTCCGGCCGCAGCGTCTGGCGGCGCGAGAAGGCAAGCAACTGCCGCACCAGCGAGGCGGCGCGGTTGGCATTCTGCTTGATGTTCATGATGTCCTGGAAGGACGGGTCGGACGGGCGATGGTTGGTCAAGAGCAGGTCGGACGCCATGATGATGGCGGTCAGCACGTTGTTGAAATCGTGAGCGATGCCGCCGGCTAGCTGGCCGACCGCCTGCATCTTCTGGCCCTGCGCCATCTGCGCCTCGAGCGCCTTCTGCTCGGTGGTTTCAACCGCGTAGACGATGGCCGCCTCCTCCGCGTCGCCGCCATCGTCGACGACAGCGTTGACGTAGAAGCGGATGTGCCGCTCGGCATCGTCCGGCAAGACCGTATCGATCGGTGCGATGTCGGCCTGCTTCAGCTTCGCCTTCTCCAGGGCGGCGGTGAAGGTAGCGCGGTCGCGCTCGTGGATCACGGTTTCCAGATGCAGCCGCCGCTCGACGGAATCGCGGTCGACGACGGAACCGAACAACGACAGGAAAGGCGCGTTGGTGCGCAGGATGCGCCCCTTGCCGTCGACGCCGGCGATCGCCATCGGGGTCGAGTTGAAGAAGCGCGTGAAGCGCACCTCCGAGGCACGCAAATCGGCGGTGGCGTCCTCGCCCTGGGCACGGTTGAGCACGATGGTGCGGGTCGCGCCGGCCGCCCCGTCGCGGCTCGCGGTCGCACGGTGCATGAAGCGCACCGGCAAGGCCTCGCCGGTGACCGTGGACAGGTCGAGGTCGATGACCGCGTTGCGCACCGAGCCGGGATCGGCCTTGACCGAGCGGATCAGCGCCATGCCGTCGCCGGCGACGATTTCGGCCAGCGTCAGCGCACCCGGGGTAAAGCTTGCAAGGTCGATGCCGAGCCATTCGGCCAGGGTCGCATTGACATAGGTCACGCGGCCCGAAGGGTCGGCGGAGAAGAAGCCGGCCGGGGCATGGTCGAGATGGTCGATCGCCTGCTGCAGGTCCAGGAAAAAACGCTCCTGCTCGGCGCGTTCGGCGGAAATGTCCTCCAGCACCCAGGACAATAGCGGCTGGCGCTGGAACGGCGCGATGAAGCTGCGGGCGCGGACCCGGTACCAGCGCGCGCCATTTTCGGCGCCGGGACGGATCGGCTGCGCCAGCCGGAACTCGGCGTCGCCGCCGCGCCCGTCACGCAGGCCGCTGGCTATGCGCTCGACCGCGGCCGCGGCGTCGGGATTGTCGCCAAGCAGGAGCTCGACCGATTGCACATCAGCCGCCGAACTGGCGCCCGTCAGGTCGGCATAGGCGCGGTTGGCGTAGAAGACGCGGCCCTTGAGATCACTGACGATCAGCCCCTGTGGCATGGAATCGGCATAGGCCTTGGCCAGTTCGTCACCGCTGGAACGCGGTGCGATCTGCACGAAGCCGATGGCGGTGGCGAACAGGTAGCCGATGCCGGTCATCGCCAGGACGCCGAGCATGCCAAGCAGGAACGGGTCGCCGAGGCGGTCGCGCATCAGGACGAAGAGGAAGGCGGCGCTGATCAGGACGGCGATGAAAACGATCAGGCGGCTGATGGTGCCCGGACGCGCGTTCTGGTCAACGATCGGGGCGGGATAGCCGGTCCCGCGGCCTTGAGCTGCCATTGACGATCCGTCCTGCGCGATTCCTGTCGGTGATCCCCGGCAGGTATGAATCACATTATGGGCGGGGGCGAAAGCCCGTCACGCCGCATGGCGCAAGATTTGCGCGGCAGACGCCCATTGCCCACGACAAATCGTCCCCGGATCCGCGCCCGCACCCCCCAGAACTACCGGTTTCCTCGACGCGGGCGTTGCTCTACTGTGCGCGCGGACTCGAAGACAAGGTGCGAGGAAGATGGCGTGACGAGCTGGATGGAAAGTTTGGTCGGACCGGAAAACGCCGCCCTGGCGACCTGGATCGTGATCGCCGTCGCCGTCATCATCGTCGCGCTGATCATCTTCAGGCTGGTTCGCGGCATGACGACCGGCGCCTTCATTTCCGGCGGACGCAACCGCAAGGCCAGGCTCGCCGTGATGGACGCGACAGCCATCGATCCGCGCCGCCGTCTGGTGCTGATCCGGCGCGACGACGTCGAACACCTGATCCTGATCGGTGGCGCCAACGACCTGGTGATCGAGCAGGACATCCGCATGATCCCGCGTTCCACCCGCGGCATGGCGGGCGAGGCAGAGGCCGCGGCCAGTGCCGAGCCGGCCGAGGCTCCCGCGGCACCGGAACCGCCGGCGCCGAAGCCAGGCATCATGACCTCGCGACCCTTCGCCGGGCGCGACGCCACGCTGCCGCCGCGCCAGGCCGCACCGGTCCGCCCCGCGCCAGCCCCCGCGCCCGCTCCGGCTCCCAAGCAGGCGCCATCGTGGCGCGCCAGCCCGCCGGCGGAACCACGGCCAGCGACGCCGGCAGCACCACCCAAACCGCCTGCCGCACCCCAGCACCCCGCCCAGACCAGGCAGCCGGCGCCGCAGCCGGCTCCGGTCAAGGCAGCGGCTCCCGCGGCCAGCACCAGCGACGATCTCGATGACGAGCTGCTGCGCGAGCTCAACCAGTCGCTGGCAGGCGACAAGCAGGCACCGGCTGCCTCCGACGACCATTCGCTCGACGACGAGATGGCCAAGCTTCTGGGCGAGCTGTCGCGGGAGCGCAAATAGCGCGGCCGGGCGCCCGAACCTCTGGCGGAAACGAAACGGGGCGCCTCCTGGGCGCCCCGTTCTTTGTTGTCCGCGACCGTTCTCAGTCGTCGCGGTAAACCTTCTCGCGGCGCTCGTGGCGCTCCTGCGCCTCGATCGACAGCGTGGCGATCGGACGCGCATCGAGGCGCTTGAGCGAGATCGGCTCGCCGGTCTCCTCGCAATAGCCGTAGGTGCCGTCGTCGATGCGCTGGAGCGCGGCGTCGATCTTGGCGATCAGCTTGCGCTGCCGGTCACGGGCCCGCAACTCGATCGCCCGGTCGGTCTCCGAGGAGGCGCGGTCGGCGAGGTCGGGATGGTTGGCGTTTTCCTGCTGGAGTGATTCGAGCGTCTCGCGCGCTTCGCGCAAAATATCGTTCTTCCAGGCAATCAGCTTGCTACGAAAATATGTCTTCTGCCGTTCGTTCATGAACGGCTCGTCCTCATTGGGAACGTAGTCGTCTTCCTTGGTTGCACTCATCCGAGTCACCCCGCTGCAATGAACCGGCGCCTATATATTCGGGGGTTCCCGGAGGCACAAGCACAAAGGTCTGTGAAATCACGTCTTTGTCACACCGTGGTTTATGGCGGGCCGGGCCACCAGCGGGCCGCGGGCATGCATCGGGCGGTAGCGGTTGCACCGGCCGGAAGGGCCGACTAAGACACCGCTTCACGGCATCCGGCCTGCGGCAGACGGGGGTGAGATATGGGGCGGCTTTATCTACTCCGGCATGCCAAGGCGGCCTGGGCCGAGCCCGGCGGGCGCGATTTCGACCGTGCGCTTGCCGCCGCCGGCTGGGACGAGGCGGAAACCATCGGGGGCGCGATGCGCGAGAGCGGCTACTTGCCACGGACCGTGGTGTGCTCGCCGGCGCGGCGGGCCGTGGAGACCTGGCAAGGTGTCGCCCAGGCGCTCGGCCAGAAGGCGTCCGATGCGCTGATGTCGCAGTCGCTCTACGGTTCCGACGCCACCGCCTACCTGACGATCATGCGCAACAATGGTGATGCCGAAGCGCTTCTGATCGTCGGCCACAACCCGATGATCGAGGATCTCGCCTTCGCTCATGCCCGCCAAGGCGACGAGGAGGCGCGCGGACGGCTTGCCAGGGGCTTTCCGACCGCCGGGCTGGCGGTGTTCGACTTTGCGCGGCCGCTTTACGAGGCGTCTCCCCGCGATGCCAGCCTGGTGGCGTTCGTCACGCCCTGACGGCACGCGCCGCAGCGAACGTCGCGGCGCGGCATTTCATATCGCGGCGGGCTTGCCTATATCGTTGGCTTCGAACGTTTCCGGGTAACATTCGGCTTGGCATCCCTCACCACCTATGCGGACGAAGCGCTGATCGCGCTCGACACACTGGCCGGGCGCGCCGCCGGGCTGGTCACGCCGTCGTTGCGGCTGGGCGTCACCGGCCTGTCGCGGGCCGGCAAGACGGTGTTCATTTCGTCGCTGGTGCACAATCTGGTGAATGGCGGCCGGCTGCCCATGTTCGAGGCGCAGAAATCCGGCCGCATCGCCCGCGCCTTCCTGGAGGAGCAGCCGGACGACGCGGTGCCGCGCTTCCAGTACGAGGACCACATCGACGCGCTGGTCAAGGAAAGGCGCTGGCCGGAATCGACCCGCGCGGTGTCGGAGCTGCGGCTGACGATCGCCTATGAATCGGCCTCGGCCTGGGGACGCATGTTCTCGCGCGGGCGGCTCTCGGTCGACATCGTCGACTATCCGGGCGAATGGCTGCTCGACCTGCCGCTGCTCGGCAAGAATTACGCGGCGTTCTCGAACGAATCCTTCGAACTGGCGGCGCTGCCGGTGCGGGCCGACCTCGCCCGCGACTGGCTGGAGACCGCGCGCTCGGTCGATCCCGACGCCGATGCCGACGAGATGACCGCGCGTCGGCTGGCCGAGAGCTTCGCCGCCTATCTGCGCGCCTGCAAGGAGGACAGCCGGGCGCTTTCGACGCTGCCGCCCGGGCGCCTCTTGATGCCGGGCGACCTGGAGGGCTCGCCGGCGCTGACCTTCGCGCCGCTGCCGCCGGCCGAAGGCGGCAGGATGAGACCAGGGTCGCTGCGCGCCATGATGGAGCGCCGCTACGAGGCCTACAAGGCCCATGTCGTGAAGCCGTTTTTCCGCGAGCACATCACCCGGCTCGACCGGCAGATCGTGCTGGTCGACGCCCTGCAGGCGCTGAATGCAGGGCCGGCCGCACTTGCCGACCTGCAACGTGCGCTGGCCGACATCCTCTCCTGCTTCCGTCCCGGCAGCAGCAATTTCCTGACCGGAATGGTGACGCGGCGCATCGAGCGCATCCTGGTCGCGGCGACCAAGGCCGACCACCTGCATCACGAAAGCCACGACCGCCTGCAGGCGGTGGTGCGTCGGCTGACCGAACGTGCGGCCGCGCGCGCCAACCTTTCCGGCGCCGAGGTCGAGGCCGTCGCCATGGCCGCGCTCAGGGCGACCCGCGAGGGCACGGTCAGCCAGGGCAAGGAGGAACTGCCGGTGATCATCGGCACGCCGCTGGCTGGCGAAACGATCGGCAAGGAGAGGTTCGACGGCGAGACCGAGACGGCGGTGTTTCCGGGCGACCTGCCGCGCGATCCCGAGACGCTGTTCGACGCCAACGCGAAGGCCGGGCCGGCCGAGATGGTGCGCTTCGTGCGCTTCCGCCCGCCGAAGCTCGAACGGTCCGCCGACGGCATGACGCTGGTGTTGCCGCATATCAGGCTCGACCGGGCGCTGCAGTTCCTGCTCGGAGACAGGCTGGCATGAACGACAAGCGCAAGCCGGCTGCCTTCCGCCTGCCGCCGGATAAGGAGACTGCCACCGGCGCGGACGCCATCAAGGTCGGGGCAGCACGCGACACGCCGCGCATCCCGCGCGCGGTCAAGGGCGCGGAAATGGCGGTGGTGAAGCCGGCCGAGCACGACATCTTCGATGACGAAGCTCTGGACGAGGCCCCCGTTCCACTCGCGCCGCGCCGGCGCTCGCGGCTGGCGACGCTGTTCTTCAGCGCCTGCGGGATCCTGATTTCGCTGGCGCTCGGATTGTGGATCGACGGGCTGGTGCGCCAGCTCTTTGCGCGCGCCGACTGGCTTGGCTGGGCGGCGCTGGCAATCGTGGCGGTGGCGCTCGTCGCGCTCGCCGTCATCCTGCTGCGCGAGGCGCTCGCCCTGGCACGGCTGTCGTCGGTCGCGCGGCTGCGCGAACGCGCAGTGAAGGCGCTCGCCGACGCCGATCCGAAGGGTGCGCGCCGCCTTGCCGACGACCTGACCGGTTTTCTCGCGGCC
Organism: Nitratireductor mangrovi; assembly: GCF_007922615.2. Taxonomy (NCBI): domain Bacteria; kingdom Pseudomonadati; phylum Pseudomonadota; class Alphaproteobacteria; order Hyphomicrobiales; family Phyllobacteriaceae; genus Nitratireductor; species Nitratireductor mangrovi. The sequence continues at coordinate 1,250,099 of NZ_CP042301.2, read as the reverse complement.
AAGCCGGAGACCGCGGCCGGACGTCGGGCGCTGGAAGAATTGCGCCATGACGTGATCGATGCCGGCGATCTCCTCCATCTGGCCGAAACCGAACTGCTGGCGCCTCTCGACCGCGAGGCGCGCGCGATGATCCTCGACGCCGGCAAGCGTGTCTCGCTGGTGACCGCGGTGAGCCCGCGCGCTCTGGTCGATCTCGCCTATGTCGTCTACGAGGCGGCGCGGCTGATCCGGCGGCTGGCCGAACTTTACGGCGGTCGGCCGGGCACCCTCGGCTTCTTCCGCCTTGCCCGCGCCGTCCTTGCCCATCTCGCGGTCACCGGCTCGATTGCCGCCGGCGACAGCCTGGTGCAGCAATTGCTCGGCCACGGCCTCGCCGCGCGGCTCTCGGCCAAGCTCGGCGAGGGCGTGATCAACGGCATGATGACGGTGCGCATTGGCATCGCCGCCATGGACGTGGTCAGGCCGTTGCCCTTCCGCGCGCTGAAGCGTCCCGGCCTGGGGGATTTCCTCACGGCACTGACGCGCGTGGTGGGTCAAAAGGACGGCAAATAGCGGAAGTCGCTGCCGGGCCGGCACGCCCGGCACTTGCAAGGCGGCCAAGACTTGCGCATTCTGCGGCGGCCGATGCGAACAATGAGGCGAAGCGAGATTCGCATCGTGAGGCTCGGACCACTAGACGAAGCATTAACCAATCTTGGTCATGGTTCGTCGCGTCCAGTACAGTCGTTCCGGTGAGCGGGAAAGCCCGATGAAAAGCGTAATGCGCAATCTGCTGCCGCCGGTACTGGCGGTTCTGGCCTTCGGCCTTTCACCCGCCGCGGCATCCGACCGCGACGTCGCCTTCTTCAAGTCGGTGCGTGGTGAATGGGTCGGCCCCGGAGAGATTGTCGCCGGCAAGTACAAGGGCACCAAGTTCACCTGCACGCTGACCGGCGACACGCATGACAGCAAGATCGGCATGAAGCTCGACGGCAATTGCCGCGTCGGCGTCTTCTCGCAGCGCATGTCGGCCACGATCGAACGGCGCGGCAAGGGCTATCGCGGCACCTTCCTCGACGGCGCGGCCGGCAAGGGCCTCGACATCGTCGGCGGCACGGTCAGCAGCACGCGCGTCGTGATGTCGCTCAATCGCGACAAGCTCAAGGGCGCGATGCTTGCCCGCATGCGCGGCAAGGACGCCATGAACGTCACCGTGTCGGTGCGCGTCGACAAGGAACTGGTCCCCGTGATCGGCATGAACCTGAAGCGGGTCGATGCCGCGCCGGTCGGCGCGCTCAGCCGCAAATAGCGGTTCGCCGGGCAGCGGTCGCGCCGCCCGATCTCACGCCTGCCACCACTCACCACCTTCGGTGACAACGGAAATGCCGTCGCTGTCGACGGTGGCGATCCAGGCGTCCAGCGATCGCCCTTCCAGCAACAGGTCCGGCGCGATCTCGCGCAATGGCAAGAGCACGAAGGCGCGGCTGAGCATGCGCGGGTGCGGGATTTCCAGCCCCTCCTCGCGCACGGTTTCATCACCGTAGCTCAGGACGTCGACGTCGATCAGGCGCGGCCCGCCCGGAATCGTGCGCACCCGCTTGAGCTGACGCTCGGCCCCGAGGCAAAGTTCCAGCAGGTCGCGCGCGCTCCGGCGCGTCTGGACCTCGGCGGCGCAATTCAAAAAATCCGGCTGCACGACATCGCCCCAGGGCGGCGTGCGGTAGAGAGACGAGACCGCGCCGACGCGCGTCGCGGGGTCGGCGTCGATAATGCGCAGGGCGGCGGCCATCGATTGCCGCGGATCGCCGAGATTGCCGCCGAGGCTCAGGAAGGCGCGGACCTCACTGCGGCCAGACAACCGTCACCTCCACATGGTCGAGCACGCCGGGCACCGGCGCGTTCGGCTTGCGCACCGTGATTTCGGCGCGCTGGATCTGCGGAAAACGATCGCAAAGCCTTGTCGCGACGTCGCGCGCCAGCGCCTCGATGAGGAAGCGACGCTTGCCGGTGATCACTTCCTCGATCTCCTTGAAGGCGACGCCGTAGTCGACCGTGTCGGTGATGTCGTCCCGCTCGAGCGCACCGTCGGGATCGACCGTCAGCACCGCGTCGACATAGAAGCGCTGGCCCAGCATCTCCTCCTCGTCGAGGACGCCATGGCGCGCGAAGAAAGCGCAGTTCATCATGCGGATCACATACATGGCGGCGGCCTTCACCTCCTGGAACGCTGCGCGAGGATAGCATCGGCCATCCGCAGCGCGTCGGCATTGATTGCGACATCGTGGACCCGGAACAAGACGGCGCCCGCCAGGCGCAGCGCGACGCTGGTGGCGGCGGTGCCGACGGCCCGGTGGTCGGGATCGCGCCCGGTCACCGTTCCGATGAAGCGTTTGCGCGAGGTGCCGGCGAGAAGCGGCGCGCCGAGCGCATGAAGCTCCTCGAAGCGGGCAACGAGTTCGAGGTTGATCTCCGCCGTTTCCTTGCCGAAGCCGAAGCCGGGATCAAGAACGATATGTTCGGCGCCAATGCCGGCCTCGCGCGCGATCTTCAGCGAGCGGGAGAGAAACAGGAACTGGTCGGCGATCAGGTCCGGCTCGGTTTCGCGGTCGCGGCTGTTGTGCATCAGCACCGCGCCGGCTCCGGTTTCCGCGACCACGGAAGCGATCTCGGGATCCTTCTGCAAGGCCCAGATATCATTGACGATATGGGCGCCGGCCGCGACCGCCAAACGGGCTGTTTCGGCGCGCCAGGTGTCGACCGAGATCAACACGTCGGACCGGGCGGCAATCGCCTCGATGACCGGCATGATGCGCTGCTGCTCTTCCGCGGCTTCGACCGGCGCGAAACGGGGCCGTGTCGACTCGCCGCCGATGTCGACAATGGCCGCCCCCTCCTCCACCATCCTCAGTGCCTGCTCGACGGCGGCGTCAGGCGCCAGGAAGCGGCCGCCGTCGGAAAAGCTGTCGGGCGTGACGTTGAGCACGCCCATGATCACCGCCGCCGGCCCGAGTTCGAGACTGCGGCCATGGGCAAGGCGCCACAGGAAGCTGCCGGTCTGGCGGGCGGTGTCGCTCATCTCATCGCAACTCGTTGATCGGGCGGCCGGCTTGCGCGACCGGCCACCGTGGCGCATGGTGCAGGCTTGGCCATAACCGGGAACGGTCGTCATGAGAAGGTCGATACTGGTCTTTGTTGGTGTGCTGGCCGGCCTGTCGGCATCATCGGCGCAGACGGTCTCGCGCAGCTACAGCTATTTTTCCATCGGCGGAAGCACGCTTGAAGAGATCGACAAGGAACTGGCCAAGCGCGGACCGCAGGTCAAGAGCACCGGCCGCCGCCATCCGGGCGCCACGCAGATGAAATTCTCGACGCGGCTCACCTATGCCAGCAACGATCGCTGGTGCAGGGTCGACAAGGTCAACGTGACCGTCAACGCCCGCATCATCCTGCCGCGCTGGAACCAGCGCCGCCGCGCCGACGGCGATACACGCATCGTCTGGGACACGCTGTCGGCCGACATCAAGCGGCACGAGGAATTCCACGTCCAGATCGCCAAGCGCCATGCGCGCGAACTCGAACAGCGCATCGGCAAGCTCGATCGACGCGGCACCTGCGAGGACCTCAAGGAGCGCATCGACCGCGTCACCGCCTATGTCATGGACAAGCACGACGAGGCGCAGGCGCGCTTCGACCGCGTCGAAGGCATCAGCTTCGAGGACCGCATGATGCGGCTTCTGACCTACCGGCTCGAGCGGATCGAAAAGGGCCAGCTCAAATATTGAACGCGGTCGTAGCGGGGGCCTTGAAGGCGCGCGTGCCGACCGGTGTCGCCCGTCCCAAGCTTGCCAGGGTCCAGACTCATTCAGAGCCAATACGCAACGAGGGTGGCGTCGTTGCGGGATGCAGTCGCCGTTGATCGGCATTTCATCTTGCCGATCACGACCTCGACGACGCTCCGCGCAGCAGTTGAAGACTGGACATAGTTAGGCCCTTTTCGGCCAGGAACTTCACCTTCCATTCTTCGAACCGATCGAGCATTTCCCGCTCGGTTTCGATGGGCATTCGCATCCTGGCGTCCCGTGTTCGAAGGTCGATGACATGTCCATCAGATAGCAGCATGTCGAAGCAGACGAGCATGTCGATCTCGGCATCATAGTGCCGCCGGGCGAATGTGGCGAAGTCGTCGCTGTGCCTGATGGGCGTGATGTAGTGTGCCAGCACCTTCCCGGCGTCCGTCTCGGCATCGATGACGTGCAACGTGGTGCCAACCGGCTGGCCTTCGTAAATAGCCCATTTGAGAGCATCGAGTCCCCGTGCAGCAGGAATCAGGCCGGCATGGGCGTTCAGGATTTTCCCCGTGTTGGCAAATTCCGCGTCGATCAGGTTCGAACCGCATAAGATGAACCAGTCCGGGAACTTGTCTTCGCTAACGGTCCTCCACGCTTCCCGCCACGCCTCATAGGGCAGGCATCGCCCGCCGCTGCGCCTGGCGAGCTCCTGCGGCGTCGGGCCGTCCCCGAACTGGAATGGCCTGTGCGGCGCCGCCACAGTCCTTTCCGGGCGCATGGTGAACGGCATCGTCAGAAAATCGATCCGCTTGAATCCGCGATGCGTGAGGCCGGCAAAAACCTGCCGGGTCTTCATGTGCGGCGTGTCGTAGGTGAGGATGCACAGCTTCATAAGCTTCCGCCGCTCTCGGTCACCCCAACCAGAATGCATCGACGCAACGGCGGGTGGTCGCTTGCGAAGGACGTTGACTTCAAAGTAACGCGACGTCACGGCAAGTAACCGAAAGGAGCTCCTTATTGCGAACAAACCCGCCCTGGCGTAAGCATTCCAAGCTCGAACTCACGCATAGTGACGCTCGGTGGCCCTAATCGTCCGCACAATGGAGCATTGTTAGACTATGAAAAACCATCAATATTCCCTGCAGCATTTCTTGTTGCTGCCCTTGGTTTCTTAGGAGAACTTTTCTCAGGTTCAAGCACGGCAATTGCAACCCAAGTTGAACTCGACACAGGATAGACAATAGAATTTTATGATAGCGTCATGAATTTCTGCAAGAGTGAGGATGATCTAACCTTTTGTTCCTGCGGTTGTGTAGTTAGCATCATGCTGGAAGAGGAAGGTCTCAGAAGAATGAGCTTGACCGAGATGACGAGACTCGCAGACGCCTATCCCAACGAGTATCGCAAAGCCAAATCCCACTGCATCAATGTGAACTAACCAATCGGAGTTCTCGGCGGCGCTCGCGTACTCAGTATTCTTCCCACTCGTCCCCGGCCACCGCTTTCGCGGCCGCTCCGCCGAACGCCTGCATGACCTTGCCGGTCATCTGGCGGGCCGGCGAGGCGACCGGACGCGAGGCGTCGTTGGCGGCGGCGACCCTGGCAGCGGGCGCGCCGCCGTAGCGGAAACGCCCGAGCAGCGCGAAGAGCGCGTCGGCCTCCCTGGCCAGACTGTGGCTGGCGGCCGTCGACTGTTCGACCATGGCGGCGTTCTGCTGGGTCGACCTGTCGATCGCGCCCACCGCCTCGTTCACCTCCTTGAGGCCGGTCGCCTGCTCCTGCGAGCTTTCCACGATCGCCTGGACGTTGTCGTTGATCTGCTGGACCTGGGCGACGATCTGCTCGAGCGCCTTGCCGGTTTCGCCGACCAGGGAGACGCCGTTCCCGACCTGGGCGCCGGAGGTGGAAATCAGCGCCTTGATCTCCTGGGCCGCCTTGGCCGAACGCTGGGCGAGTTCGCGTACTTCCTGCGCGACCACCGCGAAGCCCCTGCCCGCCTCGCCGGCGCGCGCCGCCTCGACGCCGGCATTGAGCGCCAGCAGATTGGTCTGGAAGGCGATCTCGTCGATCATGCCGATGATGTTGGAGATCTCGCTGGAAGACGCCTCGATCTGGCCCATGGCCTCGATCGCGCTTCTCACCACCTCGCCCGAACGCTCGGCATTGGCGCGCGTCTGCGCGACCAGGGCGCCGGCCTCCTGGGCGCGGCGGCTCGAATCGGAAACACCCTTGGTGATCTCGTTGAGCGCGGCCGCGGTCTCCTCCACCGAAGCCGCCTGCTGTTCGGTCCGGCGCGACAGATCGTCGGCTGCCGAGCGTATCTCATCCGATCCCGAGTTGATCGCCCGGGCGTTTTCGCCCACGGCGCGCATGGCCTCGCGCAACGTGGCAATCGATGCGTTGAAGTCGCGCCGGGTCCCTTCCATCGTCGGCACGAACGGCGTGTCCAGGCTTTGCTCCAAATTGCCATCGGCCAGCGCCTGCAGTCCGGCACCGAGGGCGGCGATGGCGCCCATGCGTTCGGACACGTCGGACGCAAACTTGACCACCTTGAAGACCTTGCCGCTGATGTCGACGATCGGATTGTAGGCCGCCTGGATCCAGACTTCGCGGCCGCCCTTGCCGATCCGCATGAACTCGCCCGACTTGTGCTCGCCGCGGGCCAGATCCTTCCAGAATTGTTCGTATTCGGGGCTCGCCGCGTAGTCGGCCTGGCAGAACATGCGGTGGTGTTTCCCCACGATTTCCCTCAAATCGTAGCCGATTGCGGCGCAGAAATTCTCGTTGGCGGTGATGATTTCGCCGTCCGGATGAAACTCGATCATCGCCTGAGAGCGCGAAATCGCGTCGAGCTTGCCGGCGTCCTCGATCGCCCTCGCTTTCATGTCGGTGATATCAGTGGCGAACTTGACCACCTTGAACGGCTTGCCGCCTCGGAAAACGGGGTTGTAGGAGGCCTCGATCCACATCTCGCTGCCATCCTTGCGGATGCGCTTGTATTGCTTGCGGTCGAACTCGCCCCTGGCGAGCCGCGCCCAGAAAACCTTGTATTCCTCGCTTTGCGCCTCGGCCGGCTCGACAAAGATGCGGTGGTGCTGGCCGCGGATTTCGGAGAGCTCGTAACCGAGCGCGTCGCAGAAATTGCGGTTCGCGGTGATGATCCTGCCGGTGAGGTCGAACTGGATGATGGCCTGCGACTTGTCCATCGCCGCCAGGATGGCCCTGGCGTCGGAGCCGAGGCCGGAGAACAGCGCACTCATGGTGTCCCTTCCATGATGTCGACGTACGAGCGCAGACGCCGGCATGCGAGCGTCAGCCGCGATCCATCGCTTGAATTCCGTACATCCCCCCGCGCCACGCAATCATTGCGCCACCCCAGGCGAACCGCAGTGCAAGCACCGCGGCAGGCCCCCGCCTGGCTATTTCGATCCGGTCCGGCAACAGCGAGCCAATGTTTTAGTGTCGCCTAAAACGTGCATAGCAGACCGGAACTCAAGTTAATGGTGTATTGAATCGGTGAACGGACCGTTAAAGGCGGCACGAGATTTGGCTCTTCCGCGGTTGACGCAAGGGCAGCCAACTGCCGAGTAGACCTCCCCGCGATGCCGAAGCGGGCACGATCTGCAGCAGTATTCCGTTAATTGTTATGGACTATAGCAACACTCGATTCCCGCCGCGAAATGAAATCAAAGCCTGTCTTTTATGGGGTTAACGATGAAGAACGCCGACGCCGTGGGAATGACCTACCGCGCACTTTCGTCCGCGGAACGCAACCAGATGTACGAAATCAAGGAGAAAGGGCGGGAGTTTCTCGATGTCGTCGACACACTCGGCGCTTCCGAGGAACTGGAACTTGCCAAGATCCGGCTGGAGGAGGCGGTCATGTGGGCCGTCAAGCACATCTCGAGCTGAGCGAGCACCGTCCATCCGCACAGCGAAACGGCCGGCAAGCCGGCGGTGTCGTTTTAGAACTTCGGCGCCCCGGAGCCTAAGCCACGCCCAGCTTCTTCTGCAGGCTTGTCGACGACGTCGTGTACTGGAACACGATGCGCTCGCCCGGATTGCAGATGCGCTTGGCCGCCTGCGCCATCAGGGCCACCTCGTGAAAACCGGACAGGATCAGCTTCAGCTTGCCGGGATACCAGTTGATGTCGCCGACGGCGAAGATGCCCGGCTCCGAGGTCTCGAACTTCTCGGTGTCGACCGGGATCAGGTTTTCGTGGAGGTTGAGGCCCCACTCGGCGATCGGCCCGAGCTTCATTGTCAGGCCGAAGAACGGCAGCATGCGTGTGCAGGCGATCTCCTTGTCGCCCTCCGGCCCCTTGATGACAGCACCGGAAAGGGCGCCGCCCTCGCCTTTCAGTTCCTTGACCTGGCCGATCTCGAACTCGAGCTTCCCTTCCTCCTGTAGCGCAAACATCTTGTTGACGCTGTCGGGGGCGGCGCGGAACTCCGGCCGACGGTGAACCAGCGTCACTTTGCGCGCGATCGGCTGCAGGTTCAAGGTCCAGTCGAGCGCGGAATCGCCGCCGCCGACGATCAGCAAATCGTGGCCGCGGAACTCCTCCATACGGCGCACCGAATAAAAGACGCTTTCCCGTTCGAAGGCCTCGATGCCGGGGATCGGCGGGCGTTTGGGCTGGAACGATCCGCCGCCGGCGGCGATGACCACCACCTTGGCCTCGAAAAGCTCGTTCTCGTCGGTCGTGACGCGGAAACCGCCGTCGGGCAGGCGTTCGAGGCCGGTGACCATGCGGCTGTAGGTGAATTGCGGCGCAAACGGCGCGATCTGCTCCATCAGCTTGTCGACCAGCCCCTGAGCCGAAATCTCTGGCCAGGCCGGAATGTCGTAGATCGGCTTTTCGGGATAAAGCTCGGCGCACTGGCCGCCGGGCCGGTCGAGGATGTCGATCAGGTGGCATTTGAGGTCGAGCAGGCCAAGCTCGAAGACCGCGAACAGCCCGACCGGGCCGGCTCCGATGATCAACACGTCAGTCTTGGTGGTCATGGCGATGTCCCGAACTAGGCGAGTGGCGATAGCCCGTGAAGTGTGCGCCGGCCGTCACGCCTGCCGCTCGGGCACGCGCACGACGAGACCGTCGAGTTCCGGGCGCACCTTGATCTGGCAGGAAAGCCTGGAGTTCGGCTGCACGTCGTAGGCGAAATCGAGCATGTCCTCTTCCATCGCCTCCGGCTCGCCGACGGTTTCGGTCCACGCCTCATCGACATAGACATGGCAGGTCGCGCATGCGCAAGCGCCGCCGCATTCGGCCTCGATGCCGGGCACGGCGTTCTTGATGGCGTTTTCCATCACGGTGGAGCCGTCCTCGGCCTCCACCGTGAACTCGGTGCCATCATGCGCGAAATAGGTGATCTTGGTCATACGGCCTGCCCCGACAGGAAACGACCTGCCGAATTAACCGCTCCGTCGACCGTGTCAACTGCTGGCGGCCGCCGCGTTGCGCCAAAAGCGCCTAGCGGTTGATGGTCGCGACGAAATCCCGCACGTCGTCGATCGCCCGCGCCAGCTTGCGCATGCCGGCCTCGCTCGTCGGCTCGTCCTCGACCTTGCCGCAGATTTCGGCGACCGCGAAGGCGCCGATGCCGCGCGCCGATCCCTTGAGCCCGTGCGCCAGGAAGCGGCGCTGCTCGGCGTTGGCGCGCCTGATCTGGTCCTTCACGCTCTGCGCCTGCTGGACGAACATGGAAAGCACTTCCTGCTCGAGCGCACGGTCGCCCATGGTCTGTCGCGCCAGATGGACAAGATCGACGGGGCGGGCCCGCGACGGGGCACAGGATTCACCACCCGGACGGGAAAACGCCACGATGTCTACGCTCGGATACGCCATACTCTCTACCCGCTAATTCCCAACGCCGAGGAGGCTAGCCGCAGCGTGTGGACATCGGGTTAATCGAACATGCGCGCGACCGCCCCAAATTCGAACGATCGGCTCACGCCACGTTAACCTTATGTTTAAACTTTTACGCATGCCGACGAATGCGTGTTTTCTTTACCCCGGTGTGCCACTACGATACGAGCACCAGAATTGCGTGGGCGTAACGGGGCGTAACGCGCGGATACCGAACGGTTTCGCGCGAAGTAATGACAGGGTACTGGCGGCATGGCTGGCAAGCAATCCACGACAAAGAACCTTGAAAGCGATGTCGAAAAGGAACTCGCCCATTCGCTTGAGCTGAACCTCGAGGATCAGGAAATCGACCTGACCGCCTCGATGGCGGAGCTGGAAGCGCAGATATCGGCAGCCGCGGAAGAGCTTGCCCGCGAAGGCCGCGGCGACGACGATCCCGAGCCGGCGACCGCCGCCAAGAAAAAGGCCGCCCCCGATCAGAAGCAGGAATCTGCTCCGCAGGAGCCGCGGCAAGAGCTGCGCGCCGCGACGCCGGACAACGCCGCCGGCACCGCGCGCCAGGGCTTTTCCGCCGCCAATGACGACCGCCAGCGCGATTATGCCGCCATGGTCGCCTCGCTCAGCCGCCGCCCTTCCTCGACAGCCTACTGGCTCGCGGCCACCTTCTCGGTGATCTGGATCTGCGCCGGCGTGGCCCTCGGCCACTACCTGTTCGCGCCCGAAATCTGGCAGGTGCGCAGCTTCGACCAGTTGCTGGCAACGCCCGGCGCGGTGGCGATCGCCGTCGGCATCTTCGTGCCGGTTCTGCTTTTCTGGGCCTTCGCGGCGATGATCCGCCGCGCGCAGGAAATGCGGCTTGCCGCCCAGTCGATGACCGAGGTTGCCTACCGGCTGGTCGACCCGGAGGCGCTTGCCCAGGACCGCATGATGACCGTCAGCCAGGCCGTGCGCCGCGAAGTGCAGGCGATGGGCGAAGGCATCGAGCGGACGCTTGCGCGCGCCGTCGAGCTGGAGACGCTGGTTCATACCGAGGTCAACGAGCTCGAAAACGCATACTCGGAAAATGAACGTAGAATCAGGCTCTTGGTTGATGGTCTTGGCACCGAACGCGAAGCTGTGATCAGCCATGCCGAACGCGTGCGCGCCTCGATCGCCGGGGCCCACGAGCTGATCCGCGACGAGTTGAACACGGCCAGCGACCTGATCCAGGACACCGTCAACAACGCGTCCGGCACACTCAACTCGACCATTGCAGGCGCCGGCGAAACGCTGCTGGCCCAGTTCGCCGAGCGCAGCCAGTCGCTGCAGGGGGCGATCGACGAGCGCGTGGAAACGATGGCCAGCCGCATCACGATGTCGGGCGAGGCCTTCGCCAGCCTGCTCGACGAGCGCATCGTGTCGCTGACCGAGAAGACCGACACCGCGGCGCGCTCGCTTTCGGAACTGCTCGACAACCGGACCTCCGGCATGGTCTCGCTGCTCGGGGCGTCGACGGAATCGCTGACCAAGGAACTCGACGGCCGCCTGCAGGAGATCGAGCGCACGCTCGCCGAACGCGGCCAATCACTCATCAGCGAGTTCGAGACTCGCGCCCAAGCCGTTGATTCCGGTGCTGAAAAACTCAACGCCGCGCTTGAGGCGCGCGCCCGCCAGATCAACGAGACGCTGGCCGAACGCTCGCGCGAACTCGCCGACGCCTTCCGCAGCGGCCGCGACGAAATCTCCAACGCCGTCGATGAGGGCCGCACGCGCATCGGCAGCGAGATGGCCGACCTCGTCGCCTCCACCTCGTCCATGCTCGACCAGCGCGCGCAGGCCTTCGGCGAAACGCTCGAACAGGGCCGTACGCGCATGTCGGAAATGCTCGACGCCGACCTCAAACGCATCGAAGGCGAACGGGCCGGCATCGACGATGTCGTGTCGGGCTATCTGGACAAGCTCGCCGAGGGCCGTAGCAGCCTCACCTCCGCGCTCGATGCGGACCTCCAGCATCTGGCCGAGTCGCGCGCCGAGATCGATGGCGTGGTGGCCGGCCATATCGGCAAGATCGCCGAGGGCCGCAAGCTGTTCCGCCAGGCGCTCGACGACGACCTTGCCAACCTGTCCCGGGCGCGCGCGGAGATCGACGAGAGCGTCACCGGTCATCTCGCCAAGATCGAGGAAGGCCGCACTGCGCTCACCAGCGCCTTCGAGGGCGATGCCGGACGCATCCAGGAACTGATCAATGTGCAGCTTGGCCACCTGCATGACGGCCGCAACCAGCTGACGCAGGCGTTCGAGGGCGAGGCCGACAAGATCGGCGGCGTGATCGCCGAGCAGCTTGGCCGCATCGAGGACGGGCGCATCACGCTGACGCGCGCCTTCGAGGGCGAGGTCGAAAAGATCGAAGGCATGATGAGCGGCCAGTTGAGCCGCATCGAGGACAAGCGCAACGCGCTGACCTACGCCTTCGAGGGCGAAGCCGAAAAGATCGAAGGCATGATGAGCGGCCAGCTCAGCCGCATCGAGGACAGGCGCAATGCGCTCACCACGGCCTTCGAGGGCGAGGCCGAAAAGATCGAAGGCATGATGAGCAGCCAGCTCAGCCGCATCGAGGACAGCCGCACCGCTCTGGCGAGCGCCTTCGAAGGCGAGGCCGAGAAGCTCGAAGGCATCATGAGCGGCCAGATCAGCCGCATGTCGCACAGCCAGTCGCGGCTGACCGAGGCTCTTGAGGCCGACCTGCAGCGCCTCGGCGACGTGCGTGCCGAGATCGACGGCGTCGTCGTCAGCCATATCGGCAAGCTGGCCGAAGGCCGCAAGCTGTTCCGCCAGGCGCTCGACGATGACCTCGGTCGCCTCGCGGAAACGCGCGCCGAGATCGACCAGGTGGTTTCCGGGCATCTCGACCAGATGGTCGAGGGCCGCAGCGCGCTGACCCGCGCCCTCCAGGACGACCTGTCGAGCATCGAGAACGTGGTCGAGAAGCAAGTCGAGAAGATTTCCGAGCATCGCGCCGCGGTGACCGGCGCGCTCGAGGCCGACCTTGCCAATGTCGAGCAGGCGGTCGGAGCGCATCTCACCAAGCTCACGGAAGGACGAGAGGCGCTTTCGGGCGCGCTCGACACCGACCTGCAGAAGCTTTCGGAGACGCGGGCCGAGATCGACCAGATCGTCATCAAGCACATGGGCACCCTGTCGGAGCGCCGCAAGCTGTTCCGCCAGGCGCTCGACGAGGATCTGGGCCGCATCGCCGATGCGCGTTCGGAGATCGACGGCGTCGTGACGGCGCATGTGTCGAAGCTCGCCGAAGGCCGCAACATCCTTTCGCAGGCACTCAACGCCGACATGGAGCAGATCGAGAACACCCGCTCCGGCATCGAGCATCTGGTCAGCGAACAGCTATCTCGCCTTTCGGAGGGCCGCGACCAGATGACGGCCTCGATCGAGGCCGACCTCGCACGGCTTGCCGAGAGCCGCACCATGATCGACCAGGCCATTGCCGACCATGTCGGCCGCCTCGCCGACGGCCGCAACGTGCTGACCGAGGCGCTGGAAGACGATCTCGCCAAGCTTGCGGACACCCGCTCGCTGATCGATTCGGTCGTCAACGAACACCTCGAGAACCTGGCCAATCGCCGCCACGAGCTGTCGCGGGCGCTCGACGAGGATCTCAACAAGCTCGCCGAAGCCAACCAGAACATCGACTCCTCGGTGACCACGCATGTCGCCAAGCTGGCCGAGGGCCGCAACATCATGGCGCGGGCGCTCGAACAGGATCTGGAGAAGCTGTCGGAGACGCGTACGGCGGTCGATGCGGCACTCAACGCGCATGTCGAACTCCTCTCCCGCAGCCGCGGCGAGATCACATCCGCGCTCGCCAAGGACGTGGAAAAGATCGAGGAAACCTTCCGCCACCAGAGCGGGGTCATCGAGGAGCGTACCGGCACGATGCAGCGCGCCCTCGATGTCGGCATCGAGAACGTGCGCACGACGATCGAGAATACCGCGGTCGTGGTCGCCGGCTCGCTGCGCGACAAGGTGCTGGAGATCACCTCGGCGCTGACCGAGGAAGCCGGCAAGGTGTTCGGCGACGCCGACGAACAGATCGCGCGGCGCGTCGAGGAAACCGCCTCGCTGCTTTCGGCGCGCGCCGGCGAAGTCACCACCGCCTTCGACGAGGCAGGCAGGCGGCTCGACCAGCGCGTCAACGAGACCGGCGAGAAGCTGTCGCAGCGCGCGGTTGCACTGTCGAACGCCTTCGACGCCGCCGACGAAAAGCTGGCATCGCGCGCCGGTCAGACGGCAGACACGCTGAATGCCCGCGCGGAGGCGATCTCGCGCATCTTCGAGCAGGCCGACGAAAAGCTGGCGGCCCGCGCCGAGGGCTCGGCCAAGACGCTCATCGAACGCTCCAGCGACGTGGTGCGCGCCTTCACCGAGGCCGACGACCGCATCGTGAAGCGCACGCAGGAGACCTCGAGCGAGCTTTCGGCCCGCGCCGACCAGATCGCCGCAACGCTCTCCGACGTGGAAAAGAAGCTGGGCGACGGCGCCGAATCGATCGTCGCCAAGGTCGGCGGCCAGATCCAGACCGCCGAGGACCGCCTTGCCGGCAGTGCCGAGAAGATCGGCCAGAAGCTGGTCGAGCAGGTTTCGAAGACCGAGACACAGCTTGTCTCGCGCGCCAATGTGATCGCCGAGACCTTCTCGGCGGTAAACCAGCACATCGGCCAGCGCACCGAGGAAGCCGCCAAGACGCTCGACGAGCGCACCCGCGAGCTCAACGAGCTTCTGGCGAGCCGTTCGGCCGACATCGCGCGCATCATCGACGAGAAGGCGCGCCCGCTGCTGGACAACTTCGAGGCGACCGGCGGCGCGCTGCAGAAGAACCTCGAGGACGCCACCCAGAAGGCGGCCGAGCGCCTGCGCAGCGAGAACAATGCGCTGGTCAACGCCATCGCCAGCCGGACAGCCGAGACGCTCACCGCCGTCGAGGGCGCCCGCGAGACGCTGTCGCATGGCGTCGAGGCGCTGCTGGAGCGGCTATCACACTCGAACGCGAAGCTGGGCGAATTGATCGGCGAGGCCTCCAAGAGCCTTGGCGCGGTCGACGAGCGGCTGACCGGAGCGACGCAGAACTTCGCCGCCTCGACCGAAAAGGCCGCACAGACCTTTGCCAGCTCGGCCCGCATGATCGATACCAATGCCGGCCGCCTGTCGGAGCTCTCCTCGCAGACGCTCAAGGAGGTGGCCTCGATCGCCAACCGCTTCGACGAGCACAGCCGCCTGCTGAACCACGCGCAGGACATGATCGGCTCGGCGCAGTCGAACCTGACGGCGACGCTGGAGGAGCGGCAGAAGGCGCTCGAGGACCTGGCGGTCGGCCTGGTCAAGAAGTCGGAAGACATCGAGAGCCTGATGCGCTCGTTCGAGACCGTCGTCGGCGCGGCGATCGAGAAGGCCGAAGGCCGCACGATCGCGACCACCGACCAGATCCGGCAGGCGATCTCCGAAGTCATCGAATCGGCCACCGAGCGTTTCGCCGACGCCACGCAGGAAATCCGGCGCACCGCCGGCACCATCCGCGAGGAACTCGAGGAGACGCGTTCGGAACTGAAGCGCGGTGTGCTGGAAATGCCGGAAGAAGCCAAGGAATCGACCGGCGCCATCCGCCGCGCCGTTTCCGAGCAGATCGCAGCGCTCAAGGAACTGGCCGACATCGTGTCGAAATCGGGCCGCATGTACGACGTCTCCGAGCCGGAAGGCCGCGCCGAAACGCCTCCGCGCCCGGCAGCACCGGCGGCGCCCTCTCAGCAGCGGCCCGAGCGTCAGCCGCAGCGTCGCGCCCCGGAACCGCGGCGCGACCATGACGAGCCCGCCCTGCGCGGCTCGTTCGGTCCGCAGGACGCCGCGATCGTCGACGAGGAAACGGCAGGCGATGGCGCGCAGCCGGGCGGCTGGGTGCAGAACCTTCTGCGCCGCGCCTCGCAGGACGAGGAGCCGGCCGCGCCGCCGGCCTCACGTCCGGAACCGCGCTCGGCGGTCAATGTCGTGGAATCGCTCAACTCGCTTTCGGTCGACATCGCGCGGGCCATCGACCATGAGGCCTCGGTTGAGCTGTGGCAGCGCTACCGGCGCGGCGAGCGCAACGTCTTCACGCGCCGGCTCTACACGCTGAAGGGCCAGCAGACTTTCGACGAAATCCGCCGCAAATACCAAGTCGACAGCGAGTTCCGCAGCGCGGTCGACCGCTATTGCGACGATTTCGAGAAGCTGCTGCAGGACGTCTCGCGCAACGACCGCGACAACATGGTGACGGAGACGTACCTGACCTCCGATACCGGCAAGGTCTACACGATGCTGGCGCATGCCAGCGGCCGTTTGCGCTAGCGAGCAGAAAAGGCCAGGACGGGCCAAGGGGCGCACCGCTCAGCCGGCGCGCCCCTTTTTCGTGGGCGCCGTCGCGCGGGGCACGCATACCGGCACGCGGCCAGCTTTGGAACGGCGATCTAAGGGGTTCGGGGACAGCGAGCGCAGCCGGTGCGCAAGGCTTCAGATGGAAGCGACCGTCCAGCCGACGATATCCGAAGCGACATTGCCGAAGGCGGCATCGAGGGCGGCGGCATAACCGTCATTGCCGGAGCCGGTCACCGGTGCGGTGGCGGCAAAGGTCCGCGCGGCGCGCACGACGCCGTTGCGGTCGTTGAGCACGCGGGCGAAAAGCTCCACCCGCGCCTGCTCGCCGCCGGCGATCTCGATCTCGAAGGCCCTGATTTCCACGATCACCTGATAGTCGATCGCCAGCCCCTCGCCCGGCTTGCCGACCCCGCCGACGCGGCCCGATTTCTGGAACGCCTCGGCCAGACGCGCCTGCACCACCTTGGGCAGGCGGTCGCTCCACTGGGCGCCCTTGAGGTACTGGATCGAGGCCGGAGCCGGCTTGACGACGATGTTTTCGCCGTCGAGGGATTTGAGCGCCGAAGGCTCGGCAATGAGAAGCTGGGTGCGCGGCCTGCGGCGGCCGCTGGGCTCGATAGCCGGCGCGGTCAGTTCATAGGTATCGAGCGGCGCCGGCGCGCCTCCCGGCAGGGCGGCGCAGCCCGACATCAGCGCGGCAACCATCAGACCGGAAACAAAACTCGAACCGCGCTTCACTCGCCCGCTCCCGCCGTACCTACGCCCGGCGGGTCCCTTGATGCCTCGCCCTCTCCGACTGAGTGTCTTGATGCGACAACAGCGCGATGTCAACGCCGCACGCGGCCATCATACTGGCGCACGGTGCCCTCGCCGCCGGACAGGATGCGCTGCGGATTGCGCTCCAGCGCGGTGATCGCCTGCTCGATGCGGTTGATGGAACGGCGGGTGTCGCGGATCAGCGCCTCGGCATCGCGCAGGCCCTGGCCGGAGAAGCGCGCCAGCCCGTCGGTGATGGTGCCGATGCGCGCGTTGAGTGTTTCGGCCACCTGGCGGAACGCCTTCACGGTCTCGCGCGCCTCGACCACCACGCTCTCGGTGTCCTCGGAGCCGAGAAGGCCGTCGACCTTGGCAAGCACACCGTCGACGCGCGTCGACGCCTGGTTGAGGCGCTCGGCCATCTCGCGCGCCTCGGTGATGATCTGGTCGATATCGTCGCCACGCTTGCCAAAGCGGTCGGCGAGCGCGGCAACGTCGGCCGCGGCCCGGCGCGCGTCCTCGGTGGCGCCCTCGATGTTGGCGAGCGCGGTCTTGACCCGCTCGGGGTCGACGCCATCGAGGATCTTGTCGACCCGGCCCAGCGTCTCGTTGGCACCGTCGCCGACCTTGCCGATCGCGGCGACGGCGTTGTCGATGCCGGCGCTGGCGTCGGTGGCGAGCCTGTCGATCGACGAGGCGGCCTTGTCGATACCGGCATTGGCGCTGCTGGCGACCCGGTCGATGGAGGCCACAGCGGTTTCGACGCCGCCCTTCACGTCGTCGATGACGGTATCGATCTTGGCGAGCGACTTGCCGGCGTCCTCGGATAGCGTGCGGATCGAGACCGAGGTGGCATCGATGTTCTTCATGATGCCGTCGATGTCGGCGCTCGCCGTCTCGAGCCGCTTGGTGAAGCTCTCGACATTGGCAACGATGGTGCCGACCTTGTCGCGATCGACCGAATTGATCAGTTCCTCGGCCGAGGCGAGCGTCGAATCGAGCCGGTCGGACACCTTGCTGACGTTCTCGGAGAGATCGCGAACGCTGGCCAGGAAGGCGTCGACGCCGTCGGCATTGCGGCTCAGCGCCGCCGAGAAGGTCTCGACGTTCTTGATCGTCTCGGTCAGCGGCGCGCGGGCGTCGGCAATGAAGCCTTCGATGGTCACGAGGGCGGATTCGACCCGCGTGAAGATGTCCTGCGCCGTCTGCAGGATGTTGGTGACGGCGGAGGGGTTGGCGGTGATGACGGCGATCTCGTCGTTTTGCGCCGCCTCCTCGAACAGGCTCGGCTCGTCGGCGGAACCGCCCCGCAGTTCCACCACCGCGCCGCCGGTCAGGCCGGCGGCCGCGATATCGGCGCGCGTGGAGCGCGTGATCGGCGCAATCGAGCGGTCGACGGTGGCGTCAGCGATGGCGATCGACGGGTCCTTCAAGTCGAGATAGACGCGGTCGACCGAGCCGATGCGCACGCCGTTGAAGAGCACCAGGCTGCCGCGGTCGAGCCCGGCTGCCGATCCCGGCACCCGGAAACGCAGGAACGCCGGATCGCCGATCTTGGAATACTGGTCGATCCAGTAGACGAAGCCGAAGCCTGCCAGCAGCGCAACCAGCGCGAAGATGCCGACCAGCACGTAGTTGGCGCGGGTTTCCATACGTCAGCTCCGGTTGCGGGGGATGGCGCGGGCGCGCTTGCCGTGGAAGTAGGACTGCACCCAGGGATGGTCGAAGGCCAGCAACTCATCGATCGTGCCGGCCACCAAAACACGCTTTTCCCCAAGGACCGCAACGCGGTCGCAGATGGAGTAGAGGCTGTCAAGGTCGTGGGTCACCATGTAGACGGTCAGTCCCATCGTGTCGCGCAGATTGGCGACGAGTTCATCGAATTCGGCCGCGCCGATCGGGTCGAGGCCGGAGGTCGGCTCGTCCAGGAAGACGATCTCCGGATCGAGCGCCAGGGCGCGGGCAAGGCCAGCACGCTTGATCATCCCACCCGACAATTGCGCCGGATATTTGTCGCCGGCCGAGCGCGGCAGGCCGACGAGTTCCAGTTTCAGCCGCGCAAGCTCGTCCATCAGCGGGCGCGGCAGGTCGAGATATTCGCGCATCGGGATCTGGATGTTCTCCTTCACTGTCAGCGAAGAAAACAGCGCGCCGTGCTGGAAGAGCACCCCGGTCTTGACGTCGATCTCGTTGCGCTCCTCGTCGGAGCGCGAAAACGCATCACGTCCGAACAGCTCGATGCGGCCGGACTGCATGGGATTGAGGCCGAGAATGGTGCGCATCAGCACCGACTTGCCGCTGCCCGAGGCGCCGACAAAACCGAGGATTTCGCCGCGCACCACTTCCAGACAAAGCTTGTCGAGCACGACGGTATCGCCGAACGCCACCGTGACGTCGATCGCCTCAAGCACGGCCTCGCGCACGCGCACGCCCTCCAGAGCCTGGTCCTGCACCGCGGCGGTCAATCGACCACTGCCGCGTAGAACATGGCGAAGAGGCCATCGGCGACGATGACGACAAAGATCGACTTCACCACCGCCGAGGTGACGTGGCGGCCGAGCGATTCGGTGCTGCCCTTGACCGCCATGCCTTCGACCGCGGCTATGATGCCGATGATCAGTCCCATGAACGGCGCCTTGATGACGCCGATCACCACGGTCGGCATGTCGACGAAGCCGCGCAAGCGGGTCAGGAAGGCAGCCGGCGTGATGTCGGAATAAAACCACGCCACGACGATGGCGCCGGCGAGCGAGGCGAACTCCGAGGCGATGGTCAAAAGCGGCATGCCGATCATCAGCGCGACCAGACGCGGAAAGACCAGGACGCCGATCGGGTTGAGGCCCATGACCTTGAGCGCGTCGACCTCCTCGCGCATCTTCATGGCGCCGATTTCCGCGGTGATCGCGCTGCCCGAACGGCCGGCGATCAGGATCGCGGTCAACAGCACGCCGAGTTCGCGCAGCACCAGCACCGAAACGAAGTCGATGACCAGCATCTCGGCGCCGAAATAGCGCAGCTGGTAGGCGGCCTGCTGGGCGATGATGGCGCCGATGATGACGCTGATCAACAGAATGACCGGCGCCGCCGACACGCAGACGCGATCGATCTGGTGGACGAAGGCGGCCATGCCGAGCACGCGGCCGCGCCCGACCTTCATCTGCGGGCCATGGAAGGTCGCGCCGAGGATGTTCATGGCCTGCAGGAAGTCCTGCCCGGCCTCGCTGACGGCGCGTCCGAGCAGCTCGAGCGGCCGCAACAGCCGGAAACCGCCACCCTGACGGCCCGCCTCCTCGTCGGGACGCGTCGCCGGCTCGACCTCGCCCAGAAGCGACGCGATCGGGGCCGGGACATGGTTCATGTCGACCGTGGCTCCCCGCGCCTCGACTGCCGTCACAAGCCGCTGGATCAACCATGCGCCGCCGGTGTCGAGGCGGCCGATCCCCGAAAGGTCGATCTCGACCGTCCGCACGCCGCCATCGGCCTCGATCAGGCGCAGATCGGCATCCACGGGCGCGACCGTGCGCGTCAGCCAGTCGCCGGACAACGCGAGGACCGCCCGCGAGCCCTCGCGGCGAAGGTCGAAACGCGCGACAGGCGCGTCTTCCGTGGTTGCATCGGCGGGGGCTTTCGTGATCATGGGCGGAACTTATCCGCTCGCCCGCACCCTGTCACGCGCGCCCGCATGCAAGGAGAATTGCCATGGCCCGGTCCTGCCGCATCGCCGCGGAGCGCTTCCCGATCGCCGGCTCGTTCACGATCTCGCGCGGCACCAAGACCGAGGCCGAGGTCGTTACCTGCACGATCATGGAGGCCGGTCATCGCGGCCATGGCGAATGCGTGCCCTACCCTCGCTACGAGGAGAGCGTCGAAAGCGTGCGCGCCAGCCTCGAAGAGATCGCCGACGCCATCGAAAAGGGCATGACGCGCGACGAACTGCAGTCGGCCATGCCGGCAGGCGCGGCGCGCAACGCGGTCGACTGCGCGTTGTGGGATCTGGAGGCCAAGATGGCGAGCCAGCGCGCCCACCACGCCGCCTGCCGCATGCTGCCACGCCCGGTGGTGACCGCCTACACGATCTCGCTCGGCACGCCGGAGGAGATGGCGGCGCAGGCGCGCGCCGCCTCGCACCGGCCGCTGCTCAAGGTCAAGGTCGGCTCCTCCGACGATTATGCGCGCATCCACGCGGTGGCCAGCGTGGCGCCCAACAGCCGCATCATCCTGGATGCCAATGAGGGCTGGACCGAGGACAACATCCGCCAGAACCTCTTGGCTGCGGCGCAGTTTCACGTCGCCCTGGTCGAGCAGCCGCTGCCGGCCGGCAAGGACGCGATCCTGCGCGACATCCCGCATCCGGTGCCGATCTGCGCCGACGAGAGCGTTCACACGGCCGACAGCCTCGACGAACTCGAAGGGCTCTACGACGCCGTCAACATCAAGCTCGACAAGACGGGCGGCCTGACCGAGGCGCTGAACTTGCGCGACCAGGCCCGCAAGCGCGGTTTCGGCGTCATGGTCGGCTGCATGGTCGGCACCTCGCTGGCGATGGCGCCGGCGGTGCTTCTGGCGCAGGAGGCCGATTTCGTCGACCTCGACGGGCCGTTGCTTCTGGCGCGGGACCGCTCGCCCGGCCTCACCTATGCCGGCTCGCTGGTGTCACCGCCGGAGCCCGCGCTCTGGGGCTGAGCGCCAGGCCAGCAGCGCGCAGAGGATGGCAACCGCAGCGGCAGCCGCCATGAAAAGGAAGCCATCGACTGCAAAGGCGTCGTAGAGCGGCCCCGAAAGCAGGGTGATCATCGCCAGGCCGGCGCCGCTGATGAAGGCGGCAGACCCTTGCGCGGAGCCCATGCGCTCCTCGGGCACGACCTCAGCGATCATCTTCTGCAGACCGAGCATGGTGAGCCCGACCGAAAAGGCATGCAGGGTCTGGATGGCGAAGAAACCGGCAAGGCCGAGACCCGTCGGCCAGATGAAGGGCATCGCCAGCCAGCGCAGCACCGCGATGGTGGCCGCGATCGTCAAAACCAGAGGCGCCGACAGGCTGCCGAACACCGGCCGGAAGGCCGCAAACAGCATCACCTCGGCGATGACCGACCACCCCCAGAGCAGGCCGACCATCTCCGCGCCGATGCCGAGCGACTTCCAGTAGATCGAGGCGAAGGCATAGAGCAGGCCGTGGCTCGCCGTGACCAGCCCGCAACCGGCGGCGATGAAAAGGAAATACGGATTGGAAAGCACCCTGCCCGCACCCGGAAGCTCGCTCGCCGAAAGCTGCGAGGGCCGGCGCGGGCGACCGAGCCGCGGCGCGACAATTGCCGCAGCGACGACCAGAACCATGCCGGCGGCGAGAAGCCAGATCACGGCATCGGCGGCGACCCTGGCGAGGATGAAACCGCCGCCGAGATTGGCCAGCAAGAACGAGATCGACCCCCAGACGCGCATGCGCGCATAGTCCGAGCCGAAACGGCGCACCCCGGAGGTGGCGAGCGAGTCGGCCAATGTCGAGGTCGGCGACCAGACGATGGCGAGCACGATCGAGACAGCGAGGATCGCGGCCGCGCCAGCCGTCAGGAAATAGCCCAAAACCACGCAGAGCGAGGCTATGCCGAGGCCGATCATGACGTGGATGCGGTCGTGTGCCCGGTCGGCCAGCGTCGAGACGATCGGGATCGCCGCCACACGTACGAACATCGGAGCTGACAGGATCAGCGCGATTTCCGGCGCGCTCAGCGCCTGCGCTTCCAGCCAGAGCGGGAAATAGGGCAGATGGATGCCCATCGGCACGAAGATCGCCGCGAACAGCACACCCATGCGCAGTTCGAAATGCGCAGGCCGGTCGGAGACGGGATCGGGTGTGGAAGCCATGAAGCCCGGATTTCGCGTTGCGCCCGGCCACGCCGGTGCCGGCCACGGCGTTAGCACGAAGGCCGGCAGCGCAGAAACGACGTGTGGGATCAACCGTTCGGCCACAGGCGGCCAAGCGTGAGGCCAGCCAAGCGCGGGAGGGCTTCAGGCGGCTTCGACGGATTTGCGACCCTGGAAGGCGACAACCTTGTCGGCAAGCGCGTCTTCTTCGGAGACGGTGTCGGCGGTCGGCTGGCTGACCTGTGTCCAGGTGATGAGTTCGAAGGAGCCGTCGTTGTTTTCAGCGACGGCCGTGCAGCTTTCTACCCAGTCGCCGGTGTTGATGTAGCGGATGTCGCCCATCTCCTCGATGGTGGCGTGGTGGATGTGGCCGCAAACCACGCCGTCGACGCCGGCGCGCCGCGCCTCCTGGGTGACGACCTCCTGGAAGGCGCTGATGAAATTGACCGCCTGCTTGACCCGTATTTTGGCCCAGGACGAGAACGACCAGTAGGGCATGCCGAACATGCGCCTGAACAGGCCGATGGCACGATTGGCGACGATGGCGACATCGTAGGCCTTGTCGCCGAGATAGGCGAGCCAGCGCACGTTGTGGACGATGGTGTCGAACTGGTCGCCGTGGATGACGAGGTAGCGGCGGCCGTCGGCGGCCTCGTGCACGATGCGGTCGGCCACGACGATGCCGCCGAAATGCACGCCCTGGAAGCCGCGCAGGAACTCGTCGTGATTGCCGGCGACATAGTAGATGCGGGTGCCCTTGCGCGCCTTGCGCAGCAGCTTCTGGACGACATCGTTGTGGGCCTGCGGCCAGTGCCAGGAGCGGCGCAGGCGCCAGCCATCGACGATGTCGCCGACGAGATAGATCGTCTCGGCATCGTGGAAACGCAGGAAATCGATCAGGAATTCGGCCTTCGCCGGCTTCGAGCCAAGATGAATGTCGGACAGGAAGAGGGTCCGGAACGTGCGGATCGGTTCACCGTCCATGGATCGCGCCCAAGCCGTTTGTTTGCCGGCCTCCCAAGACACGATTCATGTCACAGGGATATGACGGCGCCGCGCCGGCACGGCGCCACGCGGGAGTTTCCACACGCCGCGACAGGCACTATCGTGCCGCCTCGGAATCACAGCGAGGAAGGCAAGCGGCATGGATCTTGGGCTGAAGGGCAAGAAGGCGATCGTGTGCGCATCGAGCCGGGGACTGGGCCGCGGATGTGCGCTGGCGCTGGCCGATGCGGGCTGCGACCTGGTGCTCAACGGTCGTGACGCGGAGAAGCTCGCCGCCGCGGCGAAGGATATACGCGAGGGCTTCGGCGTGTCCGTCACCGAAGTCGCCGGCGATGTCTCGGATCCGGCGGTCCAGAAAAAGCTGCTCGACGCCTGTCCGGCGCCCGACATCCTCGTCAACAACAATGGCGGTCCGCCGCTGCGCGATTTCCGCGAACTCGACCGCGAAGCGCTGCTTGCCGGCGTGACACAGAACATGGTGACGCCGATCGAACTGATCAAAGCGGTCATCGACGGCATGGCCGAGCGCGGTTTCGGCCGCATCGTCAACATCACCTCGCTGTCGGTCTACCAGCCGATCCCCGGTCTCGACCTCTCGTCCGGCGCGCGTGCGGGCCTGACAGCGTTCCTTGCCGGCGTCGCGCGCACGGTCGCTCACCGCAACGTCACCATCAACAGTGTGCTGCCGGGCAAGTTCGACACCGACCGCATCCGCGGCACGCTCGCCTTCGGCGCCGAGAAGGCCGGCATCAGCGTCGAGGAGCAGGAAAAGAAGATCGCGGCCGACATCCCGGCCAGGAGGCTGGGCAGCGCCGAGGAATTCGGCAAGGCCTGTGCCTTCCTCTGCTCGGCGCATTCCGGCTATATCACCGGCCAGAACCTGATCCTCGACGGCGGGCTCTATCCGAGCGCGTTCTAGTCATTTCAGCAAATTTGTAGATAAGGTGGGAGGACCAAGCCTTTGAAACTGGTACGTTTTGGACCCAAGGGCGCAGAGCGCCCGGGCATCATCGACACCGACGGAACAATCCGCGACATGTCCGGCATCGTGGCCGACTATGGCCCCGAGACGATCGGCCCCGACCTGATCGCCAAGCTCTCTGCGGCCGACCTGACCCACCGCCCGGCCGCACCCGAGGGGTCGCGTATCGGCGCCCCGGTCAGCCGTATCGGCCATTTCATCGCGATCGGCCTCAACTATGCCGACCACGCCGCCGAGACCGGCGCGGCGATCCCGAAAGAACCGATCGTGTTTTCCAAGGCGCCGAGCTGCCTGTCCGGACCGGACGACGACGTTCTGGTGCCCAGGGGATCGCGAAAACTCGACTGGGAGGTCGAGCTCGCCGTGGTGATCGGCGAGCGCTGCGACTATGTCGGCAAGGACGAGGCGCTGTCGAAGGTCTTCGGCTACGCGCTCTGCAACGACGTTTCGGAGCGCGAATACCAGGCCGAGCGCGGCGGCCAGTGGATCAAGGGCAAGAGCGCGCCGACCTTCGGGCCGCTGGGCCCGTGGCTGGTTACCGCCGACGAGGTGTCCGACCCGCAGAAGCTGTCGATGTTTCTCGACGTCAACGGCGAACGACGCCAGACCGGCAGCACCGAGACCATGATCTTCTCGGTCGCCGAGGTGATTTCGTACCTGTCGGAATTCATGGTGCTGGAGCCCGGCGACGTGATCACGACGGGAACGCCGCCCGGCGTCGGCCTTGGCATGAAGCCGCCGATGTTCCTCAAGGCGGGCGACACGATGCGCCTCGGCATCGAGGGCCTCGGCGAACAGAATCAGAAAGTGGTGGCGCGCTGAGGCGCGCGGCACCGGCGCGGCATGGGCCGCCACCACGCGGGCAAGGTTCCGGACAATCGTCACGCCGGCGCCCGCCTCGGCGTGCTAGCCTGTGGCGGCAGGCAACGGACATGACCACATGACCAGGAAACAGGACAAACCGGCGCGCAGCGAGTTCGACGAGGCCGCCCTCTTCTTCCACCGCTACCCGGCGCCGGGCAAGCTCGAGATCCAGGCCACAAAGCCGCTGGGCAACCAGCGCGACCTGGCGCTGGCCTATTCGCCCGGCGTGGCCGTGCCCTGCCTGGCCATCCACGACAACCCGGCAAGTGCCGCCGACTATACCGCACGCGGCAATCTGGTCGGCGTGGTCTCGAACGGCTCGGCGGTGCTCGGCCTCGGCAACATCGGCCCGCTCGCCTCCAAGCCGGTGATGGAAGGCAAGGCGGTGCTGTTCAAGAAGTTCGCCGGCATCGACGTCTTCGACATCGAGATCGACGCGCCGGAGATCGAGCGCATGGTGGAGACCATAGCCGCGCTAGAGCCGACCTTCGGCGGCATCAACCTAGAAGACATCAAGGCGCCGGAATGCTTCGAGGTCGAGGAGCAACTGAAAAAACGCATGGCGATCCCGGTCTTCCATGACGACCAGCATGGCACCGCGATCATCGTCGCCGCCGCCGTGGTCAACGGGCTCGAACTGGCCGGCAAGGACATCTCGACGGTCAAGATCGTCACCTCGGGCGCCGGCGCGGCGGCTCTCGCCTGCCTCAACCTGCTGGTCGCGCTGGGGGCGAGCCGCGACAACATCTGGATCACCGACCGCTTCGGCGTCGCCTGGAAGGGCCGGGTCGAGGAGATGGACCGGTGGAAGGAACCCTATGTCAAGGACACAGAGGCGCGCACTCTGGCCGAGGTGATCGGCGGCGCCGACGTCTTCCTCGGCCTGTCGGCGGCCGGCGTCCTGAAGCCGGAACTGCTGGCCGGGATGGCCGAAAAACCGCTGATCCTGGCGCTCGCCAACCCGGTGCCGGAGATCATGCCCGAGGTGGCGCGCGAGGCGCGGCCGGATGCCATGATCTGCACCGGCCGGTCGGATTTTCCCAACCAGGTCAACAACGTCCTGTGCTTCCCCTACATCTTCCGTGGCGCGCTCGACGTCGGCGCGACCGCCATCAACGAGGAGATGAAGATGGCGGCGGTGAAGGCGATCGCCGCCCTTGCGCGCGAGGAACCGTCGGACGTCGCGGCGCGCGCCTATTCCGGCGAGACGCCGACCTTCGGGCCTGACTTCCTGATCCCCTCGCCCTTCGACCCGAGGCTGATCCTCAGGATCGCGCCGGCGGTTGCCAAGGCGGCCTGCGAGACCGGCGTGGCGGCGCGGCCGATCACCGACATGGACGCCTATCTCGACCGGCTGAACCGTTTCGTCTTCCGCTCCGGCCTGGTGATGAAGCCGGTCTTCTCGGCGGCGAGCCGGGCGGCTGCGAAGCGGGTGATCTATGCCGACGGCGAGGACGAGCGCGTCCTGCGTGCCGCGCAGGTGGTTCTGGAGGAAGGCATTGCCGAGCCGATCCTGATCGGTCGTCCCAACGTCATCGACGTGCGGCTGCGCCGCTACGGGCTGAGGATACGCCCGGGCGCCGATTTCCAGCTCATCAATCCCGAGGACGACCCGCGCTACCGCGACTATGTCGACCTCCTGATCCGGCTCGGCGGCCGCCGCGGTGTCACCCAGGAGGCGGCACGCACGATGGTGCGCACCAACACGACGGTGATCGCCGCGCTGGCGCTGGTGCGCGGCGAGGCCGACGCGATGATCTGCGGGCTTGAAGGCCGCTTCGAGCGGCATCTGAGGAATGTCGGACTGATCGTCGGCCACAAGCCCGGCGTGCGCGACCTGTCGGCCCTGTCGATGCTGATCATGCAGCGCGGCGTCACCTTCTTCACCGACACCTATGTTACCGTCGACCCGACGGCGGAGGAGATCGCCGAGATGACGGTGCTCGCCGCCGACGAGATCCGGCGCTTCGGCATCGAACCCAAGGCGGCCCTGCTGTCGCTGTCGAACTTCGGCTCACGCGACACGGCCAGCACGCTCAAGATGCGCAAGGCGGCGAGCCTTCTCGCCGAAATCGCGCCGCAGCTTGAAGCCGACGGCGAGATGCATGGCGATTCGGCGCTGTCGGAGTTGCTGCGGCAGCGCGTCTACCCGCATTCCAGGCTGAAGGGCGAGGCCAATCTGCTGGTCTTCCCCGACCTCGATGCCGCCAATATCGCGCTCACCACGATCAAGCAGTTCACCGATGCGCTGCATGTCGGGCCGATCCTGCTCGGCGCGGCGCGGCCGGCGCACATCCTGACCCCGTCGGTGACCTCGCGCGGCGTGGTAAACATGACCGCGCTGTCGGTCGTCGAGGCCTCCCACGCGGCCGACGCGGCAATGCCGGCCGGCGCGATCGGGACTTAGGACGGGCCGCACTCCCCCGCGCTCAAGGATGCATGCGCGCGCCCTTGGTGACCTTGTCGACGGTCTTCTTATCCTCCCTCAGCGCGATGCCGACGGCGGCGTCGTCATCCGCTCCGAAGCGCGCAAAGGCCTCACGATTGGCCGCGTCATGACCGGTTGAGAACATGGCCTCGACATAGAGCGAAACCGTGAGGCCGCGCGCCAGTGCCCGTTTGTGGATGGCAGTGAGAGTTGCCGCGCCGGCGGCGAGCACGATCACCGGCTGCACCGAAAGCGGGTTGTAGAAATGGCCGTCCCTGTCCCGGTAGGGCTCGCCGATCATGCCCGGCTCCTGCGCAACGATGCCGCTCATCAGGAAAGCGGTGACGTTGAGCGCCTGCCAGGAAGCGAGATCGTCGCGCAGCACGATGGCGGTCTTGGTGTCGAACATGGTTTCTAATGCCTCGCGATTCACATAGGTTTGCCCGATGAACCGCGATCCTGCAGGCGAGGCGCTGGCCGGTCTTGAACGTTCTTGCGAACGGCCCGGAAGGGACCGCATCGTCGCCGGCACCTCCGCTCCCGGCATCGAACGCATCGAGGCGCATTTCGCCGGCAAGGCGTTTGCGCCGCACCGGCACGATACCTATGCGATCGGGGTGACGCTGTCGGGCGTGCAGACCTTCCGCTATCGCGGCGAACAGCGCTACAGCCGCCCCGGGCAGGTTCTGGTGCTGCATCCGGACGAACTGCACGACGGCGGCGCGGCAACGGCGGCCGGGCTGCGCTATCGCATGCTTTACCTGGAACCGTCGCTGCTGCGCGCCTGCCTCGACGGGAGCGCCCTGCCCTTCGTGCCGTCGCCGGTGCTTGGCGACGCCCCATTGCGCGACGCCCTGCTCGATCTTCTCGACGGGCTCGACACGCAGCCGGAACACCTGCGCGTCGACGATTGCCTGGCCCGCATCGCCCATGGTCTCGGGCGCCACGCCGAGCAGCGGCCGGCATCGGGGGCCGTAGCCGTCCGTCAGGCGGCACTGGCACGCGACTATCTGGAAACGCATGCCACGCGCTGCGTCGGCTCGGCCGAACTCGAACGCGTCAGCGGGCTCGACCGATATCAGCTGTCGCGGCATTTTCGCACGCTCTACGCCACCAGCCCGCATCGCTTTCACGTCATGCGCAGGCTGCAGCGGGCCCGCGCCCTGATGATGGCGGGCGAACCGCTGGCGGCCGCCGCGGCCGCCAGCGGGTTTGCCGACCAGGCCCATTTCACCCGCCATTTCAAGAAGGCCTACGGGATGGCGCCGGGACGATGGCGCTCGCTTGCCACGCCGCCGGCCCAACACGTCGCGTAGTGGCGCCAAGCCAACGCGGGACGAGGGGCCAACATTCCCCGGCCGGCGAACATGCTAAAGAGAGACTTAACCCGACCGGCCTATGGTCAGCAGCGGCGGGCCAGGCGGCGGTCCGCTTGACGGAGACGTGGCGATGGCATGGAGATGGCTGCGAACGGCGCATCTGGCGGCAATGCTTGCCGCCATGCTGGCTGTTCCGGCCGCGATTGACCCTGCCGATGCTTCCTCGCGGCTTTGTCGCGACCTCGAAGCCCGCCTCGCCAGCCTTGGCCGCACGCGCTCGGTCGCCTCGCCGCAGGCGCGCCGCTACGAAAAGGCGATCCGCGACCAGAAGAGCCAGATCGCCAAGGCCGAGCGCCAGAAGCGCCGCGCCGGCTGTTCAGGATCCCTGTTCGGCCGCAGTTCCGGCAATGCCTGCCAGTCGATCGAAAACACGCTGGACCGCATGCATTCCAACCTTGCCTCTCTCGAACGCAAGCATGCGCAGCTCGGCGGCGGCAGGTCGGGCGGTGACGGCGGCGAAAAGGCGCGGTTGCTGGCCTCGATCAGGGCCAATGACTGCCGCGCCAGCGCTGTCGCGGCGCGCGACGAGCCCAACAGCCGCAATCTTTTCGACGAGCTTTTCGGGCGTCGCGAAGAGCAGCAGCGCCAGGAGGAGGAAGCCAAGCGGCGCTTTCCGCTCAGCGAGGACAATCGCCGCCGTGTGGTGATCAACCGGCGCGGGCCGATCGAGATCCTGCCAAACGTGACCGGCTCATTCCGGACGCTCTGCGTCAGGACCTGCGACGGCTATTTCTTCCCGGTCTCGTTTTCGACGTCGGCGCGCGACCTCGATCGCGACGAGGCGGCCTGCAAGGCGATGTGCCCCGGGACCGAGGTCGAACTTTATCTGCACCGGGTGCCCGAGGAGGAAAGCGAGCAGATGGTGTCGCTGGCCGGCGTTCCGTATACGGAACTGCCTTCGGCCTTCCTCTATCGCGATCCGAATTTCTCGCGCCCGCAGAATTGCGGCTGCAACGCCGAGCGCGGCTTTTCCATCATCGCCGGCGAGACCGGCCGGCCCGACGAAGGCGCGCCGGAAACGGTTGAACCGATCCTGCCCGTTCCCGTAGCCCGGCCTGACCCGGCCAGTGACCCCGAAACGCTGGCAAACCGCGCCGGCGGCCTCGACCGCGAGATGGTGGAGACCCTGCTGGCACCGCCGCTCCGTGCCGACGAAACCCCTGTCGCCGCGGACGAAGGAGCCGAAGAAGATGACGGAGACCGCAAGGTCAGGGTCGTCGGGCCAGTGTTTCTTCCCGACCCAGAAGGGGCAATAGATCTGACAGCTCCGGCCCGGACTCAAGCCCAGTAAGGGCGAGCCTGAGCGGCCGGAACAGCGCCTTGCCCTTGCGGTCGGTCTTGTCCTTCACGGCCCTGGTCCAGGCCTTCCAGGTTTCGCCGTTCCACGGCTCTTCCGGCAAGAGATCGAAGGCCTCGTCGAGGAAGGCGCGGTCGGCGTCCGAAAAGTCGATGCCGGGCCGCGTGCCTTGCGACACCACGCGCCACCACACCGCGGCATCGGCCAGCCGGTCGAGATTGCCGCGCACCGCAAGCCAGAATTCTTCCGCCTGCGGGCCACCGATACCGAAGGCGACCAGCCGGTCGCGCACCTTTTCGAACGGCATGTTCTGCAGGATCGTGCGGTTGAGCAGCACGA
The DNA here is from genome assembly GCF_007922615.2 of Nitratireductor mangrovi. NCBI lineage: Bacteria > Pseudomonadati > Pseudomonadota > Alphaproteobacteria > Hyphomicrobiales > Phyllobacteriaceae > Nitratireductor > Nitratireductor mangrovi. The sequence continues at coordinate 1,219,151 of NZ_CP042301.2, read as the reverse complement.
GGTCGGCGGGGTCGAACCTGGCGGCAGAGCGCGAGGCCGCGGACGGCTCGAATTTCTGCGCCAGTTCTTCCAGCGACGACACGGCGGTGATCGCCTCCGAGCTGCCGGTGAGAACGGCGAGCGAGGCGACCGACATGGGCTCGATGCCGTCGTCGCGCAGGCTGGCGATCGACAGCGCGCCGCTGCGCTTGGAAAGCCCCTCGCCGGTGGCCGACGTCAGCAGATTGTGGTGGCCGAAGACCGGCGGTTCCGCAGCCAGAGCCTTGAACAGCGCGATCTGCACGCCGGTATTGGTGATGTGGTCGTCGCCACGAATGACATGGGTGACCCCCATCTCGATGTCGTCGACCACCGAAGGCAGCGTGTAGAGGTAGCTGCCGTCCTCGCGTACCAGCACCGGATCGGACAGCGACGCGAGATCGACGGTCTCCTCGCCGCGCACCAGGTCGGTCCACGAGATGTCGGTGCGCTGCGTCTCGCTCGGGTCGCCGGCGTGGTTGGGCAAAAGGAAACGCCAGTGCGGCTTGCGGCCCTCTGCCTCCAGCGACGCCCGCTCATCGGCGCTCAGAGCCAGCGCCTCGCGGCCATAAACCGGCGGCAGCTTGCGCGACAGGCGGATCTTGCGCTTGAGCTCCAGTTCGTCCGGGGTCTCGTAGCAAGGGTAGAGCAGCCCGGCCGCCTTCAGCTTCTCCACCGCGGCGTCGTAATGCGCAAAACGCTTCGACTGGTAGTCCACATGGTCGGGGAAGATGCCCAGCCAGTGCAGGTCGTAGAGAATGCGGTCGGCATATTCCTGCTTCGAGCGCTCGCGGTCGGTATCGTCGAAGCGCTGGATGAAGCGGCCGCCGCTCTTGCGGGCGAAAAGCCAGTTGAAGAGCGCAGTGCGGGCGTTGCCGATATGGATGTTGCCGGTGGGCGAAGGCGCGAAACGGACTGTGACGTTCATCCGCGCGGGGTAGCCGAAAGGTCCGGGGCTGACAAGGCGCGCCCCCTCACCCTGGCGGCCACATAGGCCATCAAAAATGATGTCAGAAGGCAATAGAAGCCCATCGCGATGATCTGAGCCGGGTAGGCAACCCCCCTGTCGATCAGGAAGCCGGTCAGCCCCGGCCCCATCGCGGTTGCGAACACCATGATCGCCACCGTCAGGGCGCGGATCGAGCCGAGATGCTTGAGCCCGTAGACTTCCGGCCACAAGGCGCCGAACAGCGTCGACGAAATGCCGTAGGAGACGCCGAGCAGGCCCATGAACGCGAAAGCGCTCCACTGGCCCTCGAAGCTGCCGAGCGTCAGGCAGGCAGCGCCCAGCGGCACCAGGAAGCCGGGCAGCAAGGCGACAGCCGAGAAGCGGTCGACCAACTGGCCGGAAACAAGCGCGAAGGTGACCGTCATCGCCGCCATGAAGGTGAAGGAGGTGGCGAAGACCTCAAGCGACCAGCCACGCAGCTCGACCAGATAAACCTGATGGAAGAAGATGGTGGTACCGATGAAGCCCGGCGCCATGACGCCCATCAAGAGCAGGTAGAAGACCGGATCGCGCAGCACCTGGGCGCGGGTCCAGTCCGGGGCGTCGACCTTGCGCGCGGCCGGGTCGGAGGCACGCGGCGCGCGCTCGGTCGCGATCAGCGTGGTGATCGCCGGCAGCGCGACGACGGCCAGCACCGCGGCGGCAACCAGCCACGAGCCGCGCCAGCCCGTCAGACCCGCGACCAGCACGAAGGCGAGCGGAAACAGCGCTTCGCCGACATTGTGGCCAAGCGTGACGACCGAGACGGCGCGCCCGCGCTGGGCGGAAAACCAGCGCGCCATCGCGGTGAAGGCGTTGTGGGTCATCATGCCCTGGCCGAACAGGCGCAGCATGTAGATGGTCACGACGAGGATGGTGATGTGCGACGACACCGCCATCATCACCGCGGCAAGCGCCAGCATCGGAATGATGATGAGCGCGACCTTCTGCGCCGAATAGCGATCGACGATCTGGCCGAATTTCGGCAGCGTGAGCGCGCTTGCCAGCGTGGCGATCATGTAAAGCGTGCCGAAGCCGCCATGGCTCAAGCCGTATTCCTCGCGGATATTGCCGGCGGAAAGCGAGATGAAGAAAGTCTGGCCGAAGGACGAAAAGAAGGTCAGCAGGAAACCGCCAGCAAGCCAGCGGGCGTTTTCGCGCAGGAAGATGAAAAATGCCATGAAGGCCGGCGCCTCGCCGTGACTGGAGAGCGCAGGGTGTCAGGCCTGCCGGCCGCTCCGCGCAGGCGCTTCATAACAAAGTTCGCCCTGCGTTACACCGCTCACGGCCGCTGGCCCAATCATTCCCGCCGGGCCGGGGCCAGGCGGCTCAGCGCGTCTGCTGGCTTTCGGCCGGCCAGTCACGCGCAGCGATCTCCTCGATCCGCGCCGTGAGGTCGGCCGGGAGTTCGAACAGCGCCAGTTCGCCGGTCGTCTCTCTTACGTCGGGCAGAAACTGCGGCGTTTGCTCGAACTGCCGCCACCCAAAGACGTCGAGAGAAATCTTCGCGTAGAGCTCGCGCTGCGAAACGAAGCCGTCGTGGTTGAAATCCGCGCTCCCTTCGAGCCCGTCGGCAAAGGCATGGCTCACGATCCCGTGCCAGCGGCCGCCGATCTTTCGTTCGGCCGCAGACTGATCTTCAGCGCTGGCGCCAATGAAAGAGATGTTCGCGAATTCGCGGTCCAGCAGCCCGCCACCATAGCAGCCGTCGATGACGAGGACGACGTTGACGTTCTTTTCCGCCGCCATCTCCATCCACTCGGTGAGCGTGTCGTCGGAGATGATTATCGGATCCGAAATACCGATACGCTTGACGAAGTCAGCGTCGTAGGGAACGTCGGCAAGCATCAGAAACTCGTCGCGTCCGTCGGCTTCCTTGCCATTCTGATTCTCGAGCCAGTAGCTCGATCCGGCATAGTGGAACACGATCGTGTCCCCCGGCTCGGCCTCGCGCACGAGGCTGCGCCAGGCATAGGCGATGAAGGCACTGCGGGCATCGCGGTTGAAGATGCGCACGACCTCGTTGGCGCCGAGCACTTCGAGCGCCCGCGCGACGCGCTCGCCATCGTTGACGGCACCGCGCAACTGTTGCTCGCCGCCATACTCGTCAATGCCGATAACCATGCCGAAGAGTCGCGGCTGCGGAGGCTTGAAATAATACTGGCCGACGATCTGGTCGTAGTAGGCGGGCGCCTGGTCGTGGGCGACCGAAGCGGCGAGCGTGCGAACCTCGACCTGGGTGCGCTTGGCGACCTCGACGATCGGCAGCCCCGGCGTCTGCAGGATCGGCATGAACTTGCGCGTGAAGACCGAGTTCGGGTTGGGATCGCCAGCCTGAAGCTTGTCGAGTGCCGTCTGGCCCGTGCCGGCCGAATAGATCACGAAGGCGCCGTCGGTCGGCACCATCCGGGTGAGCCCGCCGATCGCCTTGCCGCTGCGTACCCCCTCGCGCACGAAGGGATCATTGCGGCAGGCGTCGAGCACCATCAGCGCCAGCCGCGCGCCGCGGTTCATGATGTTGGCGGCGATCTCGGCCGCGTCGAAGGCCTTGCGCGGCAGCCGGTTGCGTTCCAGCTCGCCGAGTTTGGGCACGTCAACCGGCAGCAAATAGTTGACACCGTTGTCGGCGACGCCATGGCCGGCGAAGAAGAAGAAGGTGATGTCGCCCGGCTGCAGCGTCTCGTAGAAGCCGAAGAGCGCGTCGTCCATGGCATCGATGTCGGCGTCCGAGACCATGGTGACGTCGAAGCCGAGGCCACCGAGCACATCGGCGATCGTCCGGGCGTCGCTGACCGCCTTTTCCAGCGGGTCGAGCTCCGAATAGGCATTGTTGCCGACGACAAGCGCCATGCGCCGCGCGCTGCCCGAAGCCTGGTCGGCGCCGATCGCCGGCACGGACTGCAACTCCTTGACCACAGCCATGAGGCGGGCCGTTTCGGCAGCCTCCGCCGCCTTCTTGGCGGCTTCTTGTGCCTTGATATCGTCGCCGCTCTTCAACTTTGCCGCGGCCTGCGCGGTTTGCGGCGCTGCCGCCAGACCGACGAGCACAACGCCCAGCAATGCAAAGACGAATCGGGATAACCTCATCTCGCCGCCTCACCAACAACCCAAGCCACCATGCATTCTAAGGCGGCTTGTGGAAAAGTTAAGGCGTTGCCGCGGGCTGCAAGGCGCTGGCCGACCCGCAAGGCCGGCCTTGCGCAACAGATAAGTCTATGCTTATCTTTTATCCATGAACGAGACCGAGATCTTCCGGGCGCTTGCCGACCCGACCCGCCGCGCCGTGTTCGAACGGCTGGCGCAGGGCGAGATGAACGCGACCGAGCTGCGCCAAGGCATCGCTATCTCGCAGCCGGCGATCTCGCAGCACCTTGCCGTGCTGCGTAAGGCCGGACTGGTGCGCGAGCGCAAGGTCGGGCGCCACGTCAACTATTCGGCCGAGCCGGACGGCATCTTGCCGCTGTTCGACTGGATCGAGCGCTATCGGGCGTTCTGGCCGCAAAGGCTCGACCGCCTGAAGGCGCTGCTGAAGGAGATGGACCACTGACGCAGGGCGGCCCGGAAGCGCGAGACGAGGACGAAGTGGTGGTCGAGGACATCCTCGCATCGCCGCCGCAGACCGTGTGGCGCGCGCTGACCGTGCCCGAACTGGCGGCAGACTGGCTCGGCGCGACGCCGGACGATGCCTCGGCGGACCATCGAGACGGCAGTGAGCCCGGCTTTGCGATCGAGGAAAGCGCGCCGGACGAAGGCCGGGTCGTCTATCGCTGGCGCGACGGCGCGGGAGCGGCTGCGAGCGTCTCCCGCGTCACCGTGGAGATCGCTCCGGCCGGCGACGGTGCCACCTGGTTTCGTCTTACCCACGAGGCGCCGGCCCGCGCACCGCGTGCCGCCAACATGAACGGCCCGCCGCTCGCCTCCGCGGCCTGACGGTCCTCCACCTATTCCCACAGCCGACAGGAGATCGCCGATGCGCGACACGATGCAACTCGTCCCCATGGTCGTCGAGCAGACGGCGCGCGGCGAGCGTTCCTTCGACATCTTCTCGCGCCTGCTGCGCGAGCGCATAGTTTTCCTCAACGGCATGGTCGACGACAATTCGGCCGCACTGATCACGGCGCAGATGCTGTTTCTGGAAGCCGAGAACCCGACAAAGCCGATCCATTTCTACATCAACTCGCCCGGCGGCGTGGTGACCAGCGGGTTTTCGATCTACGACACGATGCAGTTCATCAAGCCGCCGGTGGCCACCCTCTGCCTCGGCACCGCACGTTCCATGGGTTCCTTCCTGCTGATGGCCGGCGAAGCCGGCATGCGCTTCGCGTTGCCCAATGCCTCGATCCTGCTGCACCAGCCTTCGGGCGGGTTTCAGGGCCAGGCTTCCGACATCGAGCGCCACGCACGTGACATCATCAAGGTCAAGCAGCGCATCAACGGGCTCTACGCCAAACATTGCGGCCGAACGCTCGAAGAGGTCGAGACGACGCTCGACCGCGACCACTTCATGACCGCGCAGGAGGCACGCGACTGGGGCATCGTCGATCATGTGCGACACAGCCGCGACGCGACGGAGGGCGGCGAGGCGCCGGGTTGATGCACGGACAGAAACCCGCGGCGGTCGTCGAACGCTCGCCGACGTGCTAGAATGCGGCAGGGGAGAAGGTTTGTGAAACAGCCGAGCTTCGAGCGTTTCTACCTGCAGAACGTCGCGCTTGGCGAGGGCTGCGGCTGCGCCGAGCATGTCACCCGCATCCGCGAACTCGATGCGCTCGGCGAAACGATCCGCCGCCAGCGTTCCTTGCCGCTGGCAGCGCCGGTCGGCCTTTTGGCAAGGCTGCGTCGCCTTGCCGGAATGATCGTAGTTCGCCCGTCGCGACGCGCCGCTCAGTCGCGGTCGCGGAAGCGGTTGGTGATCGGGTAGCGCCGGTCGCGGCCGAAATTCTTCTTCGTGATCTTCACGCCGGGGGCGGCCTGGCGGCGCTTGTATTCGGCGACATAGAGCAGGTGCTCGACCTTGTGCACTGTCTCGCGGTCATGTCCGCGCGCCACGATCGCGTCGACGCCCATCTCGTTTTCGACCAGACATTCGAGGATGTCGTCGAGCACCGGATAGGGCGGCAGTGAGTCCTGGTCGGTCTGGTCAGGCCGAAGCTCGGCCGAGGGCGCCTTGTCGATGATGTTTTGCGGGATCACCTCGCCGGTCGGACCGAAAGCGCCGGGCGGCACCTGGGCGTTGCGCCAGCGTGACAGCGCATAGACCTGCATCTTGTAGAGGTCCTTGATCGGATTGAAACCGCCATTCATGTCGCCGTAGAGCGTGGCGTAGCCGACCGACATTTCCGACTTGTTGCCGGTGGTGATCACCATCGAGCCGAACTTGTTGGAGACCGCCATCAGGATGGTGCCGCGTGCGCGGCTTTGCAGGTTTTCCTCCGTGATGCCTTGCTGCGTGCCTTCGAAAAGCTGCGTCAGAGCATGCGAAAAACCTTCGACCGGCTCGAAGATCGGCACGATGTCGTAGCGGCAGCCGAGCGCGCGGGCGCAATCCTCGGCGTCCTTCAGCGAGTCCTTCGAGGTGTAGGTGTAGGGCATCATGATCGCCCTCACCCTTTCCTCGCCGAGCGCGTCGACGGCCAAGGCCGCGCAGATCGCCGAATCGATGCCGCCGGAAAGGCCCAGAACCACGTTCTTGAAGCCATTCTTGTTGACGTAGTCGCGCAGGCCCAGCATGCAGGCGCGGTAGTCGGCCTCCTCTGGGTCGGGAATCTGCGACATCGGGCCGGTGTCGCAGACCCAACCGTCGCCATCGCGCTTCCAGGTCGAAACCGACACCGCCTCCTCGAACTGGCTCATCTGGAAAGCGAGCGACTTGTCGGCGCCGATGGCGAAGGAAGCGCCGTCGAAGACGAGCTCATCCTGGCCGCCGAGCTGGTTGGCGTAGAGGATCGGCAGGCCGCTCTCGATCACCTGGCGGATCACGACCTGATGGCGGACGTCGACCTTGCCGCGGTAATAGGGCGAGCCGTTCGGCACCAGCAGGATCTCGGCGCCGGATTCGGCCAGCGTCTCGCAGACGCCGAGATCGCCCCAGATGTCCTCGCAGACCGGGATGCCGAGCCGCACGCCGCGAAAATTCACCGGACCCGGCATATGCGGGGCGGCGACGAAGACGCGCTTTTCGTCGAACTCGCCGTAATTGGGCAGGTCGATCTTGTAGCGCTCGCCGATGACCTGGCCGCCGTCGGCGATGATCACGGCGTTGTGGAGGCCGGATTCGCGCCTGAGCGGCGTTCCCAGGATGATGCCGGGCCCGCCATCGGCGGTGTCGGCGGCAAGGTCGCGCGCCGCCTTCTCGCAAGCCTCGACGAAGGCCGGCTTCAGGACCAGGTCTTCCGGGGGGTAACCAGCTATGAAAAGCTCGGTGAAAAGCACCAGTTCGGCGCCGTGGCGCGCGGCATCGGCGCGCGCTGCCCGCGCCTTTTCGAGGTTGCCGGCGATGTCGCCGACGGTCGGGTTCAGCTGCGCGGTGGCGATGCGGAGAATGGACGGCGGCGTTGTCATGCATCGCCTCTAGCGCGCGCACCGGCGGCTGGCAACCGGATGCGCGCCGAGGGCGTGGCCGGCGGGCGTGAGGGCGCAGCGGCCAAGCAGCGAAAGCGAGGCGGGCTAGGACAAGGTTCCAGCCGAGCCCAATCTCAGATCGGGGCGGAGAACCGTTACTCCGCCGGCGACAGCTTCGCCCTGCCCGAGCTTGGCACGGCGGGCGCGTACACGACCACCGCGAAGACAAGCACTGCCACGAGTGCGGCAATCGAAGTGATCGGCAGCAACGGTTCGACAGCTTGATAGCCGAGATAGAACAGATAGAGAGCCGGTATCATGATCGCTATCGAAACCGTGTATATCCAGAAATGAATGCCGGCCAATCTTGTTTCTGCTTTGGCTGGATTGAGCGCGTAATAACCGCCGAATACAGCACTTGTTACCCAGCCTAGAAGATTGCTGTGCGCATGCGCACCGATGACATTGTGATTACCCGAGATAGCCATCTGCAATCCCATCAATATGCCCAACAGCAAGAACACGACGGCGAATTTGAAGAACATGGTTGCGATGCGAGGCATTGTCCACACTCCCGATGGCGTTCTTTACTTGTATCACGCCTTTCAGCCTGCCGCCATACGGCTCCACAAGGCAAGGCTCGGGGCGCCCACCGGAAGGGCAGCGACAGATCAGCGAAAAAACGAACGAACCGCGCGGGGCAGGCTTGGGTCGCGGGAGCGTATGGCCTGTGTCACTCGCCCATATAGTCGCGAAGCGATTCAGCGGAGTGGTTCTCGCCGATCGACATGGCGAGGATGCGCGACAGATGCAGGTATGGCAGGCCGGTTTCGGCTTTCCAGCTGTTGAGCTGGGCCTGGATGGCGGCGAGGTCCTTTTTCGAGGTCGGGCTCTCGGCGATGTCGAGCCCGGCGTCGCGCAGGGCGGCGGCAAAGTCGCGCGAGACGATGAAACCGTCCCAGCCGATCCAGCGCAGGAAATATTGCCCGGTATTGCCGCCAAGCCGGCTGCCATTCTTGCCGAGCCACGCCATCAGGCCGACCTGGTTGTCGGCAGGCCATTCAGCCAGATATCTGCCGAAGCCGCCATGTTCGCTCGAGATTCGGTCGACAAAGATGGCGTTCTCACGCACCGACTTGATCTTCTGGGGATTGCGCACGATGCGCTTGTCGCCGGCGAGGTCGTGCCAGAACTCGTCCGGCTGGAACAGGAGCCGCTTCGGGTCGAAACCGAGGAAGGCTTCCTCGAAGCCCGGCCATTTCTGCTCGATCACGCTCCACACGAAGCCGGCCGAAAACACCCGGTTGGCCATGGTCGACAGGATACGGTCGTCGCCGAGCCTTGCGACCATGGCATTGTCGGCCACGGGCGGCAGCAAGGTGGCAAGTGCGTCCTCCCCGCCCTTGCGGCTGGCGGCACGCTTGCGGATCGCTGCGAATGACATCATGACCGGCCCTCCCCTGGCGCGTTGCAGCCGCGAAGCGGGCTTGCGAGCGCAGGCGATTATGGGCGGCAGCCTATATTTCAGGCAAGCGTCGGTTCGCCCCCGGGTGCCTCACTCATGACAGGCCTCAGACAGGAAGGCCGGTGTCGCCACGGTCGAGGATCAGCGGGATGATCAGATCCTCCTCGTCGTCGAGATGGCGGGCAAGCATCGCCACCAGGCGGGCATTGGCCTCGGCATAGGCGTCGGCGGCAAAACGCTGCCGGTCCGCGCTCTCCTCAAGCGCACGCAGGAAACCATTGGCGGCCTCGGCATTGAGTTCAAGCGCCTCGTGGATGGCGTGATGGTCGCTGTCGAGAATGTCGAAGCCGCGCTTGAGGCGCGGTTCGGCGCGGGCAAAGGCCGGGAAATAATGCTGATCCTCGACGTTGTGATGCCCGTCGAGGTGACCGAGGAAGAAATTGAGCCGCGGCGCGAACCATTGCGCGAAGTCGGGCGCCGTCATGCGGCCTTCGCGATATTCGCCGATGCCGTTGGTCAAGAGCCCGCCCAGTTCGCGGAACATGTCGTGGCGCTGCAGCCAGAACTGCGCCATGCCGCCGATGTTGTCATGCGCGGCCCAGTCCGAGCGCGGGTATTTATCGACCAGATAGCGAAGGTCGTCGGGAAGCCCCGCTCGGGTCAGTAGATCGGCCTCGTTGCGGTCGTTCATGGCACGGTCCGGGATCTGGTGCTGATGATGCGCGGGCTCCGCCCGTTCAGGTCAAGTGGCAGGCGATGGGATTCCAGCCGCTTAACCGAAGAGATAGGCATCAAAGGCGAAGAAGCCAAACTGGCGCGACGCATGTACCCGCTCGCCCTTCGCGTTTGCTCCCGCCGCGCCAAGTGCGAAGAAGATCGGCATCAGATGCTCGTCGCTCGGGTGGTTCTCGCGCACGAACGGTGCGGCGCGCTTCCAGTTGAGCAAGGTCTCGATGTCGCCGGCAGCAAGATGTTGCGCGAACCAGTCGGTGAAGGCCGCGACCATTCCTGCCATGGCCGGATCCGGCGCCATGCCGCCGCGCATGGCCGAAAACACCGCGCGCAGATTGTGCGTGATGTGGCCGGAGCCGATGACGAGGATGTCCTCCTCGCGCAATCCGGCCAGCGCCCGGCCGACGGCGAAATGCCAGCGCGCATCGCGGTCCGGGTCGATCGACACCTGGAGCACCGGGATATCCGCCTGCGGATAGGCGAGAAGCAAGGGCGTCCAGGTGCCGTGATCATAGCCGCGCTGCGTAATGCGCGACGGTTCCAGCCCGGCTGCGTCAAGCCGTTCGAAGACCCGTTCGGCCATCTCGGGGGCACCCGGCGCCGGGTAGACCATCTGGTAAAGCTCGGGCGCGAAGCCGCCGAAATCGTAGATCATGTCCGGGTTCGGGTCGGTCACCACCGAGACGCCGCCGGTCTCGAAATGCGCCGATGCGATCACGATCGCCTTTGGGCGCGGGAGCAATCCGGAGAGCCCCTTCAGGAAATCGCGCGCCTCGCTATCGTCGGTGACGATGTTCGGGCCGCCATGCGAAAGAAAAAGTGTCGGAAGCGTTGTCATGCCACCGATATACGCGCTCGAAGAGACAATTTCAGTCGCCAGCAGGCAGACTCTTCGTTCACCAACTGGCGACGATCAACCGAACATCGTTCAGTCACCCGCGACCTTCACCGAGGCCATGGAGCGCGCGTGTTGCGGCAAGCCATCCCCGATGTCGTAATAATCTGCCTTGTCGGCGACGAAGATATGGGCCTCGGCCTTGAGGCGCCCCGGGGCGTCGAAGGCGCCGGCCATGACGGAGATATCCGCAGCACCGCCGCGTTTCCAGAACAGCGCCGATCCGCACATCCGGCAGAAGCCACGCTCGGCCATGTCGGAGGAACGGTACCAGGTGAGATGGCACGCGCCCGCGACCTGGAGCCGATCGGTGGTAACGTTGGTGGCCGCGAAAATATGCCCCGACTGGCGGCGACACTGGCCGCAATGGCAGAAGATGACACCGCGCAGCGGCCCGCGAGCGCGAAACCGCACCGCGCCGCAAAGACAGCCGCCGGAATGGATATCGTCCATGCTCGCCTCCTCATGCGAGCGTAAGCGCGGCATGCGATCGACCAAAGCGCAAAATATTCACGGCATTGTCAGGAGAACTGAAAGACCGGAATTGCCGGCTCACCTGGTGCCGGCCACCTTCAGCGGCTCGACCTCGCCGCCGTCCTCCGGCCGCCAGACCCGGACCGTGCCGCGCCCGGCCGCCTTGGAGGCGTAGCAGCCGCGATCGGCAAAGGCGATGACGTCGTCGACGTCGGCGACGTTCGAGGCGAGCGAGGCGATGCCGATGCTGGCGCCGACATGATGAGTTTGGCCTTCCCACTCAAAGGGGACTCCGCCGATGGCACGCACGACCATTTCCGCCTCGCGTTCGGCTTCCTCCAGTCCGCAATATTTGAGGACAATGGCAAATTCGTCGCCGCCGAGTCGGGCGACGAAGTCGTTGCGCCGCACGCAGCCGCGCAAGGTCGTGGCGATCCGCTTCAGCAAGGCGTCGCCGGCCATGTGCCCGGCGGTGTCGTTGACCTCCTTGAAACGATCGAGGTCGATGAAGAGCAACTGGTGCTGCGTACCGGGCTCCTGCCGAGTCTCCTCCAACAAAGCGCGCATGGTGGCCATGAAATGCGCCCGGTTGGACAGGCCGGTGAGCGAATCGTGGCTGGCGGCGTGGACGAGCTGGCGCTGCAGTGTGCGCGCGTCGGTGAAGTCCTGGAAAACGATCACGTAGCCGTCGCGCCGCCCCTCCCCGGTGACGATCGGCGAGATAACGTGGCGGATGCTGGAACGTGCGCCGTCGGCCCGTTCGATGAAGATGCGCCCATGTGCATCGCCGTCTTCTTCATTGCGTGACAGCATGACCGCCTCGCCCGTTTCCTCGTCACGGGGTTGATAGATGTCGCGCAGCGGCCGACCGACCGCCGCAACGGAGGCGTGGCCGGTCAGCATTTCGGCGGCCGGGTTCATGAAGGTCACCCGACCCTCGGCATCCGAACAGATGACCGCATCGCCGATCGAATGCAGTGTCACCCGCAGGCGCTCCTTTTCCGACTCGAGCGCGGCCGCCGTCGCGGCGATCCTGGCCTGGGCCTCCTTTTGCGGCGTGATGTCGGTGTGGGTGCCGATGGCGCGCACCGTGCGGCCGTTCTCGTCGCGCTCGATGGTCTTGCCGCGGTCGAGAACCCAGACCCAATGGCCATCCTTGTGCCGCATGCGGAACTCGGCCTCGAAGTATGACGAATTGCCCACGATATGGTCGCTTTCGAGATCGAGCGCCTTCTGGCGGTCGTCGGGGTGGATCAGCGAAAGCCAAAGGTCAGGATCGTCCTCGCACAGCTCGTTCTCGCGGTAGCCGAGCATTTCCTTCCACATCGCGGAATAGTAGGTGCGGCCCTTGCGCAGATCGAGGTCCCAGACCCCCTGGCGTGCACTGGAAAGGGCAAAATTCCAGCGGCTTTCGGCTTCGGCGACTGTCTCGGAAGCCTTCTTCCGTTCGTCGATGTTTTCGACCTGCGCGATCATGTATTCCGGCCGGCCCGTATCGGAGTCGCGGATCACCGAACCGGCGAGTTGTGTCCAGACCGCCGAGCCATCGCGGCGCAGATACCGCTTTTCGAAGCGGTAGGTATCACGTTTTCCTGCGAGAACCTCGTCCATGAAGCTGGGCCCGATCTCGGCATCGTCAGGATGGGAAAGCTCGAAGAAGGCCTTGCCCGCGAGCGTTTCGGGCGTGTAGCCGAGCATCTCGGCGAGCGCGCGGTTGGCCTTGCGGATGCGGCCGTCGAGCTCGACGATCGCCATGCCGATGGCCGAATCCTCCATGGCGCGCCGGAACAGCTGCTCGCTTTCGGCCACCCGGCGCCGGTCGGCGCGGCTGCGCTGGACAAGAAGGCTCAGATAGACGGGCAGCGCCACCGTGATGGCGAGGGTCGGCTGGAAACGGCCGGCAAAGGCCGCCGCGCCGTCGTCGAGCCCCGGCACCAGACCGAGAGCGACCTCGGCAATGACGGTTGCCCCGCTGACAAACGCCAGGAGCGCGGTCTCGACCGCGGAACGCTGCACGGCGACGGCCAGCAGCATCAGGCCGATGACGAATAGCGGATAGTAGACGTGGGCCATGCTGAGTGTGCTGACCGTGGCAGCGATCATGGCGAGGGCCAGGAACACGGCAAGCGCGCGCGCAGAAGCGTAGCGCGCCAGCTCCTGTCGGCTCACAAGCAGCATGACCGGCATGACCATTGCGGCGCCAAGGACACTGCCGCCGAACCAGGAGACGAAGGTTGTTGTGACCGGCCAACCCGCGGCCCAGTCCATATAGGCCGAGACCAGCGCTCCAATCAGCGTCGGCACGCCGGCGGCGCCGGCCAGAAAGACGACCGCCATGTCCTCAGCCGAGACGCCGGCAGGGCCGCGGAGCCACAGCCTGATGAGGAAGACGGAGAGCCCGACCTCGACAGTATTGGCTACCGACAGCGGCACGGCGACCGTCCACGGCGTCGCAAAGAGAAGATTGGCACACAAGGAACCCGCGAGGACGGCCCCCGTTTCGAGCAAGCCCGGGCGCCGGGCGCGGGTAGCAAGCATCGCGATGGCGAAGGCGTTGGCCAGCCAGAGCGAAGCGATGCCGCCTTCGATACGCGAAAGCGCGATCGAGATCGCCGCCAGCACTAAGCAGCCGCCGCCAAGCAGCGCTGCACCGCGCCATTGCTCCGTTTGCCGGCCGCTCACGCGTGTTCCTGCCATTCCTGCCCCAATACAATCGGGCAAAGACTAGTCGCGTGGGCTTAATCGATGCTTGAAGCGCCGCTGCCGCATGGGCGCAAGGTTAAGAATTCAATACCGCTCTGATCGGCATTTTCGGAGCGCCAAACAAAGCAGCCGGCGCGTGAGGCGCCGGCCGTGACAATGGCTGATGGCCGCAGCGGCCAGGGCTACAGATTGACGACCTGTTGCTGGGCACTGACGCCGTTGCGGCCCTTCTTGAGAAGTTCCGAGACCAGGAAGGCGAGTTCGATCGCCTGTTCCGCATTGAGCCGCGGGTCGCAATGGGTGTGGTAGCGGTCGTGCAGATCCTCGGCCGAGATGGCGCGGGCGCCGCCGGTGCATTCGGTGACGTTCTTGCCGGTCATCTCGACGTGAATGCCACCCGGATGCGTACCCTCGGCGCGGTGAACCTCGAAGAAGGTCTCGACCTCCTGAAGGATGCGATCGAAAGGCCGGGTCTTGTAGCTGTTGAGGGTAATCGTGTTGCCGTGCATCGGATCGCACGACCAGACCACCTTGCGGCCTTCCTTCTCGACCGCCCGGATCAGCTTCGGCAAATGGTCTGCGACCTTGTCGGAGCCGTAGCGGGCAATCAGCGTCAGCCGGCCCGGCTCGTTCTCGGGATTGAGCAGGTCGATCAATTCGAGCAGGCCGTCCGGCGTCAGCGAAGGGCCGCATTTCAGGCCGAGCGGATTCTTGATGCCCCGGCAATACTCGACATGGGCATGGTCGGGCTGGCGGGTGCGGTCGCCGATCCAGATCATGTGGCCGGAGGTGGCGTACCAGTCGCCCGAGGTGGAATCGACGCGCGTCAGCGCTTCCTCGTAGCCGAGCAGAAGCGCCTCGTGGCTGGTGTAGAAATCGGTCTCGCGCAGCGAATAGTTGGTCTCCGAGGTGATGCCGACGGCGCGCATGAAGTCGATCGTCTCGGTGATGCGGTCAGCAACCAGCTGATAACGCTCCGATTGCGGACTGTCGGAGACGAATCCGAGCATCCATTTGTGCGTGTTTTCCAGGCTCGCGAAACCACCCTGGGCGAAGGCTCGCAGCAGGTTGAGCGTGGCGGCCGACTGGCGGTAGGCCATCTTCTGGCGACCCGGATCGGGCACGCGCGCGGTCTCGTCGAACTCGATGCCGTTGATGATGTCGCCGCGATAGCTCGGCAGCGTCACACCGTCCTTGGTTTCGTTATCCGACGAACGCGGCTTGGCGAACTGGCCGGCGATGCGACCGACCTTCACGACCGGTTGCGAACCGGCAAAGGTCAGCACGACCGCCATCTGCAGGAAGACGCGGAAAAAGTCGCGGATGTTGTCGGCGCCATGCTCGGCGAAGCTTTCGGCGCAGTCGCCGCCCTGGAGCAGGAAGGACTGGCCCTCGGCAACGGCTGCGAGCTGCTTTTTCAGCTTGCGCGCCTCACCTGCAAAAACCAGCGGCGGATAGGTGCCGAGCTGCTTTTCGGTTTCCGCCAGCACCTGTGCGTCTGGGTAGGCCGGCACCTGGCAGATCGGCTTGTTGCGCCAGGAATTCGGAGACCATTTCTTCGTCATGACAGCACCTTGTCGTCGCGCGGCAGCCCCGCGGCCCTCACCTCCCAGTTTACGGGATGCAGCCCTATACAGGAAGCATGGCGCCCGTGCCACCCCGTAATCCGGCGCCGCGATGTCGACTATCGGTGCCCGCCGCGCAACAGGAGTTGGGCAAACAGGGCCCGTTCCCGCGCCGACAGTTCGACGGCGCGCGGATAGACTGGGCGATCGCCATCCTCGTGGATCGGCATATCGAAACCATCCGTCTCGGCCACGAAACGCAGGAGGCCTTCCTCGCCATGCTCGACCAGGAAACCCTGCAGCACGGCGTCGAGATAGGAACGCAGGATCGCCGGCGGTTCGGGATGCAGCGGCAGGTCAGGTTCCGCCTCGTAGACGAAGACCGGGCAGTCTGGCGGCAATTCACGGTCAAGCCGCATGTCGGACGCGCTCAACGCGACGCGCCGGTAACGCGCCTCGCGGGCATCGACCGCGGCGAGGTTTTCTGCGCGGTCGATGACGAGCAGACCGTCGCACGCGGCGTCCGGCTGGCGCCGGACCGTCAGCAGAGCGGCGGGAAAGCCGGGCATGTCGGGACGCGCGCGCCAGTAGCGCCGCCAGCCGAGCAGGCGCGCCGGCAGCGCGTCGACGATCGCCGTGCGGTGGGTGGCGCGATTGACGAGCGAGCCGTAGCCGAAATAGGCCACCAGCCCGTCTTGCGGTGGCACGGACGAGGATCTGCCTGAAACCATGCCTGCCCGCATAGGCAAGCCGCTCTGTCGGCGCAAGCCTTGGCGGGAGGTGTCGGCAGGGCCACCCTTCGCGCCGCGAGTGTGAAATAGCGCACGGAGCACCCGCCCCGGGCCGGCTATCGCATTTCGATGATCCTGCCCACACCGATGGCGCGTCGCGCGCTTGCGAGAAACGCCGTGCCTGCCGCCCCTGTAGTCCGCCCCCCCGAGATCGCGACCATCATGTTCGAGGCCGCGGATGGCTTCCCGTTGCGCGGAACGCTCTATTCGCGCCCCGGCGCCTCCGGTCCGATGGTGCTGATCTCCAGTGCCACGGCGGTGCGCCGCGATTTTTATGGCGCCTTCGCACAGGCCCTTCTCGACGCCGGCGCGGCGGTCGTCCTGACCTACGATTTTCGCGGCGTCGGCGGATCGGCGCGACCACCCGCGTGGCAGGGCCGCATCAACATGAAGGACTGGGGCCACCGTGACATGGCCGCCGCGGCCGAACTGCTGATGCGGCTGCATCCGGGCCGCAAGCTGCTCGGCGTCGGTCAGTCGATCGGCGGCACCATGCTGGGGCTGTGTCCGCAGGCGCTGCGTTTCGAGCGTTTCGCGATGGTCGCTTCGGCCAATGGCTATCTGCGGCTGACCGACGAGGCCCTGCGCCTCTATCTGGCGATGAATTTCATCGGCGCCCCCCTCACCCGCATCGTCGGCGAAGCTCCGGGCTGGCTCGGCATCGGCGAAACGCTGCCGGGCAGCGTCTTCCGAGACTGGGCGCGCTGGTGCCGTCGTCCAGGCTTTCTCTTCGATGATCCGGCGCTGGCCGACATTGCCCGTTTCGAGCGCATCGGCATCCCGATCCTCGCAGTCAGCACCACCGACGACCCCTGGTCGACCGAGCGAGCGACACGGTCGCTGGTCGGCCATTTCTCGGGGGCAAGCTGGAGCCAGTTGCGGTTTTCGCCGGAAAATGCCGGTACCGACCACATCGGCCATCTCGGTTTTTTCAAGGAGCGGTTCGCCGCCAGCCTATGGCCGCCGGTTATCTCCTGGCTTCTCGCAGACCAGCCATAGCCGATATTGACTTTGACGTTAACGTCAATGGTAGGGTCGCTGCCGAAGTCAACGATCGGCGGAGACCCGGTTCATGGCGAGTGCAAGCGGCGCGGCCCGGCGGGAACGCGGAAGCCTCGAAGCAAGCCCATTGGATGAAGCGCGCGATGTTTCGTTCGACGCCTCGGACGGCTTCCCGCTTCGCGGCACATTGGCGACTGGCCCGGGCCAGGGACCGCTGGTCCTGATCTCGGCGGCAACGGGTGTGCCGAGCGGCTACTACGCCAAGTTCGCCCGCGCCCTGGTCGAAGCCGGCGCCGGCGCCGTACTTGCCTATGACTACCGCGGCATGCCGGGCTCGCCGAAACCGCCCGGTTGGCGCGGCGCTTTGCGCATGAAGGACTGGGGCCTCAAGGACATGCCGGCGGCCCTTGCCGCGCTGGAAAGCCATGCGCCCGGACGACCGGTGGTCGGGGTGGGCCAGTCCTTCGGCGGGCAGGCACTGGGCATTTGCGGGGTTGCCGACCGTTTCGAGCGCTACGCCATGGTCGCAGCGCTTTCCGGCTACTGGCGCAACATGCAAAATCCGCTGAAGGTGTTTCTGGCTATGAATGCGCTGGGACTGCCGGTGACGACGCTTGCCGGGCGCACCTTACCCTTCATGGGGCTCGGCGAAGCGATCCCGGCCACGATCTACCGTGACTGGGCGCGCTGGTGCCGCAGCCCCGACTATTTCATGTCGGACCCCGGCTTGCCGGAGACCGACCGCTTCGAGGCGGTCACGACGCCGATCCTTGCGGTTCGTCACCCCGACGACCCTTGGGGCACCGAGAAAGCAGTCGAGGCGCTGCTCGGCTTTTACCGCAACGCGCCCATCGAGCGGCTGGCGCTGGGGCCGCAAGATGCGGGCGGCGAGCCGGTCGGCCATCTCGGCTTCTTCCGCTCGCGTTTCGCCGAGACGCTGTGGCCGCCGGTGATCGACTGGTTGTTGCGCGGGGAACTACGGCGCTGACGGCTCAGTCAAGCCGCTCGCCGTTCCTGACGCGATAGGTCGGCTGGTACATCGTGACGAGTTCCTCGGCGGCACTCGGATGCACGGCCATGGTGCGGTCGAAATCAGCCTTGGTGAGCCGCGCCTTGACCGCGATGCCGAGGATTTGGGCCATTTCGCCGGCGTCGGGACCAAGGATGTGGGCGCCGACGACGCGGCCCGAGGATGCGTCGACGACGAGCTTCATCAGCATCTTTTCGTCGCGCCCCGAGAGCGTGTGACGCATCGGCCGGAAGCTGGCGCGGTAGACCTCGATCTCGTCGAAGCGCCCGGCCGCATCGTCCTCGGACAGGCCGACGGTGCCGATCTCGGGCTGCGAGAAGACGGCGGTGGCGACATCGTCAAGGTCCGGCGCGGTGGGATTGTCCCTGAACACTGTCTCGACGAAACACATCGCCTCGTGGATGGCGACCGGGGTAAGCTGCACCCGGTCGGTGACGTCGCCGATCGCGTAGATGTTGTCGGCGCTGGTGCGCGAGAACTTGTCGACCACGATCTCGCCGCGCTTGCCGGTCTCGACCCCCGCGGCTTCCAGCCCGAGCCCTTCGGTGTTGGGCAGGCGGCCGAGCGCCAGCATCACCTGGTCGACCGCAAGCACCTCCCCGTTCGACAGGTGCGCGTCAACACGTCCGTCGTCGCGCTTCCCGATCTTCTCGAAGATAGTGTGGCAAAGGATGCGGATGCCCTTCTTTTCCATGGTTTCGTGCAGCGACCGGCGCAAATCCATGTCGAAGCGGCCAAGAATTTCCTTGCCGCGATAGACCAGCGTCGTCTCGACGCCGAGCCCGTGGAAAATGTTGGCGAACTCGACCGCGATGTAGCCGCCGCCGGCGATCACGATCGAGCGCGGCAGGGTTTCGAGGTGAAAGGCCCCGTTCGACGAGATGCAGAGTTCGTGCCCCGGCAGCGCGGCGTGCGGATTGGGCCGTCCGCCGGTGGCGATCAGGATCGTCTGCGCCGTCACCGTGCGGTCGAGCCCGACGAGGCGCACGGTGTGGCGGTCGACCAGTTCGGCGCGGCAATCGAGAATTTCGGCGCCGGCATTGTCGAGCCCCTTGCGGTAGAGCCCTTCCAGCCGCGCGATCTCCGCATCCTTGTTGGCGATCAGCGTCGGCCAGTCGAAGCTGACGTCGGGCACGGTCCAGCCATAACCGGCGGCATCCTCGAAATGCTCGGGGAACTGCGAGGCGTACACGAAAAGCTTCTTCGGCACGCAGCCGCGGATGACGCAGGTGCCGCCATAGCGGTACTCCTCGGCGATGGCGACCTTCCTGCCGAGCGAAGCGGCGACCCTGCCGGCGCGCACACCGCCCGAACCGCCGCCGATCACGAAGAGGTCGTAGTCGTATTCCGCCATGTCACCTGTCCCGCTGCCGGCCCTCTGACTCATCTAGGTACAAGCGAGCACCGGCAAAACGCATGGAATGCTCCAACAGTCGCCCGACGCGAAAAGCCCGGCACCAATTGCCGGGCTTTTTGCGGAAACGCGTTCGCCGATGCTCAGTCAGACGCCGCCTCGCCGCCGCCGGCGCGCTTTTTCATTTCCTCGTTGACGGCGACCGCCAGATCGCGGGCGAGCCCCTTCTGCCAGATGTCGGCGGCCTGCAGCAGGTCGCGCGTCACCAGCGGGCTCTTGGTCTTGAAGGCGATGCCGGGGGCCGAGGTGTAGAACTGGGCGATGCCGTTCAGCTCGTCCTCGGTGAAGGTGCGTGCATAGGCAAGGGCTGCTTCGCGCTCGAGATCGCCGCGCCGCGGCGCCAGCTTCAGCGCCTGCTGGTCAACCACCTCGATGATCAGCCCCTGCAGATTGGGATCCTTCTGGATCAGTTCCGCCTTCAGCGCCTGCGCCGCCGCCGGCAGGATGTCGTCGAACTCCTCGGTCGCGTTGAGCGAGCCGATCGCCGCGCGCGCCGCCTGGAGATGGCTCTCGGACACGTCCTGCGCGCTGGCCGGCAACGTGAGGCCGATCGCCACGACCGCAACGATGGCCGCGGCCGCGCGGCGCGCCTTGTGATGGATTGTCATGACTGACGTAACTCCCTCTCTATCGGGTGATTTCTTTTGTGCTGACGCCGTTTTCCCCGGCGATGATAGCAACGCTTGCCAGATCGAGAAACAGGCCGTGCTCGACCACGCCCGGAATGGCGTGAAGCGCGTCGGAAAGCGCTCTTGGATCGGGAATGCGGCCAAAAGATGCATCGATGATGAGGTGGCCGCCATCGGTGACGAAGGGCTCATCGCCGCCCATGCGCAAGGCCAGCGCACCGGCCAGGCCGAGCCGGTCGGCAACGCCCTCAATGGCGCGCTGCGTCGCGCCGAGACCGAACCTGTTGACCTCGATCGGCAGCGGGAAGCGGCCGAGCGTGTCGACAAGCTTGCTGGCATCGGCGATCACCACCATGCGGTCGGACGCGGCCGCCACGATCTTTTCGCGCAGCAGCGCGCCGCCGCCGCCCTTGATCAGCGCCAGGCCGGGGCCGACTTCGTCGGCGCCGTCGACCGTCACCGCCAGCCGCGGCGCTTCATCGAGGGTGGTGAGGTTCACGCCGAGCTCGCGGCAGAGCGTGGCGGTGCGTTCAGACGTCGGCACACCGGTAACCATCAGCCCGTCGGCGACCTTCGCCGCCAGCAGGCGCACGAACTCCTCCGCCGTCGAGCCGGTGCCGATGCCGATGACGGTGCCGTCCTCGACATGCTCCAGCGCCGCGCGCGCCGCCTCGATCTTCTGCAGCCTCTGGTCCATGCCGAGCGTGCCAAACCCCACTTCGTGGCTGCTCCTATCACTTCCGGCCGGCAGGGCAAAGGCTTTCGCGCCGCCGTGCCGGGGGTTGCGCCAAGCACTGTGCCCGGCTACGCCACCCGCTGCCGGGTACCGCACGGCGCAACCAGAAGAGAGCACCTGCATGAGCGAGAGGCCGCCGGCCATCGTCTTCGACCTCGACGGCACATTGGTCGACACCGCGGCCGATCTGGTCGCGAGCCTCAACCATACGCTCGCCGAACACGGCGTCGACCCGGTCGAGCCGCACCTGATGCGCGCCTATGCCGGGCTTGGCGGCAAGGCGATGATCGAGCGCGTGCACGCCGCGCGCAAAATGCCGCTCGACGCCGGCCGCGTGCCGGCGATGATCGAGGTCTTCCTGCGCCACTATGACGAGAGCATTCCCGGCCTGTCGTTGCCCTATGACGGCGCTCTCGCAGCGCTCGACCGGCTGGAGGCCGCCGGCTATCGTCTGGCGATCTGCACCAACAAGCCGCAAGGGATGAGCGAGCGGCTGCTCGCCTCTCTCGGGCTTGCGCGGCGCTTTGCCGCCGTCTGCGGCGCGGACCGCTTCGCCTTCCGCAAACCCGACCCGCGCCACCTGACCGAGACCATCGCGCTTGCCGGCGCCGACCCGGAACGTGCGGTGATGATCGGCGATTCCCGCAACGACGTGACGACCGCGAAAGCCGCCGGAATCCCGGTAATCGCCGTCGAACACGGCTATTCCGACGTCCATGTGCGCGAGCTGGAGCCGTCGCGGGTGATCGGACATTTCGACGAGCTGACGCCGGCGCTCGCCGCCGAGCTGATCAGGGCAACGACTGGCGCATAAGCCACCGCCACCCCGCGCGTCGACGTGCTTGACTTCGAAACGCCGCAGCCTCTATATCGCCGCCTGTCTCGGGGCCAGGCCCCGGCGGGCGCGTAGCTCAGCGGGAGAGCATTCGCTTCACACGCGAAGGGTCACAGGTTCAATCCCTGTCGCGCCCACCATTTTTGCACGTAGCGGTCTTTCGAACGAACTCGGCCATCTGTAGCGCGCAACTTCGAATGGCGCGGTGCGCAACTTCGAATGGCACCGGTTCTTGCTGTCGCGATGGAAGCGGCGGCGTTCTCATTGTCGGCGAAGTCCCCGTCATCAGGGAGATGCGCCACGGCGCCCGAGCACAGCGTCGACAGCTTTCAGGAGATCGTCGAACCGCATCGTATTGAGGAAAGTCGAAGTGCTGGCGCTCGCATTTCCGCGAAGGTCCGCGATTGACTGAAGGATCGCAGACAGCTCCTCGAAAAGCGCCAGAGTGCTGTTATCTATGGCCAGCAGCCCGCTACGAAATTCCTCCGAGAGGATGGTGCCCCCAATGATTGTGGCTGAGCTGGCTGCCAGAAAATCGTTCCGCACGGCAGGCACGCCGTCCGTAAGGAAATGATACGTCCGCTCGTGCCGTTTGAACGCAGCGTTTCTCATGAACCTCGCGCGGAGGAACGTCTCCAACTGGCTCAGCATCTCAGAGAGTTCTTCGTCAGCGGCCTGCGTCACCTGCCGGTCCAGCTGATGTCCAAGTATCTCTGTCTGTCGGCCAACAAACTCGGCGTTCTTTCTCGCCGCTTCCGCCTGCTGAGCAATCTCCCTGCGGGTCTCTTCAGCTACTGTCCTGGACTGCTCAAACTCTTTTCTCGTAAGGCGCAATTCACGCCTTTGCGACTTCAGTTCCTGCGCTTGGATGCCGACCGCGGCGGCAAGCCATACAAAGGCAAGCGGAGCGAAGAGGCCAGCAAGAAAATCCCCCAGCTCGTTCAGACTTAGGTTGCGTAGGCGCGCCCACAGCTGCCAATCGACCGGCCCTACGATGATAGCTGCTACTGCAAGGAAGATCACTGTGGCCGCTGCAGCCCCGTAGAGCCACCAAGACTTTCCGTCAGGTTCGCCACGTTCTGTGGCTTCTTCATCACCTTTGCTGACCATTCTCCCTCCCTAACCTTTCTCAACCCGCCCGCTGCCCCCCGGCTTGAGCCCGCCTAGAACAGGTCGGGCTCCTCCACCTCGATCTCGTCCAGGATGTCGGGCGTGTCGTTCCTCGGCGAGCCGACCTTGCGGTCGATCGGCCAGCAGGTCATCAGCTCGGCCGGGAACGGCACCATCAGCTCGCCAACATCCTCGTCCGCCGAAAGCCAGCGCTCATGGTCCTTCGCGTGCAGGATCACCGGCATTCGGTCGTGGATCTCGGCCATCATCTGGTTAGGCCCGCAAGTGATGACGGCGAAGGTGCGGAAGGGCAGACCATCCGCGTCCTTGCGCTCCGACCAGATGCCCGCCAGGCAGAACGGCTCTCCGGAGGCCATGGCGATGGCATAGGGCCGCTTGGTCTTCTGACCCTTGATCGCTTTCCACTCGAAGAACCCGCTGATCGGGATCAGGCAGCGCCGTGAGCGATAGGCGTGCTTGAACATGCCGGAGGTCGCGACGGTCTCGGAGCGGGCGTTATTGGGCGGCGGACGGCCGCTGGGCTTGTCCTCCTTTGCCCAATAGGGAACGAAACCCCAGCGGGCCGACACGAAAACCGGGCCCCGGTGCCCAGCATCGCTGACCACGTCGCGGACAATGATCGGGTATTCGAGCGACGGCGGGCCGTTCCATGTCGGGAAGCGGTTAGCCAGCCCGTCGACGCTCTGGTCGCGGCTCGCGAAGTCGAAGCTGGCCAGCATCTGCGGCAACGTCGTCTTGATGTAGATGCGTCCGCACATGCGTTACCCACTAACCCCTTCCTGGGGTTTCAGGATGTCGAGGACTCTATCCCAAGTCTTTACGCGGATTGCAGATGGGCGATAGAGCCACTCTGACCTCTTCTCGAAAGACTCTTCCGCCAGACGGTTCTGCTCAGCATCTCCCCCTCCCAACCACCTCCCGTCGCGTCCAATGATGATCCCACCGGCGCGGATGTTCTGCGGCCGTCGTATCTGCCACCGTTCCTGCAAATCGCCATCACGCTGTGCCTGATACACGTAGTGGATCAGTTGAGTCTCGGCGGAAACTAGGTCTTGCGAGGGACGGAAACGTTGCAGTTGGCTGTCGCTCTGCATGATCGGGCACTGAGGAGCCTTCAATTCCCAGATGTCTACAATCCGCTCTCGCGTTCCCATGTCAGACATCAACTCCGCAACGATCATGAAATCGCTGCGGCCATAGGGACTCCTCTGTTCAAACGTCAGACTTCCGATCCAATGGGGAGTTCGATCAAGAAGCCCCACCACAGCGTGCTCCAAATACCGGGCACACTCGCGTTCTGTATGCCGGTCAGTCACATCGCACAATTCCAAGAACTCAATAAAATCACTCTCTGGAATCGGCATTCAAAGGACTCCTCGGTATGAGCGGCGAAGTGGACCGGACCAATACATCCTCTAAGTCCCTGGCCGCTTCTGAATCCGAAAGTTCCTCGCCATACAAAAATACGCCCTGAATATCGTACTTAATGCGCCTAAAGCCGGTCTGATCTATAGTAGCGTTCGTGATGAGGGCGCTGCCCTTCGGCCCTACTCCAAAAGCCGGCTTGTTGCCGACAACCGTCCAGATCCCTCCGAGGATGATCATGCGGCCGGACAGGATATATCCTACGTCACCGGCTCGCATCGCGACTACGCTGGGCAAAGGCGTTCCGTACTCGCGCTCCAATCTCTCTATATCTCTCTGAAAGGCTCGGTCTCCGAACATTACCGCAAAGAATCCAGCCTCTCTCCAGTAACTGGTGCGAACTTCATCAGCGCCGAACAGCTTCTGTAGAACGAATCCAGGCGCCGATCTGATCCTCTTTCTGACTACGTCTTTAATCGGTGAAGGTAGCTCGGGCAGCTTCATAGCTTGATCCATATCCGCAGATAGCGCATGCGCTCGTTTCGGATGGTCGAAGTTTCCAAGAATCCAGCGCCGGTAGAGGCTCGTGACTCTCATATTGCACTGATCGTCGTGGTTGGCCAATTGGCTTGGATCAGACTAACTTGCGTCTAACGAGTGCGGATAACCTCAGTCGGGGAAAGGCTTTTGGACGACGAGAACTTTGACCCATGGGGCCCAGGCAAGCGTGGGTGCCTGAGCGGCGTGGCTCTGATGGCGGTCATCCTCCTCGTCATCTGGCTGGTCGCCGCCCTATGACCGAACTGCTGACGATCAGCTCCTTCGCCTGCGTCCCTCTCCCGCCCGAGATCGAGTAGAGCAGGCTCACCGGGTCCTGGGCGAAGCCGGCGAAGATGCGCCGGATTTCCGGAACGTCATTGATGGATAGGATGAAGCGGCCCTTGAGCGTCTTCAGGCACGCTGCCATTGCCTCGAACTCGTCGCGGCCGAACATCCCCCGGCCGTAGTCGTCCTCGGAGCCCCAATAGGGCGGATCGAGATAGAAGAGCGTCTCCGGCCGGTCGTAGCGATCGATGAACGCGGCCCACCCCAGTTGCTCGATGACGACGCCCGCCAAGCGATCGTGAACCTCCGCTAGTAGCGGCTCCAGGCGGGTGAGATTGAAGCCGCCACCGCTGCGCGGATCGACGCCGAAGTTCTGGCCGGCCACCTTGCCGCCGAAGGCCAGGCGCTGGAGGTAAAGGAAGCGGCCGGCGCGCTCCAGGTCGGTGAGTGTCGTCGGGTCACTGGCCTTGAGCCGATCGAACTCGCGCCGCGAGCTCAGTTGGAAGCGCAGCGTGTCCATGAACTGCGGATAGTGCCGCTGGAGAATGCGGAAGAGATTGGCGACCTCGCCGTTGCGATCATTGATGATCTCGGCGGGCGGCGCCTTGGTGCGCCGGAAGAAGACGCCTCCCATGCCGACAAACGGCTCGGCGTAGGTGCGGTGAGGCACGGCGGCGATTCGTGCGCAGAGCTCGGCCGCGAGCCTCCGCTTGCCGCCGACATAGCCTGCGACAGGACGCACAGGCTCGACGGCTGTGAAAACCCTTTCAATGTCCATTATGGGGCCTTTGAGAATCAGCCACAGTGCCGCCGCCCGAAAGGGCCGCGGATGCGACAGTTATTCTTGGTGGCTGTCGGGCGGGCCAGGTCGCCAAACTCGGACCCGCCTCCGGAGCTCACGCTCCGGGCATCCGCGCTCCCTTGCTCAATTTCGCTCCCACCTCACGGCAGCCAGCGGTTGATGCCTGCAATGACGCCGATGTTGTCGTCCACTCTTGTGATGCCGCCCATCAGTGCCAGGCAGGCGAGCTGGTAGCGATGCCCGGATGCTGCGGCGTAGATGGACCACAAATTCGGCTGGTATCCGACGCTGAGATACGGGTCTGTAAGGTGCTGGACAGTGACCGACACCCAGCCGTCGGCCGGCGAGATGAGCGCATGCTCGGTACCGTCGACGCCATCGACGATCAGCGTCTGCCCCGCCTGCCGCGACCAAAGCACAGGCGCATCAATAGCGCGGATATAGGCATGGAAGGTCATGGCCGGCACCATCGGGCCGAAGCTCGGTAGTGCGCTGAGATAGTAGTTGGTCGACTCGACGTTGATAGGCGTCGATGCCGTCCCCGACCCCATGGTGATTTCCGCCACGCGGAACTCGACCCCGTGGCGGCGATGGGCCGGGCTGCGAATGCCGTCGATCAGATCCTTGACCGTGGCCTGCAGGGTGCCCTGTGTGCCGCCGTAATCGTTGTTGTCGCTGATGAACTTGCCCGCGTCGGCGGCCGTCGAGCTGTTATAGAGTGTAAGGTAGGCGGGCAGGGAAAACGCGCCGACGGTGTTTGTCTTGGCTGCGTTTCCCGCGAAGCGGCCGCTGTCGGGGAGCAAACTGACCGCATAGTCAGAGAGAAGGTTGGTGTTGGGGAAGGAAAGCCGACCGGTCTGGCCGTCAGCGCGGAGCGCCTCCTTCCAGTCCGAGCCATCCGGCGAGACCTTGATTGTCAACTGGTCGTCGCCGACCAGCCCGATCTCGGCACGGCCTGACCAGTTGGTCTGCAACAGGAGCGACAGCACGTCGGCCGCGCCTTCCTTGTTCATGGTGTAGCGCAGATCGCCATCGCCGCCTTCGGCCACGGTCTTGGCGGTCCAGAGCGCCTTGTTGAGCTTGGCGGAGAAGGGGTTTGTCGCGTCTGCCGTAGTGCCGACCCCGAGCAGGGCGAGGTTCTGAAGGGCGGCGATCGCGTCGGCAACGTCGGCCCAGGCCGAGCCTGTCCAGTAGCAAAGCCGCGCCTCGTCGATGACCCAGGCAAGCCAGCCGTCGCGGGGCTGGTAGAACGCCCACGCGCCGTCCTGGAAAGCGGCGACCTTGCCGTCGTGGCTCTCCCAGGCATCGGTGGCGCTATCGCCGACGATATGGCGGTCGCCCTCCGTGGCATCGCCGGGCGGGGCTGTCAGGTTCCGGTCGATGACGGCGAGTTGCACCACGGCGTCGAGCGCGGTCAGTGCCTCGTTGTGGGTGACGTGCTTTTGCGCCTGCTCCGGGGCCAGGTAGGGCAGCAGAAGATTTGCGGTTTCGTCCGGCATCGCTGTCTCCTTAGAGGTGGCTCGTTCTTGACCGTGCAGCTCCCCAGCCGATGGCGGCCGACCACTGGCGAACACGCCACACGATCGATGCCGGCGGAGCCCCCCAGTCGGCGGTCTGCTCGGCCGCGGTGTAGTCGGCCGTTGGCAGGGTCACGTCGAAGGCGCGCTTGACCGCGACGCCATCCATCACCTCGGCGAGGTAGCGTTCGCTGGCCTCGCCCAGCGGAACCTCGGCCGCGTCCCAATCGTCGCCGCCCAGCCGCGTGCGCCTGATCCAGGAGAGCGCGACGTCGCCTGTTGCAATATCCCGATCGGCCCTCAGGAACACGGGCGACAGCGGCCTGAGACCGATCGCCTCGAATGTCAGCTCTGCTGACTGGAAAAGCGGATCGTTCGGCAGCCGGTTCGACGGTCCCCAGCTCCACGTCTGCGGCGAGCGGGCCAGCGAGGCAGGCAGGGCGGTGGCCTGTACCGTGCCGTCGAGGACGACGAACGCAGCGCCGGCCGCGATCTCGTCGGCCATGTCGGCGTCGCTGCCGCGCTGCCCGCGCAGCAACGTCGTCAGCCGCCAGGTGCGGGGCGTTAAGAGTGTCGCGTCGCGCCACTGCACAATCTCCCAGCGGCCGGCCGCCGTTTTCACGGCGCCGACGTTGGCGCCGGCGAGCACGTCGGCGGCGAGCGCCGCGACGAGGCTCTCGCCGGTCGCCATCTTGACCGTCAGCTCGGAGGCGCGGTCCCACCGCCAGGCCGGGCCACGCGCCAGCGGCGCGGTCGTGACGCCGATCGGCGCGCGCTGCGATATACCCGTGTCGAGCAGCGGCGTGACCAGCCCGCCAGGACCCCGATAGACGTCGACCGGCAGCCAGGGGCTCGACCAAGCGGCAACGCGCGGGGCATGCGCCGTCGAGGAGTCGCCATCCGACAGCATCGGGATGTCGAGAAAATGGACCGCGGGCGGGGCGACCGACTTCGGCCGCGGAACGACCGGCGTCGTCTCCGGCCCGTCGTCCTGGTCGTAGACCTGCGCCTCCTGGCGCACCGCCCGCACCGGCCGATCGGCGCCCAAGCCGATCTCACCGATCCGGAACGCCATCGACCGCTCGCCGGCGTCGGCCTCGATCGTCAGCTTCGCGACGTCGCCCGCCTCCCAGGCGAGAGCCGAGGGCGGCAGGCCGAACTCGGCGGAGTCGCGCTCGATGTGGGCCTGGAAGAGCATGATATCGGCGATCGCCCCGGCGCGGCCCTGGCGAAGCGCGATCGCGAACCCCTCCTGTGCGATGGCGCGAGCCTCGCCCGAGAGCCGGCGCGACCGCGCGGTCGACTGCCGGTAGTCTGCATCGGGCCGGTAGAAGCGCAGGTCGACGCCGCGGGGCAGCTCCGACTCCTGGGCGCGCGTCAGGGCAAAGTCGCCGGCCTGGCGCTGCACGACGTCGGCTCGCGAAAAGGTCCCGGCCGGAGCGGCGCCGCGATGGCGGAAACGGATCGTCGACCCGCTCTCGTAGCCGTCGAAGAAATGGGTGGTGGCCAGCGGGCCGATCAGGTCGCGCGCCGACATCACTCGGTCGGCCTGGTAGCCGAGCACGAGCCCGGTGAGATCGGACACGTCGATCGTGACTCCGAAACCGCCGGCGATGTCGTCGACGACATCGGCCAGACGGACGGCGCCGAGACGGCCGGTCAGCCAGTGGCCCAGTTCCCAGTTGGGTCCGTCCGCCCAGACCTCCACCAGCTGCGGGAACTCCGGCCACGGCCGCGCGTCCCAGGTCCAGACATGGCTGCGGGTGTGATCGACCATGCGGCCGGCGTAGACGCCGGAGAGCGGATTGTTGCCCGCGGCCGGCTGCCAGTAGCCGAGCCAGGCCTCCAGGTAGGCACGCTGCATCGCGTCGTCGCGACGGCCGCTGGAGTAATGCGGCAGCGCGCTCTCGCTCGACTTGGCGTCGATGAAGACGTTCGGCTGGTTGGCGCCCTTGTCGACGGCCGGACAGCCGATCTCGGTAAAGACGATCGGCTTTGCCTGGGGGACCCACGCCGTTGCCCCCATCGCCTCGACGCCGCCCGGCCGGTTGAAATGCTGATTGAGCCACCAGGAGCGAATGTCCTTGTTGCGGTAGACCCAGGGCTTGCCGCCGCCGTCCGTGATCGGGGTGCGGGTCTGTGCGTCGCGGGCGGCGTCGTTGGCATAGAACCAGTCGAAATACTCGCCGCCCTCGATGTTGCCGCGGAGGTAGTCGAGATCGTAGATCGATGGCGCCCCGGCCACGGCGTCGAGATGGTCCGTGCCGTCGCGCCAGTCGGCGATCGGCAGGTAGTTGTCGATGCCGACGAAGTCGATCTCGGCGTCGGCCCAGAGCGGGTCGAGGTGGAAAAACACGTCGCCTGATCCGTCGCCGGGCCGGTGCGAGTGGTACTCCGACCAGTCCGCGGCGTAGCCGAGCCGCGTCGAGCCGCCGACGATCGAACGCACCTCGGCCGCCAGGCTCGCGAGCTGGGCCACGGCCGGATAGGTCGACGCGGCCGATCGCACCGTGGTGAGCGCGACCAGCTCGGAGCCGATCAGGAACATGTCGACGCCGCCGGCCGCGGCCGCGATAGTGGCGAGGTGCAGGACCTGGCGGCGCAGCCCCCACTCGTCCGGTCCGGCATAGGTCACGTGCCTGGCGGCCGCGTCCCAGGCGAAGTCGGCGGCGTCGGCCGCGCCGAAGAAGGCGGCGACCTGCGTTGCCGCCGTTGCTGTCTTGTCGACGGTGCCGGGCTGACCGGGAGCCGGGTGACAGGTAATGCGGCCGCGCCAGGGATAGGCCGCCTGTTCGCCGCCGCCATAGGGATCGGCGAGGCCGTTGCCGGCCGCGATGTCCATCAGGATGAACGGGTAGAGCGTGACCTCGAAGCCGCGCGCCTTCAGCTCGACGATCGCTTCGTAGACGGATCTGTCGCCTGGCGCGCCGCCGACCGCCGGCGTCCCCGAAATCTGGCTGACGACGACGGCGGTGTCGCGGGTCACCGGGCCGACCCGCCACTCGAACGGCGAGGTGTACTTGCCCGCGTTCTCGACGCGCGGACGGATCTGGCAGTTGCCGCATCTGAGATCGTCGCCGTGCCAGGCCACGACCAGCGACACGTGCGCCACGCCGGGCGCCTCCTCCTCGAGCTGGTTGAGCGACGCGACGAAATCGGTCACCGGCCCGCCGGCATGCACGTTCTCGCCGGCCGAGGCTTCGATGCCGAGCAGCGGGGCCTCGGACGTGAAGACAGGCGTGGTCGCGTAGCCGAACTCGGTCGTGCCGGGGATGACCGTTACCGCTTTCATAAGGTCCTCCAGGCCGGGTTCGACGGCCGGCGGCCGGCGGATGACCTCGACGGTGAGCTGTGGCACGCGGTTGCCGAACTTCTCCAGCGGCATGTCCTCGAAGACCAGGTAAGCGGTGCCGCGGAAGCCGGGCGCGCGGTCCTCGCCCTCGATCGCGGCAATCAGCGGGTCGGCCTCCTGGGTCTCGTCACCCGTATTGAGCCGGTGCGTGTAGTCGGAGAGGTCGATCACCTTGCCGTCGGCCCAGACCCGGCCGACGCCGCTAATCGGCCCCTCGCAGAGGCCGATCGCGAAGGAGACGGAGTAGCTGTATTCCGTGGTCTTGACCTTCGGTCCGCCCTTGCCGCCGGTCTCGCTGGTCTTCTTTTCCTCCTTGTAGCGGGTTGCCCAGATGACCTGCGTCGAGACCCGCATGCGACCCCAGACACGCGGCATCGGCGCGCCCTCGGTCGAGGCCGAAAAGGTGAGGTCGGACAGCCGCGGTCCCTCGCGTGTGATCGTGGGCTCAAACAGCACCTGGTCGACGAACCGTCCTGCTATCGCGCCGAGCGCGCCGATCAGCGAGCCGCCGAGCCAGTTGCCGACGAGGCCGAGGACCAGAGTTGCCATCAGCTGCGCCCTCCGGCTTTTGGAAAGTCGAAGGCCGCGGCCAGCCGGCGCCGCCAGGCGACCGGCAGGGCGATTTCGGTCACGCCCGCGCGCTCATAGGCATGGACCATGCGCCCCGGCGCCGACACGATGCCGCAATGCTTGACCGGCAGGTCGGGCCGCCAGCGGAACAGCAGCACCGAGCCCGGCGCCGCCGTGTCGATCGCGATCTCGACCAGGTGGCGGCGCGCCGTCTCGAGCAGCGTCTCGCGGCCCGAGACCTCGGCCCAGCCCGGCGAATAGGGCGGCGCGGCCTCGGGCTCGGGTCCGACGATCTCGCGCCAGATGCCGCGCAGCAGACCGAGGCAATCGCAGCCGGCGCCCCGCACGCTGGCCTGGTGCACATAGGGCGTGCCGATCCAGCCGCGGGCGGCGGCGACGATCAGCAAGCGATCAGTCACCGAGGCCGCCGCCGTCATTGCCGTCCTCCCTGTTCGGGTAGCTTGTGACCCAGTCGTTGCCGGGCATCGACGGAAAGCCGCGGAAGTTGACGACGTTGTCGAACTTGGCCTTGCAGGTCTCGACCGTCTTGTCGCAGCCGGCGGTGATGGCAAAAGCGTCGCCCACGCCGATGTCGAACGGCATCTCCTCGGCCAGCTCGACCAGGTGGGTGGCGCCGGCGTCGACGTGGCGCTTGATCTCGATCACCGCGCCGGCGTTGGCGCCGCTCGTCCAGGTGAGCTTGCCCGCCTTGAACCAGCCCGTCTCGAACGCGGCGAGGCCCGTCGTCCTGAATGCCCAGCGCGACACGGCCGCCGACGCCGTGCCCGCGGCCGAGAAGGCCGCCAGGGCCAGATTGACGGCGCAGCGGGCGTCGCCGAGGTCCGCGTCGCAGAGCGAGCCGAAGATGCGGCCGGTCCGCTGGTTGAGGGCATGGCTGAGCGAGCGCAGCTCGGCGCGGAAAGCGAGCGGCCCGCGTTCGACCTCCCCGATCGACCCGGCAAAGGTGACGACGCGGTTGGCTGTGTCCGACCAGTCGACGACGATCTGCGTGACCGAGGCGTTGTCCCAGAGCTTGCGGGCCAGCTCGTCCTCGTTGATCGCGTCGGACGACAGCGCGCCGGCCGCCTCGAGCGTGTCGACGGCCAGGCCGAGGGATGCGGCCGTCTCGCTCGCCGACAGCGCCGTCGCGGGCTCGTAGTCGACCCCGTCGAACGACAGCTGCCGGTCGTGATCGGTAAAGCCGAAGACCTGGCCGTCCGCCCGCTCAATGCGCCAGCAGTTGCACCGCGTGGTGACGCCCGTCGCCAGCATGGCGGCGAGGCCGGCAGGCAACGTCTTCATTCCCTGAGCTCCTTAAGGAAGATCGAGGGGATGTCGCCGACAGCGATTGAACGCAAAGAGATCTGGTCGAGTTTGCAATCAAACCGGACCGGAACGTGAAACTCGCCTCCCCACGTGAGTGCAGCGCCATTTGGAGGCGGCGAATCAAACGTCACCGTGCCTTTCGTTGCGTCGAGGCTCCAGCCCGTGGTGGTCGGCACCTCGTCGACCGCTATCAATAATGTTCCGAAGGGTCGCGTGATCGTGCGGTCGAATGAGGCACCGGCGAACGCGTAACATTTCGACAACTGAAAGACCGTCTCGACGTCATTCCCAGTTCCGAGCACCTGATCGGTGGCAGTTGGCGCAACATGCGGTAGGCCGGAGCGGTAATCCGTCCAGTCGAGAAAGCGAAAGCCCCGGAGCCTCCCGAGGGCGACATGATAGAGCGACAGGACCTGATAGAGTTCATCACGCGTCCTGACTCCGTACTTGGCATCGTAGACACGCTTCGGCGCGGCCCAGGGTGTGTTGCGCTCCTCCCGACCCGATGCGAGTTCAACGATGTCGGCAGGCCAGTCCGGTCCGCCCGGCGATCCGCGGCTGATGTGTATCGGGAAAACAGCGTCATTCATGAACGAAGTATCTGCCATCAGGTGTACCTTCCGAGCCGACGCGCGAACCTATCGGCAGTACGCGCGACAACCGCGCGACTCTCGGCAAAGGCTCGCGGATTGGGCGTTTCGACGTTGAATACGTTAATCTGGGTGCTTCCCGCGTGCCCGGCGCGATTGACACCTATCCATTCGGCCTCCTGTCTCGGTCGGAAGGCCGGTGCAGCAGTCGCCATCGGCATGGCGTAGCCGCCGACCGCGAAGCCGCGCCTGGCTGTGGAGTGCAGCGCGTCGAGATTGCCGACCCCGATCGCGTCTGTGGCCTCGGAGGAAAAGACATACTCGCCCCGATGGACGACGCCGGCGGGCTCAAACTTGCCGCCGGAACCGGTATAGCCGCCTTCGCTATGCCCGCGCAGCCCGGCCCAGGGATCGCCGCCGCCGAAGAAACCGGTCAGCAGGCCGAGAATGCCGCCCCAGATACCGCCACCGCCGCTGTCCATCATCCTCAGCAAGGCATCGATCAGTTCGTCTTCGATCTTGTCGATGATCTTGTCGATCACGTTCAGCGCGATGTCGCCTAGCTCTTCCCAGGTGATCTTGCCATCGTCGAGCGCGGAGCGCAGGTCCGACAACGCGCCGTCAAGGATGTCGCGCTGGAAGGCCATTGCCTCGGCCGCCGCGCGGGTCTCCGCCTCCACCCTCGCCATTTCCTCGGCAAGCACGCCGAGCTCCTGGACCTGGGCCGGCGTCAGCCCGATGCCGGCATTGACCGCCTGGTTGAGCAGGTTCTGCTCGTAGCGCAGCGCCGCGGCGGCTTCCTCGGTCAGGTAAAGCGCCTCGCGCTCCAGTTCCTGCAGGTCGATATATTGTTCGGCCGAGCGGATGAGGTCGCGGTAGCGTTCCGCGTCGCGCTCCGCCTCCGTCTTGCGACTGCCGCGTCGAGGCGAGGCATCGGCAAAATATGGATCGACACGGCGAGACGGCGCCGGCGCGCTGTCGGGGAGATCGACCTCGTAGCGGTCGACCCTGGTGTTGACCCCGCGCGAGTAGCGGCGTGGCCCGCCTGTGCCGCCGCCGCGCATGACGTCGTCGACGGCGTCGCGCGTGGCGATCGCCTGGTCGAACAGTGCCATCAGTTCGGCGATCGCGTTCGACAGGTCGGGCGAAACGCCGGACAAATTGCCCAGTGCGGCGCGCACCTCGTCGATCGACAGCTCGCCTTCCTCAGCGCGGTCCTTCAGCTCCTGGATTTCTTCGCGGGCGTTGTCGGAGCGCACCTCGTTGATTGCCGCCTGCAGCAGTTTGAAGGCGTGGTCGAGTTGGTCGACACTGTCCGGCAGGCCCTTGACCGCGATCTCGGCCTCGACCGCGGCGGCGGCGATGTCGGTAAGTTCCTTCGAAACCGTCTCCAGCCCCTCGGTGCTTGAGCCGATGCGGGCGACCTCGTCGCGGAACTCGCGCGCGTCAAGCTTGCCGGCTCGGAACTGCTCGATCAGCTCCAGGAAGGGACCGAAGCGCGTATTGGCGGCGGCCTGGTCGAGCGAGGCTGCCATGCCCTCGCTCACCACATCAAAGGCGGCCTTGCGGATCTCGGTGTCGATCAGCCTCAGCGCCTCGGTGATTTCCTTTTTCAGGGCAGCCTCGGCATCGCGGACGGCGCCACGCAGCAGCACCTCCGCCACCTCGGGATCGGTCGAATATTCCCGCGCCTTCCTGAGTGCGTCCTCATAGGCCGGCCCCAGCGACTTGATGATCGCCTCGTGCCGCTCCAGGACGTCGCTCAGCGTCTCGACCTCCTCCTCGGCGCCGGTGGCGTAGGAGATCGCCGTGCTGCCGAGCAGGACGAAGGCCGTGGTCGCCAGGCCGAGCGGCGAGACCAGGCCACCGAGCGTCTGCCGGATGCCGGCAAGGGCGTCCCTCAGCGAGCCGCCATGCATCGTCACCTGCGGCAGCTGCTGCGCCAGCAGCATGAACGGCGACTGACCCATAGCCATCATCATGCCGATGTCCTGGACCTGGAACGCCAAATTGCCGACCTGCATCGCGCCCATTCGTGCGTCGCGCGCGAAATGCCGCGCCGCCTCGGCGTTCATCTG
Organism: Nitratireductor mangrovi; assembly: GCF_007922615.2. Taxonomy (NCBI): domain Bacteria; kingdom Pseudomonadati; phylum Pseudomonadota; class Alphaproteobacteria; order Hyphomicrobiales; family Phyllobacteriaceae; genus Nitratireductor; species Nitratireductor mangrovi. The sequence continues at coordinate 1,183,757 of NZ_CP042301.2, read as the reverse complement.
ATAGCGCGCATTGAGTGTCGTCAGCGCCGCGCCGTGCTCGTCGGCATTGATCGCGCCGAGAGCATGCGCCCGGTTCAACTCGTCCAGCTCGGCCTCGTACATCTTCGAGGCGGCGAAGACCGGATTGAACTTCGCGCGCAGCCGGTCGAGCGACGCGCCATAGGCGTCGATGTCGGCCTGCCGGCGGCGCAGGTCGGCCGCCGAACTCTCCGGTCGGACCAGGCCGGCGATCGAGCTGCGCAACGCGTTTTCGGCGGCAGACTGCCCCCGCGCGGCTTCCGCGGCCCGTCGCCCGGCTTCCGCGGCCGCGTTGTTGGCCGCGGCCAGCCTGTCCATGTCGCCCGACGTCGAGCGCGCCGTCGTGCCGACGCCCTCGATCTCGCGACGGGTTGAGCGTGTGGTGGCGGCCAGGTCCGAATTGTCGGCCGTCATCACCATGGAAAGCTTGAGCGGCTGGCCGGCCATCAGGCGTCCCTCAGCTCGTCGAAGGCTTTCAGGGCCTCGCGTTCCATCAGCCTCAATTCCTCGAAGGCTTCGTCATCGAGCCCGGCGCGCCGCAGCACGACGTCGGCCGCGGCATAGTCGATGCCGATCCATTCGACGCCCCCGAAACCCGCCACGGCGCGCCACTGTGTCTCGCAGGCCAGGAAGGCGCGCAGCACGCCCCAATTCGCGTCCCAGACCTCGAAACCGTCAGCCACATCATTGTCCTCGAACGCTTCCGGCGCGAAGGTGACGCCGAGCGCGGCAAAGTCCTTCCTGGTGTCCTCGTCGAGCCGTTGCGGCCGGGACGGGTCGGATCGGCCGGCGCGGGAGAAGGCCCATGCCCGCGCGGCCGCTGTCAGTTTCCCTTGCGCGCCGCATCCCCGACCAGCGAGCTGCTCCAGGCCCGGTAGACCCCGAGCCGGAACCACGAGAGTTCCATGAAGGCCGCAAGCCGCGCGGCGCTGAACGGTATCGGCTCGTCATTCTCGTCGAGGACGTCCTCGTCCCAGTCGCGCGCGACCCTGACGATGTCGTCGTAGCGATGCCGCTCGGCTTCGGCCGGCTCCAGCCCGGCGAGCTTCTTCGACAGCGCCAGCGCCTCCTCGCGCGGCAGCGCCTCGAACTGCATGCGGAAGCTCATCTCGAGGAAGCTGCCGGCCTTGTCCTTGTCCGGGTGCGGTACGGCGACCGTCACCGGCCACCAGTAGCGATGCTCGTGCGAGAGCTTGAACTTCATCTCAAAGCCTCCTGTCGGATTGACGAAGGCGGCTTCAAGCCGCCTTCGAAGTTGCGTTTGCGGCCGCCGTTCAGCTCACCGTGATGGTCAGCTCGTCGTTGCCGCTCTGCGGCTTGATCATCAGCGGCAGCGTGTTGTTGAGGATGTTCTGGCTCTGGCCTTCGCCGTAGCGGCCGATCTGGACCGCCGGCGCGGCGATCGCCACGATGTTGCCGGCGACCGTGCCGTGGGTCAGCGCCAGCGCGCCGTCCGTATGCGCCTTGACGATCGCGTCCCAGTTCTTGGTCGCCAGATTGGTCGCCTCCATCACCACCTGGCCGGTGGCGCGGCGATCGACGATCTCCGCCGCCTCGTAATTGACCAGGAGCCGCGGTTCGACCTGGTTGCCAAGGTCGATCGAGATGTTCTCGGTCGGCCCGGCATAGGCGTGCAGCGAGAACTGCGTATTGGCCTTCGACACCACGACCGGCTTCTGGAAGCCCGAGAGCGTGACCGCCGGCAGCGCCTGGTCGGACACGGTTCCGTGCAGGCCGATCAGGTTGAAGCGGAAACGCGGGATGCGGTTGGGCGGAAACTGCATCGAGACAGTGCCGCGGGCGCCGAGCAGGATGTGCCGCACGCCGTCGCGATTGTAGTAGATCGAAACCGCCTCGAAGCCGGTCGAGACCGGCGCATACTCGACGTCGACGCCACCCGTCACCGTCTCGGACAGCCCGCAGGCGCGAAGCAGCGCCCCGTATGGCGGCGCATCGCCGGCCGCGCCCGCACCGGCCACTTCGACCGAGAATTCCAGCCGGCCGTGAAGGCCCGTCAGGATGACACCCTGATGGCCAAGCCACGGCACCAGCAGCTCACGCTGTTCCTCGCCGCCTTCCATCGGGGTGAATTGAGCATCGACCGCCTGGATGGCGTTGTCGGCCCCGGTCGGCGTCGGGTCGGTTCCGTAAACGCTCTCGATCTTGGCCAGGAGAGCGAGCTTGCGCCAATAGCGTCGCGACATGGATCAGCTGCCTTTCTTCTCGTCTCCGGCCGCATCGCTGCCGGCTTCAGGGGCGGGCTCGCGCGCCACCGCGGGCCCGTTGGTCGGCCTGGTCGTTTCCACGAGGCGCGGCTTGGCTGACTTCGACGCGCGGACGTAGCGTCCGCCGCTTCGCTCCTCGTAAGGGCGTTCCTTGGGAGTGCGTTCGGTCGTCATGGGACCTCCGCGATGTAGTAGGCGGCGGCGAACAGCTCTTCGTGCCAGACCGTGCCCTGGCGGAACTTGATCAGTTGGCCGGAAAGGTGCTCGACCGGCGTTCCGTCCTGACTTGCGTCCGGCACGAAGCCGATCAGTGCCGCGCGCACGGTTTGCTTCAGCGCCTCCAGGTCGCCGGAAGCCGCCGCGCCTTCATGGTCGCCGACATTGTCGGTGATGATGATCACGGCGACGTCGGCCTCGCAGCGCTGCAGCACGGGCCCGGTGCCGCGTTCGTTCGCCGTCGAAGCCTCCTCCTTGATGAAGGCATAGACAGCCGGACGCGACAGCGGGACGGTGTCGATCGCCGCGAACTCGGCGGCGTCGCCGACGATCGAGAACACTTGCGGGTCGATGGCCGAAAGCCGCGCCACGATGTCGGAAACCAGGCTCATTCGACACCTGCCTCGCGGCGCAGCCCGTCTGCCGCGATGCGTTCGATCTCGGCCCGGTCGGTGTCGTCGATGTAGAGGAAGGGGCGCGCCGGGATCGTCACCTGGTGCGGCGCGACTGTCACGCGCCGTGTTTCCTTGCGCTTCGCCGCCGAACGGACGAAGCGGCGCCGGCCGCGGCCCGTCGAGAGATGGATGTCCTGCTCGCGGCCGGGCATGTCGATCGTGGCGCCGAACTGATGCACGCCGGCATAGACCAGGTTCGTGCCGACAGCGGCGAAGTCCGAGCCGCTGTCGCCGGTGATCGAACTGTAGAGGCGGTTCGTCACCCGCAGCATGTGGTCGTAGCCGCGCCGGCGCCGGCCAATGCGCTTCGCCGCGGTTCGCGGCGACAGTCGCGGCCAGGGACCGTCCGGGCCGCGCTCGGTCTCGATGTGGCGTTGGGTCGAAAAGACCAGATAGCCCTCGATATCGGCCATGATCGCGGCCGGATTGTCGGCAACGCGCATGACACGGTCGATTGCCGCCAGCACCTCCCGGTCATCGACACGGATCTGTGCGCCCGCCATCTCAGGCGTCCTTCAGGCTGTCGCGGGTGAAGACGCGGTCCGACGCCTTGGCCCTGACCGAACCGCCGCCGGACTGTTCGGGCAGCACGCCTTCGGCTTCGAGCTGGATGCGGCCTGCGGCCACGTCCTTCAGCCAGGTCATCGCTTCCTGGTAGGCGCGATGCACGGCACCGTCCTTGTCGGCCGACTTGCCGTGCAGATAATAGCGGGCGATGTCGGCGGCCATTCGGGTGAGAATGCCGGGCACGACCGTCAGCGGCAGCGTGTAGAGCTTGGCCAGATAGCCGTCGATCAGATCGGCCGCGTCCGACATCGCCTCGTCGAGCACATCGTCGTCGATCGTCGTCGGCGGCTTGTTGGCGCGGTCGGTGAGCTGCACCAGCTCGCGCTCGCCGAAGCGGTCGATCATGCCCTGTTTGACGACGTAGCTCACTGCTGCCTCAGCTCCACTCGTGCTCGGCGACGCGGACCTCGATCGCCAGCGCCTCCGCAAGTGCTTCGCCGTCCTCGCGCCGCGCCAGCCGCAGGGCTTTCAGATGATTGTGCGACCACTGCTCGCCATGGCCGCCGCAGGGCGCGTAGTAGAGCGGTGCGGCGGTGTCGCTGTCGGCGCGCTCCAGCACCCAGCCCGCCTCGATGACCGGGTCGTCTTCCTCGGGGAGCGCGATCCGCTCGGGCTTGAAGATCGCCCGGTTGGCGGCCATCAAGCCCTGTTCGATCATGGTGCGGCCGATCGCCAGCCAGCGTCCGTCCGCCGCAATCGTCCGGTCCTCGGCCACCTCGTCGAGGAGGCGCAGGACGTGTTCTTCCATGTCCTTGAGCGCGTTGACCGTTTCGATCGCCTCGGGCGTTTGCGGGCGATAGCCGGAGACAGGAAGGCCCTCGACCTTGCCGGACATCAGACCAGCTCCACCGTCAGCATCGGCTCGGCGCAGAGCGCCTCCAGCCGATCGAGATCGTGGAACTGGCCGATCGGATGCTCGGTCGCCTGTTTGCTGTGGGCGAACCCGGCGCGGCGGAAACCTTCGCGCTTCGACACGATGCGCACCCCGCTCGGCGGCTGCTCGCGGCCGACCTTGGCCACCCAGGCGTCGAGCGCGGCGGCGAAGTGCGGATAGCTCTCGACGAAGCCCGGCTGGAGGAACGGTGCCGTCTCCTCAGTGGGCTGCGTTTCCGGAACGGCCGGATCGCCGCTCCCGCTCTCACGATGCGGGGAGCCGGGCTGAACCCCTACGTCTGAAGCTTTCGCTTCGCGTCCCTCCAAGGTGCCGGGGGCCTCGCGAGCCGTACCGGAGCTCCCCTCCGGAGTATCCGGAGAATTGGTGTGCGGGTCTCCCGCCCCGCTGTCCGCCGGGAGGCCCGCCCCGTCCTGCAGTTGGGCCTCGGGTTCATCCTCGGAGCGCGGCGGCTTCTCCTGGGTATTCTCGGTCGCCAGCTCGGTTGCCTGGGCGATCCAGGCACCCTCGATGCCGAGTTCGTCGGCGGCGAGTGCATCGTCGGGTACGGCAGCAAGCTTCGCGAAGCTGTCGATGCCGGCTTCTGCCAGCCGCTTGGCCGTGGCCTTGCCGATGCCCTTGATGCGGGTGAGATCGTCCATGATGGCGGCTCCTTGACGGGTCTTTCGAAAGCGCCTCGAAGCAGGCTTGAAGGCGCTTTCGGAAAACCCACCGGCGGACGCGAGACCGGCCGCCGGCGGGAGGGTGGCCCGAGTGGGATCAGGCCAGCCAGGGTGAGACGAAGAGCTCGGCGGTCGCCTTGTAGACGTTGGTGGCGCCGGCGGCGTCGCGCTCGGCCTTCAGGACCTCCATGGCCTCGCCTTCCAGCGAGGGCGGCACCACCAGCAGGTCGGGCATCAGGCCGAGCGGGCGTCCATAATCGCCCTTCATCGACATCAGGGCCTCGCGCGCGTTCGCGTAGCCGTCCTTGTCGAGCGTCTGCTTGGAGCCCCAGGCCATCTGCCAGAAACCGTAGCCGACGTTCCAGCGGCCGTCCGTGCCGTAGCGGAACTCCTTGTTGTCGAAGACGTTGTCGTCGGTCGGCCGGTCCTTGGCCACGAATTGCGGTTTGCGTCGTTCCTGGAAGATGACCGGCTTCAGCGCACGTCTGGTGGACAGCAGGTACCAGGGAGTCCCGCCGCCGCCATCGGTGTTGGCAACCGAGATCGTGTCGCCGTTGGCGTCGAGCACCGGATGATCGGTGTCGAAGAAATACTGGCCGTCATAGCACTCCGTGGAGAAGCCACCCGGCAGCGCCCCGAAGCACAAGAGATCTGGGTGAGCGGCAACGCTTTCGCCCATCTCGACGAAGAGCGGCTCGTAAACGCCGAGATTGTCGTCCTCGATATCGTCGCGGTCGACGCCGATCGTCAGCTCGTAGGACTTGTTTCGGATTGCGTAGTCATGCTCGGCCAGTCCCTGGACATGGCGCGGGCCGACCCATTCGCGCATGTTGGGCAGCTTGCCGAGCCAGCCATACTTGTTCTCCTTGGTCGAGGACGGGACCACGGTCGCGATGCGCTTGTACTGCGACTGCGCCTGGCCGAGACCGCGCCGGAAGGCGGTGTTGAAGCCGACCCGGATCGCGTCGAGATTGGCGGTGTTGATGATCATGTGAGCGTCCTTGCTTGAGGTTCGGTCCGGGCGTCAGGCAATGCCGGCAAGGTGGGTCTGGACCATCGCCTCGTCGAAGCGGACCCACACACCCTGCGCATCGACATGGTCGACGAAGCCGGCGATCGAGCGCGTGCCGGTCCCGTCCGTCTTGGCGACCGTCTGGTCGTCAACGGCGTAACAGGGCTTGCCGATCTCGGCGGCGGTGATCTCGTCGGCGGCGGCCGAGTTGCCGAACCGGAACACGCCGGGACGGTATTTGACGGTGACATCGCCGGCGGCGCCGCCGGTGTTGTCGGCACGTTTCTCGGCACGGCCGACCCCGACCAGGCCGAGCGCGGTCGCCGCCTCGATCAGGTCCCCGGCGGCGTTGCGCATCACGATGGCGCCGGCGAAGATCACCGTGGCGGCCGCAACCGGGCCTTCACGCATGTCGCCGATCGCCTCGGGCGTGTTGCGGTCCTTCGCAAGTGCGGCCATCAGTGCAGCTCCTCAGCGGTCGAGCGCTCGGCCTTGAGCGTCTCGGCATAATCCTTCGGGTCGAGCCCCAGCATCTTGGCCACGCTCGACTGTTCGGCGGTCAGGACGGCGGTATCGCCCTCCTTCTTCGGCGTCTTCAGCTGGGTCTGGGTGAGCGCCGGCGCGCCACCGACAAAGGCCTCGAACTTGGCCGGATCGGCCTTGCAGAGGTCCAGGCCCCAGTCTTTCAGGCCCGGCGCCAGCTTGCCGGCCTTCATCGCGGCCTCGACCATCTCTTCGGCCTTGTCCGCGCCGACCTGGTCCTTGAGCGCCTTCAAATCGGCCTGCAGCGCGCTGACCTGCTCGATCGGCACGTATTTGGTCGGGTCCAGCGCGCCGCTCTTGTCGCCACCCGGCGTCTTCGCCTTCATCGCGGCGATCGCGTCGTCGACCTTGCCGTCCGGCTTCTGGCCGGCGGCTTCCAGAAGCTTGCTCCGGTCGGCGCAGGCGGCCTCGGCGGCCCTGGTGATGTCGGCCGGCTTGGCGTCCTCGGGCAGGCCGAGCGCCTTGGCGATCGCGGTGGTGGAGGCGGCGATCGCGTTGAGGGCGGCGAGGACGGCGTCTTCGCCGCTGCCCTTGGCCAGGCCGAGGGCGGCAAGGATTTTCTCCATCTCGTGGTCTTCCGTTGCTGGTGAGAATTTCGCGCTGGCGGCGAGCGCGTCGAGATCGAGCGCCGGCGTGTTGGTGACCGCCACGTTGTGGATCAGCACGATGCGGCCGTCCTTGGCGTGCGGGATCACCGGCGAGAGGTAGCGGTACTCTCCCGAGCGGATCGCGGCCGCCGCCGTCTCCGTCCATTCGATGCGGCCCCAGATGCCGTCTTGGCGGACTTCGAGCGCCTTGATCCAGCCCGCCGCCCTGGCCGTGCCACCGACGCCATCCTTCACGCCGAACACCGACTGATGGTCGTAATCGACGACGATGTCGTTGCGGCCGTGATAGCTGCGGGTGCGCTCGACGATCGCTTCCATGGCCGCACGGCCGCCGGCCTCGAAAGGCCCGCGGCCGTCGCGGGCCGAGAAGCGGCCGGCCGGCACCAGGCGCACCCAGCTGCCAGCGGCGTCGCCGGCCGAAAGCGGCGACTGCAGCGCGGCGACCGAGGCGGCCGAAAGCAGGTCTTTGAGGTTGTCCTTCATGGCGAGCGACAATGGCCGCTTCGCCCAAACGAAATCATGCCCGCCGAGGCGGGCATGTGCTTGTCTGTCGGATCAGGATGTCCGCGGCGAGGTGTCTAGATTAGTCCACTGTTGGCGGATTCGAACCGTACTAAACGTCAATTGTTGCAGCAAGCAGTGACACGTGATGGGATCATAGAGGGAGCCGAACTCGGCAGTTGGGGACACAGCGCCAAAATGCACGCCGATACTTCTACCTTCAGCGCAACTCCACTTCGATCAATCAGGTTGGGATTCACTGATTCTGATGAAATTGAACTACAAGCCTCCGGCGTAATCGTTTTTGTTGGACCGAACAATTCTGGCAAAACGACAGTCTTGAGCGAGATCGCCAATGCTCTCAGCGGAGGTACGTGGCCGAGAGCGAAGATAGTTCGTGACTTCGAGTTCATTGATTTTGAGCCGGCAGATGTGCACCGATGGCTCCATGATATTGCTGGGGAAGGCAAGCGGGAACCCCAGGATGACAAGGTGACGCTGCACGCCCTAGGCAAACGGAAAACTACAATCGTTACGATGGCCGGCACCTTGGGAAGCCACAGCAAAGAGTATATTGCAAATAGCGTACTAAGTTGGGGGACACAGCTTTATTCGCCAGAAGCTATTGAACCAATTTTAGAACCTCAAGACCAAGGCGACCTCCTTAGCTCGTTCTCAAGTCTTGTCGGACGCCTTTTTCACGACGAAGCCCTGAAGCACAGGGTGCGCGAGATCATTGCTGGCGGCATTGGCCAATATCTCGTGATTGATCCATCTGAAAACGGGAAACTGACAATTCGATTGGCGGCCGCCGAACCTCAGGTCGACGAACGGTCGCTAGACCGCGAAAGCCTCCGTATCCTACGTTCCGCGAGTAGTCTGGACCAGTTCAGCAAAGGCATCCGATCATTCGTTGCGCAGATAGTCGCGGCCAGCGTGCACCGCGAGCCGTACTACCTGGTCGATGAGCCGGATGCTTATCTGCATCCACCACTGGCAAGACTAGCAGGCCGGCGAATGACAGAAGCAGTCCTAAAAAGAAAGGGCTTCCTGGCAGTTGCCACTCACAGCCCCGATTTCATTTCAGGCTGCCTGGATGCCACTGCTCGTGTCACGATTGTGCGGCTTGCATACAAAGATGGCCGCTCACGAGGACTTCAAATCTCGTCAGACACCTTGGCCCAAATCCTCAAGGATCCGCGTATCAGGAGCTCTAGTTTCGTATCGGGCTTGTTTCACGACGGCGTTGTGGTGACGGAGGACGATAGCGATCGCGTCTTCTACGAAAACATATACGGGCGTCTGCTCAGAGATAAGGCTACGCTCCCCATGCTTCAGTTTGTCAACGTCAACGGAAAGAGTGCGATGGCGAAGGTTACCGGACCGCTCAACAAATTCGGCGTCCCTGCGGTAGCACTTCCGGACATAGATTTTCTCAAAGCCGGCGGTGGTGAATTTGAAGCATTGCTCAGAGCCGCAGGCTGCTCTCCCAGCGAGCTGATCGAAATGCAGCGGCTCCGGCAATCGTTACGTACCCAAATTGCCTCTAAGGATTTCAAGAAACGAGGAGTTCGGGCTCCCGGCATGGTCCATCCCGATACGCTATACCGGCTGCTACAAAGAGTGTCGCAATTCGGCATATTTGCACCTCCATTCGGCGAACTCGAACAGTGGCTGGCCCAATACGACATCCGCGGAAGAAAGCACGATTGGGTTCAAAACGCACTTGCGAGGCTGGGAACGGAGCCGTCCGATCCGAGCTACGTCGTGCCGGCGCAGGACGACGTGTGGAAATTCATAGAGGACATCTGCGATTGGGTTTCAGCACGAAGATCTTCGTTCACCGACGTGTCTCCCTAATTGTCGCCGTTGAAGGGGGATTAAACGGGGTAGAATAGCCGCGGGCGACCTCCGACCGCCCATCGCCCGCAAATCACTGAATCGCGCTCAGCGGGCTTCTGTGGCGATTTCGGCAAATCAGTCCTGGAAGCCGTTTTCGATCTTCGCCGCGAGCTGGCGCTCGACCTCGGCCCAGCCGGCCTGGCCGGGATTGTAGCCCCAGCCCGGATCGATGCCGTCAGGCACGCGCGTGACCTCGCCCGTGCGCCGGTTGACGAAGTTGCGGAAAGTGTCCTCGGGCGGATCGAAGACCAGCGCTTCGCCGGCCTCGGTGAGCCGTTCGACATCGCGCTGCGACAGGCTCTGCAGGGTGCAGCGGCAGCCCCAGCCATTCGGCGGCCCCCAGACGCGCCAGTGCGGATGATCGACCGGCAGCACCAGGTTGTGCTGCCTGGCATGATGAGCCCGGCTGTCGGGATCGTGTAGCTCCGGGTCGACGTGGACGTAGCGCAGGAACGGCCGCGCCGCCTTGCCGCGCTCGAAGCGCGACCAGTGCCCCGCCGCATAGGCGACGCGCATGTTGGTCTCGAAGATGGTGCGCAGCCGTCGCGCCGATCCGAGCTGCGCCAGAACCGGCTCGCCGGTCTCCGGGTCGATCACCGGCCGCTGCCCCCACCATCCCTTCGCCTTCAGAAGCGGCTCCAGCTCGGCGGCGAACTCGCGAAAGGTGTGCCCTTCTTCCAGGGCACGCTTCAGCGCCTGCAGGATGTCGTCGAGAACGTCGAAGCCCACCGAGTTCGCGACCGTGAACATCGCGGCGTGATCGGCCTGCCAATGGTCGAGCCAGGAAAAGGACGGATCGAGCCGAAGCCCGCGGCGTTCGAGTGCCGCGATCGCGTCGCGCGGCGGCAGAGGGATCAGCTGCGCCATATCAGGGCTTGCCCCAAGCGCGCGACCGCGCGCCGGCCGCGATCGGCCGCCCCCCGCGGAGGGCCAGCGCCGTTAGGCGCGGTATGGTCCGCGAGCGCCATCAAAGCTGCTCGTCGGCCTCGCCGGCAAGCCGCGCCGCGAAGACCGCGCGCGCCAACTCCTCCTGCATGGCCGAGACATCCATGCCGTCGAAGCGGCGGCTCAGGATCGCGCGGACTTGGTCGAGATCCGTCGCCCTGGCGATTTCCTCCTCCAGTCCGGCGATCATCGGCCCGACCAGTTCTTGCCAATCGCCGGCCGCTTCCTTCGCCAGGCGGTCGATCGCGTCCGGCTCGACCCTGCCGCGCTGCGCGGCCATCGCACCCTGTCCCTTCGGCGGCTTGCGGTCGTCAGCGGCCTGGTCCGGCTCTTCCTCCGTTTCCTCGCCGGGTTGAGGCGCCGCCTTCGCCGCGGTCAGGAGTTCCTCGTCCGCCGCCGGGTCCGGCAGGCCGAGCTTGTCGCGGACCGTTGCCGCCCCGACTTTGCCGCCCAGGCGCACGAACTTTTCCACCGTCGCCATGAATTTGGGCGCGTCGATCTCCTCCGGTCGGCCGATCCTGATGTGCGGATAGGATTTCTGCGGCCCGTGATTGAGGTCGACCAGCGGCTTGACCAGGTCGCGGTTGAGCGTCGCGGCCAGTGCCTTGGCGTCGGCCTTCTCGATGTCGTCGCGCACCCGGTCGTGAACCGTGCCGACCGCGTAGCTGCCCTTCTGGGCGTCGGTGGTGGAAGTCTGGCCGAGCACCAGCTTGGAGATCTGCCGGTCGAGCCAGTCGGCGCGCTTTTCGTAAAGTTCGTGGCTGCCGCTGATCTCGGCCGAGATGAACTCGACGGCCATCGAGGCGGGCACGATCGCCGAATAGTCGGTGCCGATGCTGGCCACCGCCTCGGCGAGCACTTCCTTGTCCTTCTCGGTCGCGCCCGGTCCCCACTTGCCGAGCCGCAGCGGCTGGCCGTAGGCCTCGCAGAAGATCGCCCAGTCCTTCACCGTGAACGACTTGAACAGGAAGCTCCAGGCCGCGCCGCGCGCCAGGCCGCCCCGGATCGGCAGGCCCGACTTGGCTTTGAAGGAGTGATAAATCCAGCCGAACGGTTTCAGCGGCTCGTCCTCGCCGAGCTGGCGCACCAGCGGCGTCTCGCCGTCGATCGGATCGAAGACGAACCAGCGCGGGTCTCGCCAGGCCAGCCGCTTCGGCATCCACTGGCTTTCGGACGTGTCCCAGATGATCTCGGTGCAGGAAAAGCCCTTGCCGGTCGCATCGAGGATGTCGCGCAGCTCGACCTCGAAACTGTCGCGCGAGATCACCTCGCGCACCAAGTCTGCGACCGCCACCGACTTGGCGTCGTCGCCGGCTGCCTCGACGGTGATCTCCAGCCCCGCCACCTGGAACTTCCGGGTCGAAAGAACCGAGAGATAGTGGTTGTCGCGCTCCTCGATGTCCTCGGCGAGCGCCAGATAGGCTTCCGGGCTGCCTTCGATCGAATCGCGCAGGATCGCTGCCAGCCGGCCCGGTGTAAGCCCGGCCGCTGGGTGCAGCGCATCGGGCCTGCGGATGCCCTTGATGGTCGGCGCGGCCTGTTCCTCCTTCAGCGCGCCGGTGTCCACGGGGCGACCATAGGCGTCGTACCAAGTGAAGTCCGCCATCAAACAATCCCTCCGCTGCGCCTGAGCGACGCCATCCGGAACTCGCCGCGGCGTTCGTCGGCCCGCTCGCGCCAGGCGTCGTCGTCGGCCATGGGCAGTTCGAAGCGCGAGCGCTTGCGCGCGACAGCCTGGTAGCCGAACTCGACCCACAGCATGCGGCTGGCGAAATAGGCGAGCGCCAGCGCCACCGCGAAATCGCCATGGCGCTTCTTGCCGGCCTCGCCTTCGCGCTCGGGCGGGATGGCGGGAATGCCGCGGATAATCTTGACGAGACGCAGGTCGACGACGTGGTGGGCGTCCCTGGCGAGTGCGATCGTGTCGTCCTCGAACGCCGCCTTCAACGGCGGCATGTGCTCGTTGTACCAGTTCGGCCCGAGCGTGATCATCCACACCAGGCCGGCGCCTTCCTCTTCCTCGCGGATGCCGAACGCGCGCCCGAGGTCTTCGGCTAAGTTCATGCCCATGCCGGTGGCGTCCACGGCCGCGCCGACCAGGTTGGGCGCCGCCTTCAGCACATCGATGCAGATCGCACGCTGCTCCTGGAACGGCACGCCGCGCATCTCGATCGTCAACGCCGCGCGCCGGCGCAGGTCCTTTTCGATCGCCAGCAGCTCGAACACTGCGGGATCGCTCTTGCGCGCCGGATCGTAGCCGGCGGCATGCTGGAGCTCCGGATCGAGGCCCTCAAGGGCTTCCTTGAGCTCCTCCGTGAACGGCGCCAGCAGCGACTTCCGCTCCAGCTCCGGCCGGTGCAGGAAGTCGTCCGGGAGGTCGAGCCGCAGCACCGGGGCCTCGGCGGCCGAGAGCGTCATGCGCGCCTCGATCAGCGGCGTCGTCAGCCAGGCGCCCGAGCCCATGGCGGGAACGCAGAACAGTTCCTCGTCGGCGCCGTCGCCGTAGAAGTCGATGATGTCCTGGCGCCACTCTGCCTCGCCCGCCGCCGACCACTCCTTGCCGGTGACCAGGCAGATGCGCTGGTAGAGCCCCGCCTTCAGCGCCTCGTCGAAGTCGATCCTGAAGTGCTTGAACTTCGACCGCTTGGCCAGGATGTCCTGGACGATGACGTTGAACTCGTTGTCGACGCCATTGTGGGTCGAGCAGACGACGACCTGGCCGCCCCACATCAGGAAGGCGAGCGCCGCCTTCATGAGTTCCTTCAGGCTATCAACAAAGGCCGCCTCGTCGATGATCACCACGCCCTGCTTGCCGCGCAGCGTGCGCGGCGCCGACGACAGCGCGAGGATCTCGTAGCCCGAGGCGAAGCGGATGCGAAAGGCCTGGATATGGCGGGTCTCGTCCGGGTGCGCCGGATCGGTATCGTCGAACAGGAACTCGTCAACATCTGCCGCGGCGATCGCGAAGGCCCGGGCCCACATTGCGCAGGCGTCGACAAACTCGCGCGTCATCTCCTGGGAATAGGAGATGTACATGGCGTCCATGCCGCCGGCGCTGCGGGCCCGGCCCGCGCGCAGCACAGCATAGGAGGCAAGCCCCCAGGTCAGCCCGACACGCCGGCTTTTCTCGATGACCAGTACCGCCGTGCCGGCGTCGAGCAGGTCCACGGGCTTCGCCTGGTACTCCAGAAGCACATTGGGCAGGCCGAGATCGGCGACGAGCTGCGGCAGCGCCTCGGTCGACTCCCGCCGGATGCGCTCCCACTCCTCCCTTGAGAGCGGCGCGCTCAAAGCCGCATCTCCTCTAGGAAGGCGTCAAGGCCAAGTGGCTTTTCGGGGTTCTCGAAGAAGTTGTGAATGCGGTTCCACAACAGGTTCCAGAGCCGCTCCAGCTTTGCGCGCATGGAATAGCTCTGGGGCACACCACGACCGGGTTGGTCGAATTTGCAACCGCGGCGACGGTACTGGACGCCCTTCGCCTCAAGTCGCTCGACAAGCTTCCAACGCTTTCGCAGCTGTTTGTAGCGCGCGTGCCATGCTCCCGGCAGCAGCTTCCAGCACTGGAGGCACACCAACACTTCGCCGGCATATCGCTGTATGAAGGTGCGCCGACAGCGTTCGTTGAGGCACGGGGTCCGGACTTCACTCACGACCGTACCCCGAGGATCTTCTGCTTGATCGCCTCGACGGTCTCCGCCGACATGCCCTTTTCCTTGGCCACCGTCTCGACAGCCTCGTCGACTGCCTTCGCAAGCTTCGCAGCGGTAGCCCTTTCGGATTTCTCCTGGCGATCCACGGAGGTGCGTTGCGCGGCAACGATCGATTGATAGGCCCGCGCCAGTTCCATCGCGTTTTTCGGCGTCAGTTGCGGATGGTCCAGAAGCTCATCGATGAGCGTTTTGAGGAACTCGCCGAGCACGATGTCAGCCTGGCCGATCTCCTCCGGAGTCAGCTTCTCGGCGATGCCGGCATAGAGGTGGCTCCTCTCTTCGAGTTGCCGCGCGCGTTTGCTCATGCGAACTGAGCGCCGGCTGAAAGCCGATCTGGAGATGGGCCCTTGGCCTTTGACGGCAAGCCGGTCATTCAGCTCAAACAGGATGTCGGCTTGGGTTCGCTGACGTTCGTTCAGTCGCGCCAACGCCCAGACGACGTCGTCCTGGCACTCCTCGGGCAGCAAATCGAGCGAGGACAAGACCCGCCGTTCGGACCCACCGCGGCGCGCCATGTCAGGCCTCCGGCGAGGGCTTCGCCACCCCTTCGAGCAGACTGCGCCGCTCGACATGGTCCATGCCGGCGCGCGTGATCGACGCGATCAGGACGGTGCCCGCCTGCATGAGCGTAACAGCACCGAGTTCTTCAAGCTTGCGCAGCTGAGTGCGCACCCACTCCCGGCTGCGCTTGTAACCGAAAGTGTCGAGCACCGTCGTCAGCAGGGTCTCGTTCAATCGGCCGTCGCTCTGTCGGGCAAGTTCCTTCAGGATGGTCAGCCTGGCATCGGCCGCGAGGAAGTCTTCGAAGCTCATCACTTGCCCTTCTCGAGGAGATAGTTTTCGAGCCGGTGCACCGTGCGCGCCACGCCGTTCATGACCTCGGCCTGCTGGCCCATCGTGCCGCGCAGCTCGGCGATCGCCAGCTTGATGTCGTTGACGGTCTGCACGTCGGGCAGGTGCTTCAGCTCGTTCTCGACCGCCTGGACACGGCTTTCCAGCTTGGTCACCTTGCCATCCGGTCCGTCGATCGCCTCCAGCCGCTTGGCGTTCTCTTTCGTTCCTGACGTGAAGAAGGAATGGAATGAGTTCACCAGCGAGACGATCAGCGCGATTGCCCCGAGCCAGGGCATGACTTCATTCAAATCCATCAGGCCCGTCTCCGCTGCCTTTCCTCGAACATCGCGCAATCGATGCATTTGGTCGTGTTGGGCACGGCCCGGCGCCGCGCCTCCGAGATCGTCTCGCCACAATCGCAGACGAGCCGGCCCGACGATCCGGAAAGCTGCGACTGGACGCGGGCGATGCCTGCCGCGCGTTCACGCTCGGCGAGCCGGTCCGCCAGCTCGTAGGCGGCGTTGCCGGTTTTCATACCCGGCCCCGCCAGGAGCGCACCGCGTTGATGGCGCTCTCGCCCAGCGCCTTGACGGTATGGCCGCCCATATAGAGCGAGATGAACCAGGTGGTCAGCGTTAGCAGGATCGCCACGTCGATCCGCTCGATCGCGAAGCCGAGCACGTCGAGCACCGGGAAGACCAGGATGTAGCAGGACCAGAACAGCGCCAGCAGATACATCCAGCCCCAGCGCCAGGCCGAGTGCCAGAACCCGGCCGCGGTTTCCTGCCGCAACAGCGCGAACTGGCCGTCGAGCCCTTGCGACCAGAGCGCGATCATCTCCGGCATCATGGTCTCGGTTTCCTTGACCGCCGCCTCGATCTCGGCCTCGGGCTGTGCCGGCACTTCGTCGATGTCGACGCCGAGCCGTTCGGCGACGGTCGTGATCACGCTTTCCGCGAGTTGGCCGCCCGCCTCGCCGAAGCGCCCGCTGACCGCCTTGCCGACCAGCTCGGCGCCGATGCGTGTCGCGATGGTCGCGATAAGGGAACCGACAACGGACATCAGCTTCTCCTCAACCAGGAAAGGAAATCGTGCAGAAGCCGCATCCAGACCGACTGGGGACCTTTGGTGCCGCCGGCCTTGGCGAGCGCTTCGAGCGTCTGCCGGCCCGCCACCCCGTCGACCGTCAGCCCGGCGGCCTTCTGGAACGCCAGCACGGCCCGTTCGGTGGCCGGCCCGAAACTTCCGTCCGCGGTTACCATGTGGCCGGCCCGCGTCAGCGCCGTCTGGAGTTCGGCGATGCGGCTGCCAAGCATGCCGCGCTTCAGGACGGTGGCGGCCGGTTTGGCGGCGCGTCGATCGGCTGGTGGCGTCGGCGCGCCGCGGGCGTGCCGCCGATAGGCGTCCGCCATCTTGGTGTGGTAGCCCCATTTGGCGTGGGCGGGGCCGTTGTAACCCTTGGCGAAGGCATGCCAGTCACGCCTGCGCAGCGCTCCGGCAAGGCCCGCCTTTTCGATGTAGCGGACCATCAGCTCGACCTGGCCGGGCACGCCGGAACGTGCCACGTTGACCATGGCTTCCACGCTGGCGTAGCCGAGCCAGGCCCAGTGCGCTCCCATGACCTGGCCAAGGCCCAGAGAAACCGACTCCATCGCCGCCTTGGCGTCGATCTCGATGGCGTCGTTCAGCATCTTCCAGCGCGCCGCCTGGCTGCGCGGGTTGGCCACGGCTCCGGCCTTCGGATTGGCGAGGCCTGCGGCGCGCGCCTTGGCGCGCTTGCTGCCGCTCAGGCGTCGGTCGAAATAGTGCCCTTCGAAGCGGATCAGCGGCTCGTTGCGCCCGTCAACCTTCGCGTAGACCTTGCCGGCGCTCTCGACCTCGATCACGGCCAGGAGCGCGGCCTCTTCACACCCAAGCCGCCGCGCTTGCGCCGCGATGGCTTGCCTCGTCGCTGTATCGATCATGACGGTCTCCGCTTGCGAAAA
Source organism: Nitratireductor mangrovi (assembly GCF_007922615.2). Lineage (NCBI taxonomy): Bacteria > Pseudomonadati > Pseudomonadota > Alphaproteobacteria > Hyphomicrobiales > Phyllobacteriaceae > Nitratireductor > Nitratireductor mangrovi. Next base: position 1,166,682 of record NZ_CP042301.2, on the reverse strand, counting down.
CCGGCCGGCGAGTGGCGCCGGCCGAGTGCAAGCCGAGAAGACCATGGCTGAAGATCAGGCATCATGCCCGCGGTGGCGGGCAGTGCGATGGTCAGGAGAAGAGGGTGAGTTGCCGGGCGCCCTTTTGGGGCTTTTCGGACATACGGGCAAAGATCTTGTCGACGCCTGTCTCGGTCATTCCGAGCCGATGCGCGATCTCGCCATTCGAGAGGCCGGCGTCGCGATAGTGCCGCGCCCGGTGGACGCGTGCAAGCGGCACCCGCAGATAGGATCGGCCGTAGCGCTTAATCAGCCTTTCGGTCGTCTCGCGGCCGAGTGCCTTGGTCAGTTGGGTACCATCGGCCGAAACCGGAACGAACAGCCGGCGGCCGCCAAAGGTCTCGGCCAGTCGCAGGAAGGCGGCTGGCCCGATCAGATTGAGCAGTTCGGCCGACAGCCGTTCTTCGCGGTCGGTCAACCCCGCCTCACCCGCTCGCCCAGCGTGTTCATCACGCCGACCCAGTCGCGCGCCGTCATCTGCCCGACGCCGAGGCCGGCATGCTCCTGGACGAAGCGGACGAAGGCATCGAACTCGCCGTCGACGAGGCCGGCCTTCGCCAACAGCGTCCACTGCGCGGAGGCGATGCGGGCGCCCGGCGCGCCCTGCCAGAAGGCCGCGAAACTGTCGCGCTCCCAGCTCACGCCCGCCTCGCGCGCCAGCCAGCCCTTCAGGGCTTCGATCGCGCGTGCACCGTCATGGGCGTTCTGGAGGAAGCGCACATGGTCGATGCCGGTCTGCCGCTTGACGAAGGCGAGCAACGCCTCGTCGGCGCGGTTGCGGACCAGGCCGAGGTTCCATCCGGCGATCCACAGCGCCTGCAGCTTCCTGGCGAAGCGCCCTTGAAGCCGCTTTCGGGCGCCCTTCACGGGGCGCCGGAAGCCGAGCCGGCGCAGCTCCCCGATCACCGCCTCATGGTCGCGCGGCGACATTTCGCGCAGGGAGCGCTTGCCGGTCTGGCGTTCGTAGATGTCGCGCGCGTCGTCTTCGGCGATGCCGAGCTGCTTCAGCCCGACGTGGATGGTGGCGAGAGTTGTCACAGTTGAAAGCTTCCGGGTAGATCCTGCGGTTGACCATCGCGATACAGATCGCCAATTTCTCCTGTGGAAGCGTGGGTTCTGGGAGGTATATCGTAGTGATTAGCCCCGAAAAATTTAGAAACGGCAAATCTGGCCCCACTCCGTCGCCGACAACCCAGTCTTGGATAGCCGTTTTGCAGCCAATTCGTGCAGTACTTCTCTTGATCGTGGTTTTTGGAGAATTCTTGCGAAGACTTGATCAGTTCGTTGGGCGATTCTTGCGACGGGCAACTGGAAGTGGCTTCGTACGGTTGTTCGGTATCGTGTTGGCCACGGCCACTTTTTTGTCTGTTGTTCTCGCCTCTTATCAAGTTCTCCAAGAAATCTCCGACCGCACGGACGAAAGAAGGCGTGAGCGATGGGAGGTGATCCGTCAGCTGAGGGTAGATGCAGCAAGCCCCGTCCTCGATCCAGAGACGCGGGGATCCGCGTTGACCCATCTTGTCCGTTTGACCGGCTCCATACGCCACTTGGTCATAAGCTGTGAAAAGACCGGCGTAGTGCTGGACGGGGAATGCACCCGCCAACCCGAGCTTACGTTTGTTCAATTCGCTCCATCGATTGAGAGAAATCCGACAATCGTCGCCCTCGTTTTCGACGAAGTCGCGAAGTGGTTGGTGGGCGCTCCGACGGCCCCCGATTGCGGTCAAATGATGCGGTTCGGGACACCTGGTATCTACGAGAACGAGGCATGCTATTTCGGCTCCTGGAAGTCTGACGACACATTGACAGACGTTTTTGATCTTGGTGGACGTGCAAGAGTAAGTTACGACACTTGGAACGCCGAATTTAGCAATGTACACTTTCACCTTCTCAATGCAGACAACGCTGTATTGAATGGAATGACCCTTCGTAACTCTCGTTTCGAATGGAGTGACTTTCACAACGCAGTAATAGGCACTGAATTGGATGAAACTGATATGAGAGGAATGCGATTTGAGAAAACTGATCTCTCGCACGCGGGGTTGCAAGGATACCTTGACGGATTGTCCGTGCACGATTCTAATTTGACTGGAACCGGAATTCGCTTCGTAGTGGATTCCTCGAAAGAGAAGCCCAGTTATTCTCTCACGGGTAGTTGGGCTTGGGCCGACTACCCTCCTATCGTCTACGCAGATCGCGCAAACATCACCCGCGAGGCGCTGGCCCAAATTCAGCTCTGTGATCCTCGATATCGAGAGTCCTGGGAGACTGCTAAGAATGATGGCATTCCAGCTTGGCGGGCCACCTTTAGCGACAACCGGGGAAACGATTTCCCTTCCCTCAATTTGGATAAGATACCCGAAGGACGTCACAACGAAGGAGTATGTCCGGCGTTGTCTCTGGAGGCCGCGGAGAGGGAATTCCCAGAAGCGTATAGGCGCGTTTTCGACTTTCAACCCAGCTGAAGCGGCGGACACGGCGGAGCATTGTAGCAACAGCCTTCTCGGCAAAATGTCGCGCACAAATACATTCTCGTCTGTTGTCGCATCGCTCATCCCCGCCTCCTATGCCTTGGCCAAATCGATGGTGATGGCTTCCCAGGCCGCGTCGATCGCCGGGCGCCGGTAGCAGCGGACATAGGTTTTCGAGCCGACAACGCGCATGGCGGCGCGGATCGCTTCCATGGCGCGGCCCCAGCGCTCGTCCTCGATCTCCAGCCGCAACAGCATGAAGATCTCGGCGCGGTTGATCTGGCCCTCCTTGTCCGTGTTGAAGGCCCGCGTCACGATCGCCCGGATTTCCGGCCGGCTGTCGGCCGACCACTCGTTGAGGCACTCGTCGATCAGCGCCTTGGCGGTCTGCAGTTGCGGGCCGAAATCGATCGTGTCCTGGACCTGGACCTGCACCTTCATCAGACCGTCGAAGGTCATGAAGGTCTTGTTCCCCTTCCGGCCGCCCTTCGCCGCTTCGTATTCCTGGGCCAGCAGCGCCTCGAAGGCCGAGAGATCGTCGAAGGTGTGCGCCTTGAAGCGCGCAATCTGTGCCGAAAGCTCGGCGGCGTAGCCGATGACCTTGCGAACCGTCTCGTCTTCCAGCCTGTGGGCCGCCTTGATCGTCTCGACCGGCACCAGGTTGCCCTTGGCGTCGGGCATGTAGGTCTTGCCGTTCACCACCACTTCGCCGCTCGGGCGCTCTTCAAGAATGACAGCGTCCATCTGTCGTCTCCTCTTCTTCGGGGGTTTCGCCGCGCAGCGCGGCCATTTCGTCGAGGATGGCGGTCTCCAGCGCAGCGATCCGCGCGCTTGTCGCGTCCTCCTCCTCCATCAGTGCGGACGTCATCACTTCGTCGCTGGTGATCGCGATCACGCGTTCGCGTAGCCGGATCGCCTCCTCGGCCGCCTGGGCGATTTCCCACAGGTCGAGCATGGTCCCGGCCAGCGCCGAGACCTCCATCACCGAGGCGCTCATGGCCCGCCGGACCGGGTCCGCTGCGATCCGGCGGGCCAGCGGCAGGACGTCGATGCCGCCGAGCGCCTCGATCCGCTCGCGGAACTCGACGTTCCTGGCGATCGCCTTGACGAGCGCCTTCAGTTTGGGATCGGCGCGGATCTCCGCCTCGATCTTTTCGACCGCGTAGATCACCGTGGTGTGGTCGCGGTTGAAGGCCTTGCCGATCACTTCCATCGAATGCGGCGTCGTCTTGCGGGCCACATACATCGCGACATGGCGAGCGATCCGGACCGGCGTGGTGCGGTTGTCAGCGACGATGTCGCGGGCGTCGAACCCGAAATTGAGCGCTGTCAGCGCGATGATTTCCCGGATGGCGATCACGAGAGCGTCTCCGGGCGGCCGTCCGAGAACGGGCGTTCAAGGCCGGGCAGCAGCGTGACGTTGGAGCCCGGCTCGGCAACGGCGGCGAGGATCGCCGCGGTCTCACGCTCGCGCTCTTCGCGCTCGGTCGCGGCAAGGCCGTTCCAGATGTTGCGGCTCACCCGGTGTTCGAGGGCCAGCGCGAGGTCGCCGAAATGGCGGATGCGCTGCATCAGCTTCTCGACATTGGGACCGTCGAGCACAACGCCGCCAGACGCAAACTCCGAAAGGTCGCTCGCCAGTTCGCGCAGGCTGTCGGAGAGCTCATAGGACATTGTTCTCGGGGACTCCTTGGCCATCAGCGGACTCCGTTCTTGATGCGTGCGTGGGGACAGCCCGCGCGGCAGGCGCGGTACATTTGCAGGCGGCGCGATGACGTCGCCGCGAACGGCTTCTTCTGCCAGTCGAGGCAGACATCGCGGCCGATCGCGCCGAGCACCGGACAGTCCACGACCACGCCCATCAGCGCTCCGCGGACCTTCTCTTCGACCCGCGCCAGGTCGCCGCCGCCATAGCGATTGGCGATCACCATCGAGACGGTCGAAGCCGAGTAGCCGATGCGGCCGGCAGCCGCCCGCTGGCCTTCCCGGTCGGCGAGATCGGCGAGTTCGCGCACCCAGTCCGGCGGTTCGCCCCAGGCGGTCACGGCCTTGTCGACCATGCTGATCCGGTCCGGGGCGCTCATCGGGCATCCTCCTCGGCGATCACGTCGCCGGTGACGCGCTCCCGGTTCTGGTCGTAGACGAGCTTTGCGCGTAGCAGTTTGGGCGGCAGCGGGCCGGAGTTCATCGCCGGGCGCAGCCGCCAGCGCGCCGGCCGGCCGGGTCCGCCGGCATCGAGCTTCTGCAGATAGCCGGCGCGCGACAGCTGCTGGATGAAGCTCTTGGCGGTGTTGTCGGCGATCTCCAGATCGTCGGTGGAGCCGAGCGCGATGAGGTCGCGATAGGTGAAGCCGGCGCGGCCGGCCGTGCCGCGCATGATGTTCCACATCTGCTGCTGGGCCGAACGCTGCCGCGTCTGCGTTCCGTCCCTGCTCACGATCGGAGTCGCTTCGGGCGACTTCGCCAATTGCCAGAGAGTTTCCTGGCGGCCGTTGGCGGCCTTCTGCCGCTCGCCCGTGTCGGCGACGATGCCGGCGAGGTGCAGACGGCGAAGGAAGGTCGTGATCGTGCCGGTATGTGGCTCTTGCGAGCAGGCCGAGACCGCCGAGGCGCTGAAGGTGCGGCCGTCCGCGCCGAGCGTGCGGATGACCTTCCAGAAATGATCCTGCCCGCGCAGCAGCGGCTCCACCCCGGAAACGACGAGCTTGAGGTCGGTCGGCATCAGGCGGCTCCCGTGCGGCGTCTCGGCAGCGCGCCGGTCACGATGCGGCCGCGATAGGAAGCAAGGTCGAGGCTCTCGGCGCCGTGGTTCACCGCCCAGGTCGCGGCCGACTGCAGCGTCGAGACGATACGCCGCGCCCGCCCGCCGGTCTCGCGGGCAAAGGCCTCCAGAAGGTCGTCGGCGATCGGCAGCTTCGGGTGGTAGAGCTTCGCCAGCACTCGCGTGTCTTCGAGGTCGCAGGGCTGCGCCAGCACCCGCTCAAGCACCAGATTGTCCGTGTTCTCATAGGCCGAGAGCTGGATCGGCAGCTGTTCCTCGCCGACCAGCAGGATCGGGATATGGGCGAGCTTGTTGATCTGGCGGATCAGCTCGACCATGCCGCGCGCGATCGCCGTGTGCGCCTCGTCGATGATCAGGAGCCGCGACGGGTCGTCGGCCAACCGCTCGACGATCTCGTCCATCATGTCTGAGAGCGTGCCGCGCGGCTGCTGCACGCCGAGCTCGCGCAGCAGCGACCAGCAGAATTTCTTGCGGGTCCAACTGTCGAAGACCTCGATCATGATGGCGCCGGTCTTGTTCTGCGAATAGGCCGCCGCCATCGTCTTGCCGTAGCCGGAATGGCCGGAAAACACGCCGATGTTCGGCACGTGCGCGGGGGCCGTGATCAGGCTTTCGACGAGGCCGCGGCAGGCGGCGACGTTCTTGATCGGTGCGGTTGAGCCGTCGCTGACGGCATGGAAGGGTGCATTCATTCTTCGTCTCTCGTGGTCGGGTTGCCCCTCGGGGCTCATCAGAGGCTCATGGCCTCGCCGAACTCGTCGAACATGGAACGCAGGGCCCGATACTCCGGGCCGGACTGGTAGCCGCCGAGCCAGACCGCCTCTTCCGGGGCAACAGGCTCGCCGGCCGCGATCCGGCGCTCGATGTCGAGCGCGCGGCGGAACCGTTGGTGCTGTGTCTCTTCCTTGCGCAGCGGCGTGACGACCGCCTTCAAGGCGGGCGCCTCCTGCTCGGCCAGCATTTCGCGGTGGAGTTCGGCCGCCCGCTCGTCGAGCGCCGGGGTCGCCCGGCGCGGCGTCATTGCATCGAGGGCTGCCGCGATTTGCGGCGTCGAGTGTTCGACAGAACGCTGCGGCAGTGGGATGATGTTTTCCTGCTCTGCCGCGCGTTTGGCGGCGTCCTTCGCGGCGACATTGAGGGCCTTTTCTATCAGCGCCGGCCCCTTGGCGATGCGCTTCATCTCGGCCCGGATGTCCCGCGTCTTCTCCTTGAGGATTTCGGCGTGCATTTCCTTGGTCGCGCGTGTCAGCGCGGCGGCCGAAACGCCGGCCAGCTCGGGGCAGATCGCTTCGCCGAGGAAGGTTCCGCCGTCCGGCTCGAAGGCGAAGGCGCGGCCGAGGTCGTTCGGGTCCATGCGCACGAACACGTCCGTGCCCGGCAGGATGGTCGGCGTCTGGTAGTGGTGATGGTCGATCCGGATGCCAAATTTCGTCACCCGCCGCTGGCCGTTGCCGCCCGCGACCGGCATCAGCAGTAGGTCGAGCGCGCGCTCGTCGACGGCGCGGCGCGGGCGCTGTGAGGCAGCGGCAACGTCGTGCGGCGTCCGCCTGCCGAGACCCTCGTGCGGGCGGTGCTCGTAGATCTCGGCCGCCCAGCGGTCGACCAGCCCCTGCAGCTCGGTGCCCGACAGACTGACCCCGAAGGTTTCGGCCTCTGTTTCACCGAGCCGCTCGGCGAAGGACTTGCGGCTTTCGATCGCCTTGCGGTCGGCGACCGAGTGCCCCACGAAGCCCGGCAGAAGCGCGGCGCAGTCCCGCTGGAACGTGCCGATCACGCGCTCGACATGGCCCTTCTGCTGCGGCTGGTAGGCGTCGGAGACTTCGGCCTCGATGTCGAGCGAGGCGAACAGGCGCTGGGTGTCGCGCGCCACAAAATCCGTGCCGTTGTCCGTCTTGATGACGTCCGGCGTGCCCCAGGCGAGAATGGCTTTGCGGATCAAAAGCGCGACAGCCGAGGCGCGCGGCGTGCGCGACACCTGCCAGACGGTCCGCCGCGTCGCGATGTCGATGCAGCCATAGATCGAATGCCGGCCGTCCGTGCAGAGCGCGTCGACTGGCGACGCGTCGATCTGCCAGAGCTGGTTCGGCTCGCTGATGTGCCGCAGCGCGCCGCGGCCCGCCGGCGCCATCGTCGAGCGGTAAAGGTCGGGATTGGTCAGCTTGGTGAGCGCGACCTCGTTGCTGGCCTTGAGCTGCTTCAGCGCGTGCTGGAACGTCCGCGTCGGCGGTATCGCCATGCTCTTTTCAACACCCCTTGAAACGACCTTGATCGTGTCGCCGAACGTGTCCCGGCATTGGGTGCGGACCTGCTCGGCCGAAAGGTGTGGCTGCTGTGCGATCAGTCCGAGGATGAAGGTACGGACCTGGCCGTCATTCGCGCGGTCCAGCACACCGGTCCCTTTGCGCGACGCGCCCCGGTCGAAGGCGAGCCTGTCGCCGCGGCCGTCGCGCCGGGCCGAGCGCCAGCGCAGGAGCGAGCGCTTCGAGACGGTCGGGATCGTCTCGCGCACCCACTCCTCGACCGCGATCGACCCGGCATTGTACTTGTCGGTGAAGACCTGCAGATGCGTTGCCGCGCCGAGATTGAGGCCGCGCGTGAAGCGATGATAGGCGGCGACGATCGCCAGCCGCGCGTCCCGCTGCTGCCGGGCCTGGCCGGAGAGTTGGTCAGGCCGCGCGGTGTCGGCGCTCTCTTCCGCCGCGCCGACCGTCATGTATCGCTGCGCATAGGTGATCTGCGCCAGGATGGGCAGGAGGTGGATATGGTATTCGGTGCCGCCGCCGCGCCCGCTGCGTTCGCGAGCGAGAGCCGGATTGTCGTACCAGCGCTTCCTCTCGGCCAGTTCGTTGACGCCCCGCTTGGTTGAAGGCACCTCCGGAAGCGCCTCCTCGGCGATCTCGCGCGCGGTCAGCCACTCCTTCATCGGTCGGCCCTTTCGACCAGCCGGTAGCCGGCGCGGTTGTGGTTTTCGATCGCCAGGCCGATCGCGGAGAGCTTCCGGCGCAGGACGAAGATGACACGCCGCGCCGGCGTCCGGCCGCCGATCAGGGCCTGCAGCCTGGCCGCCGTCATCGGTCGCGGTGCCGAGCCCTGCAGGGCCTGCATCACGATCAGCTCGCGCGCCCCGAGGTGCAGCGCCTGGCCGCCGCGATAGACCATGCCTTCGGTGGGATCGAACGTGGTCTCGGAGGGCAGCGGCTGGCCGCAATGCGGGCAAATCTCGCTCATGCGCCGCCCCCGATGTGCATAAGTGCTGCCAGGGTCGCGGTTGCCATGGTCGCAATCAGCAACCCCATCGCCAGCGAGGCGAGAAACGGAATCACGGGACGCCGGGCGTTCACGATAGCGCGGCCTCCTTGACCTGGATCAGCCTCACCGCGCGTCCGACATAGCCGTCGAGCTGTTCGCGCATGTAGCGCTGCTCCTCGGGGTCGTCGCAGCGCAGCGTCTTGGTCTTCCATCGGAAGAGCCACGCGGTTTCCTTCTCCGGCAGCATGAAGAAGTGGTCGACGCAGAAGATCGCTGTCGCGCCCGCCGGAACTTCGTTGATGCAGCCCGGTACCGGGCAGGTGCGCCTGGTCATGTGAGCCTCCCGAGGATCAGGATCGAAAGCACAACGACGCCGATGAGCATCGCCGCCGCGATGGTCGTCGCCGGCAGGCCGGGCATCGGTGGTCGCGGCTGGAAACGGTTCATCGCGAGGCCCTCCAGCGCATCTCGGCTGCCTGTCGGCGTCGTACGGCTTCCTGCTCGCGCTCTTCCCAAAGATGCGCCTCGATCAACGAGGCGTAGCGTTCGGGAACCACGGCGAAGCCGAACAGCTCCGGCACAAAGCCGAGCAAGTCCTTGGCTTCCGTCGCTTCGATCAGCGCCACGAAAGCGTCGAGCGGGATGCGATGCTCCTCGCTGGCCTCCGCCGCCCACTTGTTGAGCATGGCTTCCGAGACCGGCCGGTCGAGATAGGCCGACATGCATCTGGCGATGTCGGCACGGGCCTTCCCGTCCTCGTCGCGCGCGTCGCGCAGCGCCCGGCTGACCAGGCGTGCGATCCGGCTGTCCAGCCGCCCGCGGCCGGCGACGTCGGGCGCATAACCGACCGCCACCTGCGGCGGCTCCCAATCGGTCGCGAACAGGTCGCTGGTATGCGGATCGCGGCGGCGCTTCATCGCGTCCCCCGTTCCGACAGCCAGCGTGTGATCGCGGCTTCGTGCAGCTCGAAGAACCGGCTTTGCTCGGATGGTTTGAGGCGTGAGAACGCTGTCGAGAGCTTCTGCCAGCGCGGTGCGCTGGATCGTGGTGCAGTCCTGTCGATCAGCGCGATCGCCTCGCCGACCGTGGCCGCCTTGGGCGGATCGCCTGTCAGCAGCGCGGCGATCTGTTCCTGGCGTTCCGGCGCCTCGCCGGCCAGGAGCAGCAGTTCCGACTGGTTGTCGGCGATGGCATGCAGTGCGATCCGGTCGCGCACGGCGGCCGGAATGCGGGCGATCCGTAGGGCGCGAAAAATGCTGTCGCGTCTGACGCCAAGCGTCTTCTGTGCGACCTCGGAAAAAAGAGTCGCAAACTTGCGACTCTTTTCTTCGTCGTCGGCATCCGTCCGCTTTTTCGGCCGTCCGCGCCCCGCGATCGTGTTGGTCGCTTCGTAGACCTCGCGCCAGCGCGCGATGTCGACCGAGCGGTCGAGCACCGAGAGTTCGCGCCGTGCCAGGTTCTCCGTGATCTCGCGCAGCGTGACCTCGAACTCGTTGGCAAACGCCTCGGCGTCTTTCACCATGCCGCGAATGGTCGCGAACCCTGCCTGGCGCGCAGCCGCCAGCCGGTGCGCGCCGAAGACTAGCCGGTAGCCTTCGCTCTCCGCGATCACCTCGATCGCCTGTTTCTGGCCCTGTTCCGCAATCAGCCAGGCCAGCGTCTCGACCCAGTCGGGGTCGAGGCGCCGCCGGCCGGCCGGTACGCGGATTTGATCGACGGGCAGCTCTTGCTCGCTCACGTTGCGCGGCTCGCTCTTGTCAGGAGATTGGCTGTTTGGGGACGGATCGCGCCGCCTTGGCGCCGTATACTGTCAATTACGCTCGGTGCTTTTTGACTGGTCGCTGCAGGACGGCTCTGCTTCCCTTCGCCCGTAACGAGTCGCCGGGCGGCGCGCCAACGCCGCCCGACGCTGATCATCCCCTCGCAACTTGCCCCGGAGGAGACGATGACGGTTGAGGACAAGGACCGCCTCAAAAACCTTGAGACCCGCATTTGGGCGCTCGAACTGCTGCTGGAGGCAGCGCTCGGCAAGCTGATCGCTGACAGCGGCGTCTTCGCCGCGCATGCCGGCGACATCCACGATGTCGGCGACATGAGCGACGCCGAGGTCGCCGCGAGCCTGGCCGGTTCGCCGATCACGCCGGATCGCCTTCGCAGCCTGAGCCGGCACATGGAGCAAACCGTGAAGGCCGCTCGCCGTCAGGCGCTGGTGTTTCCGCAGCAGTGGCGGCGCGCCCGCAAGCCTCGGGCCAAATCTCGCGCTCCCATGCCAGCTTCTCCAGTATCCGCTCGACGAGCGAATACGGACGATTCCGGCGCGGAAACGGAATGATGGTGGCGCTCATGCCGCGCGCACCTTCCTGCGCCGCTCGCTCATCGTCGGCAGGCTTTTGTAGTTCGACAGCGGCTGCGGGTTCAGGCGCTCGCCATCCGCGTCGTAGCGCTCCGGCCACAGCGCTGTCGGCGCCATGTCCAGCACCTCGCACAGCGCCGCCTCCCCCTTCGGGTTCGGCTCGCGCATCGTTCGCCAGGCCGTGCCGGTCGGCAGTCGGAAATGCTCGTCGATATCCTTGAACTTCAGGCCGCGGACATAGAGCGCGTCCCTGATCTTGGCCGAGCGTTGGATCGGGTCCATACTGCCTCCTGTGAAGGGAGGCCCTGCCCGGCCTCCCTTCTTTCGGTGAATCACTTCCATGTTGGCGGAAGCAGAGGGGAGAATATACACGATTGCGGTTTTGTAAAGCGTTAACGCCGCGAACGTGTATCTATCGGAATGGGAAGACCTGCAAAAACCTCACCCGGCTTGGGCGAGCGCCTAAAGTCCCTGCGCCAGGGGAAGACGCGCACTGAGTTCGCGTCGATCATTGGTGTCCATGAGAACACCCTCGGAGGTTACGAGAGGGGAGAGCGGAGCCCAGAATGGGGTTTTCTTACACAATTGCGAGAAACGACAGGCGTCGATCTTAACTGGTTGGTTGAAGGAAACGGGACGCACCCCATTCAACGCGGCGATTCGGGAGCAGGCGGCGGATTTCTGCCAATTCCGAAGCTCGATGTTCGGCCGAGCGCAGGGCCTGGCGCCTTGGTCCCGCAGCCCCTTCCAAATGACGACGAAGTCGTGGCGTTTCGCGAGGACTGGTTGCGTCGTATCGGCGTCAGCCCCCGTTTCGCCAGGTTGATGTTCGCCCGCGGCGACTCCATGCACGACACCATCAGCGACGGCGACATGATGATCGTCGACGTCTCCATCCGCGAAATTGTCGACGAGGGCGTTTATGTGGTCGTCTATGGCGGGCTCGTCATCGTAAAGCGCGTGCAGCTGCTGCGCACTGGCGGCATCGTTCTGAAGAGTGACAACCCGCGTTACGAGCCTGAGACGGTACCAGTCGACGAGCAGCCCGAACTGATCGTCGAGGGCCGCGTCAGATGGGTAGGAGGTGAACTGTGAACGCTGTCCTGAAAATCCTGGTGGCCGCTGCCTGTTGCATCGTCATCGCGGTCGGCGGGCTATATCTCTGGAGGCAGTGGGAGGCAAAGCAGGCCGCAAAAGCCGAGGCGGCAATGCTACAGGAAGCGCGGTCCGAGTTGTTTCGTCTTTCGGAGGCAAAACCGGATGAGACCGACAAGGTGAGGCGGGTTTGCGAACTGGTCGATGACAACTGGCGGGCGGTCGATTCGGAGGACTATGCGCGCAAGGTGGTGAACACCTGTCGCCGCCTCGGATTTCTATGAACTTGCGCTGATCTCGACCCGCCGTTGACAATACGGGAATCGTTGGAACAAAATAGGAACATCCATAGAGGAGGTTCCTATGCATGGTCGCGCCAGAAGCGCCTGGCCGGACGATCCGTCCGTGCCCGAGGCGGACGAGTTCATCGTGTTCCCGCCCGACGAACCCTGCTTCCGGTCCGACGCGGCGCTGCGCCAGCTTCGGAGCTACCTGGCGGGCCGCTTCCCGCTTCACGGATTCGCGGTTGACGCCGCGACGGTGAAGGGCAGCGATGAGTTCCTGGTCTTCCCCGTCATGGGCACGATCGACAACGACACCGGTCGAGGCCGGCTGAAACGCCCGCCATCGCCGCTGCTCCTGGCCGAGATCGGCGCCGCGCTTCGCGCCTTTGAGCCGGCGCTCGCGGGCAACACCTTGCACTGAACGAGAATGGTCCTTCGCCGCGAATGCACCGCCGGCGCCGCGCCGGTCGCTTTGGCCTGGTGCGGGACCGAGGAGCCGAAGGCCGATGATGGCGATTTCATCGCCTACGACGGTTCCCTCGCTGTCGGCCGCGTTTACATCTTCCGGACGCCAGATCGCGGCGTCGAATGGCGATGGTTTGCCTGGTTTCCGTGCACGCCCAACAGCGGCCTCTGTCGCTCGCGGCGCGAGGCTTTCGTCACCCTTGAGGATGCCTTCAACCTCTGGCGCGCCAGGACCGCCTGAATGTCGGATACGGATTTCCCACTTCCGTCCAACCGGGGAAGCGCGCGCTACGGGGAAAAACCTTGAAAAGCCAAGCGCTTACGCTGAAAACTGGCTCGGCTGCGGAAGTGGGAACTCATTTCCCACTTCGCGATTTCGCCCGTTTGCGCCTATGCCATTGTTTTCCCTGCAGGAAGCGCCGTTTGCCGGTGCCATTCGAACTTGCGCGGCCGGGCCGTTTTCGGCCCGTTAGTGCCATTCGAACTTGCGTGGCCTCGGTCCCCGTCAGGCCTCCGATCTCCGCCGCGCGTTCCCGCCACCTGTTTGAAAAGATTGCCGAAAATCAGTTCGTCCCGCCGTTTCCCGGCGATTCCCACCTTTTCCCGGCCAGTGCCATCTGAACTTGCGCGTTACACCATCGATGCCGTGGAGCGCGCTACTTTGAATGGCATCGGCACGTAGCCGACCAAAACCCAACTCTGACGGCTACTCGTGATCGATGGGCCGAAGATGCCTTCCCCGTTTCCCACAGGCCGCGTCCACCAGGCGCAACATCGCATTGGCCCGCGAAAGGAAGGCGCCGTCCGGCTTACTAAACCTCCGGATCAACCTCGGCGAAAGCACTCTTGGGTAGCAAAATCTCGCATATCAGCCCCTCAGGCTGATACTTCCATTGCGCCGTACCGCCGAGCGCGTGCGCCAAGGCCTTTTCGATCATCAGCGAACCGAAGCCCGTCGTCTGCGGCGGCCTTACGGTCGGGCCACCGCGCTCTGTCCACGTCAGGCAGAAATTTGCCTGTGACCCGGTGCCGCGGAATCCCCATTCGACCGTGACGATACCGTCCGAGCTCTTGAGCGCCCCATACTTCAGGGCATTTGTGCACAATTCGTGGATAGCCATCGCGAACGGAAGCGTGATCGCGGCAGGCAGGGTGACAGGCGGCCCCTTTACCCGAAACCGGTCCGAGGTTCCGGTGAAGGGCTGTATGGCCAACTGATCGAGCAATGTCTTAAGATCAACCCCCGCCCAACTGGCCTTCGTCAGCAGCGATTGCACCTCGCCGAGAGCAGTGAGGCGTTTCTCGAAATCCCGATAATGCTCCCGATCCACGTGCGGCCGCAGCGAGGTGCTCGCTACCGATCTGACTACGGCCATGGAGTTCTTGACGCGATGTACGAGCTCTCGCAGCAAAAGCTCGCGTTGCTCATTTGTGTTGTTTCGTTCGACGGCGAGCACAGCAATCTTGGTCAGCAGATTGACGATCTCGATTTCCGAGGATTGGGGTGCATGCGGTTGCCGGTGGTACACGGCGAAGGTGCCCAGGACAGTGCCTGATGGCGTCTTGAACGGCGTCGACCAGCACGCGCGCAATCCATGTTCGTCGGCGAGAGAACGGAAATCCTTCCACAGCGGATCGGTCTGAATGTCGCTGACATAGACCGGCTCACCACGGTAGGCTGCTGTGCCGCATGAACCAACCGCCGGGCCGATATCCAGGCCGTCTATTGCCTCATTGTAGGCTTTGGGGAGCCTCGGTGCTGCGCAATGCCTGAGCTTCTTTTCCTTGGCGTCGAGCAGAAGCACGGACGCAAGGACCTGATGATCGAGATATCTTTCGATGGTTTCGGCGATGCCTCTCATTGTCTCCACGAGCGGCCGGTCTTCGGCAATCATCGCGAGCACCGAATTTTCAGCCTCCATGAGCTCCTGCTGTCGGGCAAGCGTGATTTCCTTCTGCTGAACATTTCGCAACAGGCGCCGGTACTCGTCGGCGATCCAGATGATCAACCCGCTGGTTGCGATGAATTGAAATATTCCTCCCCATCCGAATGCGGACGGGACCTGGGGAGCAATCATCAGCACGGAAGTGAGCAATCCGGCTGCCGCAGCAAAAACGCCCGCGGCGGAGCCGGCCAGGATCGACGTGACCACGATGGCCACCAGGAAGGCAGCAAAGGGAGGCGTCGAGGGGTCGAACAAACCCAGGACCCACCTGACCGCCAAGGCTACAGCGACAGAAGCTGTCGCGAGCGCGAATGCCTGGAGGCTACGTGGTTCGACTGAAACCGCCGGAAACCGCTGAAAGGCGCGCGTGCCGGGCCGGGGCATCGTTATTCTCCTCCAGCCGTCACACTATCATCAACGAGAACCGCGCGCGACCTTGGCAAAGCCCCTATGCCGCGCCATCTAGCGCAATTGGACAGTCCGCGCCAGTACCCCTCACGTTACGCTGCGTTCGCTGCCACCCGGACGAGGGTGGTCGCTGATCGGCGAATGCCTCCGTCGTCTTCCCAGTAGCGGTGCGCCCGCTTTCGCAGCGAGCGCGCGGACGATTCCGCCTTGGCTCGCCAGCGGTTTCCGAGGCATTCACGGCCCCGGACAACTCGAGAGGCGGCCGTCGGCGCCTGCTCTTACGGATTCGTTCTCGCGGCCGGCAAGGCTGCCGGCCGCAGGTCACGATCAGGGCTCGGCCGGCGTTCAGACCGTGCCGGCACGGCTCATCACCACGACGTCGCCGCGCCTGTCGATCTCGACAAGACCGCGTTCGTGGAAGGCCGCCAGAAACGCAGCCTCGCTGCCGCCCTCGGCCGCGAAGGCCGCCGGGTGGATTTCGACGATGGCGATCTCGACCTTTGCCAGCATGTCCGGCTCGTGCCGGATGATCTGGTACTCGCCGCCCTCGATGTCGCTGACCAGGGCAAAGCGCTCCGGCGCGCCCAGACGCTGATGGAGCGCCGACAGGCTGACCGTATCGACCTCGATTTCCTCGCCGCGGCGGCCGGTGCCGGACAGCGCATTGGAATGGACGTCGGGTCCGAGCGTGAAGGATGCCCTGGCCGCGCCATAGTAAAGCGCGGCATTCACGACATCGGTGGCGCCGTCTTCGGCGTCGCGGGTGGCGTTCTTGCGGCAGGTTTCGACGATGCGCGGGTTGGCCTCCACCACGAGATGACGGGTGCGGGCATCGAGGCGCGAGCGGATCAGCCGCGAAACGACGCCGAGCGAGCCGCCAAGCTCGATGACGGGAAGATGGGCCGGCAGGTGCGCGAGGATCATGTCGGCCTCGTCGCGCTCGTATTTACCGCGCATCAGCGCGTTGCAGACGCCAAGGCCGGCGCTGAGCGGGCATTCGACCTCCAGGCCACGGTAGTTGTAGAGGTCGCCATTGGTCCTTACATGGCGGCCAACGCGAATGCGCCTGAAAAAGTCCCTGAATGCGTTTCTCACGCCACTATCCGCTGAAACAAAGAGCCCACTCCGCCCGCTACATACGCAGCCGCCGGCAAACGCGCCAGCGCGGTTGCCCCCGGATAGCCTGCCGGGCGCCGCGCGTCCACCAGATGGCGGCGATCGCCGGCGGAGACGGAGAGTGCCGGCTGGCGCCGGCACTCTCGCGGGCCAAGCCCGCTCAGCCGATGAAGATCAGATTGTTCTGAACATTGGCGATGTCGACTGCGTTCTCCACGGTCGCGATCACGTTGTTGTTGGAACTCAGTCGAATCTGGATGTCGTTGCCGAGATCGTTGAAGTTGTAGTCCGAGCTGAATCCGCTCACCACGATCTTGTCCTGAAACGGCGAGAAGTCCTTGATGATCGCCTCCCCGGATCCGGTATAGAATTTCACGTCCTCGTTGCCGAGATAGAAGAAATCCTGTCCCGCGCCTCCGTAGTAGGTGTCGGACGTGCCCGAAAGCCCGAACCGGTCCGGCCCGAACAGGATGTCATTGCCGTCGCCGCCGTAGAGCGTGTCGGCGGAAAGATCGCCGACGAGGAAGTCGTCGCCGGCGCCTCCGAACAGATTGTCGAGCCCGTTTTCGGCCTGCAGGATGTCGTTGCCGTCACCGCCTTCCATGATGACGTTGTCGTCGCCGATCAGGATGTCGTCGCCGGCGCCGCCGCGCAGATGATGAAAGCCGAAGGCACCGCCGACGAGATAGTCATTGCCCTCATCTCCGTCGATGAAATCCATGCCGGTGCCCGCGCTGATGCTGTCGTCGCCGGCGCCGCCGCGGATATAGTCGTCACCCGAGCCGCCGAGGATCCGGTCGTTGCCGGCATCGCCGAACAGCGAATTGTTGCCCTCGCCGCCGTCGATGCGGTCGTCGCCGGTGCCGCCGAAGATCGTATCGTCCTGATCGGCGCCGAGCAGGAAGTCGTCGCCGCCCTGCCCCCAGATGCGGTCATTGCCGTTCTGCCCGTCGATGAAATCGGCGCCGTTGGTGCCGAGGATGGTTTGCGCGCTTGCCGTACCGGCACGCACATTAGCCACGATCAGTTCTTCGGTGGCGACGTCGCGAAGCAGCAGTTCGAGCTGGCCGTCGCCGTCGAAATCGCCGGCGTTGAGGCCAAGCAGGCCAAGAAACTGATTCGAGTAGATGACCCGGCCCGTATCGACGATGCCATTGGTAAAAACGACCTCGAAACTGCCCAGCCCCGATCCTTCGTTGTCGACGAACAGGAAGTCGCGCTCACCGTCGCCGTCGAAATCGCCGTCCCTGACGAATTCCCTGCCGGCTCCGACGGTAAAGGTGTCGCTGAGCGAATGCACACCGTCGGTGTAGCGCGCGATATTGAACTGGTTGGCCGAGGTGTCGAACCAGAGGCTTGAGAAGGTCCTAAACCCGGCGCCATCGAAGACGCTCAGCAAGGTGTCGTTGGTGGCATAGCTGGAGGCAAAGCTGCTGGTGCCCGCGACCGAGGCGCCGTTCATCTGGAAGACCAGCAGGTTGGCGTTGGAGTTGATGAAATAGACGATGTCATCCTTGCCGTCGCCGTTGAGATCGGTCGCCGCACGGGCATCGGCGACCGAGGAGGCTGAGGCGGAGTTGGCAATCGCTCCGGTGCTGCTCAGAAGCACCTTGTTGGTGCCGACAGCCTGATCGCGCAGATAGGGGTCGGCGCGGCCGTCACCGTCGAAATCACCGACCACGGCGACTTTGTGCTTGCTGACCGAGGGCAGGACGCTGGTTGCGACCGTAGTGGCACCATCCTGTTGCCAGAGCACCAGCGACTGGTTGTTGATGTTCTGCCAGAGAATGTCGCCGAAGGGCGCGCCGTTGATGTGCAGCGTCGAGGCGATCCGCCAGGTGCCGTCGGTAAAGTTGGGTGTCGTGACCATGATGTCCTCCTGCGTTGGATCAACGCCGGAGGTTGCCGCTACCGCCGGCACGTCGCCAGAATACAGGAGTGAGTCATCGGGCGGGGATAGCCGCTTAAAGTTTAGTATACTTTTTTACTTATTTCGTATTCACGAGTTTACATAATTTATGCCCTATGTTTAGTTTCCTCGATGAAAATCTAATTTTTCTAAGAGCTTTAATTCTATCATATAAGATGCGCTTCGCATTCGTATATCATATCATGTCTTTATGAGCGTTTGTATGTTTTTCACTGATCAGGCATTTCAATATTCGGACGCGAAGATGGGTATCTAATCGAAGCCTCGATGCAGGCCAACGGTAACATAAGGAGCAACTGACGGCTTCGTGAACAAGTCGGTTAACGAACTGCGACTATTAGCAGGTTCTTAACCATGCGCGGTTAGGCTGCCGAAGGTTTCGTCTGTTCGGGTGGTGTCATGCGTTGCGTGTTTGGTACGGCGGTCCTGTTTTCGGCCGCGCTTTTTCTGTCAGCCTGCGCCAATGCGCCCAAGAAGCTGGCCGGCGATGACGGACCGGCACTGGCCTTTGCAGAGGAGCAGCAGGCCGGACCTGCCGACATCAGCCCGCAGGTCGCGATGCTGCGCCCCGACCAGTTGCCGCTCGTCTCGGGCGGCCTCGCCGGCCGCACGATCCGCGTCAGCCGCATCTCCGACATCGCGTTGAGGCCCGGCGAAGTGGTGCTCACCTTCGACGACGGCCCGATCCCCGGCCGCACCGACAGGGTGCTGGAGGTGCTCGACCGTTTCGGCGTCAAGGCGACCTTCCTGATGGTCGGTCAGATGGCAAAGGCCTATCCGGGGACCGCCCGCAAGGTGGCCGCGCGCGGCCACACCATCGGCACGCATACGCAAGGCCACGCCAATCTGGCAGGCCTTGGCCACGCCGCGGCGGTAATCGAGATCGACAAGGGGCGCGCCAGTGTTGCCGCCGCGCTCGGCGGACATCGCGCCGCACCGTTCTTCCGCTTTCCCTATCTGGCCTCGACGGCCGCCTTGCGCAGCCATCTCGCCGCGCGCGGTATCGTGGTGATCGACGCCAACATCGATTCCAAGGACTATTTCAAGTCAAGCCCAGCGGCGATCCGTGCCCGCACCATGGCGCGTCTTGCCGGGCAACGCTCTGGCATCATCCTGTTGCACGACATCCATGCCCGCACGGCGACCATGCTGCCGGGTCTGCTCGCCGACCTCAAGGCCGGCGGCTACAAGGTGGTGCATCTGGTGCCGGGGTCGCGCGACCTCTTGGTCGCCGCTGTCGAATAGGCCTCAGCCGGCCGGCTTGCGCACGGCGTCGATCGCCTCGAACGCCTTCTTCAGCCGGTCGTCGCGTCCGTAGATGTCGTCGGAATAGGTCACAGTACCGGCATCGTCGGGCCAGGCGGTGAAATAGGCGACATAGACCGGAATGTTGCGGGTGATCTTTTCGGAGGAGTGGCCGGCACCGATCTTGGCGGCGACATAGTCGACCGGCTTGGCAAGCACCGCGGCGGCCATGCCGCGCGGGTCGGCAAGGCGCACGCAGCCATGGCTGAAGGCGCGCACGTCGCGCTCGAACAGGCTCTTCGACGGCGTGTCGTGCATGTAGATGGCGTGCTTGTTGGGGAACAGGATCTTCAATTCGCCGAGCGCGTTGCGCTCGCTGGGGCGCTGGCGGACGTTGAACGGCACCTTGCCGCCGTAGCGGCCCCAGTTGATCGACGACGACGAGATGCGCCGGCCGCGCGCATCCGTCACCTCGTAGCCGGCACGGTCGAGATAGCCCGGATCGTTGTAAAGCCGCGGCAGCATCTCGTTGACGATGATCGACTGCGGCACCCCCCAATAGGGGTTGTAGTCGATCTGCTCGATCACGTCGTGGAAGAAGCTGGTCTGGTTGGTGGTCTTGCCGACCACGACGCGCATCGACAGCCGATCCTCGCCGCCCTCGAAATAGGTCGCGGTGAACGCCGGCTGGTTGATGAAGACGCGCGGGCTGCCGAGTTCGGAGGGATGCCAGCGCAGACGCTCGAGCGCGTATTCGACCTTGTCGATGCGCGCCGCCTTCGATTCGCCGGCGAAGGCTCCGACCGTGCGCGGGCCTATGATGCCGTCGGCCTGCAAGCCCTTGAATTTCTGCGCCGCCTTGACCAGCGGCGCCAGTTCCTGCGCGTATTCCTCGCTCGCCGCGTGGACCTCGAGCAACTCCTTGAACTCCGTCCGGAAGGCGTCGTCGGTCTCGCGCGCGAACAGCTTGAGCATGTTGGGAAATTCGGGGCTCGACTGGCCCGGCCGCAGGAACAGCTTCGGATCGACGACGATGTCGTTTTCCGCGCTCGCCCGGAGCGCTTCAAGCTCGACACGCAGGGCGGCGTAGCGCTCGTTCTGGGGATGGCGCGATTCCAGATAGGTGCGCACGTCCTGGGTATGCGCCAGCCGGTCGAGCACCTTTGCCAGGTCGAGCGGCTTTGCGGGAAAATCGTGATAGCCGGAAAGCCGGTTGGGATCGATGCGGCCACGCCAGGCATCGCGGGCATAAAGCAGAACGCGCGCCGACAGCGTCATTTCGAAACGCATCAGCTCGGCGTAGCGCGCCGCGGTGTCCTCCATCGCAAATCCCGGCGCCGGCAGGCTGAGCGAATAATCGGCCGGGTCGAGCCCGTAACCCGCCGCCTCGCCCAGAACGCGCACTGCCTCAGTGGCGCGGGCGTTGGCGCTGAAGCCCGAGACCCAGATGAAACGGCGATTGTCGGCGTAATATTCGCCGAGCGCGGCGGCCACATCCTCATAGGCGCGCAGGTCGAAATCCTGAAGTCCGTCAAGAGCTTCGTCGAAGCCATTGCCGCCAAGCGACGGCGCGAAATTCACCTCCTGCCTGCCTTCGAGAATGGGTTTGAAGGAAACCTTGACCAGCGGGTCGGCTCGATAGGTGTAGTAGGACGGGGCCGAAATCTTGACGCGCTTGACGACGCGCTTCTTAGGCTGCGGCGCCGGCCGCACCTCCTCGCGCTCCTTGCGCTTGATGCCGCCGCCGAACAACCGCTCGAAAATGTTCTGGGCCTGGGCGGGTTCAGGCGCGGCGAGCACCGCCACCGCCAGAAAACATGCCGGGATCGCAAGAAACTGCCGGAAAACCGTCATCATCGCCCCATGCCCGTTCGCTCGAAAATGCTCGTCTTCCATCCGCCTTGCGGACTGGCTAACGCTAGCCGAATCGAGCCTAACGGTCGATTGCGGCATTCGCAAATCGCAGGAACGTCACCAAAGCGCGAAGGTCTCCGCGAAGTTTTTCACCCGGGGAAAGAATTTTTTGCCGGGTTTTTGCCCGTTTTCACGGAAAGCCCGGCGTTTTCCGGGAAAACCCGCGACCGAGCGCGGCGCATGGACATTTGTGCCGGCAGGGACAATAAGACGGCCAGCAACGCCCAGCCTGATGCCAGGAGTGCCCCATGGCCGATGCGGTCCTCGCAGACCTCTTTCCGCTTGCCGCCGACGAGACGCCCTACCGCAAGCTGACCTCGGAGCATGTCGGTACCGACACCTTCCGCGGCCAGGACATCCTGAGCGTCGAACCGGAGGGGTTGCGGCTCCTGTCGGAAACCGCCTTCGCCGACATCAACCATCTGCTGCGGCCCGGACACCTGAGGCAGCTGGCCGCGATCCTGGAGGACCCGGAGGCGACCGACAATGACCGCTTCGTCGCCTACGACCTTCTGAAGAACGCCAACATCGCCGCCGGCGGGGTGCTGCCGATGTGCCAGGACACCGGCACGGCGATCATCATGGGCAAGAAGGGGCGGCGGGTGTGGACCGAGGGCGGCGACGCCGATGCGCTCGGACGCGGCGTGCTCGACGCCTATGAAAGGAAGAACCTGCGCTATTCGCAGTTGGCGCCGCTGTCGATGTTCCAGGAGAAGAACACGAAAAACAACCTGCCGGCGCAAATCGAGCTCTATGAGGAGGGCGAGGACGCCTACAAGTTCCTGTTCGTGGCCAAGGGCGGCGGCTCGGCCAACAAGACCTTTCTCTACCAGGGCACGCCGTCGCTCCTGACCCATGACCGGCTGATCGACTTCCTGAAGGAAAAGATCCTGACGCTCGGCACCGCCGCCTGCCCGCCCTACCACCTGGCGATCGTCATCGGCGGTACCTCGGCCGAGATGAACCTGAAGACGGTGAAACTCGCCTCGACGCGCTATCTCGACGGCCTGCCGCGCAAGGGCAGCGAGGCCGGGCACGCCTTCCGCGATGTCGAGATGGAGGCTGAGGTGCACAGGCTGACCCAGCAGATGGGGGTCGGCGCGCAGTTCGGCGGCAAATATTTCTGCCACGACGTGCGGGTGATCCGGCTGCCGCGCCACGGCGCCTCGCTGCCGATCGGGCTCGGCGTGTCGTGCTCGGCCGACCGCCAGGCGCTCGGCAAGATCACCCGCGACGGCATCTTCCTGGAAGAACTCGAGACCAACCCGGCGCGCTACATGCCCGACATCGACGAGGAAAAGCTGACCTCGCATGTCGTGCGCATCGACCTCAACCGGCCGATGGCGGATATCCTGAAGGAACTCGGCCAGCACCCCGTCAAGACGCGGCTTTCGCTGTCGGGGCCGATCATCGTGGCGCGCGACATGGCGCATGCCAAGATTCGCGAGAGGCTCGAAAACGGCGAGCCGATGCCAGACTACCTGAAGAACCACCCGGTCTATTATGCCGGCCCGGCGAAGACGCCGGCGGGTTACGCCTCGGGCTCGTTCGGACCGACGACGGCGGGCCGCATGGACAGTTTCGTCGACCAGTTCCAGTCTTTCGGCGGCTCGATGGTGATGCTCGCCAAGGGCAACCGTTCGCGCCAGGTGCGCGAGGCCTGCGCGGCCCATGGCGGCTTCTATCTGGGCTCGATCGGCGGACCTGCGGCGCGGCTGGCGCAGGACTGCATCAAGAAGGTCGAGGTGGTGGAATATTCCGAACTCGGCATGGAGGCGGTGTGGCGCATCGAGGTCGAGGATTTCCCGGCCTTCATCGTCATCGACGACAAGGGCAACGACTTCTTCAAGGAACTCAATCTGGGGTGAGTGTCCCCTCGCGGTCTTTGTCGCAACCATGAGTGGCTCGAGCCAGACCGCTTGACGTGCACGCGAAGCCGCGCAAGATGCGTTCAGGTTCGATCGCCCCGGCGGGGGCGTTTTTTTCGGGTGGGTGACATGGCCAGACTGGGTTCGGCAATTGCGGCGGCGCTGGCCGCCTTGATGCTCGTGATCGTGCCGGCATCGCCGCTGGTGGCGCCGGCTGAAGCGGAAAGCCTGTTCGCGCGGATCATCCGCGGCGGCCAGCCGCGCATCGAGCATGGCAAGCGCAGTTCTTCGGATTCCTCGCCGATCCCGCGCGAGGTGATCCGCTATGACGGGCCGCACGGCAAGAACACGATCATCGTCAATACGTCGGAGCGGCGGCTCTACTATACGCTCGGCGACGGCCGGGCGATCAAATACGCGGTCGGCGTCGGCCGCGAGGGTTTCACCTGGGCCGGCAGCAACCGCATCTCGCGCAAGCAGGAATGGCCGGGCTGGACACCTCCGCCGCAGATGATCCGCCGCGAGGCCGCCAAGGGACGCAAGCTGCCGGCCTACATGCCCGGCGGGCCGGACAATCCGCTCGGCGCCCGCGCACTCTACATCGGCGCCACGCTTTATCGCATCCACGGCACCAACCAGCCGTGGACGATCGGCCAGGCGATGTCGTCGGGCTGCATCCGCATGGCCAATGACGACGTCACGCATCTCTACGACCAGGTCGATGTCGGCACCCGCGTCGTCGTGATACGCTGACCGGCAAGGCCGCCGCGGGCGGTCGGCGCGGACAACAATGACGGGAAGCCAATGAAAAAGGGCTACAAGGCGCTGCTCGAAGAAGCCAACGCGGAGGTCAACGCGCTGGCTCCGGCCGACGCCGCCGGGCTGCTCGGCAATGACGACGTGACCTTCATCGACCTGCGCGATCCGCGCGAACTCGACCGCGAAGGCCGTATCGCGCAAGCCAGGCACTGCCCGCGCGGCATGCTGGAATTCTGGATCGATCCCGAAAGCCCCTATCACAAGGAACTGTTCGCGACCGGCAACCACTTCGTCTTTTTCTGCGCCGGCGGCTGGCGCTCGGCGCTGGCGGCCAAGACCGCGCAGGACATGGGGCTGGAACGCGTCAGCCATGTCGAGGGCGGGTTCTCGGCCTGGAAGGAGGCCGGCCTGCCGCACGAGCCGGGCAAGCCGAAGGGCTGAGCCTCGCGTCTTCGGTCGGCCCGGCCAACGCCTTCGACCGCCTAGTTCGTAATGATGGGTCACGTGTTCGAGTCACGTAGGCGGCACCAGCCAATCAAGAATCCTCAAAGTGTGGTTCTAGGTGTGTTGTGCTACGTGAGATAGGATGCAAGTTTTGCGATATGTTCTGTAACCTGGGACCTAATCGGGGCAGGCAGTTTGAGCCGATTAAATGAAACGACCGTGGCGGATTTGCTCGCTCTTCATACGAAAATAATTGAAGAATTGAGGTCGCGTAGCATCGTCAGAAGCGCCAACAATCCCACTGGAGACTTCGCCGAGTATCTGTTCTGCCGAACATTTGGATGGCAACAAGCGCCCAATTCCGAGCGTGGTTTCGACGCCACCGGAGAAGATGGAACGCGTTACCAGATCAAAGGACGACGCATCCACAAACGTAACAAGTCACGTCAGTTATCAGCCGTCCGTGACCTTGTCGGCGGCCACTTTGACGTGCTCGCCGGGGTATTGTTTGAGGACGACTTCAATGTGATACGGGCGGCGCTCATACCTCGCTCCGTGGTCGAGCAGCAGGCAACTTATGTTCCGCACACGAACAGCAGCAAATTCATGCTGCGGGATAGTGTTTGGATGGCACAAGGCGTGCGCGATGTGACCAAAGAAATAAGAACAGCAATTCAAAAACTCTGAAGTGCCACCACTCACTTATGATACAAACCGCTGAAAGAGAACGTTTTAAGTGCATTGGCAAACGAGATTGGCATGGGCGATTTGTACAACAACAAGAGATTCTCCGAAGGTGAGCGCGTTGAAAAGACCGATGACAGCACTCGCAACGAGTTTGAGAGGGACTTCGACCGCATCCTATTTTCTGCTCCCGTGCGCCGCCTTGCCGACAAGACCCAGGTCTTTCCGTTGGAGAAGAACGATAGCGTCCGCACTAGATTGACCCATTCCCACGAGGTCGCAAATCTGTGCCGGTCTTTGGCTACTCAGATACTGCGCGAACGAAAGTGTGCGTTTGGCAACGCCCCAAACACTGAGTTTGCGCCCACTATTGCAGCGTCGGTTGGGCTTGCTCACGACCTAGGAAATCCTCCTTTTGGCCATCAAGGTGAAACGTCGATCAGCCGTTGGTTTGTCGAACGATTCGATGGAGAGGGTTGGGGTGTTCCGTTAACTGAACAGATGCGTACAGATTTTGAGCATTGGGAGGGGAACGCCCAGGCCTTTCGGCTACTGACACGATTGCAGGTGTCAAAAGGTTCCCATGGCCTCGACTTAACGTTCGCTACTCTCGCGGCGTTGATGAAATACACCGTCGGCTCTGAAAAACGAGGAAAAGAAGAGCATCCAGCTTTCAAGAAATTTGGCTATTTTGATGCAGATCGAAAAAACGCCGAGCGAGTTCTTTCGGAAGTAGGGCTAGCGCCGGGACAGCGACACCCTATCGCCTATTTGATGGAAGCTTGTGACGATATCGCCTATTCTGTCATTGACATAGAAGATGCGGTTAAGAAGCAGTTAATTTCTATAAACGATATTATTGCCGCTCTGAGACGCATTAACAATGGTCACTATGAGGATCTTGCCACTGCAATCGAAATTCGCGTTTCTGAACTTCAGAGTGAAAAGCGCAGCGTATCCGAGGTGAACGATATTGGCGCTCAGTATTATCGCACATTCGTTATCCAGACGATGGTAGTCGCAACCTCCAAGACCTTCTTGGCCCACTCAGATGCTATAATCAGTGGGAACTTTAAGCAGTCCCTCATCAAGGCGTCGGAAGCTTCGGACCTATGTAAGGCCCTGAAATCGCTTGCATCTGACCACGCGTATAACGCCCCGGCAGTAAAGGAAATTGAACTACGCGGGGATAATCTTCTCCGTTCGTTGTTGAGCTACTTCTGGCGGTCAATCGAAGAGTGCTCCCCGCTACCGTCTGAGCTTGACGGAAATGACCGCGCTGCTTTGGCTCCGCGGACGTCGACACCCTTTGGAGAGTTTGTGTTTAGTCACATCTCTCAAAACTATGTACGGTGCTATGAGTCAGATACCGCAGGCATGGGCGACGCCGCAGGAGTGCGATATCGCCAGATGCTGCTTCTGACTGATATGGTCTCTGGGATGACGGAGAATTTCGCCATTGATCTCGAGGCCAAATTTAGACAGTTGGACGATGGGCGATACGATTACCACTGACAAGCAATTGATAAGCAGAGCTCGCTCTGTCCGAAGTCGATATGTAAAACGTGATCGTGAGGTCGCTGTTGCACTAGATCGCCTTCGTGGCGCAGGCAGAGTCGCACTTATCGGAGGAGCGTTGCGCGAGCTTCATTTCCTCCCGCCTGCACAGTTCACTTCTGATTTGGACTTCGTAGTGGAGGTTCAAGACGCCGCAGCGTTCAAACAAGTTATTTCCCATTACGATGCTCGACCAAACAAGTTTGGCGGCTATGGACTAAAATTCCATGGTGGCATTAGAATCGATTTTTGGAGCGCTCAAGAGACGTGGGCTAATGTCGAAGGACATAAGAATGTATCTCGCTTGGAAGATGTAGTCGAAACGACTTTCTTTAACGTTGACGCTATTCTTTATGTGCTTGGCGAGAACCGTCTTGTAGCGAAAGAGGGAACGCGAGAAGCGCTGAACGAACGATTCCTCGATGTAAATTTGCTTCCCAATCCCAATCCCGCTGGTGCCGCTATTCGTGCAATCCGGAAATTAGTCGTGCATCATATGAGGGCGTCCGGCTCTCTACTCAATTTTATCGCAGAGCAGATCGACACCAACGGATGGCAACATCTTTCCAATCTCGATGCTAAGGCCTATCCCCACCGCCCATTGCTGAGACACGTCTGCAATCGCAGTTCTTGGTCCGGCGAATCTTTCGTCCGATACGCTCGGGCCAATGGCGATCAGCTTCTTACCTCGAAGCAACTCGAGTTTGAGTTCCGCAGAGAGACTCCGCCCCATTTCTCGGCTCGGCCTCTAGACGAACGGTCCTAGTGGAGAGTCTTCCTCAGGGACAACACTGACTGGGCGGGGCTACGAACCCGTTGATAGAAGGAGGCCGGCCTGCCGCACGAGCCGGGCAAGCCGAAGGGCTGAGCCTTTCGAGAGACCCGACGCGGGCCGCCGCCTTTCTGGTCACATGCAGTCGAGATAATTGGTCTCGATGCACAGCCGCGCTTGCGCGGTGGCTTCTGCGACTTCCGAGTCCGACAGTTGCTTGAAGGCGTTGCGGCGGCCGAAAATTGCTCCCGAACTGCCGTTCATCACGGCGATGTCATACCAGACATGCGCCTTGGCGAAGTCTTGCGGTACGCCCATGCCGTTGGCATAGCTTCGCCCCATCTCCACTCGCGCATCGAGGTGGCCGTGCGTTGCGGCTGAACGAAACAGTTCGAAGGCGCCGGTGAGATCGCCACGCTCGCGCAGTTCCTGTGCCCTGGCAAAATCGTCCTGAGGACCGGCAAGTGCCACGGTCGCGAGCAGCACCGCCGCCAGGCAACCAGCCCAGAGAGTCCGTATCGTTTGCATGAGCGCGCCTCCGGCCAAGCCGGCAGCGAAACGGATTTCATGCCCCAAGTCCAGTCGCAGGCTACGTGGGGCAAGCCTTGATCTCGCAGATGGCCGGTAACGAGGGGGCCGGGCGAACGTCCCTGCCCCCTCGCAACGCCATGCAGGCTAATTCACTAGCGCCGGTGCGCGTTCGCCGGCGACGAAGTTGGTCAATTCTTCAATCACGCCCGGCGCGGCGAGGATGCGCCGGTGGCCGAGGCCGGGCGCCCAGACGAGGCGGATATGCGGCCCCGCCTTCTCGTAGGCCCAGGCATTGGCGGCCGGGACCTCCTTGTCCTCCGGCGCGTGGATGACCAGCGTCGGCACCTCGAACTCGGCAAGCTGCAGCGAGCCGACGAAATCCTCCAGCGGCCGTCCGGTCAGCGTCTCGACATGGTTGACGAGCACCGTCTGGCTGCGCGGCCCGAGTTCGAGCATGCGGCCGAATTCGGCGAAAAAGGTCGGCATCGAGTTCGGCGCCGAGATCAGCACCAGCCGCTCGGCCGGCAGCGGCGGCACACCCTGGATCGAGCCGACGACGGCATTGACCGCGACGGCGCCGCCGAAGGAATGGCCAATCACGGCGTCGAAGGGGCCGAACCATTCGGCCGCCATGCCGGCGGCCTCGACGGCGTTGGCCATGTTGAGCCGGCGTCCGGACGACTTGCCGTGGCCCGGCAGGTCGATGGCGATGACACGCGCGCCTTCGCGCCTGAGCGCGTCGATGACGGCAACCATGTGGTCGGTGCGCGAGCGCCAGCCATGGATGACGAGCACGGTGCGGCGGCGCTCGGTGCCGGCGGGCGGGCGGAAATCATAGGCGGCGATGCAGCCGGTCGGCGTGGTGAGCCGGTGCAGCCGGGCCTCGGCCATCAAGGGTGCGGCCTGCGCCAGCGCCCTCGCCTCCTTGTCCGACACCTTGTCGGGATGGGGCGTGCGGCAGAACAGTTCGAAGGCGAGGCGGCCGGCGAGGCGGGGCGCGAGATGATCTGTGAGGCGGAAGGCGGAGCGGATGACAGTCAGGGGAAATGATGCCATGGTGGGTCACCGTGAAATTAGTTCAATGATGAACATATTAGTTCAAGAATGAACAAAAAACAAGACCTGCCGTGGGACAACCCGCGCTTTCGCAACTGGATCGCCGTGGTGCGGGCCGAAAAGGCCGTGATCCGCGCGCTTTCCAAGGCGCTGGCGCCGCTCGATCTGAAGATCGCGCAGCTCGACATGCTGATGAACCTCTACCGCCATCCAGGCCAGTCGCAGCACGACCTGGCGCGCCGGCTCCTGGTCGGGCGCTCCAACATCACCATGCTGTTGCCGCAGCTCGAATCACAGGGGCTGGTGCGGCGCGAGAGCGATGCCTCCGACAAGCGCGTCATGCGGCTTTTCCTGACGCCGGAGGGCGAAAAGCTGCTTCTGGAGGCGCTCGCCGTCTACACCGAACTCATCGACAAGGTGATGGCGCAGTCCTCGCCGCGCGAATGCGACCTGATGGGCGAGCAGATGCGGCGCATCGTCGACACGCTCGCCGACAAATAACCTGCCTTTCGCTCACTCCGCCGCCAGGTTGGCCGACAGATAGCTGCGCGGCGGCGAACCCAGCATGCGGCGGAACATGGTGGTGAAGGCGGCGACGCTTTCATAGCCGAGGTCAAGCGCCACATTGGTCACCGCCTCGCCCGCGGCGAGCTTCGGCAAGGCGGCGAAAAGGCTCGCCTGCTGGCGCCACAAGGAGAGGCTGACCCCTGTCTCGCGCTGAAAGCGGCGGGTGAAGGTGCGCCGGCTCATGCCGAGCCTGCCGGCCCAGCCGTCGATGGTGACGTCGGGGCGCGGTGCTGCGAGATAGTCGCGGCAGAGCGCCGCCATGCGCTCGTCTGCCGGGAACGGCAGGCCGAGCGGCATTTCGGCGAGCCTCGGAATCTCGTGCAGCACGAGGTCGAGGATCAGCGCGGCGCGCGCGTCCGCCGGCGCCTCGAAGTCCAGCGAAGCCGCCTCGGTCAAAAGTCCGCGCATCAGCGGCGTCATGGCGACGACGCGCAGGTCGCGCGGCAGGCCGTCGAGCGCCTGAGGCTTCACATAGGCCGACAGCATGCTGACCCCGCCGAGCATGTCGACGGCATGCATGATCCCGGCCGGGATCCAGATGGCGTGGCCGGCCGGCACCATCCAGTGGCCGAGACCGGTCTTGACCAGCACCACACCGGAGCGCGCATGCAGGAGCTGCGCGCGGCCGTGGCGATGCGCCTTCACGGCATAGGCATTCGGATAGTCGTTGGCATGCACGATGACGGCGCCGCCGGCCGCCTCCAGCCAGGCGTGGCGCAGTTCGCGCAGCCGCGCCGTTTCCGTCGAATCGCGCTCGAATCTGGTCATCGTATATGGCCCACTTGCAAAACAACTCGACCAGATCAGCAAAGAAGGTCATTTGCAAGCGGCGTATAAGCGTGCCTCGCGGGCTCCAGCCCGCGCGCCGATGGAGCCCGCATTGACCGATACCACCGCCCAGTCAGCACCGATCTCGCAGGAACGCACGGTCTACGCCGTGCTCCTGGCGGTCAGCTTCTGCCACCTGCTCAACGACGTCATGCAGTCGCTGCTGGCGGCGATCTACCCGATGCTGAAGGCCGATTACGGGCTCGACTTCTGGCAGATCGGGCTTCTGACCATGACCTTCCAGGTCACCGCGTCGCTGCTGCAGCCGGCGGTCGGCATGACCACCGACAGGCGCCCGATGCCCTACTCGCTGCCTTTCGGCATGGGCTCGACGATGTTCGGGCTGATCCTGCTCGCCACCGCCGCGACCTACCCGCTGTTGCTGTTGGGCGCGGCGTTCGTCGGCATCGGCTCGGCCGTGTTCCACCCCGAATCCTCGCGGGTGGCGCGCTTCGCCTCGGGCGGACGTTACGGCATGGCGCAGGCGCTGTTCCAGGTCGGCGGCAATGTCGGCACCGCGATCGGACCACTGCTCGCCGCCTTCATCGTGGTGCCGCGCGGCCAGGGCTCGGTTGCCTGGTTCTCGCTCGCCGCGCTCGCCGGCATGATCATCCTGTGGCGGGTCGGCGGCTGGTATTCGGCCTATCGCCGCCGTGCCGCAAGCCGCCCGGCGCCAACTGCGAGCCTCGACCTCACCAGAGGCAAGGTGGCCTTCACGCTTGCCATCCTGGTCATGCTGGTCTTTTCCAAGCATGTCTACCTGGCCTCGATCAGCAGCTACTACACCTTCTTCGTTATCGAGCGCTTCGGGGTGACGGTGCAGGAATCGCAGATCCTCCTGTTCATCTTCCTCGGCGCGGCCGCTGCCGGCACCATCCTCGGCGGGCCGATCGGCGACCGCTTCGGCTCCAAGACGGTAATCTGGTTCTCGATCCTCGGCGTGCTGCCGTTCACGCTGGCCCTGCCCTATTCGAGTTATGCCTGGACGCCGGTGCTGACGATCATGATCGGGCTGATCCTGTCCTCCGCCTTCCCGCAGATCGTCGTCTTCGCGCAGGAACTGTTGCCGGGCCGGGTCGGCATGGTGGCGGGGCTGTTCTTCGGCTTCGCCTTCGGGCTTGGCGGGCTCGGCGCGGCCGTGCTCGGCGTCGTCGCCGACGCGAAAGGCATCGACTTCGTCTACCAGGTCTGCTCCTACCTGCCGCTGCTGGGCCTGTTGACGATCTTCCTGCCCAATCTCACGACGCGCCGCTAGCAGGCGGCGTATCGGGAGCACAGCAGGCCGCGGCGCCGGCCTCCTGCACCGGCGGGCACGGCACCGTGCCGTAAGAGCAGAAGACACAGCAATCGCCGGCCAGCGGCCTCAGCAGTTCGCCGCAGCCGCTGCATTCGTGGAAGAACATGCAGGCGTCGACCGGCATTTCGCAGGTCTCGCGAATGCCGCAACGCGGGCAGGTCAGCGTCGAACGGAGCGCGACCACGTCACCGCCTCGCCCGCGCCGGATAGCCGGCGTCGGTGGCGGCCGCCGACAGCGCGTCGAGATCGGCAGTCGTGTCGTCGTAAACGACGGTGGCGGTGCGTTCGTCGAGCGAGACCGCAACATTGGCCACACCCTCGACCCTCAGGAGCGCCTCCCGCACGATATAGGGGCAAGTTGCGCAATACATGTTTTCGACCTCGAGCACCGCGGTCCGTTCGGCGGCGACCGCCGGGAGGGTCACGGCCAGTAGTGCCGGCACGACCAGAGAACGCAACAGCATCAAAACCTCCTTTCAAAGCCCAAGCAGAGCAGGCGCGACGATGTCGAAGCCGATCGCGGCGGCGACGAGGACGAGCGCAGCGCCAAGCGCGATGCTCATGAATGTCCGCGACAGCGGTCGCGCGCAGGCTCCGTCGGTGGCGCAGGCCGACGCCCGGTCACGGCGCATGCGCCAGTAGCCGTAGCCGATCGACAACGCCGCGACGCCCAGGAACAGCGGCTGATAGGGCGCCAGCGCCGTCAGCGTGCCGATCCAGGCGCCACCTATGCCGAGCCCGAACAGCACCAGCGGCACGATGCAGCAGGCTGTTGCTGCCATGCCGCCCGACAGCGCCCCGATGACGGCCAGAAACGGGCCCGGCGGCGTCTCCGTCGCGGCGGTTTGCGGAATGTCGCGATGCACATGGTTGCTCGACATGAAGCAACGGTACATGCTGTAGCGACTACAGAAACAAGGGGTTTGTAACGTGGCAGAGATCACGGAATCGCGAGCGGTCGGCATGGCGATCGGCCGCCTGTCGCGCCGCACCGGCGTGAACATCGAAACGATCCGCTATTACGAGCGCGTCGGCCTCCTCGATGCCCCGCCGCGGACGGCGGCCGGGCGCCGGGTCTATGACGACAGCCACCGACGGACGCTGGCCTTCATCCGCCGCGGGCGCGAACTGGGCTTCGGCATCGCCGACATCCGCGCCATGCTGGCGCTGGCATCGCCCGAGGAAGCAAGCTGCGCCGAGGTGGAGCGCATCGCGCAGGCACATCTTGACGAGGTCCGCGCCAAGCTCGCCGACCTTTCGCGGCTGGAGCGCATCCTTTCCGACACGGTCGGCCGCTGCGCAAGTGAGGAATCAGCCGCCTGCCCGGTGCTCGACATGCTCGAGGCTGGCTGAGCTACCACATGCCGGCTCCGGGGCCCGCGTTTCAGACGGAGACAACGCCATGATGACAGGATTGCGTGCCGCGATGGCGGCGTCCGCCCTTTGCCTGCTGGCCACCGCCCTGCCCGCCCAGGCCACGTCCGGGCCCGGATGCTACCAGGTCGTCAATGTCGAGAGCTGGGACGTGCTCAACGTGCGCAGCCGGGCCTCGGCGAGCGCCTCGATCGTGGAGATGCTGCGGCCAGGCAACCACGGCATCATCGCCGGCGACGGCCCCTGCACGCCCTCGCACCGGCCGCTGCCGAGCCGCTGGTGCCGCATCACCCATTATGACGGCGACCGCGTCGTGTCGGGCTGGGCGAAGCGCCGCTACCTGGCGCCGAGCGACTGTCCGTGAGGGTCAGCGCCTGAGCCGCTTTTCCTCCAACTCGTCGAGATAGGCCTGCCAACGCGCCTGCTTCTCGCGGCCCAGCGTGCGCAGATAGGTCCAGGTGAAGATGCCGGTGTCGTGACCATCGTCGAAGATGATGCGCACGGCATAATTGCCGACCGGCTCGATGCGGCTGATGGCGACGTCCCGCTTGCCGGCGACGGTGATGCGCTGCTCGGGCGAATGGCCCTGCACCTCGGCCGACGGCGACAGCACGCGCAGCATTTCCGCCGGAAGCTCGTGGGCCTCGTCCGCGAAGCGGACCGTCAAAAGCCGGCGGTCCTTCGCAACGCGCAATTCCTTCGGGGCGGACATTTTTTGGCACTTTCTCCGTCGCGGCGGGCCGAGTGCCCTCGTCCGCCTGGTTGGGTTCACGGCCTCTTGAAGGCATTCCGTTGGAACTGTTTCGACCCAGCGATATATTGCGTCAGATACAGCGGAAATGCTACCAGCGTTGATATCGGGCCGGTGCCGCCACCATATGCGACACACAAGCCCCGAATGCCAGCAACAGGACCGGGAAATGACGGCCACCGCCAGCTCCATGATCGATCCTTTCGGACGCGCGATCGAATATCTGCGCGTCTCGGTGACCGACCGCTGCGATTTCCGCTGCACCTATTGCATGGCGGAGGACATGACGTTCCTGCCCAAGAAGGACCTGCTGTCGCTTGAGGAACTCGACCGGCTGTGCACCGCCTTCATCGAAAAGGGCGTGAAAAAGCTGAGGCTGACCGGCGGCGAGCCCCTGGTGCGCAAGAACATCATGCATCTGGTACGCGAACTGTCACGGCACCTGAAGAGCGGCGCGCTCGACGAACTGACGCTCACCACCAACGGCTCGCAGCTTGCCCGCTTCGCCGGCGAACTGGCCGATTGCGGGGTGAAGCGCATCAATGTCTCGCTCGATACGCTCGATCCCGACAAGTTCCGGCAGATCACCCGCTGGGGCCATTTCGGCCGCGTGATGGAGGGGCTGGAAGCGGCCGAGCGTGCCGGGCTCAAGGTCAAGATCAATGCCGTCGCCCTCAAAGGCTTCAACGACGCCGAAATCCCGGACATGCTACGCTGGGCGCATGGCCGCGGCATGGACCTGACGCTGATCGAGACCATGCCGATGGGCGAGATCGATGCCGACCGCACCGACCAGTATCTGCCGCTGTCACTGATGCGTTCCATGCTGGAGCGCGAGTTCACGCTGACCGACATCCCCTTCAAGACCGGCGGGCCGGCGCGATATGTCGAGGTTGGCGAAACCGGCGGCCGGCTCGGCTTCATCACCCCGATGACGCATAATTTCTGCGAAAGCTGCAACCGGGTGCGGCTGACCTGCACCGGCACGCTCTACATGTGCCTCGGCCAGGAGGACGCCGCCGACCTGCGCGCGCCGCTGCGCGCCTCGGAGGGCAACGAGTTGCTGGCGCAGGCGATCGACGAAGCGATCGGCCGCAAGCCCAAGGGCCATGACTTCATCATCGACCGGCGCACGCAGCGCCCGTCGGTATCGCGCCACATGAGCGTCACCGGAGGCTGACGCCTGGGCCTGGGAGGAGGACCGGCCATGACCATGCGTTTCCTGTTTTCAGTCATGGCGGGCCTCGTCGTCGCGGCGCCGGCGCTGGCCGACACGCTGACCTACAAGAATTCGCGCTTCGGCACCTCGATCACCTTCCCGGCCGAGATCTTCCGTCAGGCGATGGAACCGCCGGAGAACGGCGACGGCATGACATGGCTTTCCGACGACGGCGCCAGCCTGGCCATCTACGCTTTCAACAACGCGCTGATGCAGACGCCGGAGGAATTCGCCGACACGGCGAGCGAGCCCGCCGGGCGCGAGGGTTTCGAGGTGACCTACCGGCGCGTCAAGGACAATTGGGTGGTGCTGTCGGGTTATGTCGAGGGCGACATCTTCTATGACCGCTTCGAGTTCGGCGCCAACGACGTGATCCACGCCATGCTGCTGCGCTTCCCGACCGACCTGAAGCCGAAATACGAACCCTACATCGCCGACATGGGCAAGAGCCTCAAGGGGCCGTAGCCGCGTTCGCCCGCGCGCGATCGCACGCCGCACCAATTTACGCCGTACGCGGCTTCGGATAGGCTGCCGGCGCGGTCCGATCCCGGATCGCGGGGATCTTCCGACATGAAAAACATCATCGCCTCGGCCCTGGCGCTGGCCTTCACCTGCGCGCCGCTTCATGCCCAGTCGATCGGCGGCAGCTACTCCGCCGAAGGCACCAATCTCGACGGCTCGCCCTACGAGGGTTCGGTCGAGATCTCGCTGACCAGCGAGACGACCTGCGAGATCGTCTGGGAGACCGGCTCCACCACCGCAGGCGGCATCTGCAGCCGCAACGGCGACGCTTTCGCCGCCGCCTACGTCATGGGCGACATCTTCGGCCTGGTCATCTACAAGGTGTTGCCGGACGGCAGCCTCAACGGGCTTTGGACCATCGCCGGACAGGAAGGCGTCGGCACGGAAGTCCTGACGCCCGAATAAGGCGCGCCGTCGGCATCCGCCTGAAGACAGCCTCGGCCTCGTCCGCGCGCTGGCATAGTCGTTTGCGGTTGCGATTCCGGGAACTGTTGCTACATCCGGGCCAGTTTTCTTGCGGAAGCCACGCCCTTGCCCCTCTCTCCCAATCTGCGCGGCGCGCTTTTCATGGTCATCGCCATGGCCGGCTTCACTTTGAACGACGCCGTGGTGAAGGCGGTCAGCGCCGACATGAACATGGGCCAGATCATGCTGGTGCGTGGCGTATTCGCGACCGCGATGGTCGCGCTTCTTGCCTGGCACAGCGGCGCGCTGCGCGAGTTGCGCGGCGCGCTGTCGCCGATGGTGCTGCTGCGGGTGGCGGGCGAAGTCGGCGCGACGGTCTCCTTCCTCACCGCGCTCGCGCAACTGCCGCTCGCCAACGTCTCGGCGATCCTGCAGGCGCTGCCGCTGGCAGTGACCATGGGCGCCGCGCTGGTCCTTGCCGAGCCGGTCGGCTGGCGACGCTGGACAGCGATCACGGCCGGCTTCGTCGGCGTGCTGATCATCATCCGGCCCGGGCTGGAAGGCTTCGAGGCGCTGTCGCTGCTGGCACTGCTGGCGGTCTTCTTCTGCGCCGTGCGCGACCTGGCCACCAAGCGCATCGACCAGTCGGTGCCGACCTTGCTCGTCTCGACCTTCAGCGCGCTCGCCGTCACCATCGTCGGCGCCTTCCTGTTTGCGCCGATGGGCGGCTGGCAGCCGCTCGACACGGAAAACGTGCTGCTTCTCGCCGGCGCGGCAGTGCTGGTGCTGATCGGCTACCACTGCATCATTCTTTCGATGCGCACCGGCGAGGTCTCCTTCATCGCGCCCTACCGGTACACTGCGCTGCTGTGGGCGATCCTGCTCGGCTACCTCGTCTTTGGCGAGGTGCCCGACGCGCTAATGATCCTCGGCGCCTCCTTCGTCGTCGGCTCCGGCCTGTTCACGCTCTACCGCGAACAGATCCGCGGGCGTCGGCTGCCCGCCGCCGAAAGCACCAGCCCGGCCATGGGACCGGACGGGCTGTGAGGGGTTGCTCCGTGCGAAAGGCCGCGCCATGACCGACCGGCGCCAGGCCGTGCGTTCGCCGCACATCGTCACGCTGGTCATCGCGACCGCGACCGGCGCGCTGGCGATGAACATCTTCCTGCCGTCGCTGCCGACGATCGCCAGGCACTTTTCCGCCGACTACGCGGTGGTGCAACTGCTGGTGTCGCTCTACCTGGCGGCGACGGCCATCCTGCAGCTTTTCATCGGTCCCGCCTCCGACCGTTTCGGCCGCCGGCCAGTGATGCTGACCTGCTTCGTCATCTTCATCGTCGGAACGATTGCCGCACTTTATGCGCCGACCATCGAGATCCTGCTTGTCTGCCGCCTGCTTCAGGCCTTTTCGGCTGCCGGCATGGTGCTGTCGCGCGCCATCGTTCGCGACACGGTGAGCGCCACGGAAGCGGCCAGCAAGATCGCCTATGTGGTGATGGGGATGTCGCTGGTGCCGATGATCGGCCCGGTGATCGGCGGTTATCTCGACGAATGGTATGGCTGGCAGTCAACCTTCGTGCTCACCCTCGTCTTCGGCATCGTCGCCTTCGGTATCGTCTATTTCGACCTCAACGAGACCAACCAGCAGCCTTCGCCGAGCTTCCTGGCGCAGTTCCGCGCCTATCCGGAACTGCTACGGTCGCGGCGCTTCTGGGCCTACGCACTGACCGCCGCCTTCACTTCCGGCGCCTTCTTCGCCTTTCTGGGGGGCGGGCCCTACGTGTCGACCGAGATGCTGGATCTGCGTCCGTCCGAGTACGGGCTCTATTTCATGCTGATCTCGGTCGGCTACATGGCCGGCAACTTTACCTCCGGGCGCCTGTCGAGCCGTATCGGCATCAACCGCATGATGCTTGCCGGCAACCTCATCTCGACCGGCGGCATGTGCATATCGATCGTGCTGTTCGCCGCAGGCTACGTGCACCCGGCATCCCTGTTCGGGCCGGCGACACTGGTCGGCGTCGGCAACGGCGTCGCGCTTCCCAACGCCAATGCCGGCATCGTCAGCGTACGGCCGCACCTGGCTGGGTCGGCCTCGGGCCTCGGCGGCGCCATGCAGATCGGCGGCGGCGCCGCGCTCGCGGTCGTGGCCGGCGCGCTGCTGTCTGCCGAAAGCGGCGCCGCACCCTTGCTGTGGGTGATGATGCTTTCCTCGGCCGCCGCGGTTCTCGCCACGCTTTACGGCGTCTCGATCGACCGCCGCGAAGGCCCGCTGGTGACATAGAATGGCAGACGGCGTCGCAGGTCTCGTTCTGGCCGGTGGGCGTTCGCAACGCATGGGCGGCGCCGACAAGGCGTTCCTCGAACTTGGCGGTCAAACGCTGGTCGCGCGCGCCACAGCGCGCCTGAGACCGCAGGTGGCGAAGACGGCAATCAGTTCCAACGCCGACCCGTCCCTTTTCGCCGATTTGAAGCGGCCCGTGCTTGCGGACTTTATACCCGGCCATCGCGGCCCGCTCGCCGGGCTTCACACCGGCCTGGTCTGGGCCGCGAACGAAGGATTCGATAGCCTGGCGAGCGTGGCCACCGACACGCCGTTCTTTCCGCAAGACCTGGTGGCGCGCATGGCGACTGCACGGCAAAGCGCGGGAGCGTCCATCGTGCTCGCCGCCTCGGGCGGCCAGTTGCATCCGGTCTTCGGCCTCTGGCGCACTGAGCTTGCCGACGAACTTGCGGACTTCTTGTCGAAAGCCGACGATCTCAGCGTCGCTGCCTTCTGTGCCCGGCATGAGACGGCAGCGCTCGAGTTCGCTGAACTGGAAACGGCCGCCGGAAAGATCGATCCGTTCTTCAACGTCAACACGCCGGACGATCTCGACGAGGTGCGGCGTCTTGCGAGAGAGACGCAATGACGGCACAGCGCGTATTCGGCATCACCGGCTGGAAGAATTCCGGCAAGACGGCGCTGACCACCGCGCTGGTCAGCGAGTTCCGGCGCCGCGGCTACACGGTCTCGACGGTCAAGCACGCGCACCATGAGTTCGACATCGATCACGAAGGCACCGATTCCTTTCGCCATCGCCAGGCCGGCGCCGGCGAGGTGGCGATCGTTTCCGGCCGGCGCTGGGCGCTGATGCACGAGCTGGAAGGCGAAAACGAGCCGTCGCTCGACGACGTCCTGGCACGGCTGTCGCCCTGCGATCTGGTGCTGGTGGAAGGCTACAAGCGCGACGCCCATCCGAAGATCGAGACACGGCGGCTCGAAGCGCGCAGCCGCGAGCCGCTGACCGCGATATCGCCCAACGTCGTCGCGGTCGCGAGCGACCACCCGATCGATAACGAGAACGTGCCGGTGTTCGCGCTCGACGACATCCGGGCCATTGCCGACTTCATCGAAAGCGCGTGCGGCCTCGCCAGAGCCCGAAGCTGATCGCGACCAGGCCCGCGAAGGCATGTCCTTTGCGGTTGCATTTCCCGCAACAACAATGGGAGTATCGGGTTTCGGCGCGCGTTTCGGCGCCCGCCCAACATCGCGGGCGGCGCGGGGGCGCAAGCCAGCCAATAAACAGAGAGGAACAACATGCGTATTCACCAGCGTCTGGCGATCACCGCTTCGGCCGCCTTCCTTGCCCTTTCCCTCGGCGCGGCACATGCCCAGGACATGATGAAGCTCAAGATCGGCACAGAGGGCGCCTATCCTCCGTTCAACAATCTCGAGGCCGACGGCTCGCTGGTCGGGTTCGACATCGACATCGCCAAGGCGCTCTGCGAGGAGATGAAGGCCGACTGCGAATTCGTCACGCAGGACTGGGACGGCATCATCCCGGCACTTCAGGCCGGCAAGTTCGACGCCATCATCGCGTCCATGTCGATCACCGACGAGCGCAAGGAAAAGGTCGACTTCAGCGAAAAGTACTACAACACGCCGCCGGCGATCGCCGTGCCCAAGGACAGCGACATCACCGAAGCGACGGACGCGGCACTCGCCGGCAAGGCGCTGGGCGCGCAATCCTCGACCACGCACTCCAACTATGCCGAGGAAAAGCTGCCGTCGACCGACCTGAAGCTTTATCCGACGCCTGACGAATACAAGCTCGACATCGCCAACGGCCGTATCGACGCCGTGATCGACGACGTCATCGTGCTTTCGGAATGGCTGAAGACCGACGACGGCGCCTGCTGCAAGATCCTGTCGACGCTGACGCCGGACCCGGTGATCAACGGCGAAGGCGCCGGCATCGCGGTGCGCAAGGGCGAAACCGAGCTGGCCGACAAGTTCTCGGCCGCCATCAAGGCGATCCGCGAGAACGGAAAATACAAGGAAATCAACGACAAGTACTTTGACGTTGATGTCTATGGCGGCTGACGCCGAATGAAGGCCGGGGCCGGACGGGCTAACCTGCCCGGCCCCTCTCTCCGCCGGGGCACCGGTGGGGGCAGGCCGACGGTCTCATGGACACATACCTGACACTTCTGAGCTTCGGCGACCAGGGCTGGGGCGACGAAATCGCCCTCGGCGTCGTCACCACGGTAACGCTGGCGCTCGCCACCCTGCCGGTCGGACTCTTCGTCGGTTTCCTGATCGCGCTCGCCAAGCAGAGCGAGGAATGGACGTTCCGGCTGGCGGCCGACATCTACACGACCATCTTTCGCGGCCTGCCGGAATTGCTGACGCTGTTCCTGGTCTATTTCGGCCTGCAGATCGGCTTCCAGCAGGTCTTTCGCGCCGTCGGCATCGAGACCGGCATCGAGATCAACGCCTTCCTGGCCGGCGTCATCGCGCTGGCCTTCGTGTTTTCCGCCTTCGCCAGCGAGGTGTTCCTGTCGGCGTTCCGGGCCATTCCGCGCGGCCAGTATGAAGGCGGCTACGCGCTCGGCCTGCATCATGGCAAGGTGATGCAGCTGGTGGTGCTGCCGCAGCTGATCCGCATCGCGCTCCCGGGCCTCTCCAATCTGTGGATGATCCTGCTGAAGGACACTGCTCTGGTCTCGGCGATCGGCCTCACCGACATATTGCGCCAGACAGGGGTGGCGGCGCGCAACACCAAGGAAGCCTTCCTGTTCTTCGGGCTGGCGGCACTGCTTTACCTGGTGCTGGCGCTGATTTCCTCCGTAGTGCTCGGCCGCATCGAGGCGGCAGCCAAACGCGGCGAGGCGGCCCGGTGAGCGCGCTCGACAGCATCGCAGACACCGTGCGGCCGCCCGCCCCGGCGCGTCCATGGACACCGGCGCGCATCGCCGGCAACGTTACCCTCGCCTTCTGGCTGATCGCCGGCGTGCTGCTTGCCTGGTACCTGGTTCTGGCGTGGGCGCCGGAGAAGGTCGCCAAATACGGGCCGAGCTACATTTCCGGCCTGCTCGTTACGCTGCAACTGGTCGGCATCTCGATCCTGATCGGCGCCGTCCTTTCAATTCCCGTCGCGATCGGGCGCATGTCGACAAATCCGGTCCTGAGCCGGCTTGCCTTCGCCTATGTCTACGTGTTTCGCGGCACGCCGCTGATCGCGCAGCTGTTCCTGATCTATTACGGGCTTGGCTCGTTCCGGCCGCAGTTGGAGGCCGTCGGCCTCTGGGCCTTCTTCCGCGAGGCCTGGAACTGCGCCGTCTTCGCTTTCGCGCTCAACACCGCCGCCTATCAGGCGGAGATCCTGCGCGGCGCCATCGAAAGCGTGCCGAAAGGACAATGGGAGGGTGCCGCGGCCCTCGGCCTCGGACGGTTCCAGACCATGTACAAGGTCATCCTGCCGCAAGCGATGATCGTGGCGCTCAGGCCCTACGGCAACGAGATCATCCTGATGATCAAGGGCTCGGCGATCGTGGCGCTTGCCACCGTCTACGACCTGATGGGCGAGACGCGCCGCGCCTATTCGCGCACCTACGATTTCCAGACCTATATCTGGGCGGCGATCTTCTACCTCGTCATCGTGGAAACCTTGCGCAATATCTGGAACCTGATCGAAAACCGCCTCACCCGGCATCTGAAGCGCTGACGCGCGGCAGGCCGGGAAGCGCAACCGAAAGAATGGAGGGCCGCATGGCCAAAGTCGCATTTCTGGGTCTCGGCGTGATGGGTTACCCGATGGCCGGGCACTTGAAGAACAAGGGCGGCCACGAGGTGACTGTCTATAACCGGACCGCCGAAAAGGCTGCGAAATGGGTCGAGGAGCATGGCGGCGGCCTTGCCTCGACGCCGGCGGCTGCGGCCGAAGGCCAGGACTTCGTCTTTTCATGTGTCGGCAACGACGACGATCTGCGCTCGGTCACGCTGGGAGAGGACGGCGCCTTCGCCACCATGAAAAAGGGCGCGGTCTTCATCGACAACACGACGGCTTCGGCCGAGGTCGCGCGCGAACTCGACGCGGCGGCGAAGGCTGGCGGCTTCGGCTTCCTCGACGCGCCTGTTTCCGGCGGACAAGCCGGCGCGGAAAACGGCGTCCTGACCGTGATGGTCGGCGGCGAGCAGGCAACCTTCGACAAGGCGAAGCCGGTGATCGACGCGTATGCCCGCATGGTCGGGCTGATGGGACCGGCGGGCGCCGGCCAGCTGACCAAGATGATCAACCAGATCTGCATCGCCGGGCTGGTGCAGGGACTGGCCGAGGGCATCCATTTCGGCAAGAAGGCCGGCCTCGACATCGACAACGTCATCGACGTCATCTCCAAGGGCGCGGCCGGCTCCTGGCAGATGGAAAACCGCCACAAGACCATGAACGCCGGCAAATACGATTTCGGCTTCGCGGTCGACTGGATGCGCAAGGACCTCGGCATCTGCCTGGCCGAGGCCGACCGCAACGGCGCCAAACTGCCGGTGACCGCGCTTGTCGACCAGTTCTACAAGGACGTGCAGGCGATGGGCGGCAGGCGCTGGGACACCTCCTCGCTCCTGGCGCGGCTGGAGAAGTAGGCAGGCGCAAGAACGCTTGGGAGCGACCTATTTTCAGGTTCTTGAGATCGCGGAAACGAACCGACGCTCAGTATGGCGAAGCCTACGCCGCACTGCTGTGTAGCAAGCGTCCGGACTTTCTGGTCACCAAAACCGGCCAACTCGCGTTGGCGGTTCTTACTGCCGGCGGGTTCCGGCATGACGTCTCCCTGAGAGATGCCTACGCGGACTATCTCCGGCTAGATATCTCGCTAAAGGATTCAATCACCCATCATGCGTCCGCTGTGGTCGCGGCTATCGATGCCAATCGGGCAAACTTCACCCTGAGCCTTGACGACATCCTGCCGGTCGTCCGCAGTCACGACTACGTCCGTGGGCTTCAGGACCTATTCCAAAAGCAAGGAATCGCCCTGGACCTGATCTGTGATGAAATCGCTGACCCGTTCGTTCTTCTGTTTTGCCAACACAAAGACGAGAATATGACCCTGCTGGGCTCCGAGTATCTGGGAAACGCCAAGATCGAAACTCTACGAGCCCTCAGCGTGAACAATCTTCGCCGCGCGTTCCCTACCGCCAAACATTTAAGGTCAGAGGATGGCCTCTATTTTGTAGCGGCTCGGGGAACTTTCGAGAGCAGCTTTCTCGTTGACAACGAGTTCTGGAGAGAAGTTACAGAACAATCCGGCGGAGATATCATTGCGATCGCTCCGGCACGTGGAACCGTCTTGTTCAGCGCCAGCGACACGACCGAGATTCGCGCGTACCTCCGTCGCCTTGCGAAACACATGTACGAGACTGAAAGCCATCCAATCGCCGACTCACTTCTTGTTCGGCAAGGGCATGTCTGGGTCACCGCAACAGATTGAGGATATCCGATGAGCGCCCTAGCTCCCGAGTCATCCGCCAGCGAGGTCATCGCCCATCTGAAGACGCTCGCCTCGGCCGACAACCGCGAGGGCATGAAGCGCTACGGCATCAAGACCGACCGCGCGCTCGGGATTTCGCACGGGGTTCAGCGCGATATCGCCAAAAAGATCAAGCGCAACCACGTCCGCGCCTTCGAACTCTGGGCGAGCGGCATCACCGAGGCGCAGTTCATCGCCGCGCGCAGCGCCGACCCGAAGCTGTTCACCGCCGCTGACGCAAGGCGCTGGGCGTCGGAATTCGATTCCTGGGATATCGTCGACGGCGTCGCCGACCTGTTCGTCGACACCGAGCCTTGGAGAGAGCTGATTGCGGAATTTGCCGAAGACGAGCGCGAGTTCGTGCGCCGCACCGCCTTCGCGATGATGGCGTGGGCTGTGGTGCACCGCAAGAAGGAGCCGGAGGAGACGTTTCTGGGCTTCCTCCCGCTGATCGAAAAACACGCGACCGACCCCCGCAATTTCGTCAAGAAGGGTGTCAGCTGGGCGCTGCGGTCGATCGGCAAGCGCTCCCCCGCGCTGAACGAGGCCGCGCTCGCGCTGGCGCAGCGGCTTGCCGACCGCGACGACCGTACCG
The DNA here is from genome assembly GCF_007922615.2 of Nitratireductor mangrovi. NCBI lineage: Bacteria > Pseudomonadati > Pseudomonadota > Alphaproteobacteria > Hyphomicrobiales > Phyllobacteriaceae > Nitratireductor > Nitratireductor mangrovi. Next base: position 1,122,368 of record NZ_CP042301.2, on the reverse strand, counting down.
CGCGCTGGATCGGCAAGGACGCGGTCAAGGAACTGACGGTGGAAAAGACGTTGGCACGGTTCGAAAGGAAGAAGGCGGCCGGAGCGCGTTGACGGCGGAGGCCGACGGCGTTCAAATGCGGCCATGTTCACCACCCTCCCCAGCATGCGAGCGCGAATTGCCGCGGTCGCGGTCACGATCTCCCTCGCCGTCGGCAGCGCTGGCGCGGCCGAAACGCTGCCGATCGGCTGGAACGATCTGCGCGCCGACATCAGCGGCGAACCGGCGGTCCCGGGCCAACAGGCCGAGCCCGGCAAGCATCTTGCGCAGGACCTTCGCGGCCGCGCGGTCGAGATTTCCGGCTACATGCTGCCGGTCGACCGCGAAGGCGACCTCGTCTACGAATTCATGCTGGTGCCGGCCAAGGGCAGTTGCAGCCACAGGGTGCCGGCGGCCAATCAGGTCGTGCATGTGTTTCCGAAGGAACCGTGGCGGGCACGCGGCATCTACGAACCGGTCTCGGTGACCGGGCATCTCAGGCTCGGGCTGTCGCAGACCCAGCTCTTCGTGCTCGACGGGGTCGCGGTGGTCGAATCCGGCTACCGGGTCGGACAAGCGAAAATCGCCCGCCTTGCCGAAGGGCCTGATGCGCCACCGGCCACGGGCGGCCGCAACCCGTGGAAGCGGCTTCAGCGGCAGTAGGCGTAGCGCAGTCCGCTCAGGCGGCGCTGGCGCTTTCCTTGTCGAGCACCATGTAGTCGAGCGGCAGCTGCGTCGTGTATTTGATCTGCTCCATCGCGAAGGCGGACGAGACGTCGCGGATCTCGATCTTCGAGATCAGCTTCTTGTAGAAGACGTCATAGGCGGCGATGTCCGGAACCACGACCCGGATCAGATAATCGACGTCGCCGCTCATGCGGTAGAACTCGACCACCTCCGGAAACTCCTGCACCACTTCCGAAAAACGCTTCAGCCATTCATGGCTGTGGGAACTGGTGCGGATCGAGATGAAGACATTGACGCGGGTGTTGACCCTGACCGGATCGAGGATGGCGACGCGGCGCTTGATGACGCCCTCCTCCTCCAGCTTCTGAATGCGCCGCCAGCACGGCGTCGTCGACAGGCCGACCTTCTTGGCGACATCGGCCACGGCCAATGTGGAATCCTCCTGGAGGAGGCGCAGGATTTTCTTGTCGAGACGGTCCATGACAGCACCCGTGAGAAATTTTTGCCGAATCTACGCCTCATCGCGCAAAGGACAAGAAATCTTTTCTCCCAGACGCTTAATTTCCGTAGCCGGTGTTCTCTCGCACCTGGCGCAGCCGGTCGGAAATTTCCCGTCTCAGCACCGGCAGCAATTCGGCCTCGAACCAGGGATGCCGCTTGAGCCAGCCGGTGTTGCGCCATGACGGGTGCGGCAAGGGCAGGATTTTTGGATGACCGCTCCCGGAAAACGTTTCCCGCCAGGCCGCAACCGTCTCGGTCAGCGATTTGTTGCGGCGCGGGCCGAGATGCCAGTCCTGGGCGTATTTGCCGATCGCCAGCAACAGCCCCGCCTGCGGCATGCGTGCGATGAGTTCGGCGCGCCAGGCCGGCGCGCATTCGCGTCGCGGCGGCAGGTCGGAGCCTTTGTCATTATAGCCCGGAAAACAGAAACCCATGGGCACGATGGCGAACAGTTCCGGATCGTAGAACTCCTCCCGCGTGACGCCGAGCCAGTCGCGCAGCCGATCGCCTGAACGGTCGTCGAACGGCAAACCCGACTCATGAACACGCAAGCCCGGCGCCTGGCCGGCGATCAGCACCGGGGCCGTCGACGACGCGACGACCACCGGGCGCGGCTCATGCGGCAAAGGCCTGCCTGCCGGCGTGTCGCGGCAGATGCGGCAGGCGCGGATTTTCCGCGTCAGTTCCTCGAGCGTTCCGGCGCCGTCGTCTTGCGTCATCACGCCTTGGCGCTGGGGCGGGCGGCGACGGCGGCGTACCAGCGCCTGACATTGGCCAGCTTCTCCGGCATCTCGATGCGGGCCGGCTTCATGAAATCGACGCCGATCATGCCGGTGATGTCGGCGATCGAAAACGTGTCGCCGGCCACGAATTCGCGTGTCGCGAGCTCGCGGTCGAGGATTTCCAGGAACTGGACCGCACGCGGCTTGTTGACCTCGCCCCATTCCGGCAATTGCGGAACCTCCCATTCCTTCATCGCCGGGTGGATATGGCGGAAAGCCTGGCTGACGCAGAGCATGAAGTTGAGCTCCATGCGCCGCTGCCACATCTCGACCTGCGCCTTGCCGACGGCCCCGCGGCCGAACAGAGCCGGCTCGGGATGAAGCTCCTCGAAATAGCGGCAGATCGCGACGGATTCCGTCAGGATCGTTCCGTCGTCGAGTTCGAGCACCGGCAGCCTTTGCAGCGGATTGCGTACCGTAACGTCAGCGCCGCGATGACCCATAGCGTTCATGTCGATCGGCACCAGCGGCACCTCTATGCCCTTTTCGGCCAGGAACATCCGCACGCGCCGGGGATTGGGCGCCCGCCCGCCGTCGAACAATTTCACGTCGTTCCTCCCGAATAACCGTCTCGAACCTGCCGCTCAGCGTGCACCAAACAGCGCCGTCACCCAAGCCCACAAGCGCGTGAAGAGACCGACCCCGTCGTCTGTAGCGTCACCATGCATGGCGCGCCAGTCACGCGGTTGGTCGAATTCGCCAGCCCAGATGCCGCGGCCGGCGGCGCGGGCCTCGGCCTCGGCATCCTCATAGCCGCCATACGCAACGGCCCAACCGTCCGCCACCTGGGAGCGGTTGAGGTCGGTTTCGCCCGCCATGCAATAGGCCAGGAGCCGCCCGAAGCGGTCGCGCTCGCCGCCGCTACAGACAACCTTTCCCGCATTCACAAGGCGCCGAAGCGCCTCCCGCGACTGCCGGCCGCAGGCATAATCGCCGCCGGCGCGTCGACAGGATTGCGCGAGTTCCGGTGCGTCGATGTCCTTCAGCCGCACACGGTCGCCGCCGATGGTGAGCGAATCCCCGTCATTGACGACCGCCGACCCGGCGAGCTCGACACTGGCAAAGCGTTCCAGTCGCCCCGCAACCATGAGCAGCAGACCGAGGATGGCGGCGGCCAGCAACGCATCCAGGAGCCAGCGAAAAGGGCTGCGGCTGGTGCTTGGCGGGCGGCGTCGGAACGAAATGCGGCTCATCCCCGGAAGGGTCTCTTAACCATTCGGAAGTAATTCTTCCCCGTTGATCCTCAACAGGAATTTCACCGGTCCGATGGCGCCCCGACCCTCGAAAACGGCGGACAAGAACATTGTGGACCGCACCCGGGCGCGCCGCAACGCCGATGTCGCCCGCACGGTGAAGGAGACGCGCGACCGGCTCTCACAGCAACCCGGCAATCCCGCTTTCGACCGCGAGATGCTGAAGCTGCACGCCGGTGCGCTGACGGCGAGCGCGGCGGTGCTGCCGCTTCTGGCCTTCGCCGTCGCTGTAGGCGGGCTCTTCATCGGCATGGGGGCGGCGGTGGCACTTTGGGCGGCCGTGACAGCGCTGTCCTATGTCGGCCTTTTCATCTATGCCCGCCATGTCAGGCACACCGACGCCGCCGACATCGATATCGGCGCCATCCATCTCCGCTTCCTCATCGCCCATGCGGCCACGGGACTGTGCTGGGCCTGGTTCGCCACGCTCGGCTGCGAACCCTGCCAGATCGAACAGTTTCCGATCATGAAGGCGGTGATCCTGCTGATCGCGGTGGCGGCAACCGCGATCCTTGCGCATGCGCTGCGCGGTTCGCTGCTCGCCACCTTCGCGCTGCCGGTCCTCGCCTATGTCGGCTTCGCCGCCAATCTCTGGCAGCCGGTCGAGGCGGCGATGGCCGGGCTGCTCGCCGCCTCCCTGCCCTTCTTCAGCTTCGTCTCCGGCCATCTTCACCGTTCGGCGGTGATGCTCCTGTCGTTCCGCACCGAAAAGGACGGGCTGATCGCCGAACTGGAAACGGCAAAATCGATCTCCGACGAAGCGCGCCGGCGCGCCGAGGAAGCCAATCTCGCCAAATCGCGCTTCCTGGCCTCGATGAGCCACGAATTGCGCACGCCGCTCAACGCCATCCTCGGCTTCTCAGAGGTGATGGCGGAGGAGGTGCTTGGGCCGCTGGAAAACCAGACCTATCGCGACTATGCGCGCAGCATCCACGATTCGGGCAACCATCTCCTGACGCTGATCAACGAGATCCTCGACATCTCGCGCATCGAGGCCGGCCGCTACAAGCTCAAGGAGGAGCCGGTCGACATCGCGCACACGGTGGAGGAATGCTGCAACCTGGTCGAGCTCAAGGCCCGCAACAAGGACTTGCGGCTGATACGCGAGTTCGAGCCCGACCTGCCACAGCTTTATGCCGACGAGCGCGCGGTCAGGCAGATCGCCCTCAACCTGCTTTCCAACGCCATCAAGTTCGCGCCCACCGGCAGCGAAATCAGGGTACGCGCCGGATGGACCACCGGCGGCGGGCAATATGTCTCGGTCAAGGACAACGGTCCCGGCATTCCGGCGGAGGAGATCCCGGTCGTGCTGTCGGCCTTCGGGCAAGGCTCGATCGCCATCAAGAGCGCCGAACAGGGGACCGGGCTCGGCCTGCCGATCGTGCAGGGGCTGCTCGACATCCATGGCGGGCGTTTTGAGCTGCGCTCCAAGCTGCGCGAGGGCACCGAGGCGATCGCCATCTTCCCGACCACGCGCGTGATGCCGTCGCTGCCGGGCGACGGCGCACGCCGCAAGACCTCGAGCGCGGCCTGACGGCAGCCGTTCAGCCGGCAGGCGACGGCAAGGGCCGCATGCCGGAAAGGCACAGGGTCGCCGCACGAACCATGCCGGCGGCAAGCGCGCCGGCGGCGCCCGCCGAACGCGCCGGCGCATCGCTCAGCATCGGTCGAAGCGAAAGCCGCTCGGCCGCCCGGCGGTGCGCAATCAGCGGCTCGATCGCCGCAAGGCGGCAATGCGCGATCGCGCCGGGTTCCACCGCATGGAGGACGGCGGCGGCGGCCGTTGCCGGCAGCCCGTCGAGGATGACCGGCACGTTCTGGGTGCGCGCCGCCAGGATGGCGCCGGCGATGGCCGCGAATTCGCGGCCGCCGACCCGACGCAGCGCCTCGAGCGGGTCGCCGAGATAGCCGGAATGGCATGCGAGCGCGGCATCGACCACGGCCCGCGCCGCCTCTGCCACGAGCGCCCCCTGCCCTTCGTCGTCGCCGATCCAGTCGGTACCGCCGCCGCCGAAAAGCGCCGCCAGCAGTGCCGCGGCGACGGTCTCGTTGCCCGCGCCGAGATCGGACATTACCACAAGATCCGCCCCTTCGGCGACCGCTTCCATGCCGAAAGCCATGGTGGCGGCGCAGCCGCGCTCGTCGAGAGCGGCCTCGCGGGTGATGTCGTCGGTGGGAAGGTCGAGAGCCAGGTCGAACACCTTGAGCGCGACGTCATTGGCAAGGCAGGCCTGATTGACCGCCGCGCCGCCGGCCGCGCAATGCTCGACCATGGCGGCGGTCCAGCCGGTAGCCCGCCCCGAGACGCCGTGGCGCTCCACACCGTGGGTGCCGGCAAAGACGGCGACCTGGGGCCGCGCCAGAACCGGCGGCATGCGCCCGCGCCATTCGGCGAACCATACGGCGAGGTCGCCGAGCGGGCCGAGACGTGCGACCGGTTCGAGCTCGCGGATCCGCGCGCGCGCCGCGCCGGCCGTGACCGGGTCCGGCGCCGGGAGTTTGCGCAGCAGCTGGCGGATATCGTCGAAAGGAAGGCCGGAAATCATGAAGGTCCATCGCCAAGGTGCGCCCGCCGCAATAGCCGCACTTGCCGGCCGGCACAATGGCCGGCGGCATGGCAGGGCGGAAACGGGTCTGCGTCTGCCGCCCGCCGACTTGCATCGCGGCGCGAAGTGAACCATGTGATTCCGACGCCAAGGGAGTCGGAATGGCTGCGATTGAATCGCCCTGCATCCTCGTCTGCTCGATCGACATGAAAACGGGCTATTGTTTCGGTTGCGGCCGCACGCGCGACGAGATCGCCGGCTGGATCGGCATGACACCGGACGAGCGCCGCGAGATCATGGGCGCGCTGGCGGAACGGCTGGCGACCGTGGAACGCAAGCCGCGGCGCGAGACCCGCCGTGCGCGCATGGCGCGCGAGCGCGGAACGGCGGGCTGACCCTTGCCGCGATTCTTCTGGATCATCATGGCACTGATCGGCGGCGGGCTCATCCTGCTGGTGACCAGCGGCGACCGCGGCACCACGCTCGGCATCGAAAGCGACGCGTTTGCCCGCACGCTCTATCTCGGCATCTGGGGCGTCGTGCTGGGCGCCAGCATCTTCGCCACCCGCGTGCCGCTCGGCGACGTTGCCCGCAATCTGGCGATCTGGCTGTTCATCATCCTGCTGCTCGTCGCCGGCTACCAGTATCGCTACGAACTCCAGGATGTCGCCAGCCGCATCACCGCCGGCATCGTGCCGGGCAGCCCGCTGTCGGTCGGCGCGGACGGACAAACGGTACGCCTCGACATGGGGATGGACGGCCATTTCGCCGCCCGCGCCGAGGTCGACGGCGCCACCATCCTGTTCCTGGTCGACACGGGCGCGACCACCACGGTGCTCAACGCCCGCGACGCGGCCGCGGTCGGCATCGACGTCGACGGGCTCTCCTATTCGATCCCGGTCTCGACCGCCAACGGCATGGCGCGCGCCGCAAGGGCCTCGGTCGACGAGATCCGGCTGGCGGGAATCGTCAGGCGCGGCATGACGGTGCTGGTCGCCGCGCCCGGCTCGCTCGACCGCAGCCTGCTCGGCATGAACTTTCTCGGTTCGCTTTCGGGCTTCGACGTGCGCGGCGACGTGATGATCCTGCGCGACTGACCGCCTGCTACAACAGGCTGGCCACGAAGCGGGCCGCCACGATCAGCAGGAACAGGCCGAAGCCGATCTCGAGATGCCGGCGTTTCAGGGCATGGGAAAGCCGCGCGCCGAGCGGCGCCACCAGGACGGTGACCGGGATGATCAGCGCCAGCGCGATCCAGTTGACGTAGCCGGTCGAGCCGACCGGCAGCAGCGGGTCGCCCCAGCCGGCCCAGATATAGCCGACGGTACCCGGAACCGCGATCAGCACGCCGACGCCGGACGAGGTCGCCACCGCCTGGTGGATCGGGCGGCCATAAAGCGTCATGAAGGTGTTGTTCATGACCCCGCCGCCGATCCCCATGAGTGTCGAAAAGAGCCCGATCAGGAAGCCGATTGCGGCGCGCCAGGGATGGCCGGGAATGGTGTCGCCGAGACGCCATGAATCGCGGTTGAAGACCAGGCGCAGCCCGACGGCAAGTGCGATCGCGGCGAAGATCAGCCTGAGCCCGGCGCTGGAGATGAAGGCCGCGATCAGGCTCGCCACCACGACCCCGGCCGGAACCGCAACGAGGAAGCTTCTCAGAAGGGCAGCATCGACGGCGCCGCGCGCGAAATGCGCCTGGAAGGAGCGCAGCGAGGTCGGCACGATGATGGCCAGCGAGGAGCCGACAGCGACATGCATGCGCACCGCCTCGTCGATGCCGAGCGGGCCCATGGCCTGGTAGAAGACCGGCACCAGCACCGCGCCGCCGCCGATGCCGAACAGCCCGGCAAGCAGGCCCGACACGGCACCGGCCGCAGCCGCGCCGGCGGCGAAGCCGAAAATCTCGCCGATCGGCATTTCCGTCATAAGGATCCCTCGCCCGCGCCGCGGTCGCCGCGGCCATGACATCGTTTCGGACGAAACCGGCGCCCGATCAAGCGCGAGGCGGCGTTATAGCCCGCAGGAAGGGATCACCATGGAGCTGCCTCGCAATGCAAAGGGCCGGACTGTGTCCGGCCCTTGTCAGTATTCGCTCGGCACGAAGGCTCAGAACTCTTCCCAGCCGTCCTCTTCCTGCGCGGGTTCGGCCTTGAGAGCGGCGTTGCCGGCGGTGGGATAGGATTTGGCGGCCGGCTTCGGCGCCGGTTGCGCCACCGGTTTCTCGGGCCGCGAAGCGGCGGCGGGCGCATCGGCAGCCGCACCGGAAAGGCGGAAGCGCGCCATGAGGTCGGCGAGGCTTTCGGCCTCGCGCGCCAGCTGGTGGCTGGCGGCGGTGGTCTCCTCGACCATTGCCGCATTCTGCTGGGTCACCTTGTCCATCTGGTCGACGGCGGTGTTGATCTCGCCGATGCCCGAGGCCTGTTCCTGTGCCGAACGCGCGATCTCGGCGACGACGCCGTTGACCAGAGAGACGTGCTCGGAAATGCGCTTCAGCGCCTCGCCGGTGCGGCCGACGAGGTCGACGCCGGTCTCGACCTGCTCGGTCGAGGTCGAGATCAGTTCCTTGATCTCCTTGGCCGCCTCGGCCGAACGCTGCGCCAGCGCCCGCACTTCCTGGGCGACGACGGCGAAGCCCCTGCCCGCCTCGCCGGCACGCGCCGCCTCGACGCCGGCATTGAGCGCCAGAAGGTTGGTCTGGAAAGCGATCTCGTCGATGACGCCGATGATCTGACCGATCTCGGTCGAGGATTTTTCGATGCCGCCCATGGCATCGATGGCCTGACGCACGACGGTGTCGCTCTTTTCGACCTCGCCGGTGGCGGCGCGCACCGCGTTGTGCGCCTCGGCCGCCCCGCGCGATGTCTGGTTGACGGTGTCGGTGATCTCGCCGAGCGCGGCCGCCGCCTCCTCGAGGCCGCTCGCCTGCTGCTGGGTGCGCATGGACAGGTCGTCGGCCGCGTTGGAGATCTCGCCCGAGCCGCTGCGGATCGCCGCCGTGGTCTTCAGGATGGCGGCAATGGTCTCCGAAAGCGTGCCGACGGCGCCGTTGAAGTCCTTGCGCAGCCCCTCATAGGCGTCGGGGAACGGCTCGTCGATGCGCGTCGTCAGGTCGCCCTTGGCGAGCCGCGCCAGGCCGTCGGCGATGGAGGTGACGACCTGCGTCTGCGCCTGCTCGGCTTCGGCGCGCAGCGCCTCGTTGCTGGCCCGCTCGGCATCGAGGGCCTCGCGCTGGTCGGCCGCCTCGAGTTCGGCCTGGCGCTCTACGACGGCCTGCTTGAAGGCGTGAAGGGCCTGGTTCATGCGGCCGATCTCGTCGCCGCGCGCCGAATGCGGCGGCTCGGCCGACAGGTCGCCCTGCGACAGGCGGTCGAGCACGTCGGTCACTTCCAGGAGCGGCTTCATGATCTGGCGCCGCGTCATGAGCAGGATGGCGCATGCGATCAGGCCGCCGAGGACGAGCAGGCCGATCATCAGGTTGCGGCCGACGGCGGCGAGCGACAGCGCAGCCCCGGCATCGCTCGCCGCTGCGGCTTCGATCTTGCCAGACGCTTCTTCCATCGCCACCGCGAGGGCGTCGAACTGCTTCTTGAATTCCGGGAATTTTTCCTGGGCGCCGAAGGCCGACGCCTGGGTCTCGTCGACGACGGCGCGGGCGCTGTCGAGATAGGCCAGAAGCGGCGCCTCGACCGCCTGCAACGAGGCGACGATCTCGGGATCGACCGCGCTTGCCTTGGCCTTCTCGATCGATTCCACGAAGAGCTTCGAGTGCTCCTCGAATTCGGCGGTGATTTCCTTGATGTCGAAGCCGATGCCGATCGACGTCGACTGGATCGCCGAGACGACGTCGGCGCGCAACGCGTCATGCATCATGTCGGCCGTCAGATGATGGCGCGCCACCTGCGCGTTGCGCAGCGAACCGTCGATGGCGCCGCCGAGCGTCACGGCAACATAGATGCCCGCCGCGGCCGTCGCCGCGCAGACAAGCCCGGCTGCGCCGACGCTGCCGGTCAGCTTGGTTTTGAGAGAAGCCATTTCGCCCCCTTGTTGAACCTGCCCATCCCCATGGTGCAGGCGAGAAGATGGCCAAAAACGGTTAACGGAGGGTGTGTCGCAGGCTCGTGCAAGACAAAGCCGCGGGCGGCCCGTCAGGCGGCCTCGCTGGCCGCGCTTTCGGCCACGGCGGCAAAGGCGGCACGCAGCACCCGGCCATCGGCGCCGGGCCGGGTCGCCTCGGTTGAGAGGATCTGGCGGAAGCGCCGCGCGCCGGGCAGCCCGTGGCACAGGCCGACCATGTGGCGGGTGACATGGGAAAGACGGCCGCCGGCGGCGATATGGGCGTCGGCGTAACGCGCCATCTCGTCGACCACCCCGGCAATGTCGGCGGCGACCGCGCCGGGATCGAAGAAGCGCCGGTCGGCCTCGGCCAGGATCGCCGGCGTGTGGTAGGCCGAGCGACCGAGCATGACGCCGTCGACATGGGCGAGATGGGCGGCGGCCTCGTCGAGCGTCGCGATGCCGCCATTGATGCCGACGAAGCGGTCCGGCAGGCGCGCTTTCAGCCGGTAGACGCGCTGATAGTCGAGCGGCGGGATGTCGCGGTTCTGCTTGGGGCTCAACCCTTCCAGCCAGGCCTTGCGGGCATGCACCCACAAGGCGTCGGCGCCGGCGGCGAAAACGCCGTCGGCGACTGCGTCGAGCGCGGACTCGGTGTCCTGATCGTCGACACCAAGGCGGCACTTGACCGTCACTGGAACCGCGACCGCGGCCTTCATGGCGGCGACGCAGTCGGCGACCAGGCCCGGCGTCCTCATCAGGCAGGCGCCGAACGTGCCAGACTGCACGCGGTCGGACGGGCAGCCGACATTGAGGTTGATCTCGTCATAACCGGACGCCGCACCGATCCGCGCCGCGTCGGCGAGCTTTCGCGGCTCGGAACCGCCCAGTTGCAGCGCGACGGGATGCTCGTCGGCGTGAAAGCCGAGCAGACGCTCGCGGTCGCCATGGATGACAGCGTCCGCGACCACCATCTCGGTGTAGAGCAGCGCATGCCGCGTCAGCCGGCGATGGAAAAACCGGCAATGCCGGTCGGTCCAGTCCATCATCGGCGCGATGGCAAACCGCAGCCGCGAATAGTTCATATTCGCGCGCATTCGTCCTGACAATATTTCGTCTCCAATGCACCTTTCAGATGCCTGTGCCAGATATAACCGGCGTCCCCTCCCCCCGCCAGTCTGTTGACACCACCATAGTCCAAGCGGACGAGGCACTCGTCAAAATCGATCAGCTACCGATCCAAAGCGGCAATCGGGCTACATTGCGCGCAGCGTCCGCTTCGCGCCCTCATTGTTGCCGTTCAATGTCGATCATTCCAACTCCGAAAGCCGCCGTTCATCCAATTGTTTCGGCGGCTTCGTACCCAAGAAGCGTCTATCTGCGCGAAGACCGCGATAGCGATATCCTCCGATGGTTCCTGCCGCTGGCCAAATCATTCATATCGGCTTGAATGGCAATCAGGGTCGCTGATTTGAGTGAGGGTACAACGCGAGGACGAAACCCCTTAGGGAGATAGCTTCTTGGCAACCTTGGATCCTCGCCTGATCCAGCTCTTCGAGACGCTTGTGGAATCCGAGGCGGACTGGCTCGTGCCGGCGATGGCAGTACAAGACAGAATTGCCAACGACTTCGAATAGCGCAACTTGGCGCGGCGAAGGTCATCCGAGGTGCGTTCAGACAGCCGCCCATCCCTGACGAAGTAATATCAACTGGGGCTTACCCCAGCGGCGACATGGAGATCGTGGCGTCGGGGAAGTCGTTCCGGTCGGAATTCTTGTCCCAGAACGAGCCTTCCAGCATCTGTGTTTCCTTGTTGAGATAGAACTGAAAGAAATGGCCGTCGAGAGTGAAGTCCATGAATTCGCCGGGCTGCTCAGAGGCGACGATTTCGCTGCATCGAGTTTCGCCGATGCAGTATTTTCCCTTGATCCGGTTGCCCGTTAGCGTGGCGGGATAAAGCGTCAGGTAGAAATAGGTATTGGCGTATTTACTGGCGGCAGCCGCGAATTTTGGATTGCTGGCCCATTGCCATTGCCCCCCGAAGTTCCATTCCTCGGCCAGCGCCGCAGGGACGCCAACAAGGAACAGCAGGGCGGCTATTGTCAGTTTTCTTTTCATGACGATGATCTTTCATGTCTGGTTATTCGGCGCGTTTTCCGCCACTACCCTATGGCCTCGAATTTTGGTTCCTCGGTGAAGTGTTCGTCCGCGACTTCGATTCACTGACAGCAACCGGACGCCCGATGCCCGACGCGCTTCCGTCTAGCGCTTGAATTGCGATATATGCCTCGTCTGCGTCTGGCATTTCGACATAGCCGTAACCCTTGGAGCGGCCAGTCTCCCGGTCTAGTATGACTCTTGCACTTGTGACCTCGCCAAATTCCCAGAACAGCTGGGAAAGCTCCTCGTCCGTCGTCTGAATCGGTAAATTTGCGACAAGGAGTTCCAATGCCGGCGCGCTGGTTGCTGTCGCCATCACGGTCGCTGCAGAGGCGATCAAGGTTTTCTTCATCGCGGTTGCTTATTGTTCTATTGAACTCGCTTCCAGCCGCCCGCGCCGTCGCTGGTCACCAGCGTCAGGCTGGCGGCGTCGATATCCTGGTAAGCATCCTGCCCCAGATTGAAGAACCAGGCTCTCCGCTGGAAGATGCGCCAGAAGGAGACGCCGTCATTTTCCCCGAACGGCCCGCAGAGCCCGACAGCACCATAAGGCTCTAAATATTCAGGCTTATCGTTCCTATGCTCGGGCATGAGGCCTATGACGATATGATCCGCCGGGAGGCCGGTGTAATCCGTGGGCAGAATGCCGCATTTCGGCTGCATGGCCGAGTCTTCCATCTCCGAGCGCACCCGTACCAGCAAATTGGCCCTTAGATCGCCCTCGCCAGGATCCGCGATCCGCACCAACGGATAGCCGGGCGGGGTGAACGGTTCTTCGGAGTAGGCGGCAAAAGCCGAGTCGACTACCGTCAATTCGGAGTAATGCGCGCCGCCGGCATAATCGAGCAGCGATTTGCGGCCCTTGCACTCGGGCACGTAATAAAGAAGATAGCCGGGGCCGTCGAGGGTTGGGAATGGCGTCTCATTGATCGCCCATTTGCAGTCCTTGTAGGGGTCGAAAAACGCTTCCTGCGAGGGCTTCTCCCCACCGATCAGCGCCGCCGCCTGCTCGTGGGTGAGGCCGGTGCCGGGAAGCTTGCCCGTATCATTGTCGCTCACACCGTTACCACCGGTGTCCGGCGGCGCGTCGACGACGAAGGTGATGGTCTGAGCGCCGGGCTCGACCTCCTGATAGGCGCAGGAGCCGCCATCCGTCGCCATCCACAGATGGCCGGCATAGGTGTTCATTTGTATCGACTGTCCGGGCGCGATCTGCCCATAGGGGTGCGAAGTCCCATTGGGGTCGATCCAGAACAGGTCGACCGGGACGGGAACGCTGTTGTCCACCCGGAAGGTCACCGCGGTTTCCGGCCCGTTCCGTTCGGTTCTCACCGACCCGGCCGGCTGGCACATCTCGAAGGTCGGGTACAGGTCCGTTTGCGATTGCGCGGTGGACGCAGCCGAGGCGTTGCCGCCCGCGCCCTGCCGGCTGACGCATTCCTCGATCTTGGTGATGACGGCGGCGGTGCCCTTCAGAGACAAGTCTATCGAGGCGCGGGCGATATCGAGGATGATTTCGCTGCCGTTTCGCACCTCGTCGAGTTCCTGAAGGCCCAGCCACATGAACGACCAGCCATTTGCGGCAACGCCGCTGGCGGGCATACGCCTGCCGTCGATCTCATACTCGCCCTGCCATTCGCCGGTGGAGGGTGCATAGGGCACGCCGAGCTGCCATTGCATCCCGTCAGTGCCCAGTCGCCATTGACCGCCAGCGTGCGTTTCCCCGGCACAATAGGCAAACTTGCCGTCCACCGTGGCGGACGAGACAGTCCAGCCGCCCGTCTCGCCATAGGCGGTTTCCCTGCCGCCGAAAATGTCATACCCGCCATAGACATTGGTTCCCGCCCATGCATGGCCAACAAGGGCCGGGGCGGCGAGGGCGAGAAGAGCAGTGCATCGTGCAAATCTTGTGATCATCTATCCCTCGATCGTCGTCATTCCGGTTGCGATGTGTTTGGCCTTCATCGACGCTTCGTGAAGAAGCTTCAGGCAGGCCCGCTGGTGCGGTTCATAGGCAGCCTACAAGAGCAGCCTCCCAACCTTTTCGGCGAAGCTCGGCACCGAATTCGATGCGCCCGCTGGCGGCCGCCATGATGAAGACCATGCAGCCGATCAGCCCCGGCGCCAGCGCGGATAGATTTCTCGGGTGAGAGAGGTGTTTTCGGCATGCGTGTTCTCCCTGCAGCTTGAAAGAAGCCCGGAGCGCAGGTGCTCCGGGTGGTCCATCACTGATATTGGCAAATCCTGGGCTCGACCGGCGCGCTCCAAATCACCAGTACCAGTTCTCACTTCGCAGGCCGATCTTTCCAGCGCCCAATGGGACTTGTCGCCAGAATCGTTACGGTACGACGGCTGTGCAGACGCCAGCTAGAGCAACAGCCAATCTCGGATCATACCAGTTCGAGTACCATTTTCCGTGATCGTATATTTTGTGATGGGTCAGCGAACAGACGCCCAGATGTCCTTTTAGTCCGAAATCGTACTCCGCCACTATTCTAAAGGACGAAGTCAGGTTTGGGCGTGCCCACAGCCCCACCCGAGATCTGAAACAAGGAATGGGGCTGCACGCGCCGCCAGAAGGCGCTACATAGGGATGGCAAACCGGGATCGAACGCGTTGTCGAAAGATTGCAGACAGTGGCGGGATCGGTTGTGCCCTCCGGCGCTCTCACATCGAGCGGGAAATGTCCTGGCGCCCCGCGATAAGTATAAACAGCGATAAGATCCTGTACCCCCACGTTCCCCGTGTTGAGCTGGTTGAACTTGTCCTGGCAATTGTTCGCATAAGCTCGGCCGGGGGTGCACCAAGTTCCGGAGAATCCTTGGTAGACGTCATTCGCGTTCAGGCCCGCCGCCCGCATGATTTGAATGTGCGTTCGCGGCCCTTCGTCAAATGTCTGGGGGTACACGCCCAACTGCCGAAAATAGTCACCGATGTTTTCGGGCGGGTAGTTCCCGGCTGCGAGCAGCGCGTAGGTCCACGTCGCGTTGTTCCCGATTTCGGGGCTCGCCGCCTGAATCATCGCGGTCGCGTATTCTATCTTGTGATTCATCGCTCTCATGAGCTGGATATAGCTAACGGCGCCTGCAGCCCAGGTCCTCTGGTCCGCGCTTGCACTTTGGGCCAGGGCGGGGCTGGCCGCGAAAGAAAGAAACAACACAACCAGAAATTCTGATACTCTTCTCACCGCTTCCTCCATCTACGTCTTTCGAATTCGGGGCAGCTGCCAAGCCGCTGGCCCACCCGCAGATATCTGTCTTATTAAGGAAGTCGGCGACGTCAGTCATACCTACTAGTGGGTATGCAAATGACTTTTCAGCGCGAGTTTGTTGCCGGTACCCAGTGTCAGAGCCGGTCGATCACGCGGCGCCAATGGCTGTAGAACAGGAGGTTGCCCGCTCCCTTGACGATTTCCCGCGTGGCGGTCGGCACCTGTTCGACGAAGGCTGCGGAGAATTCCGGCCGGGTGATGAGGTCGTCTGCGCCCTGGATGATATGCATGGGATGCGGCAGGGCGCGCGCCTCGGCTGTCATGTCGATGTCCATCGCCTCCCAGTCCCGGCAGAAGGCGTCCGGGCCCTGGACCAGCCCAAATTTGATGCCGTCCTCCATCAGGCGCAGCGTTTCCGGGTCGTCCAGCGCGCGCAGGTCGGCCTCGCTTTCCTTGACCGACTGGCGCAGAAAATCGTTGCCGTCCTGGCGGTTCACGTAAGAAAGGATCGCCCAGATCAGTACGTTGGCAAGGCTCGGCATGTATCTGAGCATGGTCGAGATCAGCTTCTGGCGCTGTGGCAGAAGCCTGTACCACTCGTCCTTCCAGATCGGCGCCCGCGTCAGCATTAAGATGGATGTAACCTTGTGCGGGAACATGCTGGCGAAACGGATTGCGTAGCTGGAGCCGCCGCTATGGCCAAGCAGCACGGCCTTCGGTGCGTCCAGGTGGGTCAACAGCTCGTCCGCATCGCGGGCGACCTGGTTGAACAGATCGTCGCGAGTGACGCCCGGGAGCGGGCCGGACCGCCCGTGCCCGGGGCGCAGCGGGGCGATGATCTTCAAGCCCCGTGCAGCCGCCGCGCGTATACCCGCTTCCGGCAGGACAAGGCCGTAGGGCATATTGTGGAAGGAAAGCACGGAGCGCCCGTCAGGAGCGCCCTGGACGATGTATTCCATCTGGCGACCGTCGCTTAATGTGAACATGCCGGAGGATGCCGATGTGCCGTCGACCAGGGGCGACTGATGGGGCGTCAGCGTGCCGTTTGGCGCAAGGATCCCAACCGCATACCCGCAGATCAGCCTGACCAGGCGCGGCAGATCGCGGGCCCGCGTCTTGTGCTTGATCGACTTGATTTGGCTCCTCACCGTCACCAGCGAGACCGAACGGTCGCGAGCGATTTCCTCTGCGTTGAGGCCGCTTGCGAGCAGCACGGCCACCGAGGCTTCCGCATTGGTAAGGCCGTAGGCATCGCGGAAACTGACCCGCGTTGCCTCGTCAAAACCGAAGTCTGCAATCGTTAGCAGAAAGAGGTCGCCGCCCTTCCGGCCGCTGAAACCCGGATGAATACGCTTCAGAAGGGCACAACTGTTCAACCCGTTCGCAAGATCCGTGGCAAGCGGAACCGACGCGAAATCGCCCGTCAAACCGAGAGCGGATACGGCTTTCCTGATTTTCGTCAATTCGTCGCGGCTTCCGGTCATGTCGGTCAACTTTGGGGTGCCTGTCAGGGATTGCCGCCGCGCCGAGCGGTTGGCCGCAACAACGCGCTCGCTGGCGTCAAAGACGATCGCCGGGCTTGGAACGCAATCGGCGATGAACTGGACTTTCTCGGCGTTATTGTCGAAATGTCCGATCCGCTGCTGGATCACGTTTGCAGTTCGGATGTGCTGTTCAAGATCGGCCAGCGCGTCTCGGTCGAAAAAGCGCTCTAGGCTGTCGGGGAGCCTATGGCCGGTCTCGCCGACCCCCTTGGTTCGTTCCACTATAGAACTCAACTGGTCCGCCAGGTCAGCGACCAGATCGTTGAACCCTTCTGGCGACAGCGTCGCTGCGTAAATCGTTGCGATCAGACTCTGCTTTGTGCGCTCTGACATCAACAAACCGCACGACGATCAGACGCCGCCAGCCCCCAAATATTAGCCCGAGTGCTTTCTGCATTCGGTTGCGCGATAAATCCAGCGTAATGTTGGGTCTAGGTTAGCGGGGGCATCACGCTGCGGAATCGAAGCTGCTCGCGCGTGACTGTCGCTCCACCTTTCAGCTCGAGAGCGGACAGGCCGCTAGCGGCCCCGAGGCTAAATGCGAGCAGACTTCCGGCATGATCGTCATAACCCCGGAACTTCTCCGGCTACTTGCGCTTGAAAACCAGCTGGCAGTCGCCGACCCTGTTATCGATGGAGGAAAGCCAGTTCCGGGCCGCCGCATCGCCGGCCAGATAGTCGTCGAGAAAAGCCAACGTCACCTGGAACACCGCGTCCTTCTGGCCTGGCACCTGCACCTGCTCGGGGACGGCTATGCCGCCGAGATAATGGTCGGCGTCGGTCAGCAACGCGAGATATTTGTCGCCCGGCGGCGCGAACTCGTAGGGCTCCACCTTCCAGTGCCAGTCCTGCCCCTTGGCGCCGCCGTCGCGCGTGCCGGTGACGTTCAGCATCGGTCCGGTGATCCCGTCCCACGAGCCCTCGCGCAGGCCCTGCTGGTCGCGACCCTGGGCGCTGAGCAGGATAGCCGCAGCGAACCGGTCGTCCCTGAAATTGGCAGCCCCCTCGCCCGGAAGGTCGATCTCGCAACCGGCGAAAAGCTGCGACGTGTAGGCGCCGAAAGAGTGGCCGGTGATTGCACCTTTGATCGATTTCGGCTGCGGCCCGCAGGTCTGCTCGAAAACCGTTTCGAGATTGTCCATGACGTGGCGCACGATCGCCAGCCGCGCCAGCCAGTACTCGGGCGTGTGCAATATCTCGAACAGCCGTGCCCGCATTTTCGGATGCGTCGCCCATGCAAGACCGTTACCGCCCGGTTCATAGCCGAGTCCGGGTTCTGCTCTGGCGACTGCGTCGACCCAGTCGCGAAAGGTCGGGATGATGACGAGGTAGCCGTTCGCGGCCCAGTGGCTGCAAAGTTCGGCATAGTCGAGCCCGCAGGCGCTCAGCCCGTGGCAGAAGACGGCAAATCCTTTGATCTCTCCGGTCTCCGGCCAGCGGCACACGAGCGGCAGCGGCGAAATGTCGAGAAGACCCGACGGCGTGATGTCCTCACGGAGCTTGACCGCCGCCGGGCGCGGGGAAGCGGGGTAGCGCGGCGGACCGGTCATGAGGCGATGCGCTCCGGCTCCCTGGTATGTTTGGCGCTCTGCTCCACCTCGGGCGCCAGGAGAAAGCAGTTGGCGACGCCGCCGCCGTCCACCGGGTAAGCTGGCGGCATTTCCGTCTGGCACCGCGGCATGACGAACGGGCAGCGGTTCTTGTAGGGGCAACCGACGTCGGCGATCCGCTGCATGTCCTGCGCCGGCTGCAGCTTGCGGCTTGCCCGGCGCGCGCGCTGGCGTTCGGGATCGAGCAGCGGCACCGCCTCGAGCAGCGCCCTGGTGTAGGGATGCGCAGGGTTCTTGTAGACCCGGTCCGATGGCCCCTCCTCCACGATGTGGCCGAGATACATGACCGCGATGCGGTCCGAGATGTGGTGCACCAGCGCCAGGTCGTGGGCGATCAGCAGGTAGGCGATGCCGAGCGCGTCACGACGTTCGTAAAGCAGGTTGATGATCTGGTTCTGCGTTGAAACATCGAGCGCGCTGACCGGCTCGTCGAGCACGATCAGCTTCGGCTGCAGCGCTAGCGCCGACGCGATCGCGATGCGCTGGCGCTGCCCGCCGGAGAACTGGTGCGGATGGCGCGACAGATGTTCTTCCGAAAGAGACACAAGCTTCAGAAGTTCGACCGCGCGCTCCCGCCGCCTAGCCTTGCTCATGCCGGTGTGGACGCGCAACGGCTCGGTAACGATTTCCTCCACCGTCATGGACGGGTTGAGCGAGGAATACGGGTCCTGGAACACCGCCTGGATCTGGTTGCGCACCTCGGAGGGATAGCGTGTCTTCATGGCCACGAGATCGTGGTCGCCGAAGCGCATGGATCCGGATGACGCAGGCACCAGCCCGAGCACCGTGTTGGCGATCGAGGATTTGCCCGATCCGGATTCGCCCACAAGCCCGAGCGTCTCGCCGGCACGGATTGAGAGGTTGGCGTCTTTCACCGCTACAAACGGCTTGCCGCCGAAGCCAAGCAGCGAGCGCCCCCAATAGGTCACCGACAGGTCCTTGATCTCGAGCAGAGGCTTGCCGATCATGTGCCCGGCCTCAAATCGAGTTCGTCGGCGCGAATGCAGCGGACCAGCCGTTCGCTGCCGGTCAATGGAATGCGCCGGTGGCAGGCGTCGATGGCGAAATCGCAGCGGTTGGAAAAGCGGCATCCCGTCGGCCACGATCCGGGCCGCGGGACGTTGCCGCGAATGGTCGGCAGCGGCGGATTGCGGTCGGAGGCATGCGGCATCGCGGAGAGCAGGCCGGCGGTGTAGGGATGCAGCGGCTTGTCGAACAGCGCGTTGACCTCGGCCATCTCCACCATTTCTCCCGCATACATCACGCTGATGCGATCGCAGATGTCGGCGGCCACGGCGAGGTCGTGGGTGATGAACAGGATCGCCATGCCGAACTCGTCCTGCAGGTCGCGGAAGAGATCGAGGATTTCCTGCTGCACCGTCACGTCGAGGGCGGTCGTCGGCTCGTCAGCAATGAGCAGCGAGGGATTGCAGCTCAGCGCGCGCGCAATCGCGATGCGCTGGGCCATGCCGCCTGAAAGTTCATGCGGATAGGCACGGGCGCGCATCACGGGCTGGGGGATGCCTACCCGTTCGATCAGGCCTACGGTCTCTTCCCAGGCCTGTTTATGTGAGAGTCCGTGCTTGGTGCGCAGCACCTCGGCGATCTGGCTACCAACCGTGAAAGCGGGGTTCAGGCTGGTCGTCGGGTCCTGGAAGACCATCGCCACTTCCTCGCCGCGCACCTCCTCGATCTCGGCGGATTTGAGGGGGCGCAGATCGGTGCCATTAAGAACGATCGAGCCCTTCGTGGTCCGAAGCGCCGGGCCCATCAGTCCGAGGATCGCCAACCCGGTCATGGTCTTGCCGCTACCGGACTCGCCGACGAGCCCGAGCGTCTCCCCGCGCGCTATCGTGAATGACAGGTCGGTGATGATTGGCACACCGTGATCGGAGCCGACCACCACTTCGAGGCCTTCGACACGCAACACCTCGTCGTCGCGCGCCTCCAGAGGTCGGGCCGGCAGGATGGTACCTGGAGCGTTTGCAGCGGGGCGGGGCGCTATCTCTTGGCGGGAAGCGGTTACGGCGATGCCTCGGCCTATCGAGTCGCGCAGAACGTCACCCAGAAGGTTCACAGACAACACCGTCAAGATAATGGCTATGCCGGGCGGGATTGCCAGGAACCAGTTCAACTGCATGAACTCGGCGGCGGTATTCAGCATCGTGCCCCAGCTTGCCTGCGGCGGCTGAACACCAAGACCGATGAAGCTGAGCCCGGCTTCAGAAAGTAGCACCGCGCCGACGGTCAGCGTCACCTGCACGATGAGGGGCGGCGCGATATTGGGGAATATGTGGCGCAACAGGATACGATTGTCCGAGGCGCCGACGACCTTGGCGGAGCGGACATAGACCTCCTCGCGCTCGGCCAGAACCACGCCGCGTGCCAGTCGCAGGAAGGATGTCGAAAACAGGATACCGAGCGCTATCATGGCGCGGTGAAGACCGGGGCCAAGGATTGCTATGATCACGATGGCGACCATGATGCCGGGGATCGACACTACGGCTTCCACGATGCGCATAACGGTCCAGTCCCACCATCCGCCGCGATAGCCGATGAACAGTCCGATCGGGACGCCCAGCAGCACGGCGATGGCCGTTGCTTCCGCTGCGGCGATCACGGCGATGCGGCAGCCGTAGATCAGCCGCGACAGCACGTCTCGCCCGAGATCGTCCGTCCCCAGCCAATGCTGCGCGGACGGACCCTGTAGCGCCTTGATCAGGTTCTGCCGCAACGGATCGTACGGCGAGATCACGTCGGCGAAGACGGCCAGGAAACAAAGCAGTGCCAGAATGAACACCGCAACGCCCACGATGGCGTTTGACGCGGTCATCCGCCGCGGCTTGCCGTAGGCGCCGGTGCCGTTACTTTCGGTATTCTCGACGGTCACGTTGGCCGCGCTTTGGGGTTAAGGAGCCCGTAGATCACGTCGGTGAAAAGCTGGACGGCCACGACCAGCCCCACCATGACGAGAACGAGCCCCTGCAGCATCGGAATGTCCTGCTGGCGCACCGCCGCGATGGCGAGCGTTCCGAGCCCGTTTATGGCGAAGACCTGTTCCACGATCAGCGCACCGCCCAGCAGAACCGTGATCTGAAAGGAAAGCACCGCCACAACCGGGATCATTGCGTTGGTCAAGGCGTGTTTGAAGAGAACGCGCCGCGCCGAAATACCCTGCGCCCGTGCTGCCCTGATGTAATCCTGCTGCAGAACGCCGACCATGGACGAGCGCACCTGCCTCGCTATCGCGGCGCTGGACGAAGTGCCGAGCGCAATCGAGGGAAGGATCACGCTGCGCAGCCACTCCCAAGGAGAATCCGTGATAGGCGTGAAACCGGTGGCGGGGAACCACCGCAGGCTCACCGCGAACACCGCCACGAGGATCAGTCCGAACCAGAAGTTCGGGATTGCCTGACCGAAGGTCGCGCCGAGCGTCGCGAAACGGTCGACCCATGAGCGCGGGCGAAGCGCGGCGGCAACGCCTGCGGCGACCCCGACGACGATGGCTATGAGCGCCGAAACCGCGGTCAGGGAAAGCGTGACGGGCAGCCGCTGCATCACGGCCCCCATCACACTCACGCTATTGAAGTAGGACGATCCGAGGTCGCCCTGCACCGCCCGGCTTAGCCACTGCACGTACCGGACGTGGATGGGTTCGTTCAGGCCCATGCGCTCCCGCAGCATCTCGTGCTGTTCGTCCGTACCCGTGTCGCCAAGAATGAGGTCGACCGGATCGCTGGGCAACAGCGACGTAAACGAGAACGTCAGCACCGACACGATGAACAGCAGGGGCACCAGCGCAAGAAGCCGCTGGAGGATGAGCCTGAACATGGAACCAGCTTGTCAGTCGTTTGCCTTCAGACCGCGAAGATTAATGGAATCCTCGCCGTACCGGTAGACAACCGTCGGATTGTCGGCCGTCGCGTTTGTGACGCCGATCAGGATCGGGGAGTTCGCCACGAAGATCAGGAACGCCTCTTCCGCGAGCCTCGCCGCCATCTTCTGGTATTCGGGTCCACGGACGTCGGTGTCCACCGACTCCAGGCCGGCGAGAGCCGAAGCCAGCAGTTCCTCGCTCGGCTTGGTCTGGAACGGATTGTAGGCAGCATCCTCATAGATATAGCGCAACGCCAGGAATTTCGGATCGTTGTTGGTGGCCCAAACGAGATTTGTGGCCGGGAAATCCGTCGTGCGGCTGCGGCGGGCCAGAGTACCCGGCTCGACCGGTACTATGTTCATCGTGATGCCGATTTCGTTGAAGAATCCTGCCAGCGCCTCCAGACGCGACTGGTAGATCGGGATCGAGGGCATGTCGAAGGTGAACCCATCCGGGAAGTCCGACTTGGCCATGTACTCCTTGGCCTTCTCGACATTGTAGGCATAGGCGCCCTCGACATCCGGATTGTGGGCCCAGTGCCCTTTTGGATAGGGCTGGTAGGTATCTTCCGACAGACCGAACAGGATCGCCTTGCCGAAAGCAGCGCGGTCGATCGAATGCGCCATGGCCTGACGCACGTTCACGTCGGCGAAAGCCGGTACCTGCGTGCCATTCCGGTCGGAAATGATGACGTGATAGTTCAGACCGCCGGTGTTGCGGACAAGCGTAAGATCCGGCGCACTGTCGATGATCGCCGACTGCGGGTTGGCGAGCCAGTTGCCGGCATCGATCTGACCGGTCTTGAGCGCATTGAGGCGCGCCGTGTCGTCCGGAATCTCCCAGACTTCATAGCGCTCGAGGCCGATCATGTCGGGGTCCCAGTAGGTCGGGTTCGGCGTGTAGACCTGAACCTCGCCCTCGCGCGATTCTTCCTTGCTGTGGACATACGGCCCGGTGCCGATGGGATTGCGGTCAATCGTGGGATCGGCCATCGCTTCCGGCGCCAGCATCATGCCACCCGTGTGGGTGAGGCTGTCGATGATGGCCGGATCCTTCTCCTTCAGCTTGATCGTGAAGGTGTATTCGTCGTTCGCTTCCGCGCTTTCGACGGTCTTCAGACCCTCGATGATCGCAAGTTCGACGCCGCGGTTGATGTTGGCCGCGGCGACCTCGGCGTTGAAAGCTTCGCCATTTGAGAACTTGACGCCCTCGCGCAGCGTGATCTTCACATTGAGGCCGTCGATCTCGTAGCCGGTCGCCAGAAGCGGAGCCGGCTTGCCGTTCTCGTCCCGCTCGAAAAGCGATTCATAGACCGGGCGCAGATAGGGAACGCCGCTGCCGCTCTGTTGCTGCGGGTCCATGGTGATGAGCTTCACCTGCTCTGCATATTTGAAGGCGCCGGATGGTTCGGCATATGCCGTCGTTGCGCCGATACTCATTGCGGCGCCTGCCGCAAGTGAGACAAACAGCCTTCTCGTAATCGGGTTCATTTCCATTCCTCCCTGTTAAGCGTCGGGAAGCTCGGTGTCTTTCCCGACAGGTAGCCCGTCATGTCACGTTCGCCCGGTGAGGCGAGGCCAACGCCGCGCCGGAATTCAGGAGATCGGTATCCGCTCCAAGCCGCGGCGCGGCAGGCAGCGACGGCGCTCCGAGATCACCCCAGCGGAAAGCCGGTCCAAGCGCGACCGGCTCGCCCTCAACGCCGATACCCGGTGTCTGCGGATAGAGCGTGGTGAGATATTCGCCGAGGTCGCGCACTTTTGACGAGGGCACGCCGTTCTCGTTGAGGTCGGCCTCAAGCGTATCGGCATTCATCGTTGCGAATGCGCTGGCAAGCTCGCGGCGCAATTCGTCAGTCGCCGCATTCGCCAAGAACGCGCCGGCACCAAGCCCCGCCGGCACGTGTGGCGGTTCGGCCAGGTCCGGCCTGCCGAGCTCGCGGCACAGTGTCCTGAACTGGCCCATCGTGTTGGCGGCAACGGATATGTGGCCATCCGCAGTCGCAAAGGTTTCCGCGCCCGGACTGCCGACGAAACCGCGGTTGCCGACGCGGTCGGGCGCCTTGCCGGTGGCCAGCGTGTTGGCGGTCGGGCCCGACATCAGAGCCAGCGCGCAGTCGACCATGGAAACGTCCAGCGTGATCGGCGCTTTGTCGCCGCGCAGCCGGCGAATGAGGGCAGCCATGATCCCTTCTGCCGCGCTCATTCCCGTCGCTATGTCGATGACGGGAAAGCCGACCTTGACCGGCGCATCATCGGCGGTGCCGCCCTGCAGCGCCATCATGCCGGTTGCGGCCTGTATGACATGGTCATAAGCGCCGCGCGTGCTGTTGGGACCGCCATGCCCCCATCCCGAGATCGAACAATAAATGACGTCCGGCCGGACAGCCCTGATATCGTCCGCACCGAGACCGAAACGTTTGGCGACGCCTGGTCTGAAATTCTCCACGAAAACGTCGCATGTCGCCGCAAACCGGAGGATGGCCTCGCGCCCCTCTTCGGTCGCAAGGTCCACGACGATCGATTTCTTGCCCGCATTGAGCGCGCGGAACCCGGGCGGCAGGCCATCGAATTCCGGCTGCATGTCCAGCGCCCTCATCGGATCGCCACCGCCCGGCCGTTCGACCTTGATCACCTCCGCGCCAAGACAGCACAGGTGATGCGTGGCGCACGGACCGGCGAGGACGTGGGTCAGGTCGAGCACTCGAAACCCGTCGAGCGGTAGCATGCGGTTCTCCTGTCGTGGGCGACGCAAGGCGCGTCGTCCGGAGCTGCGGGTGCACAGGCAACGGCTCCTCCCAGAGCCACATGCTTGACCATAGGAGCGGATCAGATGTTACCGGTAGTTATCTTTTCTAAGATCAGTGTTATGATCTGCTGAAAGCAAATAAGGGTTGCAGATGGACCTCAGGCAAATCCGCTATTTTGTCGCTGCCTGTGAGGAGGGCTCGCTGAGTGCCGCCGCGACGAGGCTGAACTGCACGGCATCGGGCGTCAGCCAGCAGATGAGCGCGCTGGAAGGCAGGCTCAAGACCGGCCTCTTCGAGCGCACGCGGCGCGGTGTGAACCCGACCGCGGCAGGGTGGCGGCTGTATGACCGGTGCCTTGCGGTCTTGAAAGCCGTCTCCGAGGCAGAAATGGAGATCGAGGACTTCTCGTCAGGGCTGAGCGGTTCTGTCTCGGCGGGTTTTGCGCCGGGCCTTGCCAAGGCGGTGCTGCCGGCGGCGCTTGCCCGCTTCGTGCGTGAATATCCCCGCATCGATGTCGACATCGCAAGCGGCACTGCGGACGCGCTCGTCGCCGAAGCATCGGGAGGCGCGCTGGACTTCTATGTCGGGCAATTCGCCAAACCGCAGGTGGGCCTGACCGCGACTGCCATCGGCAAGTTTCCCGTGGCCCTGATCTCGGGTTCGCGCCGCGGCCTTATGCCGATGCAGCCCGTGCGGCTAAACGAAATCGCCCCGCTGAAACTCTCGATACCGTCAGCCACCCACAGTCTGAGGCCCAAGATCGATGCCGCGATCCGCAACGGAGAGATCACGGTGGAGCGTACGATTTCGATTGCCAGCCTCTCAACGGGACTTGAATTTCTCAGTCTCAACGACTGGTCCACAATCCTGCCGTTCTGGATATGCCTCAAGGAACTGGGCAACGATCGCGTCACGGTCAATCCGATCGTGGACCCGGTTCTTGATGTCGAACTGGCACTCATCCATCCAACGCAGCGGCCCCTATCGCGTGCGTCACGCCAGCTGCATGACTATTTCCGGCAGGAACTGCAGCGCAGCGCCGAGGAATGGAACCGGATGGTTGGCTAGCTTCTGCTTTAAGCAAGTATAACGGAAATCGTTAGAAGAAATTAGTTTTCCTGATCCCTTGGCGAACCTAGGCTCGGTCGTGGAGGACTGCGGCCAACGCCGCGCATGTGTTTTCGGCGAGCCGCGCTCGCGAAAGCTGGGAGGAAGACATGACAATCCAACACAACGACAGCAGCATATCTGGCCGCAAGTTCAGCCGAAGGGCGTTTGGCGGGTTGACGCTGGCCACAGTGGCCGGCGCGCAGATGGCGGGCACATTGCCGGCAGCGGCGGCCGAACTCGAACTCAAGATGCAGTTCGCCTCGCCCGACGGCACACCCTGGAACGACATGGACCGCCGCTTCGCGAAACAGATCGAGGATATTACCGGCGGCCGCGCCGAAGTGGCGTTCTTCCCGCCGAATTCGGTTACGCCATTCAAGGACTGGCTGCAGTCCACCGGCGCCGGCCTGCTGGACATCGGTTTCGTCTGGCATCCGGTTCTGCCCGGCAAGTTTCCGCAGATGGATCTGTTCAGCCTGCCGGGCCTGTCCAAGAACCAGACGCTCGCCACGATCGTCTACTGGCGGCTTTGCGACCAGTTCCCCGAAATGGGCGAACTCTACAGCGATGCTGACAACGTGGTCGATATCGCCACCTTCGTGGCGATGGGTTCCCACCTGCATACCGCCGAACCGGTACGTACACTGGCTGACGTGAAGGGCAAGGTCTATGCAGCGCAGGACCCGGCCGGTGTCGCAGTGCTCGAGAAGCTTGGTGTCAGCGCCAGCGTGATGGTTGGACCCGATGCATACCTTGCTTTGCAACGGGGGGCGGTGGATGGGGTGTTGTGCGCCTGGGGCTGGGTCAACAACTTCAAGCTGAACGAAGTCACGACCTATCACACGCTGCTTAACCTCAATCCGGGCAGTTACTCGACCGTGATGAACAAGGACACGTGGAACAAGCTGACGCCGGCGGAACAGGCGCACATTTCGGACCTGCAGCCCGTCTACTTCTTTTATAACACCACCAATGGCGCGGCGGCCGCGACGGCAAGCATCCCGCCCGAAAACCTGTTCACTCTTTCGTCGGAGGACGCCGAAACGCTGGCCGGCGAGATGCAACCCTTCTGGGCCGAGTGGGTGCAAAAGGCGGACGCGGCCGGAATGCCGGGGCAGGAAATCCTCGACGAGGCCGTGCGGCTGATGAAACTCTACGACCAGAACTAGGCCGCACCCCTTCCACTCGCCGCCGGAAGCGTCGAGTAACCTCCCGGGCCGTGCCGGCCCAAGTCAGCCAGCACGGCCGAAACCAGTCTCACGCGAAGGACAAGAAGTGGCACAAGCGGCCGATTCCGGCGAAGGCGATCGCGGCTTGCCCGCCGGTCTCGAGCGGTTCGCACAGGCAATCCGGCGCCTGATCGACCTTCCGGCCCGCGCGTCGATCTACGTCGGGGCGGCAGCCCTCGCGGCGATGATGATCCTGACAGTCTCGGACGTCTCGCTTCGCAACATGTTCTCGCTTGTGGTGCCCGGGGGGATGGAGTTTACCGGGCTGCTGATGATCATCGTCGCCCTCACCCCGCTGGCCGCGGTGGAACGCGAGGGCGGCCACATAAGGGTGGATTTGCTGCTGCGCCTGGTGCCGGGCTGGCTGCGCGCGCCGACCATCGCCGGCGGCCTGCTGCTGACGCTGGCGACCATATTGATCACCGGCTACCGCATCTTCCTGCAGGCACGCTATCTCAGCGACAACGGCATCGTCACCGGTGTCACTGGTTTGCCGGAGTGGCCATTTGTTGCCGCCGCGACGCTGTTCATCCTCCTTTTCGCCCTCGCGCTTCTTGGCAGCCTCGCCTCCGCGCTGCACGCCACCGTACAGCTTCGCGACAGCCGGTCGCTTGCCGTCCTGCTGGCGTGGC
The DNA here is from genome assembly GCF_007922615.2 of Nitratireductor mangrovi. Lineage (NCBI taxonomy): Bacteria > Pseudomonadati > Pseudomonadota > Alphaproteobacteria > Hyphomicrobiales > Phyllobacteriaceae > Nitratireductor > Nitratireductor mangrovi. Next base: position 1,094,403 of record NZ_CP042301.2, on the reverse strand, counting down.
CGGTCGCGGTCGGCCTCATCCTGCTTCTCGCGCTGTTTCCGCAATACGCGCCGTTCGAACTGCCGCGCAGCGCGCGCGGACTGTTCGCGATCAGCCTGTGCTTCATCCTGATCTTTCTCGGCGTCCACATCGCGGCGGCGATGGCCGTGACCGCGCTTGTCGGCATCAGCATCCTCGTCAGCTCGACGGCGAGCCTGACCAGTCTCGGGACCACCACCATCGATGTCGTTAGCGACCAGACATGGAGCGTCGTGCCGCTGTTCACCTGGATGGGACTGATCGTCGTCGCGTCGGGCTTTGCCGAAGACCTGTATCGGTCCGCCTATCGCTGGATCGGACACCTGCCCGGCGGGCTGGCATCCGCCAGCACGGTCGCCTGTGCCGGCCTGTCCTCGATTGTCGGCGATACTTTGTCAGGCGTCTATTCGATGGGCTCCATCGCCCTGCCGCAGATGCGCAAATACGATTACGACATGAAGCTCGCGACCGCATCGATCGCCTGCGCGGCGACGATCGGCGTGATGATCCCGCCGAGCCTCGCCTTCATCGTCTACGGCATGATTACCGAGGTTTCGATCGGCAAGCTGTTCATGGCGGGCATTTTACCCGGCATCCTTTTCGCCTTCATCCTCGTCGGCCTGATCACGATCCGCGCATGGCTGAATCCCGCGCTCGCGCCGCGCGGCGAGGTCAGCAGCTGGAATGAGCGGTTCTCTTCGAGCGCCAAGGTCTGGCCCATCGTCGTTCTGATGCTGCTGGTGCTCGGCGGCATCTATACGGGCGCGGTCACGCCAAACGAGGCGGGCGGCATCGGCGTGTTCGGCGCGCTGGTCGTTTCCGCGCTCACGCGCCGCCTGACATGGGCGACGCTGTGGCAGTCGATCGAGCGGGCACTGCTTCTGTCCGCGGCGATCATCATCATCTTCATGTTCGCGACGGCGTTCAGCAGGTTCATCGCCATCAGCGGCCTTACGCAGCAACTTGCCGATCTCATCATCGGATTCCAGCTCGGCACGTATCAGCTGATCGCCGCCATCCTCGTCTTCTACGTGCTGATCGGCATGTTCATGAATGCGCTGCCGGCGCTGGTGCTGACCGTGCCGCTGTTCTATCCCGTCGCGATGAGCGCCGGGTTCGATCCCGTCTGGTTCGGGGTGGTCGTCGTCATCATGGTCGAACTCGGTGTCGTCACGCCGCCGATCGGCGTCAACGTCTTCGCCATCGCGGCGATCGCCAGGGACGTCCCGATGTACGACGTGTTTCGCGGGGTGCTGCCGTTCTGGACCGCCTTCCTGATTCTGATCGTCCTCATTGTGGCCTTCCCGCAGATCAGCCTGTTCCTGCCCTCGCTGATGTAATCCTGTATCCGGTATCCGGGCAAAATTTTCCTGGCGAAGGCCCTCTGAGCCGTCGTTACCGAGCCGGCTTTGTGAATGTCTTGCCTGGGGCAGAGTGGGAACGTGATCCGGCGCGTATCATGGAAGCTGCCTTTTCGGCAATCATGACGACGGGTGAAGCCGTGTTCCCCGATACGATACGAGGCATGATGGATGCGTCGATCACGCGCAGCCCGTCCAAGCCGTGCACCTTCAGATCGGCGCCGACCACGGCCTTGTCGTCATTGCCCATCTTGCAGGTGCCGACCGGGTGAAAGATGGTCGTGGCGATATTGCCCACCTGTTCCAGCACGGCTTCGTCGGACTGGTGCTCGGTGCCCGGCAGGAACTCCTCGGGCAGGTAGGGTTGCATCGCGCGCGACGTCATCATCCGGCGGGCCTGGCGTACCGCCTTCACGGCGGTTTCGCGGTCGCTGGACGTCGACAGGTAGTTCGGCCGGATTTCCGGTTGCTCGAACGTGTCGGGGCTCTTCACATGCACGCTGCCGACGCTGTCGGGCCGCAGATTGCAGACCGAAACGGTGATTGCCGGAAACGGATGCAACGGGTCGCCGAGCTTGTCGGTCGACAAGGGCTGGACGTGGTATTCCAGATCGGGTGTGGCCTTGGCGGGATCTGACTTCGTGAACATGCCGAACTGGCTCGGCGCCATGGAAAGCGGACCGCTCTGCGTCAGCGCATAATGCAGCCCGACACGCGCCTTGCCCAGCGCGGTGCGCAGCATCGTGTTGAGCGTCCTGGCGCCTGTCACCTTGAAGGCCGTGCGGATCTGCAGGTGGTCCTGCAGGTTCTCGCCGACGCCCGGACTTTCATGCGCAACGTCGATGCCCAGATCGCGCAGCAGCTCCGGGCGGCCGATGCCCGACTGCTCAAGCAGCTTCGGCGAATTGATTGCCCCCGCTGTCAGCAGCACTTCGCCTGCCGCAGATGCTTCATGCATCACGCCGTCGCGGCTGAAGCGGATGCCGGTCGCCTTGGGGCCGTCCAGAACCAGCGCTTCGACATGCGCGTGGGTAACCAATCTGAGGTTAGGGCGCTTCAAGGCCGGACGCAGAAAGGCTTTCGACGCGTTCCAGCGCAGGCCGCGGCGCTGGTTGACCTCGAAGAACCCCGACCCCTCATTGTTGCCGTCGTTGAAGTCATCCCTCGGCAGTATGCCGAATTCCTTTGCGCCTTCCTGGAAGGCGCGCAGCACATCCCAGGTCAGGCGCTGCTTCGATACCTTCCACTCGCCGCCGGAACCATGCATGGGGCTGCTTCCGCCGTGATGGTCCTCCGATTTGAGGAACCAGGGCAGCACGTCGTCCCAGCCCCAGCCCGTGTTTCCGAGTTGGCGCCAAAGGTCGTAGTCGGCCGCCTGGCCGCGCATGTAGATCATGCCGTTGATGGAAGAGCAGCCGCCGAGGACCTTCCCGCGCGGATAGGCGATCGACCGGCCGTTGAGGCCGGGCTCGGCTGCGGTCTTCATCATCCAGTCGGTGCGCGGGTTGCCGATGCAGTAGAGATAGCCCACGGGGATATGCACCCAGTGGTAGTTATCGCTTCCGCCGGCCTCGACCAGCAGCACGCGGGTCGACGAATCCTCGGTCAACCGGTTCGCCAGAACGCATCCAGCCGTGCCCGCGCCGACGATGACGTAATCGTATTCGCCTTCGTTGTGGGGAGCCTTCATCATCAGGCTTCCAGATCCTTCCAGATCGGTTCCATGGCGGCGGTGAGCCGCGTCCATATCCCGTAGCGGCGGTCATAATGGGCTGCCATGCCGACCTCGGGCGCGTATGTTCGTTCCGGCCGTGTCATCGCCCGTACTGCCGCAACATCGTCGGCATGGATGCCCACGCCGACTGCCGCAGCGATTGCCGCGCCGAGCGCACCGGTCTCGCGCGCCTCTGCAACAGTCACGGGAACGCCCAGCCCGTCGGCGAACATCTGCGGCCAGCAGCGCGACCGCGAGCCGCCGCCCGACAATGCCGCCTTGTCGAAGCGGACACCGGCCTTGGCGAGGACTTCGACATGGCGCCGATGCTCGAACATCACCCCCTCGAACAGGGCCCGCAGCAGATGGCCCTCTCCATGCCAGCCGCCGAGGCCGTAGAACCCTCCACGCTGATGAGCGCCCATGCGGCCACCATAAAGAAACGGGTGGAACAGCGGGTCATCGGGCGCCGGCCTCACTGCCTCGACAAGCTCGTTCACCATCGCAAAGGGATCGTCGTGGTGGCCGCCGCGCTCGATCAGGGTACGCACATACCACTCCAGATTGGCCGCCGACGTCGCACTGTTTTCCATGTTGGCGAAGCGCCGGTCGCCGTAGGCCGAGATCATGAAGACGCGATCGTCGCGAACCGGCGCGTCGGAAAACACCTGGTTGATCGACCAGCTTCCAGCGACAATCGAGGCATCGCCCGGACCGACCGCGCCGGAACCCAGCGCCGAGGCGACGACGTCGAACAAGCCACCAACGACGGGCGTACCCTCGCGAAGACCGGTGGTCTCGGCAGCCGTCGCGGTAACACGGCCGGCGATGCCCGTCGGCTGGTGGAGCGACGGCAGCATGGCCCGAGCGTCCTCGAGACCGTAAAGCGCCAGCAATTCGCTGTCATAGGTTGCTTCCGGCAGCCGCAGCAGACCCGCCCCGGACATGTCGGAAATCTCGCTCGCGCGTTCTCCCGTCAGATGGAACGTGACGACGTCCTTGGCGAAGAGCAGAGTTCCAGCCTTTGCGTAAAATTCGGGCTCGTGGCGTTTCAGCCAGGCGAGCAGAACCGGCGTCTGAGACGGCCACGGCCGCTGCAGGTTGATGGCGTGCATTGCCGCGCCGCTAGCTGCGTCGAGCTCGCTCGCCAGTGCCGCCGCCCGCGTGTCCAGCGACTGGATGCCGACCAGCGCCTCGCCGTCGCGGTCAAGAAGATAAAGCCCGTTGCCGTGGCCGGCGGTCCCGACCGCCGCAATCTGCGCGGGTTCGATCCCTGCTTTTGCGATACAAGCACGGATGGCTTCACGCGCATTGGCCCACAACTCGTCCACGTCGCGCTCGACACAGCCGGGCTGCGGCGTGCGCGAGTGGCCATCGAGCCCGTGCATCGCGACCTGGCGGCCGTCCGCGTCGAACAGTACCGCCTTGATGACAGTGTTGCCGGCGTCGAGGCCGAGCAGATAGGGACCGTTCTCAGCCACGGTCGTAGATTTCCCAGGCTTCCTCTCCGTCGGCGCCACTGTGGATCATCGCCATCAGCGCGTTGACGACAGCCTTCGGGTTGTCGTGCTGGTAGATATTGCGTCCGTAGACCATGCCCTTCGCGCCCTGCTTCATCAGTGCGGCGGATTTCGCCAGAACCTTCTTCAGATCCTCCTTGCCGCCACCGCGCACAAGAACCGGAACGCGCGCCGCCTCCACCACCCGATGGAAATCGTCCGGATCGTCGGTCGGATCGGCCTTGATGATGTCGGCTCCCATTTCGGATGCCAGCCGAACCAGGGTGACGATCTTGTCGGCATCGCCGTCCACCTGATAGCCGCCGCGAACCTCGTTCGGGAGCATTACCAAGGGTTCGATCATCAGCGGCATGCCGTATCTGTGGCACGCCGCGCGCACCTTGCTGATGTTTTCGACGCACTGGCGAAAGAGCTCCGGCTCGTCAGGGAGCATGAACAGGTTCACGACGACGCAGGCGGCATCCATTTCGAGCGCGCCAATGATCGGTTCGTCGTGGTTCTGGAGCATGGACCACATGACCCGGTGGCGTTCGGCGTTGTAGGGATTGCCCATATCGATGCGCATGACGAGCGCCGGCTTGTCCTTCTCAGGCCGCGCCTGCAGCAGGTCCGCCTGGCCGTAGGCCATCTGAATGGCGTCGGGCTTTGCCTTGATCAGCGTGTCGACGACGCTCGCCATGTCCTCAAGCCCTACGAGGAAGCCCGGTTCGTTGCAGACACCGTGATCGATGGCCACGTCGAGGCAGCCCCCGTTGGTGAACATCCGGTTCATACGAGCCTTGGTACTTATGCGCATGTTTCGCTCCTGTCGCGGGTTCTGCGTTCGAGCATCTCAGCTGAGACGCCGTAGAACTCTTCAAGTTCGCTCCGGAAATCCTGGATCTCGTTGAGGGTCTTTGCTTCATCCCAACCGGCCTCTGCCGCCACGATCGCGGCCACCCGGTCGATAACGGTGTCCGAAATCTCGCCGCGGATGGCCAGAGGCGTGCGACGCAGCAGAATGTCGCCAAGTCGGCACACCAACTCCTGCTGGACGAGAAAGGCGATTTCCGCAGCGCTGGTGTGGCAAAGATTGTCCACAGGTGTATCGTCGGCCCGGTCCGCACAGAAGACCACCACCTCGTCGGCGCGCGTGCCGTAGAGATCAACGAGATAAGCGGCGCGGTCAGCCGAAATGGCGTGCCGGTCCGCCAGTTGCCCGGCATAGTCATCGGAAAAGCCGGCGCCACCGCCAATGGCCATGTCCAGGGTGCCGGTTTTTCGTGTCTGTTCGAGTTCGGCCAGCACCGCATCTACAGTCTGCTCGGCGAAGGCGCGGAATGTCGTCCACTTGCCGCCGACGAGGCAGAACTGCGGGATCGTGCCGTCAAGGCGATGGACGAAGTGACTTCGCGAAATCCGGCCGGTGAATTCGTGGTCGCTCAGCGGCAGCGGCCGGATTCCGCTGAAGCTGAAGACCACATCGTCACTACGGATGGCGACCGACGGGAAGACGGCACGCAACGCCTGGAAAATATAGTCGCGCTCCTCCGGTTCGCAGCGAACGCGACTTGCCTTGTCGACCCGGATGTCGGTCGCGCCCGCGAGCACCTTGCCGAGATAGGGAAAGACGATGCAGACCCTGCCGTCGGTGTTCTCGAAATAGATCATGTGCCCGTTGAGGGCATGGTAGAGCTCCGGGTTGTCGATGACGAGATGAGAGCCCTTGGTGCCCGCGACGAGAGGCTTTGAACCACGGCTGTTGTCCGTCAGCCTTTCGATGGCATCGTCCACCCACGCCCCGGTCGCATTGACGATGGCGCGTGCTTCCACCGCGAAAATCTCGCCCGACATCAGGTCTTCGAGGCTCAACCCGCCGTTGGGAGATGTCACCTCTGCATAGTTCAGCGCAACGCTTTCCGGCGAGAGCTTCTCGGCGTCCAGGACGAGTTCGATGCCCATCCTTTCGGGATAACTGATCCATGCGTCGTAGTAGGTCGCAGAACAACGCAGGTCTGGATTCAGCTTCGGCCACAAATGCAGCGTCTGGTCGCGACCGCGGAAGGTATGTTTCGGAAATGCTCGCCGACTTCGGGTAATCCAGTCGTACATCGTAAGGCCGATCTTGATCGGCACCGCGCCCCGGCTCGACGGCTGTCTGGAAAGCCCGAGGAAGCTCGCCGTGCCATTGAGGAGGCCCGAGAATATCGACGTGACCGGGATCGTCGTCGGCAGCGGCCTGACCATGTGTGGAGCGTTGGACAGCAACGCGTCACGTTCGCACAGTGACTCGCGCACCAGATCGAACTCGCCATTTTCGAGGTAGCGCAGCCCCCCGTGGATCATGCGCGATGGAGCGGCACTGCAACCGGAGCAGAAATCGTTGCGCTCGACCAGAAGCACGCGCAGGCCCTGCGCGGCGAGTTCGCGATAGACGCCTATGCCATTGATTCCGCCGCCAACGACGATGACGTCAAAGTGGCCATCACGGCGTAGTCCTTCTATCTTCTGGTCTCGTTGTTCTGGCATAGCTGCGCCGTTCGCCACGCTGTCGCGGCGGCTGGGCTCCATCGTTGAGGACGTTGAATCAGGCGTCGAGTTCGGTCAGGTTGCTCGTGGCGGCCTCGCTTATTGTCTGGAGTTCTTCGGCTGCGAGGCGGATGCGGGCCGCCGCGGCATTTTCCACTGCCTGTTCGGCATTGCGTGCGCCGCACAGGGAAAAGGTGATGCCCGGCTGCTGCAGCGTCCACGCGATTACGATCTGCGCGGGCGTGGCTCCGCGCGCGTCGGCGATCGGTCTGATCGTGGCCATCAGCCGCGCGACCTTCTGGCGGTTGGCGGTCGAAAAGAGCGGATTCTCCTTGCGCAGGTCGTCGCCTTCAAAGACGCGTTCGGGACCGATCTTCCCCGACAGCAGGCCAAGCGCCAGCGAAGAGTAGCTGAGCACCGAGACGTTGTGCTTGAGGCAGGCGGGAACGAGCGTTTCCTCGATCCCCCGCTTGACCATGTTGTATTCTTCCTGGATCGCGTCGAGTTTGCCGGTCGCCAGATAAGCAGCGAGATCCTCTTGCGACAGGTTGCTTGCGCCGATGGAGCGTATCTTGCCCTGCTGCTTCAGCTTCTGGAGGGCCTCGACCGTTTCCTCGATCGGTGTGGTCGGGTCCTGCCAGTGCGTGATGTAGTGGTCGATCCGGTCCGTGCCGAGCCGTTTCAGGCTCTGCTCGACTTCATGGATGATGGAGTCGGCGCCGAGGTAGCGATGCACCGGCCCGTCATCGTAGTCGAAAAAGTGGTTGCCCTTTTGGGTGTGCCAGACGAGGCCGCATTTGGTCGCCAGCACCACCTTGTCGCGGCGGCCGGCAATCGCCTTGCCGACGATCTCTTCGGACAAGCCCTGGCCATAGGCCGGCGCGGTATCGATGAGGCTGATGCCCTCGTCGATAGAGGCCTGGATCGCGGCGATGGATTTCGCCTCGTCCGTGCCGCCCCACATCCATCCACCGATCGCCCAGGTGCCCAGGCCCACCGCCGAGGCCCGGATTCCGGACGATCCGATTTCCCGGACGAGGACTTCATGCGACATCTTGCAACTTCTCCATTTTTTCAAGCACCGCCCCGGCGGTCACCTCGTCGACGACGAGGGAATTCAGAAAGCGGCCATTGAGCGCCGCCTGGATCGGCAGCACCTTCTCTGCGCCCGCCACCACGCCGATCCGGCGCGGGATTTGCGACAGTTCGGCCGGGTCGAGCGCCACGAGGCGTGAGTTGAGCGGGTAGTCGGCAAGCGTGCCATCTTCGCGAATCAGGTGGGCGAGAAACTCTCCGCGCACGCCGCTGCGGATGATCTGTTCGCGATCCGGGTTGGAGACGGGGTGCAGATCGTAGTAACTGGAGCCTGGTGTATCGATCGACCCGATGCCTACCACCGCGATCGCCGCCTTGCGGGCGAGATCGAACACTTCCCTTATCGACGCCATGCCGAGAAGCATGTTGCGTTGATCCTCGTTCTCCGCAAACAGCGGCGCGTGAACAAGCATGGTCTTGCCGCCCAGCCGCTCGGCGAGTTGTGTGGCGAGATGATTCACGTCCGTGTAGTACTTGCCCTGGACGCCTCCAGTCAGCGGAACCACGGTCACGTCGAACGCTCGTTCGGCCTGCATGTTCTCGACCACCGCGCTGACCGCCTTGCCGCCGGTGATGGCGATGACGTCGCCGTCGCGCAGCGTCTCGAGGACCTGGTTGGCCGCTGCCTTGCCAACCTGCTGCAAAGTCGATTCCGGGCTTCCCGAAACCGTGGGGGTAACCACGCTCGTTGCGAGCCCCGCAATGCGGTCCAGCCGCTTTTCGATCTCGACGAGGCGCTGGAACGGGCTTTCGATGGCGATCCTGACCATGCCGAGCTTGCGGCCCTGCGTGATCAGCCGGTTGACCTTCGAGGTCGACAGGTTGAGCGCCTTTGCGATCTCCGCCTGCTTCAGGCCGTCGACGAAGTGCAACACCAGAACCGTGTGGATCTGCCTGACCGCTTCGAAATCGGGTTTGTTCTCAGCCATGACTTTTCCAGCCCACCCAGCGCTCAGCCGCGGCGCTTGTTGAGGTAGTGGTCGATCGTCACCGCGCTGAGCAGAATCGAGCCGCGAATGATGTCCTGCCAGTAGACCGAAACGTCGAGCAGGGCGAGCGAACTGGAAACCACCGACAACAGGATGGTGCCGAGGATCGCGCCGAGGATCGTTCCGGTGCCGCCGGACAGGCTGGCGCCGCCGATCACCGCGGCTGCGATCACGTTTAGTTCCATACCGATGCCGAATGTCGGCTGCGCCGAGCCGAAACGCGCCATGTAGATGACGCCGGCAACGCCGCACAGCGCCGAGCACAGCGTCGTCGTCAGGAACACGACCTTCTTGGTCCGGATGCCGGAATAGGCGGCGGCCTTCTCGTTGCTGCCGGTGTAGAACACCTTGCGGAACATCGTGGTTCGGCGAAGCATGAAATCGAAGGCTACGACCACCACGACGAAGATGACGATCACGACCGGAATCATGCCGATCGATCCCTGGCCGATGAACTTGAACTCCGGTGGCAGCGTGAACAAGCCAAGCGGCCGCCCGCCGGTTCCGAGCAGGCAAAGCCCGCGAGCGATGACCATGACCGCCAACGACACGATGAAATGATGCAGCCCGACGCGGGTGACGAAGAAACCCATACCGGCACCTATGGCGGTACATGCCGCGATGGCGAGAATCGAGGCGGACCACGGATCCACCCCATTGAGAAACAGCAGGCCGGCAATCACCATCGCGAGCGCGGTAACTGATCCCACGGACAAATCGATACCGCCGGAAATAAGCAGTATGGTCATTCCGACGACAACGATGCCTTCGACCGCGAAGGCCATCGCCATGGCGCGCATGTTGGCCCAGGTCAGGAAATATTCCGACGCGAAGGACATGGCGATGAACAGCGCCAAGATGATGAATACAAGCCCGGTCTCGCGCATGCGAAGGAGCCGCCTGAGACCAGTGGCGGTCCCTCGCGTGCCTTCGTCGTTCTCGGGGGTCGCGGTTGTCACCGTCACCTGATCTCCTCCGCCGCTCATGATGCCAGACGCTGCTCTTCGCCGATCGAAGCCAGATACATGATGCGGTCCTCGGTCATGTCCGCGCCCGAAACCTCGCCGGTGATGCGCCCCTCGCGCACGACGAGTACACGGTCGCACACGCCGATCAGCTCCGGCAGTTCCGAGGAGATGACGACGATACCGACCCCGCTGCGCGCAAGGTCGCGCAGGATGCGGTGGATCTCCGCCTTGGCGCCGACATCGACACCGCGCGTCGGTTCGTCGAGAAAGATCACGCGGGGGTTCACTGACAGCATCTTGGCGATGGCGACCTTCTGCTGGTTGCCACCCGAAAGCGCGGAAACCGGCTGGCCGATATGGCCGTATTTCAGGTTGAGACTTGCGCCCAGGCGTTCGCCAAGCGCCGCCTCCCGATGCTCGTCTATGATGATTCCGCGCGACGCCACCTGCTCGACGCGCAGCGCCGACACGTTGGCGGCGATGGACATTTCTAGGAACAGCCCGTCGCCCTTGCGGTCCTCGGACAGGTAGACGACCCCGCTGTCGATGCTCTCGCCGTAGTTTGCCAGGCGCAACGGCTTGCCATGCAACTGGACCTCCCCCGTCACCTCGCCCTCAAGCCGGCAGATGCCGCGCGCGATCTCGCTGCGGCCCGCGCCGATCAGACCTGCAAGGCCAAGTATTTCGCCCTTGCGAAGCTGGAACGATACGTCGTGGAAGCGCGTCTTTTCGCTAAGGTTTCGGACTTCGAGGATGATCTCTTCGGAGCGCTCGCTGTCGCTCTGCTTCTCGGGATATAGACTGTCGATGACGCGCCCGACCATTGCGCTGACCACGTCGCGCGGCGTGGTGTCGGCGACGTTCATCGTCTTGATGTAGCGCCCGTCGCGCAGAACCGTGACGCGGTCGCAGTTTTCGAAGATTTCGACCATGCGGTGCGAAATATAGATGATGGAGATGCCCTGCTTGGCCAATGCGCGAACGATGTCGAACAGCACCTTTGCCTCGCGCTCGGTCAGCGCTGCGGTCGGCTCGTCAAGGATTAGCACGCGGCAGTCGAGTGTCAGCGCCTTGGCGATCTCGACCAGTTGCTGCTGCGATATGGAAAGACTGCGAACAAGTGCGGAAGGATTGATGTCGCCCAGCCGGCGCAGGATTTCCGCAGCGCGGCGCTCGATGCCGCGATAGTCCATAAGTGCGGCGCGGCTCGTGCTGGTAACGCCCATGAAGATGTTCTCGGCGACCGTGACGTCCGGGCACAGCGCGATCTCCTGGTGCACGAAGCCGATGCCGAGGCTTTGAGCCATGGCCGGCGAGGTTATGCGGACCTCCTTCCCGTCGAGGAACATCTGACCGGAGTCCGCCTGCAATATGCCGTCTATGATATTCATCAGCGTGGACTTGCCCGCGCCGTTCTCCCCGGCCAGCGCATGAATCTCGCCACGGCGAAGCTCGAAACTGACGTTTCGCAGCGCGCGGATCGGTCCGAACGACTTGCTGAGATCGGTGATCGCCAGGATCGTTTCGCTCGATGCGGTGTTCATGCCGTGCCTTGAAAAAGGTGGGTGCCATTGAGGCCCGCGCCGCCGCAAGCGGTGCGGCGCGGGTATCGCTCCTGCGGTCTGCTCAGCTCGGATCGCGACCTTCCATGTACGTGTTGAGGTCGAAGGAGTCAGCGTTCTCCTTGGTGATGACCGCGAACCCGTTATCGATGAACGGAATCTGCATCGGGTTGTAGCCCGACACCTTGTAGTCGTTGAACGGATCGAACATTTCGGGACGCGTCGCCAGGAACGTGGCGATGAAGCCCATGAAGCCCTGCACGCCCTGGTTGGGATTGAGCGACATGTGGATGTTGCCGGCCTTGATGTGCTCGAGCGTGGTCGGCGTCACGTCGGCATGCATGATGAGCACGTCGGCATCGGCTTCAAGCACGGCAGCGACCGCGCCTTCTGCCGAACCAGCTTCGGGAATCCACATAGCCTTCAGGTTAGGGTTGGCCTGAAGAATGGATGCCGTGGCGCGATAGGCGGCATTGCTGTCCTGGTTGGTCGCCTGACGGCCCACCAGCTTCATGTTGGGATAGTTCTGCTCGAAATAGTCGATCAGCGCGGTCACGCGCAAATCGTGATTGCTCTGGCCGGGGTTCTCGAGCACGGCGTATTCGGCGCTGTCGCCGACCTGCTTGACGATTTCCTCGGCAGCGAATTTCGCTTCCGCGAGGTTGTCGGAAGTGATGTAAGCCGTACGCTTCGAGTTTGGCGAATCCGCCGCAAAAGTAACCACCTGGACGCCATCTGCGATGGCCCGGTCAATCGGTTCGATAAACGGATCGGACTGCATGGGATGAAGCAGAATGCCCGAAGGTTTCTTGATCAGGTCCTGCTCGAAGGAGGCGATCTGCTTGGTGATGTCGTAATCGGGCGTGCCCGAAAAAGCGGTTTCGCAGCCCATGGCGGCCGCCGCCTGCTTGAAGCCCTGGTAGACGGGCACCCAATAGGGGTGGGCCGATACCATGACGTTCATCACGAATGTCTCTCCCGGCTCGCACTGGAATTTGCTTTCGGCGGCCGCGCCGCTTGACGACGCAAGGCCGAAAGACACCGTTGCCGCGGCAAGAAGCCCGGCCAATCCAATTCTGCTCATTTGATCCTCCGCTTGGTTTCCTGCCTTGGCCCGATCGTGTGACAAGCCGGCCTGCGCAAGAAATTTCATTCTGCGAATTTTATCGCAGGATGAAATCTAAAAACAGCACTCGTCCGAAGAGTCAACCGTTTTAGCAGAAAATTCATGCAATGAAATTTATTTCACGATCGTTCGTGACGCATCCCCGGTGGTGTGCCAGTCCATGGCCTGTTCGAACTCCTCCGGCACATCCTATCCAGGGCACCGGACTTTGCGCCGATGGGTTTTTTCAGAACGCACCTCGGGCCACAGCGAGGTCCCCCGTGCCCACCGCATGAACATCCGCAACGTGCCGATCTAATATCCAGCTGGTCGCCACGGGAGCCATCATCGTCGTAGGGTTCGCCACAGTCAGCCGCCGCCCTGACCTGACGCGCAGACGGCGAGCGCCACGAGCGGCCGCGGATCAGAGAGGCGCGACCTGCCCTTGCCGCCTGGCCGTTTGGTCCGGCGCCGGATCGTGTCCCGATGTCGACCTCAGCAACGTCGCCTTGGCCGACATGAGGTGCGCGCAGCAGGCAAGCTCAATCATCGAAGCGTTCCGGCTCAGCAGCGCCTCGATGTAGGTCAGGTGCTCGCGAATAGCCACTTCGTTGCGGTGCCGCTCATCCTGCTTGTTCCACTGGTAGTGGTAGTGGAAGATCAGCGTGATGATGTCGTAGAAGTCGTCGATGAAGCGGTTCGGCGCCGCCGAATTGATAAGTTGATGGAAGCGGCTGTCGAGGTCCGAGAAATCGTGATAGCGGTGCTCTATCTCGTCGAGGAGTTCCAGATGCTCCTCACGGAGCGTTGCAATCTTTTCCCATTGGGCTGAACTCGCCGGCAACTCGCCGAACGCTCGCGCTGAGCGGAGTTCGAACATTTCGCGTATCTCGAACAATTCGAGCGCGAAGGAGGCGGTGAATCCCTTGAAAACCCAGCCGGCGTTCGGGCGCTTTTCAATGAGCCCGAAATGCTGGAACCGGTTCAGAAACTCCCGGATGCCGGTGGTCGCCATCCCGAACTGCCGCGCGAGTTCCAGTTCGTTGATCGCCGTGCCCGGGCGCGCATTGTCGCGCAGCATCCATTCCATGAAGCGCTTTTCAACCTGGGCGGCCATCGGAACGGTTTCCGCTTTGGGAAACAGTTGCACCGTCCCGTTGACCGACCTGACCACGCGATGGCGACCGCTGCCGCCGATCATCCCCCGATCGTCCAAGGTCGAAAGGATCTTCCGGACGGTCGTGCGGCTGACCTTCAGTGCCCGGCTCAGCGTGTTTTCGGACGGCAGCGGATCGCCGTCGTTGAGCTTGGAAACAATATCCACGGCATCGTTGAAGGCGCGTTTGTAAACGGTGTCGGTTTTCACGTAATCAGCCGCTCTGTTCTGACCCTAATCCATAAAAAACAATTTGACGGGAGGTCAAGTATTGTTTTTTCTCTATAAGATACAATCTATTGGAGATTGCCCGAGGGAATGAGTGAGCAACGGGAAATTGCCCCCACTTCTCTTGCGGCGGAGCCGCCTCGCAGAGGTATGACAGCAGTATCGCTCGGGCTGCGTCTTCTGAGCGTCGGGCCGCTGCTGATCCTTTTCGCGCTGATCGTCGTCATCAGCTTTCTAACCCCGCACTTCCTCAAGCCGGGAAACATCAGCAACATTCTCGCCCAGACGGCAGTCATAGCGATCGTTGCGATGGGTCAGCATCTTGTCATTCTGACCCGCGGGATCGACCTGTCTGTCGGGGCAAACCTTGCGCTTGCCACCGTTATCGGCGCCCTCGCCTACCGTGTGGCCGATTCGTCTGTTGTCGTCATACTGGCGATGGTGGTGACGGGTGGGCTGGTCGGCGCCGTGAACGGCATAGTCTACGTCTTTGGACGCTTGCCGCACCCCTTCATCATAACGCTCGCCACGCTCAGCGTCTGCCGGGGGCTGGCCCTCGAATTCGCGGTCGGCCATACGACGATGCGCGGCATGCCGGATTTCGTCTCCTCGCTGGGCGGCTCCTGGATCTTCGGCGCACCGAATTCGTTCTTCGTCGTTTTTGGCGTGGCGGCAATTCTGCTGGTGCTGACCAGGATGATGGTATGGGGTCGGTGGACATACGCCGTCGGCGGAAAGCCTGAGGCGGCGGTGCAGATGGGTATCCCGGTGCGCTGGGTCCTCGTCTCGGCTTACGTGATCTCCGGCCTGTGCGCCGGCATCGGTGCTGTTGTGCTTGCGGGCCGCACGCAAGCAGGCTCGCCTCTCTACGGCAACCTGCTTGAACTCGATACGATCGCCGCCGTCATCATCGGTGGGGCGAGCTTCCTCGGCGGGCGCGGCCACATTGGCCATGCGCTGATCGGTGCGGTGATGATCGGCGTCATCCGCAATGCGCTCAATCTGCTCGGCGTCGATGTCTTCTTCCAGATGATTGCGATCGGCCTGGTCATCGTGATCGCCGTGGAAGGCGACGTGCTGCGCAACCACCTCGAGGCGCGGGCCAGGACCATGCAGGCTGGGAGGGCGTGATGAACACCTCGACACCGGCCCTTGCTGTGCATCAGGCCAGGAAACGCTTTGGCGCCGTGGACGCTCTCAGGGGCGTCAGTCTGGCGGCGCACGCCGGCGAGGTGCTTGCTCTGCTTGGCGACAACGGTGCGGGCAAGTCGACGCTCGTGAAGTGCATCAGCGGGGTGCACGCGCTCGACGAAGGAGAAATCCAGATCGACGGCGTTCCGGTCGCAATCTCAACCCCGGCTGCCGCGCGGAGCGCGGGTGTCGAGACCGTGTACCAGGACCTTGCGCTGTTTGATAATCTGACGCCGGCGCAGAACTTCTACTGCGGCCGGGAATTGTCTGGCCCCGCCTGGCTGCCCCGCGGCCTTCGGTTCCTCAGCAGCCGCGCGATGGACAGCCACGCGGCCGAAATAATCGACCGGCTCAAGGTCAAACTACCGAAGTTCGATGCCCCCGTGGCGTTGATGTCGGGTGGGCAACGGCAGGCTATAGCCGTCGCCCGCGCGGCCATGTTCGCCCGCAAGGTCGTCATACTCGATGAGCCCACGGCCGCCCTCGGGCTCCGTGAATCGCGAAAGGTTCTCGACCTGATCCTTCAGCTGCGAGCCGAGGGTAAGGCGATCATCCTGATTACGCACAACATGGAACACGTGATCGAGCTTGCGGACCGCGCGGTGGTGCTTCTGCAGGGCCGCAAGGTCGGCGAGTTGAAACCGGATCGCACCAATCAGCAGGAGCTCGTCTCAATGATCGTGGGTGCGGGGGCATAGAGGAATTCGCTGCCGCGCAGGCGGCGATGAGCGGGATCGGTTCAGATTGAAGCGATCCAGAATGGGAGGAGTAGGATGAAACTACGAATGCTACTGGCGGGACTGGCGCTTGCATTTGCAGGCTCTGGATCCGCATCGGCGGAGGACATCAAGCTGGGCTTCATAACGAAGTTCCCGGTTCCGTTCTTTGCCACGATGGAGAATGCCGCCAAGGCCTATGCCGAGGCCAACCCCGGCGTGGAAATCGTCTATGGCCAGGGCACCTCGGCCACCGACATCGAGGGGCAGATCGCCCTGATCGAATCGATGGTCACGCAGGGCGTGCAGGGCATCGCGATCACTCCCGTCGATCCGACCGTCGCATCCACACTGGACAAGGCGATCGAAGCGGGCGTGAAGGTTGTTCTCATGGACAACAATATTCCGGACTGGGATGGCCGCACGGCACTGGCCACCACCGACAACTACAACGCCGGCAAGATCGCCGGTGGGTACCTGAAGTCGGTGCTGAAGGATGGCGACACACTGGGCATTCTCGAAGGGGTGCCGGGCGTTCCCTCACTCGATGACCGCGTCAACGGCATGTTGGAAGGGCTTGAGGGCGTCAACGTCAACATCGTCGGCAGGGGTGCCACCAATTGCACCGAAGAGCTCGGCATCAATGTCGCCGAGGATCTGCTGACGGCAAATCCCGACCTGAGGGCCATCTATGCGGCCTGCGGACCGCCTGCCGCAGGTGCAGCCCGTGCCATCACCAATGCGGGCATCGCCAATGACGACATCGTTCTCGTCGGTTTCGACTTCTGCTGCGGCGAGGAAGAAGCGCTGGAGGCCGGTACCGAAGATGCAACGGTCGCGCAGTTCCCGTCCAAGATGGCGGAACTGGGTGTAGATGCTCTGGTCAAGGCCATTCGTGGCGAGAAGGTCGAGTCGCTGATCGACTCCGGTGCCGCTCTTGTCACCAAGGACAATATGGCAGAGTTCAAGTGAGTCGAACCGGGGGCCGGAGGAAAGCGCCGGCCCCCGTTCAATCTGTCAACAACTTACGCTGTTACTGGAGTGGCAGGCGGTGGAAGCGCTCGTTTGTTTAGAGCCCGGCAAGTTGAAACTGACCGAGCTGGCTGCCCCCAAGGCCAACCCGGGAATGGCATTGTTGCGCCCGCATCGGGTCGGTATTTGCGGCACGGACTATCATATTTTCGAAGGCAAGCACCCGTACCTCGAATACCCGCGGGTCATGGGACACGAGCTTGCGGTCGAGGTCGTGGAAGCACCAGCTGGTACCGGTTTCGCTGCCGGCGACATCTGTGTCGTCAATCCCTATCTGTCCTGCGGTCAGTGCGTGGCATGCCGGGCGGGGAAGCCGAACTGCTGTACAAAGATCTCGGTACTGGGCGTTCATCAGGATGGCGGAATGGCGGGGTTGCTCGCCCTGCCGGCGGGGAATCTCATTCCGGCCAATGGACTGACCGTCGACGAATGCGCAACGGTCGAGTTTCTGGCGATCGGCGCGCATGCCGTGCGTAGAGGCGGCACGACCGGCAATGATCGCGCCCTCGTCGTGGGCGCCGGCCCGATAGGCCTGGGTCTAGCGATATTCGCAGCGCGAGCCGGTGCGTCCGTGACGATACTCGATGTCGATCCGGAGCGTACGGCTGCGGCGGGCACGATTGCGAAGGTGGAAACCGTGGCCGCCGGCACCGATGCGCAACAAGCACTCGACCTTGTCACCGACGGCGACGGCTTTGACATCGTCTTTGATGCGACCGGCAGCCAGAAGGCTATGGAGAACGGCTTCGAATGCGTCGCCCACGGCGGGCGGTATGTTCTGGTCAGCGTGGTCAAGGATTCGATCACGTTTTCCGATCCGGATTTTCACCGCAAGGAGATGACGTTGCTGGGAAGCAGGAATGCGACGTCGGCGGACTTCGAAGAGGTTATCGCGGCGATCAAGGATGGGACGGTTCCAGTCGATCGCCTGATCACACATCGCACCAGCCTGCGCGATGCAGCCGAGGATATCCCTCGCTGGGCAACGCAGAAGAACGGGCTCATCAAGGCACTGATCGAAATCGACTGAGGAAGACGCCGCCCGTCCAGCCATGGCACACCAGTGCCGCGCCCCCCGAAACGCTCGATCACCGGCAGCAGCGTCAGCAGTCGTGCGTAATCCGCCGTGCCGTGCTGCAAGTCGACGGTCAGCGCGTCTCATCCGCCGGCCGCAAGCGCCTCGGCCGACAGGATCGAAGGGCAGGCAATCCAGCCATTCGCCGCTGCGCGGCCCTCCGCCCATATCTCGCGCAACGGATTGGCAAGTTCGGCCGTGCCGAGTTCAGGCCGCCATGAAATGGGTGAGCTTCACATTGGTGTAGTCGAGGATCGCCTGCCGCCCGCCTTCCCGACCCATTCCCGAATGGTCGACGCCGCCGAACGGCGCCTCGGCATGCGCGATCATGAAAGTGTTGACGCCCACCATGCCCGCCTGAAGCTTGGCGCTCAGCGCTTCCGCCTTGGTCTGGCTTGAAGTGAAGCCGTAGGCGGAAAGACCGTAGGGCGTGGAGTTGGCACGCTCGATCGCATCGTCGAAATCTCGGAACGTGGCGATGGGCGCCAGTGGGCCGAAGGGCTCTTCGCGCATGATGCGGCTGCCGTCGGGCACGTCGGAGAAAACGGTCGGTTCAAAGAAATGCCCCTTGTTCCGGCTCGCTGGCCGACACCCGCCGGTTAAGCACTTGGCGCCGTCGGCAACAGTTTCGTCCGACAGTTTTTCCACCCGGTCGCGCTGCGAGGCGAGCGTCAGCGGGCCCATCGTTGTCGCCGTGTCCTGGCTGTCACCCAGCACCAGAGCACGCGCTGCCTCCACCATGCCGTCGCTGAACCGCTGGGCGACGTTCTCATGGACATAGAACCGGTTGGGCGCGATGCAGACCTGACCGGCGTTTCGGAACTTGAACGCCGCGCATTGGGTGGCAGCGGCGTCCACATCGGCGTCCTCGCAAATCACCACAGGCGCATGACCGCCGAGTTCCATCGAGGCGCGCTTGACCGTTTTCGCGGCTTCAGCCAGCAGCATCTTGCCGACGCGCGTGGAACCGGTCAGCGAAATCTTGCGAACCTCCTCAGCCTCCATCAGCAGCGGCGTAACGATGTCCGCCTTGCCGTGCAGCATCTGCACCACACCTGCGGGCGCCCCGCCTTCAACGCAGGCCTCGGCGATCAGCGTAGAGGTGAGCGGCGTCTGCTCGGAGGGGCGGCAGATGATCGGGCAGCCGGCGGCCAGCGCCGGCGCGATCTTGCGCGCGATCAGGTTGACGGGGAAGTTCCAGGCGGTGAACGCCGCCACGACGCCGACCGGTTCCGGCACGGCTTGCAGCCGCCCGCCCTGGCGCGAGGGGATCGTCTCCCCGAAAAGCCGTTCGGCCTCGCCGGCGAACCAGTCGAACTGCTCGATCGCGATCGCCACCTCGCCGTCGGACTGGGCGATCGGACGTCCGATTTCCAGCGACAACGCTCTCGCGATATCGCTCTTCTTCCGTTCCATCGCGCGGGCGATGCCGCGCAACACCTTGGCACGCTCCCAGCCGTGCACGGCCGCCCATTTCGGAAACGCCTGGCGGGCGTGGTGCAGCGCCTCGGCAACCTCGTCCGGCCCTGCCGCCGGCGCCGTCCAAAGCACATCTTCGGTACAGGGATTGATCACCTCCGCTGGCGGTTGACCCGTGCTTGGGCGAAATCGTCCGGCAATCAGGAGGCTCGGCGTCGTTGCATTCATGGCATCTGCTCCGCTGTCACAGAATGGCCGGCTCGCCCGGCGCGGGGCCGAACCCAGTCTGCAAGAAATCGAAATCGCAGCCCTCATGCGCCTGCATGATGTGGCGCGAGAACATCCAGCCATAGCCGCGTCCGAAGCGTGGCTGCGTCGCCGGAAGCGCGGCGCGGCGGCTATCAAGCTCGTCCTGGCTCACCCGCATGTCGATACGCCGCGACGCGACATCGACTTCGATCACATCGCCTGTCTTCACCAGCGCCAGCGGTCCGCCGACATGCGCCTCGGGCGAAACATGCAGGACGCAGGCGCCGTAACTGGTGCCGCTCATGCGCGCGTCGGAGATGCGCAGCAAGTCGCGCACGCCCATCTTGAGCAGCTTCTTCGGGATCGGAAGCATGCCCCATTCCGGCATTCCGGGGCCGCCCTGCGGGCCTGCGCCGCGCATGACAAGTACGGTGTCGGCCGTCACGTCGAGATCCGGATCGTCGATCCCCTGTTTCAGCTCAGCGTAGGAATCGAATACAAGCGCCGGGCCGGCATGCTTCAAGAGGCGCGGGTCGGCCGCG
Source organism: Nitratireductor mangrovi (assembly GCF_007922615.2). Lineage (NCBI taxonomy): Bacteria > Pseudomonadati > Pseudomonadota > Alphaproteobacteria > Hyphomicrobiales > Phyllobacteriaceae > Nitratireductor > Nitratireductor mangrovi. The sequence goes on along the minus strand of NZ_CP042301.2, from coordinate 1,073,955 downwards.
GAGGGCTTCATCACGCAACCGTCAGGCGCCAGATTGCCATAGAGCACGGCCATCGCCGGTTCCGACGAAACCGGGTTGTCGAGCGGCCGGATGACATCGTCCTTGAACACCTCCGCGTTTGCATAGCTCTCGGCGAGCGAGCGTCCCGAGACGGTGATCGTGTCGGCGTGGAGGAACCCGCGGAGCCGGTTCATCAGGGCGCGTAGCCCGCCGGCATAGTAGAAATCCTCCATCAGGTAGTGGTCACCAGATGGCCTGACATTGGCGATGACCGGAACCCGCCTGCTTGCAGCCTCGAAATCGTCCAGTCCGACATCGTGGCCCGCTCGGCGGGCCATCGCAATCAGGTGGATGACCGCATTCGTCGAACAGCCCATGGCCATTGCGACAGCTATCGCATTCTCGAAGGCGTTGCGTGACAGGATCGCGGTAGGCCGCAAGTCCTCGTTGACCATTTCGACGATCCGTCGCCCGCTTTCCGATGCCATGCGTATGTGGTTGGCATCCGCGGCGGGGATCGAGGAGGCGCCCGGCAATGTCAGCCCCATCGCCTCGGCGATTGCCGTCATCGTGCTGGCGGTGCCCATCGTCATGCAATGGCCATATGAGCGGGCAATTCCCGCCTCTACGGCTTGCCATTCCTCATCGCCGATCGTGCCGGCCCGGCGTTCATCCCAGTATTTCCAGGCGTCCGACCCCGAGCCGAGGACCTCGCCGCGCAGGTTCCCGCGCAGCATCGGACCGGCAGGCATGAAAATCGCCGGCAGGTCCATGCTGATTGCGCCGAGGATCAGCCCGGGCGTGGTCTTGTCGCAGCCGCCCATCAACACCGCGCCGTCGATCGGATGCGACCTCAGCAATTCCTCGGTCTCCATCGCCAGCAGGTTGCGGTAGAGCATGGTCGTCGGCTTGACGAAATTCTCCGACAGCGAGATCGCCGGCAGCTCGAGCGGAAAGCCGCCGGCCTGCAGCACGCCGCGCTTCACATCCTCGATGCGCGCCCTGAAGTGCGCGTGGCAGGGATTGATGTCGGACCATGTATTGACGATCGCGATCACCGGCCGCCCGTTCCAGTCGTCCAGGCTGTAGCCCATCTGCATCAGGCGTGACCTGTGGCCGAACCCGCGCAGATCGTCGGTGTCGAACCATCGGGCGCTGCGTAGCGGTCGCTTGGTCATTGACTTGCGGTGACCCCGCCGTCGACGAAGACGATCTGCCCGGTCATGTAGCTCCCGGCAGGTGCGGCGAAGGCGATGATCTGCCCCACAACCTCGACCGGCTCGCCGATGCGGCCGAGCGGATTGCGTTCGAGGATGAAGTTGCGGAAATCTTCGCGTTCGAGATGGTTGCGTATGCGTTCCGACTGAATGAAGGTCGGCGCCACGCCGTTGACGGTGATGTTGTGCGGCGCGAGTTCCATCGCGTGCTGCTTCACCAGCATGGCGAGCCCGCCCTTGGTGGCGCAGTAGCCCGAATAGCCGCGCCCGCGCAGCGCCAGTTGCGAACGCACCGAAAGAAGGTGAATCTGGCGTCCGCCCTTGCCTTGGGCGATCTGCTGGCGCGCCACTGACTGTGCGAGGAACATCGCCGATTTGAGGTTGATCTGGTAGATCTCGTCAAACGCGTCTTCGGTCACCTCTAGCAGCGCCTGTTCCTTCTGGATGCCGACGCAGTTGACCAAGACATCAATACCGCCCAGCGCTTCCGCCACGCTTTCGGAGACTTTGGCAATCCTGTCGGGATAACGCGCATCGAGTTCCAGCCCGACGGCAGTTGCGCCGTGGTCCAGCAAGCGCTTTGCGAAAGCCTGTGCACGCGAGCCGTCGCGGCCGGCAATGGCGACTGCCGCGCCTCGCCGCGCGAAGGCCCAGGCAGTTGCTTCGCCGATTGCGCCGTAACCACCGGGAATGAAAACACGCAGGCCGGTAACGTCGAACAGCCGGTCGACGGCGCCAAATTCGACCTCCGGTGTCAGGTTGGGTTCTGGCCTGTTCATGCAGCGATCTCCACGCCGGCAGCCCTGTAAGCCGATTCCATAAGTCGCAAGGTCTCCAGATTGTCGAGGCGGTCCGTCTCGAATGGGGTGCCATGCCTCAGACCGGTGAGGAAGGAAGCGATCACGGCGTCGAAGCATTCCTGATAGCGGCCGAGCAGATCGACCTCTTCCGCCTCGCCCTCGGCGCCCACGAGGTAGACCCGGTTGTAATCCATGATGACCGTCGCGCGCGTGCCGATGATTTCGAGCCTGTCCCCATGCAGTTGGGGATAGCCCGGCGCGCAGATCGAGCCATCGGCGGTCGCGATCAGGCCGTCATCGCCTTCGAGCAGGATGGCCGCCGTATCCTCGCCGGGCAGGTCCTCGGCCAAACGGCTGAGGCGGGCAGCGATCACCCTTAGCGGTCCGCACAGACAACGCAGGACATCGAGATGGTGGATCATCGTTTCGAAGACGAGATTGCGCCGGAAACCCCGCAGATAGGGCTGCCGCTCCAGCAGGAACGGCTCCGCGCCATCGCGCGGGCACAAGCCGGAGCCGCGGCAGGAGATCGCGGCGTGACGGACCTTCCCGATGCGGCCTTCGTCGATCCAGCGGCGCACGGTCATGTAGTGCGGCCGGAAACGGTAGTTCTCGTGCACCATGAAGCGCACGCGATCACCGACGGCTTCGACCAGTGCTTCCGCTTCCGCGACCGTTTCGGTCATCGGCTTTTGCAGCATGACGTGGACGCCCTGGTCCGCTGCGAGCCGTGTGACCGGCGCATGTGCGCCGACCGACGCGGCGATGTCGACAACGTCGAAGCCACCGTCGCGAAACAAGGCCTCCGGATCGTCGTAGATCCGGTCGATACCGAACTCCGCTGCCCGGCTTTCTGCCTTGCCGCGGTCGATGTCGCACACGGCGACAACCGGAATGCCCGCCGCCTGCCAGGCCCGCAGATGATACACGCTGATCATGCCAGCGCCGGCCAGCGCCACCCTGATCGGGCTATCGCCGAAGGCGGCACTCATGCGGCGCGCTCCGTCAGGAGGTCGGCAAGGTATGCCCGGCACGGCTCATGTGCGATCAGGCTGTCATAGTCGGCAATGGGCGTGACGGAGCCGCGCTGCACGAAGACGAAGCGCTCGCAGATTTCCTTCATGATCTCCAGATGGAAGCGCTCGTTCGGATGCACGCACAGGAACACCAGCCGGCCCTCTCGGCGCAGCTTGCGGAAGAAGTCGAGCATGAAGCCGATATAGCCATCCTGCGTATTGAACTGCGGTTCGTCGAACAGGTGGACCAGCGGATAGTCGCTGCCGGCGCGCTCCATCAGCGCGTTGGGTTTGAGCGAACGGAAGCTGCGGACCTGATAGGATTGGTGATAGTGGATCGCCAGCCTGTCGCGCTCGTCCGTGCGCACACGATGAATGTCGCGGCCGCGCACCGTCACGCTGCCCGAAGTCGGGCTGTTGGAGCCGGTGATGAGCTCGAACAGCGTCGTCTTGCCCGAGCCGTTCGGCCCCATCATGCCGACGATCGCCGGCTCTTCGATCGCGAAATCGGCCTCGAGCCGGAACGTCTCCCGCGGATTGAGCAGGCCGCGACGGTAGACCTTCGTCAGCGATTTGACCTGAAGCATCGGTTCCATGTCACATTCCGATCAGGCTCTGGCGCAACTGCGCGTCGTCGAGAAGCTGGCGCGCCGGCCCTTCATGCACGATCCGCCCGTGATCCATCACATAGGCGCGGTCGGAGACCTCGAGTGCCGCCAGCGCGTTCTGCTCCACGATCAGTGACGAGATGCCTTCGGACTTGAGCAGCCGCACCGTGCGAAGCACGTCCTGCACGATCTTCGGCGCGAGCCCCTGGCTTGGTTCGTCGAACAGGACAAGTCCCGGAGAAGCGAGCAGGGCGCGCGATATCGCCACCATCTGCATTTCGCCGCCGGACAGGTTTTCGCATTCCCGTGGCATCAGATATTCGAGCGCGGAGAAGATGGCGAACATCTCCCCCAGTTCCCATGAGCGGAAACCGGTCTTCCGCCGCGCGATCTGAAGGTTGCGCGCCACTGTCAGCGTGGGGAAGACGCGCCGGTCGTCCGGCACCCAGCTGATGCCAAGGCCGGAAATACGATGTGTCGGCCAGGCCGTGATGTCGCTGCCGCCAAAGCTGATGCGGCCTGCCCGCGCGCGCGTCAGGCCGAGGATGGAGCGGATGGTCGTCGTCTTGCCGGCACCGTTCGGTCCCAGCAGCGCGACCACTTCTCCCTCGCCCACGGTGAGCGAGGTGCCGAACAGCGCCTGGGTCTCGCCGTAGAAGGCTTCGATGTTTCGGACATCAAGCATCGGCGGTCTCCCCGAGCGCGGAACGCCGAACCCATTTGTTCGATCGCAACTCGTCCGGCGTGCCCTCGGCGATCACCTGACCCCAGTGGATGACCGAGATGCGGTCTGCGAGATCGAACAGGAAACGCATGTCATGCTCGATCATCACGATCGTGTAGCGCTTGCGCAGCCGCCGCACGAGCGCGGCCAGATTGCGCGTCGCTTCCGCGCCAAGTCCCGATGTCGGCTCGTCGAGGAAAAGAAGCCGGGGCCGAGCGGCGAGCGCCACGCCGATCTCCAGCGCGCGGCGATCACCGTAGCTGAGCGCGGTCGCCTTGTCCCATGCACGCTCGGCGAGGCCCACCTGGTCGAGTATGTCGGTCGCGGCATCGACCAGCTCCGTCTCTGCAAACACGTTCCCGGTGAAGTTCAGGCGGCGCGCACGGAACTCCGGGAGGGCCAGCATGACGTTTTCGATGACCACTGAATCGTCGAACAGATTCATGATCTGGAAGGAGCGCGAAATGCCGAGCCTGGCGATCTGCTGGGGCGCCAGGCCGGCGATCGAGCGGCCCTCCAGCAAGATCTCGCCGCGATCCGGACGATGCAGACCGGTCAGAACGTGAAAACAGGTCGTTTTGCCCGCGCCGTTCGGCCCCATGATGCCGCTCACCTGCCCTTCCCGGATGGAAAGGGAAACGTTTTCCAGCACCACGCGGGAGCCGAACCGCTTGTGAAGATTGTGCGCCTCGAAGAACGCCATCAGACCTTCTCCGCAGCATATTCGGGATTGGCGCGCGCGCCGCGGACGCGCCGTCCGGCAAGATGGAACATGCCCGCGAGGCCTTCGGGTCTGATCATGACCATGACCACGAACATCAGCCCGTACCAGAGCAGCCATGTTTCGGTGAGACCGCCGAGCACGTCGCGCGCGATGAAGTAGATCAGCACGCCGAGCACCGGCCCCCAGAAGCTGACCAGTCCGCCGCCAACGAGCACCATCATCACGATCAGCCCGGACTGGTGAAGGCTCATCACATCAGGGTAGGCGCTCTGCTGCGCCATCGAGAACAGCCCGCCGGCGAGGCCGGCGAAGACGGCCGATATGACGAAGGCGGCCCATTTGAAGCGCCAGACGTCGTATCCGGCGAAACGCGCCCTTGTTTCATTCTGCCGGATCGCCTGCAGAACGCGCCCGAACGGCGAGTTGGCGAGGCGCCAGAGAATGAAGACCGAAACGAGCACAAAGGCGGCGGCAAGATAGAACAACGCAATGTTCTGGTTCAGATCGGCCTCGACGCCGAAGAAGCCAAGCGGCGGACGCGGGATTCCCAGCAGGCCGTCCTCGCCCCCGGTGACCGAATGCAGCTTCATGGAGGTGAACCAGAATATCTGGCCGAAGCCGATCGTCAGCAGCGCGTAGTAGATGCCGCGACGGTGCGACACGAACGCGCCGACAATGGCGCCGGCAAGCGCCGCGGCCGCAATCGCCGCCGCGAGGCCGCCCCAAAGGCTGATCGCGACATGCTGCTGAAACAGGCCGAACGCATAGGCTCCGATGCCGAGATATGCTCCGTGGCCGAACGAATGCAGTCCCGCATAGCCGAACAGCAGGTTGAAGCCCATCGCGAAGATGATCCAGATCGCGATCTCGATGCCGAGATACTGGTAGAGGCCGACCGCGGGCAGCCACCAGGGTGCCGTCAGCAGCGCGGCGGCGAGTATGCCGATCGGAAGCGCGCGGGATGCGGGCGAACGCGATGGAATGTCGGAAAGCGTGATCATGGTCAGTTTTCCAGGGCGCTCTTGCGTCCGAGGAGACCGCGGCTCCGGAACCCGACCACCAGTATGAGAAGGATGTACATCGACATCGTCGCCCACGCGCCCGCGTACGCGCCGGTCAGCCCGACGGCCAGCCCGACCATGATGGCCGCGACCACCGCGCCCCAGAAGCTGCCGATGCCGCCGACAACGATGATGAGAAATGCCGGGATGACGACGTCGATGCCGACATGCGGCCGCAGCCCCCAGATCGGCACCATGACGACACCGGCCAGCCCTGCAAGAGACGCCCCGAAGCCGAACACGAGAAGGCGCAGGCGGGAAAGGTCGTAACCGAGAGCACGCACCATTTCGCTGTCATGCGAACCCGCCTTGATGATCGCGCCATACGGCGTCCGTTCCAGGAACAGCCAGACCGCGACTATTGCCGCGGCGCTGAACGCCGCGGCGAAAAACTTGTACTTGGAGTAGATCAGCCCGCCGACGAAAACCGCGCCGTCGATGGAGCGCGGCAGCATCAGGTGCTGCTCGCCGGTGCCCCATACGAGCCGAATTGCCTCTTCGATGACGAGTGCGGCGCCAAACGTCAGAAGCAGGCCGTATAGCGGTGCCTTGCCGTATGTCGGCCTCAGGCACATTTCGAGAAGCAGGCCCGCACCGGCCGCCAGTATCGGGCCAAATATCAGCGCCGCAATGTAGCGGGATGCCAGCGGCAGGGACGTCCACCACTCGGCCGCCGCGGTGGCGCCCAGCCAGTCGCCGCCCAGCACGGTCAGCGCGAAATAGGCGCCAAGCGCAAACAGCGAACCATGCGCGAGATTGATCACCTCCATGACGCCGACGATCAGGGTGAAACCAAGCGCGATGAGTGCAAACAGCAGGCCGAGAGTGAGGCCGTTTAGAATATGTGGCAGGACGGCCATCATCGTGATGATATTCCAGGCTGTAGAATCCGCGACCGGCCGGCGGCCGGTCGCGGATCAATGTATGGGATCTTTCGGAGACTACGCGTCGAAGGTCGGCGTGTCCTCATAAGATTCCAGTTTGCACGCAGCCGCGGCGTCGCTGTCGAGTACAGCGTCGGGCGAGGAATGGTTGACGATCTTGAACATGTCGTCGGCATCCTGCGTCCCGCTGTTCGCGGTAGCCAGATAGATCGTCTGCTGGACCTGGTGGGTGACCGGATCGATCCACGCATCGTCGTGCTGCATGCGTTCCGCCGCCGGCATCTTGTGGCCTTCCAACTGCTTGATGATGGCGATGTTGTTGGTCGATCCGGCACGCTCGATGGCTGCCAGCAGCTCACGCGTAGCCATGTAGCCGTTGTAGAAGACGTTGCCGGGCACTCGCATCTGCGTATCGGGGTAGCGCTCCTGGTACTTCTTGACGAAGTCGGCAACGCCGGGCAGGTCCAGCTTGTAGTACCATGTCGTGCCGAACACGCCGAAGAGATTGTCGAGCGGCAGGCCATAGACATCCGGCCAATCCTGCTGGCTGTTGATCCAGGCCGGCTTCTCTCCCATGCCGAGCTGGGCCACCTGCTGGCGCATGGCCTTCTGGTCGTCGCCGCCGACTGCCGCCGACACGACATCCGGGCCCGACTGCTGGATCTTGAGCAGGGCGGCACTGAAATCGCGAGTGCCCTGCGGAACCAGAATTTCCTCCGTGACCGTGCCGCCATACTCCTCGAGCAACTTGCGCGTCGCCGCGGCGGTGTCGTGGCCCCACACATAGTCGTTGGTCAGCAGCAGCCAGTTCTTGCCGTAGGTCGCGATGGCATTCTTGACAGCGGCCTTGGCGAAATTGGTGCCGTTGCCGTCCCAGACGAACTTGACGCGATGGCAGTTGGCTCCGGATTCCGATGGCGAACTGGAGTTGGTGTTCAGGTAGATGACGCCGTATTTCTGCGCCACCTGGCTGATCGCATTCGCGACGCCTGAACTCACGGCGCCGATCAGGAAGCCGCATTCCTCGCGCGAGATCATACGTTCGGCGACACGGCTGCCGGTTGCCGGCGTCGTCTCGGTGTCGAGGTGCACGAACTCGATCTTGCGACCGAGCACGCCTCCCGCCTCGTTGGCCTCGTCGATGGCCATCATCATGCCGCGCCGGTCGCTAGCGCCGGAATTGGCGTACTGGCCGCTGGCGTCCGACGTGATGCCGATCTTGATCGGCTTGTCAGACCCTGCGGCCCATACGCGATTGTGCTTCCATGGCCCTGCAAAAGCGGCAATCGCGCCACCCGTGGCAGTCGCCCCCAAGAGTGAGCGACGGGAAATAAGCTTTTTCGACATGCGTTCCTCCCTGGACATTTTCTGCTTCGCCTCCGCCGTTCCCGGCGTCCAGCGCATATATAGAAAATATTTTCTATTAGAATGAATTTTCTTTCAGACCTTGTCAAGCGCGTGCGTTTGCGAAACTTTGGCTACGCGCATGACCAGCCAGAGATTCGCGAGGCCATTGGCGTTGAACGAGAATTCACCACCCGAGCAGACCACCGCTGCATCGGCCGAAGGGCCGGAAACGTTCGATGCGCTGCGCAAAAGCGTGCGCCACAGATTCGAGACTTTGAGCCGGCACCTGCAGCGCATAGCTCGTGCGACTCTGGAACAACCGAATACGATCGCACTCAACACCACCACCGAGATTGCTGCAGAGTTAGGGGTGCAACCCTCGACGCTGATCCGTTTTGCAAAGGAATTCGGCTACAGCGGCTTCTCCGAAATGCAGCGGATCCTGCGCCACCGTCTGATCGAGGGCGCTGCCGACATGCGCGAACAGGTCTACGAGACGCAGACATCGCGGCCTCCTGCCGACCTCGGCGCAATCCTCGAGGGATCGGTGGGCGCCTTGGAGGCGTCGCTCGAGGAACTCAGGAAAAATGTTTCGATTGAAGACCTGTCACGCGCCGTGTCCATGCTGCGCAGCGCCAATCACGTATACATTGCGGGGCTGAGGCGATCGCGCGCCATCTCCGCCTATCTTGCCTACGGGCTGGCGCGCTCCGAGCGGCAGTGCAGTGTCCTTGATTTCGGCGGCGGCATGGCCGCCCAGCAGGTCGTTAACATGCGGCCCGACGATCTTCTGGTGGCGGTCGCCTTTCAGCCCTATTCGGAACCTGTGGTCGATGTCGTCGTCGATTGCCATTTGAGCGGCAAGCAGGTGCTGGCACTCACCGACAATGCGCAAAGCCCTTTGGCCAGGCACGCAAAGTTGGCTTTTTACGTCGACAATGCGGCGACCGGACAGTTCAGGCCGATCTCCGGAGCCATCGCACTCGTGCAGACCCTGGTTTCGGGTCTCGGGCAGGAAGTAGGCACCGAGTGAGGTGGGCTACGGCGTCGAGCGCGTGAGGCATTTGACTACTGCGCCAGCCGCCATTCGGCCCCCCGGCAAATCGACGCTTCCGCTGTAGTTCCCAGGCCGCGCACGGCCAGCAGCCGCACGGGTGCCTCAATAACCGTCTGAACTTTCTGCGCTTTCGGTCCAGTGCATCAAGGGGGCGACGCCAGTTTCAGATGTGTTTCCGTCATTTACGCATTTTTCCTGCGTAATCCCGCTCGGTCGTCATTGTCACTGTCGCGATATGTGAGCCGTTTCGCTCCATTTTCCAAAACACGGGCAAGGCCGACCGAGCTCTACGGCAGCGTCAGCGCGTTGCGTATGAGCCGCCGAAGCTCGCCGGGAAAGTCGGCCTGCATGGCCAGAAACGCCTCGCCGCCGAAGACGGCTTTCAGCGTTTCGTCGGAGACGAGGAAATATTCGATGCTGCCGAGCAACTGGTAGGTGAGCACCCGGGCCTGCGAGGCGCTCACCTGCCTCGGCCCGGCCGCCTGCTGCAACAGCCCGGCCAGTGTCTTCAGGAAGTCGGCGAGATACCAGGTCCGCGCGTCGCGCGCGCGGGACCGGTTGTCGAGAATTTCCCGCATCAGAAGGATGCGCTCTTCCGGGTCGTTCCTGCCCATCTCGAGCAGGCCCAGCAGAATGCCTTCGAGCTGCTCCAACGGGTCGTCGGAACCCGCGACGATTCCGTCGACATGGTCTGACAGTCGCTCGGATATTGCGCGCAAGACTTCCGAATAGACGTCCTCCTTGCGGCGAAAATGGTAGATGAGCGCCTGCTTGGTCAGGCCAATCTCGCCGGCGATGCCGGACAGGCTGGCCCCGTAGAAGCCGTAGCTGGCGAATTGCCGCTTGGCGACGGCCAACAGTCGCGCGCGCGTGCCATCGATTTCATCGCTTTCTGAGTGAACGCCGGAGCGCGGTTCCTCGAGCATGGCGGCGACGATAGTCGACTGTCATGAGGGACGCAACGCCGACTTACCGATCGGTAAGGAAAGAGTTGACACTTACCGCTCGGTAAGGCAGTACGTGAACTTACCGCTCGGTAAGGATCAACACGATCAGGGGGACGGAAATGGACAAGCAGGCGCTTTACGAGAAGCACGGGGCGATCGCGACGATCACGCTGAACCGCCCGGAAAAGTACAATACCTTGCGCCCGTCGCTGCTGAACGATCTCGACGCGGCATTGCGCGAGGCCAATCTGGACAACGAGGTGAAGGTCATCATCCTCGCCGGCGCGGGCGACAGCTTCTGCGCCGGTTTCGACTTCTCCGCGGGCCTGGAGCATTACGAGGAGATCGTCGAGGAAAACTACGACCCCGGGATGGACGTGAACCTCGTCGTCAACCCGTACAAATCCTACCTGACGCAGTTCATGGGATTGTGGCGGGGCACCAAGCCGGTGATCGCCAAGGTCCACGGATATTGCATGGGCGGCGGCTCGGAAATGGCCCTGTGCGCCGATCTCGTGGTGGCCTCGGACGACGCCCGCATCGGCACGCCCTATGCGCGCGTGTGGGGTTGCCACCTTTCGGGCATGTGGATCTATCGCCTCGGCCTGGCCAAGGCCAAATATTACGCGCTGACCGGGGAATCCATCAGCGGCAGGGAGGCGGCCGACATCGAATTGATCAATTTTTCCTGCCCTCTGGAGGAACTCGACCGACAAGTGCAGGAACTGGCCGAAAGGCTCGCCCGGATTCCGCTGACGCAGCTGATTTCGATGAAGCTGATCGTCAACCAGGCCTACGACAATATGGGGCTCGGCTCGACGCAGATCCTCGGGCCGATCCTCGACGGCATCATGCGCAACACGCCGGAAGGGCGGGAATTCGTCAACGTCGCCAAGCAACACGGCGTCAAGGAAGCCGTCATCCGCCGCGACCGTCCGTGGGGAGACTACAGCCAGGCGCCGAAGGAGCAGCGCCCGCGCCTGAAAAGCGAACTGGGCCTGAAGTAGGCTTCCCTTACATCACGGCGCCGACTTGCCAGGGCACGAACTCGTTGTCGCCATAGCCAAGTTGTTCGGATTTTGAGCGCCGGCCCGAAGCCGTCTCGACCAGAAGGCGGAAGATGTCGCGACCCTTTTCCTCGACCGATACACCGTCGAGGATATCGCCGCAATTGGCGTCCATGTCCTCGGTCATGTTGGCATAGAGTTCGGAATTGGTGGCGAGCTTGATCGACGGTGCCGGCTTGCATCCGAACGCCGAGCCGCGGCCGGTGGTGAAGGCGACGATGTTGGCGCCGGAAGCCACCTGGCCCGTCACCGAGCACGGATCGTAGCCCGGCGAATCCATGAACACGAAGCCGCGCCTGTCGACCGGTTCGGCGTAGCGGTAGACGCCCGCCAACGGCGACGTGCCGCCCTTGGCGGCCGCACCGAGCGATTTTTCGAGGATCGTGGTCAGGCCGCCGAGCTTGTTGCCGGGCGACGGGTTGTTGTTCATGTTGCCGTCGAGCTTGGCGGTGTAGTCCTCCCACCAGCGGATCAGCTCGACAAGCTTCTCGCCGGTCCCGCGGTCGCAAGCACGACGGGTGAGCAGGTGCTCGGCACCATAGATTTCGGGCGTCTCCGACAGGATGGCGGTGCCCCCGGCTGCGACCAGCAGGTCTGCGGCATGGCCAAGCGCGGGATTGGCGGTCACGCCGGAATAGCCGTCCGAGCCGCCGCACTGCAGCGCCAGGGTCAAATCCGAAACCGGCATTTCCTCGCGTTCGACCGCGTTGACCGCCGGCAGCATGTCGGCGATGGCGGCAAGCGCGGCATCGATGGTGGCGCGTGTGCCGCCGCTGGTCTGGATCGTCATGGTGCGAAACGTCGGCGACTCGCTCAAACCGTACGCTTCCAGAAGCCGCGGCAGCTGGAAGACCTCGCAGCCGAGGCCGATCATCAACGCGCCGCCTACATTGGGGTTGGCGGCGTGGCCCCAGATCGTGCGCTGGAGCAGGTCATAACCCTCGCCACGGCTGTCCATGCCGCAGCCCGTACCATGGGTGAAGGCGGCGATGCCGTCGACATTCGGATAATCGCGCAGCATGCCGCTGTCGACGGCCGCGCGTGCTGCGAAGCGGGCGACCGAAGCCGAGCAGTTCACGCTGGTGAGGATGGCGATGTAGTTGCGGGTGCCGGCGCGGCCGCCGGGCCGGCGAAAGCCGCGAAAACTCGCCGGCAGGCCGGCCAGCGAGGGCGGCGACCATGTGTTTTCGGAAGCAAAGGCGTAGTCGCGCTCGAAGTCGGCGATGGCGCAATTGTGCTCGTGCACATGCCGGCCGGGCTCGATTTCGGAACTGGCAAACCCGATGATCTGGCCGAACTTGCGCACCGGCTCGCCCTTGTCGATCCGGCGCGTCGCCAGCTTGTGGCCACGCGGTATCGGCTCGGCCGCCGTCACGCCTTCCAGTTGCGTCCCGGCGGCAACGCGGTCGACGCAGACGACGACATTGTCGTCACTGTTCAGGCGGACGAAACGCGGGGTCTTATCGAGCATGGCTGCCTCTCCGGTGGCTTGGCGACGATCCTACACGCTTTCGCGGCGCCCGGTCACCGCCGACCTGAGCAAGGCCCGCATTAACCGGTGGACCTTCAGTTCGCGGACCTGTCCGCTGACGTCGAGAAAACCGGAGATGACTGCCCGGTGGTGCTCGTGCGGGAAGGCCATCGGGTCAGCTAGGCTGCGGACATGTGGGGCCGAGGGTCCCCAATCCTTTTTTCGGCAAGCGTTCCTCCCCTGCCATCGCATCGCTCGGCCAGCCGGCCGCGCGCTCCCCACGTGGGCGCCCCCTTCCCTACACGCCACCGTACAGCCTGGCAACAAGTCATCATACAAATGATGTTTTTTTGTATGTTGACATCCTCAATTCAGCGCCCTAGCCATGAAGGGAACGCTGAGGGAGGTTGGCGCTCGTCTGATGGCTTCGCTTGTCGATCGGGATTTGCTGTTTCCCGCCGAGCCGGCGGTTCGCGCCATTGCGAGGGCGCTCTACGAAAGCGTTGCCGGCCTGCCGATCATCAGCCCGCACGGGCACACCGACCCGCGCTGGTACGCGCTCGACGAAGCCTTTCCCGATCCCGCGCAACTGCTGATCGTTCCCGACCACTATGTGTTCCGAATGCTGTTCAGCCAGGGCGTGCGCCTCGAAGACCTCGGCGTGCCAACGGCGGACGGAAGCGAGGTCGAGATCGACGGGCGCAAGATCTGGCGGCTGTTTGCACGCAATTATCATCTGTTCCGCGCCACCCCGACCCGGCTGTGGATGGACTATGTCTTCTCCGAGCTTTTCGGCCTCGACCAGCGGCCCGACGAACGGAATGCCGACCGGCTCTACGACCAGATCTCGGAGCGGCTCGGCGAGCCGTCGTTCCGGCCGCGCGCGCTGTTCGAGCGCTTCAACATCGAGGCGATCGCCACCACGGAGGGCGCGCTCGACGACCTGAAGTATCACCGCATGATCCGCGACAGCGGCTGGAAGGGAAAGGTGGTCACCGCCTACCGTCCGGACGCGGTCGTCGACCCGGATTTTCCGGGCTTTGCCGCCAATCTCGACCAGCTCGGCGAGATGACCGGTGAGGACACCGGCACTTGGAGCGGCTACCTCGCCGCCCATCGCGCCCGCCGCGACTATTTCCGCTCCTTCGGCGCCACCTCGTCCGACCACGGCCACCCCGATGCCTGCACGGCCAACCTTTCGGCCACCGAGGCGGCGGCGCTGTTCGCCAAGGTGCTCAGCGGCGGGGCGGACACGGCCGAGCGGCGCCTGTTCCGCGGTCAGATGCTGACCGAGATGGCGAAGATGAGCCTCGACGACGGGCTGGTTCTGCAGATCCACCCCGGTTCCTGGCGCAACCATTCCGACGGCGTCATGCAGCGATTCGGTCGCGACAAGGGTTTCGATATCCCGACCCGGACCGACTATGTCGCCGCGCTGAAGCGGCTGCTCGACGCGGTCGGGCTGGAGCGCGACCTGACCGTGGTGCTCTTCACGCTCGACGAGAGCGCCTATTCGCGCGAACTGGCGCCGCTGGCCGGCGTCTATCCCGCGCTGCGGCTCGGCCCGGCCTGGTGGTTCTACGACAGCCCCGAGGGCATGCGCCGTTTCCGCGAGCTCACGACCGAAACCGCCGGCTTCTACAACACCGTCGGCTTCAACGACGATACGAGGGCATTCCCCTCGATCCCCGCCCGCCACGACCTGGCGCGCCGGGTGGACTGCGCCTTCCTCGCGCGCCTGGTTTCCGAGCATCGGCTCGGGGAGGACGAGGCGTTCGAGGTGGCGAAGGAGCTGGCCTATACGCTCGCCAAAAAGGCGTATCGGCTTTGATGGGCATGATGCCCGCATGCAAACGGGAGGAAACCATGTTGCATTTTACGAAGATCGCCACGGTGGCGGCCCTGGCCGGGGCGGTCATGGTCGGTGCGGCCAGCGCCCAGACGGTGCTGCGTTCGTCCGACACGCATCCGGACGGCTATCCGACGGTTGAGGCGGTGAAGCATTTCGGCAAGCTCGTCGAGGAGCGCACCGAGGGCCGCTACAAGGTTGAAGTCTATCACTCCGCGCAGCTCGGCCAGGAAGCCGACACCATCGAGCAGGTGCGCGCCGGCGTGATCGATCTCAACCGCGTTTCGCTCGGACCATGGAACGGGCTCATCCCCGAAACCACCGTGCCGTCCCTGCCCTACGTCTTCCGCTCCGTGGATCACGCCCGCAAGGTCATGACCGGCGAGATCGGCGAGGAGATCCTGGCCGCGTTCGAGGCGCATGGCGTGATCGGGCTCGCCTTCTATGACGGCGGCGCCCGCTCCTTCTACAATTCCAAGAAGCCGATCATGTCCAAGGACGACCTGGCCGGCATGAAGTTCCGTGTCATGCAGTCCGACATCTTCGTCGACATGGTGGCCGCGCTCGGCGCCACCGCAACTCCGATGCCTTATGGCGAGGTCTATTCGTCGATCGAGACCGGCGTCATCGACGGCGCGGAGAACAACTTTCCGAGCTACGACACCGCCAAGCATGCCGAGGTCGCCAAGCATTACGCGCTCGACGAGCACCTGATCGTTCCGGAAGTCTTCGTGATGTCAAAGGTCTCCTGGGACAAGCTGTCGGACGAGGACAAGGCGATCTTCAAGCAGGCCGCCAGGGACAGCGTCGAGAAGCAGTGGGAGCTCTGGGACGCGCAGGTGGCCGCCTCGCGCGCCAAGGTCGAGGAAGGTGGTTCGAAGATCACCACGCCCGAAAAGCAGCCCTTCATCGATGCGATGGGCCCGGTCTACGAAAAGCACGTGACCGATCCCAAGCTCCAGGACCTGGTCGCCCGCATCAAGGCGGTCGAGTAGCCCGCGGCGAAACGGCCGGGCCGCCGCAACAGGCGGCCCGGCACCGGCTTGCCCGAGCCGACCCGAAAGGCCGACACAATCATGTCCGACCAGGCGCTGAAACAGATCAAGGTGGACGCCGCGCAACTGCCGCTGCTGGCGCCCGTGGCGCGCGCGCTGTCGGCGGTTTCCAACACCGCGCTCTACCTCGCCGGCGCCGGCCTGGTCGCCATGTCGGTGATCGTCTTCTGGCAGGTGTTCCTGCGCTACGTGCTGAACTGGGGCAACGCCTGGACCGAGCTCAGCGCCAATCTGATCATGAGCTGGTTCATCTTCCTCGGGGCGGCGGTCGGCGTGCGCGAGAATTTCCACCTCGGCTTCGACGTGCTGCTCTACGTCTTGCCGGGCGGTAGCAAGAAGGTTTTGCGTACGCTCTCCGACCTGGTCGTGTGCGCCTTCGCGCTGGGCATGATCTATTACGGCATCACGCTGATGCGCCTGCAGTGGAACGAGGTCATGCCCGGTCTCGGCATCAGCGGGTCGTTCCGCTACATGCCGCTGACGGCGGGCGGCGTGCTCATCGGCCTGTTCGCGCTGGAGCGCATCGCATTGCGCTGGTCCGGCGTCGAGGTCGACCGCGACATTCACGATGACGCCCCGGCACATGACGCCGCGAAGGAGGGCTGACATGGCCGCCGCGATCCTGTTCGGAACCTTCGTGGTTCTCATGCTGATCGGAACGCCGATCGCCTTCTGCCTGGGCGTCGCGAGCTTCGCCACCATTCTCTATATCGGCCTGCCGCCGATGGTGGTCTTCCAGCAGATGAACTCCGGCATGAACGTCTTCACGCTGCTGGCGATCCCGTTCTTCATCTATGCCGGCGACCTGATGGTGCGCGGCGGCATTGCCCAGCGCATCGTCGCTTTCGCCGGCTCGCTCATCGGCCATCTGCGCGGTGGCCTCGGCCAGGTCAACATCGCCGCCTCGACGCTGTTCGGCGGCATCTCCGGTTCCGCCGTGGCCGAAGCCGCGGCCGTCGGCGGCCTGATGATCCCGCAGATGAAGATGCGCGGTTATGGCGCCGACTATGCGGTCAACGTCACCTCGATGGCGGCCCTGATCGCGCTATTGCTGCCGCCCTCGCACAACATGATCATCTATTCGATCTCGGCCGGCGGGAAGATCTCGATCGCCGACCTGTTCACCGCCGGCATCATCCCCGGCCTGATGCTGGCCTCGGCGCTGATGGTGACCGCCTATCTGGTCGCCCGCCGGCGCGGCTATCCGACCGAGCAGTTTCCGGGCTTTGCGCGGGTCGGCTGGTTCCTGCTCAACGCGCTTCCGGGCTTGATGCTGATCGGCATCATCTTCGGCGGCGTCCGCTCGGGCGTGTTCACGGCCACGGAGAGTTCGTGCATCGCGGTCTTCTACGCGCTCCTGGTAACCCTGATCGTCTACCGCTCGATGGGCTGGTCGGCCTTCGTCGACGCCACGCTCGGCGCGGTGCGGACGACATCCATGGTGCTGATCATCATCGGCACGGCCGCATCCTTTGCCTGGCTGATGGCGTTCCTGCGCATTCCGGCGACGCTGATCGACTGGATGGGCACGATCTCCCAGAACCCGCTGGTGATCCTGCTCCTGATCAACGTCCTGCTTTTGCTGCTCGGCACCTTCATGGACATGGGGCCGACCATCATCATCACCACACCGATCTTCCTGCCGGTCGCGACCCACTACGGCGTCGACCCGGTGCATTTCGGCGTGATCCTGATCCTCAATCTCGGGCTGGGGCTCAACACGCCGCCGGTTGGCGCGGTTCAGTTCGTCGCCTGCGCGGTGGGCAGGATATCGGTCTGGCAGGCCATGCGGTCGATCTGGCCGTTCTACGGAGCGGGCATCGTCGTGTTGCTGCTGGTCACCTTCGTCCCCGCATTCAGCCTCTGGCTTCCGAGCGTGTTCCGGTGACCGAGGCAGCGGACGGGAAGACAGGAATGGCCAACGAAACCACCATCGAGACTCGCATCGAGCGGCGCCCGAAACTGTCGGAGCGCATCGTCGCCTCGATCCGCGAGCAGATCGCCGCGGGCCGCTACGAACCCGGCAGCCGCCTGCCGACCGAAAGCCAGCTCACCCAGCTCTTCGGGGTGAGCCGTACCGTGGTACGCGAGGCGGTGGCGTCGCTCGCCGCCGACGGGCTTGTCGAGCCACGCCAGGGCGCCGGCGTCTTCGTGCGCGAGACGCCGACCACCACCTTCGGAACCATCTCGCTCGACATCGGCAACAAGATCAGCCACGCGCTCAACGTGCTCGAGGTCCGCATGGGCATCGAGATCGAGAGCGCCGGACTGGCGGCGGTGCGCCGCAACAACGCGCAGCAGGCGGCGATCCAGGAGGCGTTCTTCGAGTTCGACCAGCTGCTGGCGAAGAGCGAGGCGACCGGCCGCACCGATTTCGAGTTTCACCGCGCCATCGCCGCGGCTACCAACAACCCCTTTTACGTCGAGGTTCTCGATGCGCTCGGCACGCGCGCCATCCCCTGCGACATTACCTCGCCCTGGGGCACCGACAGCACCCTGACGAAGGAGTATCAGGAAGGTCTGCAGACCGAGCATCTGGAGATCCTGCGCGCCATCTCCGCCGGCGATCCCGACCGCGCCCGCAACGCCATGCGCACCCACCTGACGGCCAGCCAGGAGCGCTACTACAAGCGGCTCAATGGCGAACAGGCCGGCTACGTTTTCGGGCGCGACATGAGCGCCGCCCCTCGCAGCAAGCAGAAAGCAGGAAAGCATGAGTGACACCCACACGAGCCACCGGTCGCGCTTTGCGATCGACCCGGCAACCGCGGCGCGCATGGGCACCGAAGACCTGCGCCGGAATTTCCTGGTCGAAGATCTGTTCCAGCCGGGCAAGGTGAACCTCACCTACACGCATTACGACCGCATGATCGTCGGCGGCGCCACGCCGACTGCCAGGCCGCTGCCGCTGGAGGCGATCCGGCCGACCGGAACAAAAGCCTTTCTCGACCGGCGCGAACTGATCGCCGTCAATATCGGCGGTGCCGGCACGATCGAGGCGGGCGGCGAACGCCACCGGCTCGAGACGCGCGACATGCTTTATGTCGGCATGGGCAACGAGGTGAGCTTCGCCTCGGACGATGCCGCCAACCCGGCCCGGTTCTACCTGCTCAGCGCGCCGGCGCACCAGAGCCACCCGACGCGGCTGATCCGCATCGGCGAGGCGAAGCGGATCGACCTCGGCAGTCCGGAGACCTGCAACGAACGCTCGATCTTCCAGTTCATTCACCCCGAGGGCGCGAAAACCTGCCAGCTTGTCGTCGGCATGACCAATATCGCGCCCGGCTCGGTCTGGAACACCATGCCGGCGCATGTGCACGACCGCCGCATGGAGGCCTATCTCTATTTCGACCTGCCGGAGACGGCGCGCGTCTTCCACTTCATGGGCGAACCGACCGAAACCCGGCATATCGTGATGAGGAACGAGCAGGCCGTACTCTCGCCGCCATGGTCGATCCACTCCGGCTGCGGCACCGCCGGCTACACCTTCATCTGGGCCATGGCCGGCGACAATGTCGACTATACCGACGTCGAGATGGTGGATATGGGCGCGATCCGATGAGTGCCCCCTCGCCGTTCAGCCTGTCGGGTCGCACGGTGATGGTGACCGGCGCCAACACCGGCATCGGCCAGGGCATCGCGGTAGCAGTGGCCCGGGCAGGCGCCAGGGTGCTCGGTGTCGGGCGCTCCGCCATGGACGCAACCGCGCGACGCATCAATGACGAGGCCGGCAGCTTCGTGGCCATCACCTGCGACCTCGGCGACGCCAGGGCCGCGCGCGCCATGTTCGAGAAGGCCTGGGCCGAGCACGGACCGGTCGACGGGCTGGTCAACAATGCCGGCATCATCCGCCGCGCCGACGCGGTCGACTTTTCCGAAGACGACTGGGACGACGTGCTGGACGTGAACCTGAAAAGCATGTTCGTGCTGTGCCAGGCCCTCGGCCGGATGGCGATCGCGGCAGGCCGGCCGGGCAAGATCGTCAACATCGCCTCGGTGCTGTCGTTTCAGGGCGGCATCCGCGTCGCCTCCTATACCGCCGCCAAGCACGGCGCTGTCGGCGTCACGCGAATCCTCGCCAATGAGTGGGCCGGCAAGGGCATCAACGTCAACGCGATTGCACCTGGCTATATCGACACCAACAACACGGCGGCGCTGATTGCCGATCCCGACCGCAACGCCGCGATCCTGGCCCGCATCCCGGCCGGCCGCTGGGGCAGCCCGGAAGACATTGGCGGGACGGCGGTGTTCCTGCTCGCACCCGCATCGGACTACATGCACGGCGCCGTCGTGCCGGTCGACGGCGGCTGGCTCGCGAGATAGGTGGAGACAATGCCAAACGAGGTTTTCGCGCGCGGCGCGGGCGGCGACTGGGTGGATATGGCGCCCGGCAATCGCCGACGCGTCCTGCTCCACACGAAGGAACTGATGATGGTCGCCTTTGCCTTCGACAAGGGCGGCATCGGTGCGCCGCATTCGCACCCGCATGTCCAGGCGAGCTACATCGCCAGGGGCCGGTTCGAGGTGACGGTCGGCGACCGCACCGACACCCTTGCCGCCGGCGACAGCTTCATCGTTCCCTCGGGGACCGTCCACGGCGTCAAGGCACTCGAGGACGGGCTGCTGATCGACAGTTTCACGCCGCAGCGCGAGGATTTTCTGGAATAGACCTTCGCCGCTTCAGCAGTAGCCGCGAACGGCGCCCCGGCCATGCGGCATTGCACAATGAAGCGCGCTGGTACAGTAATGCGCCGTGTCCGCCGCTTCCCTGGCCATACTCGTCATCGACGAAAACCGCATCCGCGCCTCGATCATCGAGGCGGGGCTGCGCGAGGCCGGCCATGACCGGGTGACGCTCGTTCACGACGTCAGCGGCATTGCGCGCCGCATCACCGAGATCAATCCCGACGTCATCGTCATCGACCTCGAAAACCCCAACCGCGACATGCTGGAGGACATGTTCCGACTGTCGCGCGCGGTACGCCGGCCGATCGCCATGTTCGTCGACCGCTCCGACTCTGCCTCGATCGAGGCGGCCGTGGAGGCCGGCGTGTCGGCCTACATCGTCGACGGCCTGAAACGCGAACGCGTCAAGCCGATCCTCGACATGGCGATCAGCCGCTTCAACGCGTTTTCGCGCCTGACCCGCGAACTGGAGGACGCGCGCAGCGAACTCGCCGCGCGCAAGGTTGTCGAGCGCGCCAAGGGCATCCTGATGAAGTCGCGCGGGCTGTCGGAGGACGAGGCCTACAGGCTCCTGCGCTCGACCGCGATGAGCCAGAACCGCAAGATTTCCGAGATCGCACAGGGGCTGGTGACGGCGGCGGAACTGCTTGGACCGGAGGACGGGCAATGACCAGCGAAGCGCGCTACCGCATCACAGCCGCCTTCATGCCGCTGCTCGACAGCGCCCTGCTCGTCACCGCGCGCGACATGGGCTTCGCCGCCCGCGAGGAGGTGGACCTTACGCTAGTGCGCGAAACGTCGTGGGCCAATATCCGCGACCGCATGGCGGTGGGCCATTTCCAGGTCGCACACATGCTGGCGCCGATGCCGATCGCCTGCAATCTCGGGCTGACCCCGCTCGCGGCCCGTACGATCGCGCCAATGGCGCTCGGCCTCGGCGGCAACGCCGTGACGGTGTCGTTGCCGCTCTGGGAGGCCATGGCCGTCCCCGGCGCGGAACCCGACCTGTCGCCGCGTGCCGCCGGCGACGCGCTGCGCAAGGTGGTGGCCACCCGAGCGGCTTCGGGCGAGCGGTCGCTGCGGCTGGCGGTCGTCCATCCCCATTCCGGGCACAATTACGAGCTGCGCTACTGGCTTGCCGCCTGCGGTATCGACCCGGATCGCGACATCGAGATCGTCATCCTGCCGCCGCCCCTGATGGCCGACGCGCTCGGCTCGGGGACGATCGACGGCTATTGCGTCGGCGAACCCTGGAACACCGCCGCAGTCCAGCTCGGAACCGGCCGCATCGCCACCGTCAAGGCGGCGATCTGGCGCTCGAGCCCGGAAAAGGTGCTGGGCGCCGATGCGCGCTGGGCCGGCGAAAACCCTGAAGCGCTGGCCGCCCTGCTGCGCGCGCTTTACGCCGCCGCCCTGTGGTGCGCCGACAGCGCCAATCGTGACGAACTGGCCGCGCTGCTGGCCAATCCCGCCAATGTCGGCCGGCCGGCCGAATGGATGCTGCCGGCGCTTTCGGGAGAATTGCGCACGGGGGCAACGACAACGGCCGCCGTCGCCGACTTCTTCGTTCCGCATGCACGGGCCGCAACTTTCCCGTGGAAGAGCCATGCGCTGTGGTTCTACAGCCAGATGGCGCGCTGGGGCCAACTCGCGCATACGGCCGAAGCCGCCGCCGCGGCCCGCGACACCTACCGGCCCGATCTTTACCGGGACGCGCTCAAGCCTCTCGGCGTCGCCCTGCCCGGCGCCAACCTGAAGGTCGAAGGCGCGCTGCAGGCGCCGACACCGGTCGGCTCGGCCGGCGCCAGCCTCGTGCTCGGCCCGGACGGCTTCTTCGACGGCGGCCTGTTCGACCCGGACGATCTCGACGCCTATCTCGCCGCCCAGAACCCCGCTCTGGCCGGCCGCGGCTGACCGCCCTAAACTTGTGCGCTGCACAAAATTTGTGCGCCGACTGCGTCGTGCATCATCAGCAGTCAACCCGACAGCCATCGGCCTCCGGCGGTCCTTGTTCGCCAACTCATTGAAATAGCTTGATTTCGCGGCGCGCCCGAAATCTGGCACGCTTCCTGCTTACATATTTACGAGGCCCAGTGGCCACCCAATCGCGTCCAACGACGGGCGCCCAAGGCAAAGCTGCCGATCAGGTTGACGCGATCCCGGATGGACGGGCGCGCAAATCTGGCCGGCAGCTTTTCTTTTTGACTGACCCCAACCCGCGCAGCCCTCCCACTGCGCCGAACAGGAGAAGCAGGATGACAAGAACGATTGGAGCGGCACATAAGTTGAGACGGCTCGTCGCCGCGGCCAGCGTTGGTGCCGTCGCCGCAGCGGTGATGCCGAGCGCCGCCGACGCCGAAATGCTCGCTGTCGAAAAGGACGAACTGACCTTCGGCTTCATCAAGCTCACCGACATGGCCCCGCTCGCGGTGGCCAAGGAGCTTGGCTATTTCGAGGATGAAGGCCTTTACGTGACGCTCGAGCCGCAGGCGAACTGGAAGGTGCTGCTCGACCGCGTGATCACCGGCGAACTCGACGGCGCCCACATGCTGGCCGGCCAGCCGCTGGCAGCGACCATCGGCTTCGGCACCGAGGCGCATATCGTCACGCCGTTCTCGATGGACCTCAACGGCAACGGCATCACCGTCTCCAACGAAATCTGGGAGCTGATGAAGGCTCATGTGCCCATGGAAGACGGCAAGCCGGTTCATCCGATCAAGGCCGACTACCTGAAGCCGGTCGTCGACCAGTTCAAGGCCGAGGGCAAGCCATTCAACATGGGCATGGTGTTTCCGGTCTCGACCCACAATTACGAGCTGCGCTACTGGCTCGCCGCCGGCGGCATCCATCCAGGCTTTTATTCGCCGAGCGACGTGTCCGGCCAGATCCGCGCCGACGCGCTCCTGTCGGTGACGCCGCCGCCGCAGATGCCGGCGACGCTCGAAGCCGGCACCATCTACGGCTACTGCGTCGGCGAGCCGTGGAACCAGCAGGCCGTGTTCAAGGGCATCGGCGTTCCCGTCATCACCGACTACGAAATCTGGAAGAACAATCCGGAGAAGGTGTTCGGGCTCACCAAGGCGTTTACGGAGGAAAACCCAAACACGACGCTGGCGCTGACCAAGGCGCTGATCCGCGCCGCAAAATGGCTCGACGAGAACGACAACGCCAACCGCATGGAAGCGGTCGAGATCCTGTCGCGCTCCGAATATGTCGGCGCCGACGCCGAGGTCATCGCCAACTCGATGACCGGCACGTTCGAATACGAGAAGGGCGACAAGCGCGATGTCCCGGACTTCAACGTCTTCTACCGCTACTTCGCGACCTATCCCTATTATTCCGACGCCGTCTGGTACCTGACGCAGATGCGCCGCTGGGGCCAGATCGCCGAACCCAGGGCCGACAGCTGGTACGACGAAGTCGCCAAATCGGTCTACCGTCCGGACATCTACCTTCAGGCCGCCCGCATGCTGGTCGAGGAAGGCCATGTCGCAGAAGCCGACTTCCCCTGGGATTCGGACGGCTACCGGGCCCCGACCCCGGCCGCCGACATCATCGACGGTGTCGCCTATGACGGCCGGGCTCCCAACGCCTATCTCGACTCGCTTTCGATCGGCCTGAAAGGCCAGCAGAAGGTCGAAGGCGGCGAAGTCGTCGGCGGCTGAACCCGGACAGGCGGGTCCGCCCGGGCCCGCCGCCCACTCGAGAAAATGCAAGAGGACCGACGATGGCGAATGCCACCGACAACCTGGACGCCGGCGTAGCACGCCAGGAACGCCTGCACCTGATGATCAACCGCGCCGCCGGCTGGCTCGACGCGCTCGGGCTTGCCTGGATCACGCCGATCCTCAAGATCGCAGCGGGCGACAACCCACGCGAACAGTTCTCCGAGCTGCGCCGCGTGCTGGTCATCCCGCTGATCGGCATCGGCATCTTCCTGCTCGCCTGGGGCGTCCTTGCCCCGCGCGTCGAAACGTCGCTGGGTGCCGTGCCCGGCCCGGCGCAGGTCTGGGAGCAGGCGGTCAACCTCTGGGAGGATCACAAGGCCGAGCGCGAGAAGGAGGCTGCGTTCTACGAGCGGCTGGAGGCGCGCAACGCCAAGCTTGCCGAGGAAGGCAAGCACGACATGATCAAGATGCGCGCCTACACCGGCAAGCCGACCTATTTCGACCAGATCGTGACCTCTCTGCTGACGGTCGGCCTCGGCTTCCTGATCGCAACCCTGATCGCCGTCCCGCTCGGCATCGCCTCCGGCCTGTCAAAGACGTTCAGCGGCGCCATCAACCCCCTCATCCAGATTTTCAAGCCGGTTTCGCCGCTGGCCTGGCTGCCGATCGTCACCATGGTCGTGTCGGCGCTCTACCTCGACCCGAGCGACGCGCTGCCGAAATCGCTGGTGATCTCGGCCGTCACCGTCACGCTGTGCTCGCTGTGGCCGACGCTCATCAACACCGCCCTCGGCGTCGCCTCCATCGACAAGGACCTTGTCAATGTCGGCAAGGTGCTGCAGCTGTCGACGCCGACCACCATCCGCAAGCTGGTGCTGCCATCGGCCCTGCCGCTGATCTTCACCGGGCTCAGGCTTTCGCTCGGCGTCGGCTGGATGGTGCTGATCGCGGCCGAGATGCTGGCGCAGAACCCCGGCCTCGGCAAGTTCGTCTGGGACGAATTCCAGAACGGCTCTTCCTCGTCGCTGGCCCGTATCATGGTGGCCGTGCTCACCATCGGCGTCATCGGCTTCATGCTCGACCGCATCATGTATGCGCTGCAGTCGGCCTTCACCTTCTCGGCGAACCGGTAGGGAGAGTGTCGATGGCCTATCTCGAAATCTCGGGCCTCTCCAAGGCCTATGGCGAGGGTCGCCAGCGCACCGAGGTGCTCGACGACATCAACCTCGCCGTGGAGGAAGGCGAGTTCGTCGCCATCGTCGGCTTTTCCGGCGCCGGCAAGACCACGCTGATCTCGGCAATCGCCGGGCTGGCGAAGCCGGATTCCGGCACGATCTCCGTCGCCGGCAAGCCGATCGACGGACCCGGCCCGGATCGCGGCGTCGTCTTCCAGTCCTACTCGCTGATGCCGTGGCTTTCGGTGGCCGGCAATGTCGGCCTTGCCGTCGATGCCGTGCTCAAGGACCGCACGCGCGGCGAACGCGAGGCGATCACCCGCCGCTACATCGACATGGTCGGGCTGTCGCATGCCATCGACCGCCGGCCGGCGGAGCTCTCCGGCGGCATGCGCCAGCGTGTGGCTGTGGCGCGCGCCCTTGCGGCCCAGCCCGACATCCTGCTCCTCGACGAGCCGCTGTCGGCACTTGACGCGCTGACCCGCGCCAAGCTTCAGGACGAACTGGCCGAGATCTCTGCCAGCGAGAAAAAGACGATCATCCTGATCACGAACGATGTCGACGAGGCGATCCTGCTCGCCGACCGCATCGTGCCGCTCGATCCGGGCCCCAAGGCCACGCTCGGGCCCTCGTTCAAGGTCGACCTGCCGCGCCCGCGCGATCGCGGCGAGATGAACCATGACGACGCCTTCATCCGGCTTCGGGCCGAGGTAACGCAATATCTGATGGATGCCGGCGCGGCACGGGGCGGCGATGTCGAGAGCGGAATCGTCTTGCCCGACATCGTGCCGATCACCCGGACCGCAAAGCTGCCCGAAGCCTATGTGAAGGCGGCGCAGTCGCCGATCGAGAACCGCTATGTCGAATTCTACGAGGTCCGCAAGGTCTACCCGACCCCGAAGGGACCGCTGACCGTCGTCGACGGCTTCGACTTGAAGATGAACAAGGGCGAGTTCATCACCCTCATCGGCCACTCGGGCTGCGGCAAGTCGACGGTGCTGTCGATGGTTGCCGGGCTGAACCCGATTTCCAGCGGCGGCATCGTGCTCGACGGCAAGGAGGTCAGCGGCGCCGGGCCGGACCGGGCGGTCGTCTTCCAGGCGCCGTCGCTGATGCCATGGCTGACGGCGCGCGAAAACGTCGCCCTCGGCGTCGACCGCGTCTATCCCGACGCCAGCCCGGCCGAGCGCAAGGACGTGGTCGAATATTACCTGCACCGGGTCGGGCTGGGCGATGCCATGCACAAGAAGGCCGCCGAGCTTTCCAACGGCATGAAGCAGCGCGTCGGCATCGCGCGCGCGTTTTCGCTGTCGCCCAAGCTGCTGCTGCTCGACGAGCCGTTCGGCATGCTGGACTCCCTCACCCGCTGGGAACTGCAGGACGTCTTGATGGATGTCTGGGCCCGCACCAACGTCACGGCGGTCTGCGTCACCCACGATGTCGACGAGGCGATCCTGCTCGCCGACCGCGTCGTGATGATGTCGAACGGACCCAACGCGAAGATCGGCAACATCATGGAGGTCGACCTGCCGCGTCCGCGCTCGCGAAAGGCCCTTCTGGCCCATCCCGACTACTACGCCTATCGCGAGGAACTCCTCGACTTCCTGGAAGCCTATGAAGGCGGCGCCAACCCGGCGCCGGAGCTTCTCGAACAGATCAGACAGAAGCGCGCCGGACGCGGCGGATCGGCGCGCATCGTGGCAGCAGCGGAATGAGACGCATGACCGAAAAACTTGTCATCATCGGCAACGGCATGGCGCCGGGCCGGATGCTGGAGCATCTGTTCGAGGCCGAGCCCGGCCGCTACGCGGTCACCATCTTCAACGCCGAACCGCGCGTGAACTACGACCGCATCATGCTGTCGCCGGTGCTTTCCGGCGAGAAGAGCTATGAGGAGATCGTGATCCACGGCGATGGCTGGTACATCGACAACGGCATCACCCTCTACAAGGGCCACCGCATCGTCGCCATCGACCGCAGGGCGAAGACGGTCACGTCCGACCACGGCGTCACCGAGCCTTATGACCGGCTGGTGATCGCGACCGGCTCCGTGCCCTTCGTCATCCCGGTGCCGGGCCATGACCTGCCCGGCGTCTTGAGCTACCGCGATCTCGACGACGTCAACGCCATGATGCTGGCGGCGCAGTCGCGCGAGACCGCCGTGGTGATCGGCGGCGGCCTGTTGGGCCTCGAGGCGGCGGCCGGGCTGAAGGCGCGCGGCATGGACGTCACCGTGTTGCACCTGATGCCGACGCTGATGGAGCGTCAGCTCGACCCGGCCGCCGGCTACCTCCTGCAGAAGGCGGTCGAGGAGCGCGGCATCAAGGTCATCACGAAGGCCGAGACCAGGGCGATCCTGGGCGAGGACAAGGTCAGCGGCGTGGAACTGGCCGACGGGACGGTCGTCCCGGCGACGCTGGTCGTGATGGCGATCGGCATCCGGCCCAACGCCGCGCTCGCGAAGGATGCCGGTCTCGAGGTCAATCGCGGCATCGTCGTCGACGAGGGCATGGCAACGTCCGATCCGGCGATCCTGGCGCTTGGCGAATGTGCCGAGGTTGGCGGCAGGGTCTATGGGCTCGTGGCGCCGCTCTACGAGATGGCCCGGGTCGCCGCGGCGCGGCTGGCCGGCGATGCGAAGGCCGGCTTCGTCCACGCCGAGACCCCGACCAAGCTCAAGGTGACGGGTATCGACCTCTACTCGCTGGGCGACTTCGCCGACGGCGACGACCGCGAGGAGATCGTGCTCAGGGACGCCACCGCCGGCATCTACAAGCGCCTGGTCCTGAAGGACAACCGGTTGATCGGCACGGTGCTGTTCGGCGAGACCGGCGACGGCGCCTGGTTCAACGACCTGACCAGAAAGAAGGTCGACATCTCGGACATGCGCGACACGCTCATTTTCGGCCAGGCGTTCCAGGGGGGCGCCCCCATGGACCCTCTGGCGGCCGTTGCAGCCCTTCCCGATGATGCGGAAATCTGCGGCTGCAACGGCGTTTGCAAGAGCAGGATCGTTGGTGCGATCACCAGCAAGGGCCTGACGTCGCTCGACGACGTGCGCGCCCATACCAAGGCCTCGGCCTCGTGCGGCACCTGCACCGGGCTGGTCGAGCAATTGATGTCGCTGACGCTTGGCGACGCCTACAACCCGGCCGCAGTGCAGCCGATGTGCGGCTGCACCGAACTCGGCCATGACGACGTGCGCCGGCTGATCAAGGCCAAGAAGCTCAAGTCGATCCCGGCGGTCATGCAGGAGCTCGAATGGAAGACGTCGTGCGGCTGTGCCAAATGCCGGCCGGCGCTCAACTACTACCTCGTCGCCGACTGGCCGGACGAATATGCCGACGACTACCAGTCGCGTTTCGTCAACGAGCGCGTCCACGCCAACATCCAGAAGGACGGCACCTACTCGGTTGTGCCGCGCATGTGGGGCGGCGTAACTTCATCCAGGGAATTGCGCGCCATTGCCGATGTGGTCGACCGCTTCCAGATTCCGACCGTGAAGGTTACCGGCGGCCAGCGCATCGACATGCTGGGCATCCGCAAGGAGGACCTGCCGGCGGTCTGGGCCGATCTCGGCAAGGCGGGCTTCGTTTCAGGCCACGCCTACGCCAAGGGGTTGAGAACGGTGAAGACCTGCGTCGGCTCGGACTGGTGCCGCTTCGGCACCCAGGATTCGACCGGGCTCGGCATCCGCATCGAAAAGTTCATGTGGGGCTCGTGGACGCCGGCCAAGGTCAAGATGGCGGTGTCGGGCTGTCCGCGAAACTGCGCCGAGGCGACCTGCAAGGATGTCGGCGTGGTCTGCGTCGATTCCGGTTACGAGATCCATTTTGCGGGCGCGGCCGGCCTCGACATCAAGGGCACCGAGGTGCTCGGCCAGGTGAAGACCGAGGACGAGGCGCTGGAGCATATCGTGGCGCTCACCCAGATGTATCGCGAGCAGGCGCGTTATCTGGAACGCATCTACAAATGGGCGAAGCGCATCGGCTACGACGAAATCCGCCGCCAGATCATGGAGGACGCCGACAAGCGCAAGGCCTTTTACGACCGCTTCGTGTTTTCGCAGAAATTCGCCCAGGTCGACCCGTGGTCGGAGCGGGTCTCCGGCAAGGACAAGCACGAGTTCAGGCCGATGGCGGCGGTGGGGTTCAAGGAGGCGGCCGAATGACGACGCCTCACGCCGCGCTCACGATCTCCGCCACCTTTTCCGGCATGGCAGCGATCACGCGCGCATACGCGACCGCAAAGTCCGGCGGGCTGACGCGGGCCTGCTCCCAGTCGCGAAGCGTGCCCACCGGAACCCGAAAGCGACCGGCAAATTCCTCCTGGCTCAGTCCCAGGCCGGTACGTGCCGTGCGAATGACCCGGCACTTCTGGGCACGGTCCAAGGCGTCCTGCGTGACGTGGAAGTCCTCGGAATCACCCGGGTCAACCGAAATCGCGATATGCCCTTTCCTCGCCATCATTGCTTCTCCTGACGGATATGAAACGCGGCTTGCGATCGCATCCTTGCCGGGATCGAAGCGCGGCTCATCCACCTGACCAAGGTACGGAAAATCCGTATGGACGTCAAGTTCGACCGTTTCAGCCTGGTGGCTACTGGAGTGAGCACATGAAATGGACCGCGATCGGCAACATCGACGATATCCCACCGCGAGGCGCGCGCTGCGTGGCGACCCCGCAAGGCCGCATCGGCGTCTTCCGCACCGCTGACGACCGTGTCTTCGCTATCGAGGACCATTGCCCGCATCGCGGCGGTCCGCTGAGCCAGGGCATCGTGCATGGCACCTCGGTGACCTGTCCGCTGCACAATTGGGTGATCTCGCTGGAAACCGGCGAGGCGTTGGGCGCCGACGAAGGCTCGGTCAGGACCATCCCGCTCAAGGTCGAGGATGGCCGGCTGTTGATCGCGCTGGAAGCGGTCGGCGCGGCGGCGGCCTAGCCATGTCGGACGGACAGGCGCGCGAGGTGAGGACCACTTGCCCTTATTGCGGGGTGGGATGCGGCGTGCTGGCCGGGGTCGCCGCGGATGGCAGCGTGTCCGTTCGCGGCGACCCCGAGCATCCGGCCAACGCCGGCAAGCTCTGTTCCAAGGGCGCCGCGCTCGCCGAAACGCTGGGCCTCGGACAGCGCGTCCTGACACCGGAAATCGGCCGAAAACCAGCCACTTGGGAGGACGCGCTCGACAAGGTCGCCAACACTTTTTCGCGCACCATCGCCGAGCACGGACCGGACGCCGTCGCCTTTTACGTCTCCGGCCAATTGCTGACCGAGGACTATTATGTCGCCAACAAGCTGATGAAGGGCTTCATCGGCTCCGCCAACATCGACACCAATTCGCGGCTTTGCATGGCCTCCTCGGTTGCCGGCCACAAGCGCGCCTTCGGCGAAGACCTGGTGCCCGGCGTCTACGAGGATTTCGATCTGGCCGACCTGATCGTGCTGGTCGGCTCCAATACGGCCTGGTGCCATCCCATCCTTCATCAGCGCATGCGCGCGGCCCGCGACCGGAGCGGAACCCGTATCGTGGTGATCGACCCGCGCGGCACCGCGACCAGCGCGGAGTGCGACCTGCACCTCGCCCTGCGGCCCGGAACCGACGTCCAGCTCTTCAACGGGCTCCTGGCCCATCTCGTCCGCACCGGAGCGGTCGACGCCGACTATGTCGCAACACACACAACCGGCTTCGATGCCGCCGCGGCTCTGGCTGCAGCCGACGCGCCGGCGCTCGAACGCGTCGCCGAAATCTGCGACCTCGCGACCGGCGACATCGAGCGCTTCTATGCGTGGTTCGCCACGACGCAAAGGACCGTTACCGTCTACAGCCAGGGGGTCAACCAGTCGGCGCACGGCACCGACAAGGTGAACGCCATCCTCAACTGCCACCTTGCCACCGGGCGGGTCGGCAAGCCGGGCGCCTCGCCCTTTTCGGTGACCGGCCAGCCGAACGCGATGGGCGGGCGCGAGGTCGGCGGCCTCGCCAACCAGCTTGCCGCCCATATCGGCTTCGACGATCCGGCCGCGGCCGACAGCGTGGCGCGTTTCTGGCGGGCACCCTCGATGGTCCGTTCCGCCGGCCTCAAGGCGGTCGACATGTTCGAGGCGATCTCCGACGGCCAGGTCAAGGCGCTCTTGGTCATGGGCACCAACCCCGCCGTCTCGATGCCCAACGCCCGACGGGTACGCGAGGCGCTCAGGAGATGCGATTTCGTTGCCGTTGCCGACGTCGTCCGCACCGACACCACCGCCTTCGCCGACGTCTTGCTGCCGGCGGCCGCCTGGGGCGAGAAGGACGGCACCGTCACCAATTCGGAGCGCCGCATCTCGCGCCAGCGCCGCTTCCTGCCCTTGCCGGGTGAATCCAGGCCGGACTGGTGGATCATTACCGAGGTCGCGCGCCGCATGGGTTTTGCCGATGCCTTTGCCTATGCAAGCCCGGCGGAAATCTTCCGCGAGCACGCGGCGTTGTCCGCGTTCGAGAACGACGGCGGCCGCCTGTTCGATCTCGGCGCCCTGAAGGAGACGGGTGACGCCGGCTACGACGACCTGCAGCCCTTCCACTGGCCGGCGAGGGAAGGCAAGTCGGGCGGCGAACGGGTTCTGGGCGACGGCCGCTTCCCGACCGCGGGCGGCAAGGCGCGCTTCGTCGCGGTGCGCCAGGAAGGCCCTGCCCTGCCCGCCGAGCCGACCAGGCCGCTGGTCCTCAACACCGGACGATTGCGCGACCAGTGGCACACCATGACCCGCACCGGGCTGGTGCCGCTCCTGATGGCCAACGCGCCCGAGCCGGTCGTCGACCTCGCGCCGGCCGACGCGGCTGCCATCGGCGTCACGGACGATGCGCTGGTTTCGGTCGACAGCCGCTTCGGCAATGTTCGTGCAAAGGTTCGGGTGACGCGGACCCAGCGGCCCGGCGAGGCATTTCTGCCGATGCACTGGAGCGGCCGCTTCGCCGCGCGCGCCGCCGCCGGGCTGGTCTCCAATCCGGCCACGGACCCGCATTCAGGGCAGCCGGAGCTGAAGCATGTCCCGGTCAGGATCGTCCCCGAGACGATCGGCTGGGAGGGCCTGCTCATCACCCGGCGCGACCTGCGCCCGACCGGGCTCGTTCACTGGAGCCGCGCGACCGTCGACGGTGGCTGGGCCTACCGCCTCACCGGTGGCGAGACGCCCGACCAGGGCGTGCTGCTGGCCCGCGGCCTTGTCGACGCCGCCGATCGCAACCGGCTCATCGAATATACCGACCGCAAGAGCGGGACGTTCCGGGCCGCGGCGCTCGATCGCGACGGTGTCCTCGCCGAGGCCGTGCTCGTGGCCGCTCCCCGGCAACTGCCGGAGGCCGCCTGGCTTCTGTCGCTGCTGGCGGCCGGCGAACCGCTTTCCGATATCGAGCGGCGCGCCTTGCTGTCGGGCCGGCCGCCGGTGCCCCAGCCGGACATCGGCCGCATCGTCTGCTCCTGCTTTGCCATCGGCGAAAGCCAGATCGCGGCCGCCGCCGCCGCCGGCGCGATGAGCGTCGCGGCGATCGGCAAGGCCTTGCAGGCGGGAACCAATTGCGGCTCTTGCCGCGCCGAGATCAGGGAGATCGTTGATGAAAACCGTCTTCAGGCGGCCGAGTGAGGCGGCCCCGCCACGGGTCGCGCCGCTGGCAGTGCTGCCGGTCTTTTTCGACCTGACCGGCAAGACGGCCATCGTCGCTGGCGGCTCCGACGCCGCCGCATGGAAGGCCGAACTGCTCGTCGCGGCAGGCGCCAGCGTCGAAATCGTCGCCCGCGAAAGCGCGCTCGGCAAGGAGATGCGGCGCCTGCTGGCGGAGCACGGCGATGCCATGCGGCATGCCGATGCCGACTGGCGGTCGCGGCCGCTTGCCGGCGCCGCCATGGCCGTCGCCGACGCTGAAAGCGATGAGGAGGCCCGGGCCTTCGCGGCGGCGGCGCGTGGCGCGGGGGTGCCCTGGAACGTGATCGACCGGCCGCAGCATTGCGGTTTTCAGTTCGGCTCGATCGTCAACCGCTCGCCCGTCGTCGTCGGCATTTCCACCGCAGGCGCCGCCCCGGTGCTGGGCCAGGCCGTGCGCCGCCGCATCGAAACACTGCTGCCGGCCTCGCTGGCGGCATGGGCCAGCTTCGCACGGCGGATGCGCGACAGGGTCAACACGCTGCGCGCCCCCGGTCCGGGTCGCCGCGCCTTCTGGGAAACGCTGGTGGACAACGCCTTCGGTGAGCCGCCGGCACAAGACGACGCCGCGACACTCCGGCATCTGATCGCGCGATCGGGCGGTTCGGCCGCAACCGGCCATGTGAGCTTCGTCGGCGCCGGCCCCGGCGATGCCGAACACCTGACGCTCAAGGCGGTGCGCGCGCTGCAGGCCGCCGACGTGATCCTGTTCGACGATCTGGTGTCGGACGAGGTGCTGGAACTCGCCCGCCGCGAGGCCAAACGCATCCTGGTCGGGAAGCGCGCCGGCCGGCCGAGTTGCCGGCAGCACGAGATCAACGACATGATGGTCAAGCTCGCCAGAGCGGGCCGGCGCGTGGTGCGGCTGAAGTCGGGCGACCCGATGATTTTCGGACGCGCCGGCGAAGAGATCGCCGTTCTGGAACAGGAGCGTATCGGCTACGACGTGGTGCCCGGCATCTCGGCCGGCGCAGCCCTTGCCGCGACGCTCGGGGTCTCGCTGACCCATCGCGACGCGGCACGCTCGGTGCGCTTCGTCACCGGTCACTCGAAGAATGGCGGCCTGCCCGACGATATCGATCTTGCGGCGATTGCCCATCCGGCCGCGACCACCATCGTCTATATGGGCGCGCGAACCGCGGGCGAACTCGTTGCCAGACTGATCGCGCGCGGGATGCCTATGGCCACACCGTGCGCGATAGGGGCGTCGTTGGGCCGACCTGACCAACAGGTGACGTTGTCCACACTGGCGAACCTCGAGGGCGATGTGGCGGCACTCGCCAGTGGCCAGCCGATCGTGATCGGCATCGGACGTATCTTCGCCAGCGCGTCGGCAGCGGCGCACCAGCCGGCGCCGTCGACCTTGCAAGCCGCCGCGGGCTGACAGCGGAAAAGAAGAAGGGTCGGCGCATCATGCGCCGACCCCTCTCCGGGAGTGTTCCCGCTCCGGCTAGAGCGTGATGCGGTATTTGGCGAAACCTTCGGAACCCTCGCCCGCCGGCTCGATCGCAACGCCCTTGACGTCGGCGATGAACTCCTTCGCCTTCGGCCCGGTCTCGAAGATCACCGTGGCGCCTTCGACCGGAGCAAACGACCAGTTCGCGTCGGCCGACGGGTTGATCGTGCCCTGCTCGACGATGTAGCGCACGATGACGTCACGGTTGGTATCCGGCGCCTGGAAAACGACCTTGTCGGGGCCGATTTCGGGGAAGTTGCCGCCGCCGCCGGCACGGTAATTGTTCGACGCGACGACGAACTTCTGGGCCGGATCGATCGGCTTGCCGTCGAACATCAGGTCGACGATCCGGTTGGCGCCCTCATTGATGAGATTGCCCTTGGGATCGTATTTCGGCGGCTGCGACAGATCGATCTTGTAGGTGACCCCGTCGATGACGTCGAAATTGTAGGATGGGAACTCGCCGTTGATCAGCGGCTGGTCGGCCTTGCCGGGCTCGACCTGGTTGAAGATGCCGGCCGACATTTCCAGCCAGTCCTTGACCTGGGCGCCGGTGATGACCACCGCCTGTACCGTGTTCGGGTAGAGGTAGAGGTCGGCGACGTTCTTGATCGCCACGTCCCCTGCGGGCACGTCGGTATAGTAATCGGGGCCGCCGCGACCGCCGGCCTTGAAGGGTGCTGCCGCCGACAGGACCGGCAACCCCTTGTGCTCGGTCTCGCTCAGCATGTCGGTGATATACCAGGTCTGCGCCTGCGAAACGATCTGCACCGACGGGTCGTCGGCGACCAGCGCGAAATAGGAATGCAGCGGAGCCGAGGTCTTGCCGACGGCGGTGCGGACATATTTCAGCGTCGCCTCGTGCACGTCCCGCACCGCGTCCTCGACCTCCGGCTTGCTTTCCACCAGCGGTTCGCTCTTGCGGTCGACTCGCTTGAAGATCGGCCGCGCCTCGGAGGTCGAGGCGGTGATCTTCCAGTCGTTGCCGTCGCGCTCCAGCATCAGGTCGATCAGGCCGAGATGCGAGCCCCAGAAGCCGCCCATCACCCCGGGCTTGCCGGCCACCGTGCCGGCGGCGTTGTCGACGCCGGCCATGCCGTCGAACTTCGGACCCGGGAAGTCGAGATGGCTGTGACCGGTGACGATGGCGTCGATACCGTCGACGCCGGCAAGGGCGATCGAGGCGTTCTCGGCATTCTCGACATAGCCGGCCTCGCCCATGCCGGAGTGGGACAGCGCAATGATGACGTCGGCGCCCTCCTCCTTCATCTGCGGCACCCAGGCCTCGGCCGCCTTGACGATGTCGCGGGTCATCGCCTTGCCGGCCAGATGGCGTCCGTCCCAGGTCATGATCTGCGGCGGCACGAAGCCGATCAGGCCGACCTTGATCGGATGCTCGTTGCCGGCACCGTCCTTCACGGTCTTGTCGAGGATGACGTAAGGCTTGATGAAGAGGTCGTCGTCGCGCGCGCTGGCGGCAAGCTGGCCCTTGGTCAGGTTGGCGCACACGAAGGGGAAGTTGGCCCCGTCGAGCACCTTGAACATGAAGTCGAGGCCGTAATTGAACTCGTGGTTGCCGAGCGTGGAGCAGTCGTAGCCGAGCGTGTTCATGGCCGAGATGATGGGATGCATGTCGCCATCCTTCATGCCGCGCTCATAGGCGATGTAGTCGCCCATGGGATTGCCCTGCAGGAAGTCGCCATTGTCGATCAGCATCGAGTTGCCGGCTTCGGCGCGGATCTGGTCGATGATGGATGCGGTGCGCGCCAGGCCCATCGTGTCGTTGGGCCGGTCGCCGTAATAATCGTACGGGAAGACGTGAACGTGCAGATCCGTCGTCTCCATGATCCGCAGATGCGCCTGATTGGCCTGGGCGCGGGCCGCGAAGGGATGCAGCATGACGAGAGAACCCAGCGCGGCCGCTCCGGAAAGGAACGAGCGACGGGAAATCGGGTGAAGCATTTCGGTCATGGTCGGTCTCCCTGAATTCCTGGAACGGGTCGCCGCGGCCGGCACGACGGCTCGGGCGCGCGTGTCCCATGCACAGATTTCGATGACGGTTGGATGACCGGTCCGGGGAACGGCGGTCGCACCAACCCTCATGAGGGGTCGAGTTTCTGTCCGATTGCGCGGCCGCGCAAGGCTTTGCCCCACCCCGGGACGAAATTATTTCGCCGGCTCAGTGGGCTCAGGCGACGCTGCTGGCACGGTCACGGTCGTTCCGGCCGAAGCGCTCCTTGATCAGCCCCATCGCCTGCTTCGCCGAAAGCGGCGGACCGAAGTAGAAGCCCTGCAGGCTGTCGACACCGATGCCGCGCAGGAAGGCTTCATGCTCGGCCGTCTCCACGCCCTCGGCGGTGACGTGCATGCCGAGCGCCCGGCCAATCGTGACGATGGATCGCAGGACGCTCACCGCGCGCTTGTCGCCATGGCCGCGCACCACCAGCGACTGGTCGATCTTGAGCTTGTCGAAAGGGATACGCTGCAAGGAGGAAAGGCTGGAGTAGCCGGTGCCGAAATCGTCCATGGCGACGGTGACGCCAAGCGTGTGCAAGTCGGCGACGACGGCCGCAACCGGCTCCAGACCGCCGCGATAGGCGCTTTCGGTGATCTCCACCTCGAGGCGGCCGGGCGCCAGGCCGGTCTCCTCCAGCACCGCCGCGACCCAGGCCGGAAAATCCCCGGCCTCGAGCTGGCGCGGCGAGATGTTGACAGCAATGCGCAGCTCGGCCGGCCAGCCCGCCGCCTCCCGGCAGGCTGCCGCCAGCGCCCATCCGCCGATGCCGACGATGCTGCCCGACTGCTCGGCCAGGTCGATGAAATCAGCCGGCGGAATCACCCCCAGCCGCGGATGCCGCCAGCGCACGAGCGCTTCGAACAGAAACGGTTCGCCTGTGCGGGCCGAGGCAACCGGCTGGTATTCCAGGAACATCTCCTCCTTCTCGACCGCGTTCCAGAGGTCGAGCTCGAGCTGCTTGCGCAGCGCGAAGGCGGCGCCGTCCTCGCTGCTGGCCAGTTTCACCTGATCCTTGCCGCCGGCCTTGGCGCAATAAAGCGCGATATCGGCCAGCTGCATCAGCTGTTCCGGCTCCTGGCCATCGTCGGGCATGATGGCGATGCCGGCGCTGACGCCGACCTTGTAGCTGCCGGATTGCAGCGCCAGCGGCCGCGCCACTTCATGCACGACCTTGCCGACGATGTCGCGCAAGCGGGCGGGATCGAAATCCTCCTTGATCTCGATGATGGCCGCGAACTCGTCGCCGCCGATGCGGCTGAGGAAGGAGTCGCGCGGAAGAAACCCGGCAATGCGCCGGCTGGTGGTGCGCAGCACCTGGTCCCCGACCGAGTGGCCGGCCGTGTCGTTGATGGCCTTGAAGTCGTCGAGGTCGAACAGCACCAGAGCGAAGCGGCGGCCGCCCGCTTCGGTGAGGCCCCGCGCCCGCGCCAGCTCGTGGTTGAAACGGGCCCGGTTGCCGACGCCGGTCAGCGTGTCGTGGTGGGCGAGATATTCAAGCTCGCGTTCGCGGGCCTTTTCGGAGCCGATGTCGCGGCCCATGCCGCGGAAGCCGTCAAACCTGCCGGCGCGATCGTAGGTCGGGGTACCGGTCATCGACCACCAATGCTCCTCGCCATCGATGACGAGCAGGATCGGGCAGTCCCGGAACGGTTCGCCGCGCTGCAGATGCACCAGCACGTCCTCGCGTCGGTCGCCGGGACAGGGCGCGGGCGACTTGAGGTCGGCCAGCAGGTGATCGAACCTGCGGCCGTCGAGTTCCCCGAGGGCCATGCCGAAGCGTTGGGCAAAGTGGTCGGACACCCGCAACAACCTCAGACGCGAGTCGCATTGCCACAGCCAATCGCTTGAATTTGCTTCGAAATCGTTGAGAAGAAGCGAGATGAGCTGCTTCTGCTCACCGACCTTGGCAAGGGCCAGGGAGCGCTCGGCGAAGGAAACCGCGTATTGGCGCAGCGCGATCGGGAAGGCCAGCACGTAGATACAAAGCAACTGCAATTCGAACGCATGGGCGGCGACGCCGGAACGGATCAGGGTCGCCGCGAAAAACACGACGATCGGCGTCGAAAAGGCAATGAACGCCAACGGCAATGCCGCCAGGAAAAAGGCCGACGATGCCAGATAGGCGGTGATGGCGACCAGGATGACGCGGCGGACGTCTTCGGAGGCCTCCTGATAGAAAAGGAGTGGCAAGGCACCCCAGAGCAGGCCGAAGGCGAAATAGGCTGCGACACTGCGCCAGTACTGCGCCCGGACCTCTTCGCGCGACGGCCGCTGCATGGCGAGCCCGGGGCCGCTGAGAATGTCGACGACGACCATCGCCAGGACGACCGCGAACCAGGCCGTCGCCGACGCTTCGTGGCCCGCGGCCGCGAGCGTCTTGAAGACGATCAGGGCGCCGAGAAAGATCGCCACCAGGGCAACCAACCGCAGCTTGTTGAGCGCCTCGACCTGGTCGATCTTGAACAGCGTTCGCTGCCCGGCCGTCATCGGCCTCAGGCCGAGCAGGCGCGTGAAGCTCCGCTCAAGCGACCGCGCCGGCCGAGCCGCCATTTTCCAGACCGAAGGCATGATCCGTTCCGCGAAAGTCCTCTCTCGAGGCGCGAAACTAGGTGCGGCGGGAAACAAAAAACCTTACCGGTTCGATCGAATTTTAGCTTTCCGTGAAATATTTTTGCTGCGCGATAAATCTTGTCCGGTGCCGTTTGCCGATACGGGCCGCGGGCGCTAGCCTGTCCCTTCCGCGGCGTGCCGGCGGCGCCGCGGTCGCGGCAATGACAGGTCCGGCCAGGGATGCCGATGCAGGACACGTTTCAACAGATCGCGGCAGCGGTGGCCGAGTTTGTCGCCGCGGCCCTCGATTATGCCTCAGACCCGTGGCTGCTCTACCAGATCGTCATCATCGCGGCGCTGTTCGGTCTCGCCAAGCTGGCCGGCCGCCCCGCCGAGGCGCGGCTCGAGGGCCAGGCGCGCCATATCAAGGGTCAGCCTGGCCTGCTGCGCGTCGTCGTCGCCACCATCCGCCGCACCGACTGGATCGTCTTCGTCCTGCTGCTGTTCTTCGCGCTGACCATCCTGCGCGCGGTGACGTGGCCAAGCAGGACATGGCTGATCTCGATCGCCCTGTCGCTTGCCGTCGTCTGGGTACTGGTCTCGATCGCCTCGCGCGTCATCCGCAACCGCATCGTGTCGCGCACCGTCGCGTGGCTGCTGTGGCTCTATGCGGCGCTGGTGATCCTCGGCCTCGACGCACGTGCTGCGGCGCTGCTCGAAAGCATCGCGCTGCCGATCGGCGAGATTCGGCTCACCGCACTGACCGTGCTGAAGGCGGCGCTGCTCTTGACGGTGGCGATCTGGTTCGCAAACACCATCGGCAACTTCATCGACCGCCGGGTGCAGGGATCGAGCGAACTGACGCCCTCGATCCGTGTGCTGATCGGCAAGATCGCCAAGATCGGCCTGGTGCTCCTGGCCGGCGTGGTCGCGCTGTCGGCCGTCGGCGTCGACCTCACAGCCCTCACCGTGTTCTCTGGAGCGGTCGGCGTCGGCCTCGGCTTCGGCCTGCAAAAGGTCGTCTCCAACTTCATCTCGGGGATCATCATCCTGCTCGACAAGTCGATCAAGCCGGGCGACACGATCTCGCTCGGCGACACGTTCGGCTGGATCAGGGAGCTGCGCGCCCGCTTCGTCTCGGTGGTGACCCGCGACGGCCGCGAATATCTGATCCCCAACGAGGACTTCATCACCCAGCGGGTGATCAACTGGTCGTTCAGCGACGAACTGGTGCGGCTCGACGTTGAGTTCGGGGTCTCCTACGACGCCAATCCGCACAAGGTGAGCGAACTGGCGATCGCCGCCGCGGTGACCGTCGGCCGCGTGGAGGCCGACCGCAGGCCGGTGTGCTGGATGACCGGCTTCGGCGAATCCTCGCTCGACTTCGTGCTGCGCTTCTGGATCCGCGACCCGCAGCAGGGCCTGACGAACGTGCGCGGCAAGGTGCTTCTGGCCCTTTGGGACGCGTTCGACGAGAACGGCATCGCCATCCCCTACCCGCACCGCGAGATCATCATGAAGAAGCCCGCCCCGCCTTCCCGGCCGCGGCGCAAGCCGAAGCCCGACGACTGATCCTCAGGCGTGGTCGGGCCTGATCCCGAGCGCCGTGCGGTCGATCACCTCGCGCAAGGCAAAGGACGAGTTGATCTTGATGACGTGCGGCATCGCGGTAAGCCATTCCTTGTGGATGCGTTCGTAATCTTCGAGGTCGCGCGCGGCGATCCTCACCACGTAGTCGTACTCGCCCGACATCAGATGACACGACAGCACGTTCGGACACCGCTTGATGGCCGCCTCGAACTCCGCCAGCGACTTCTCGAACTGGCCCGACAGCGAAATGTGCACGATCGCCGTCATCTTGTAGCCAAGCGAGGCGTTGGACAGCTTGGCGTGGTAGCCATGGATGACGCCCGACTTTTCGAGGCCGTCGAGGCGACGCGAGCACGCCGACTGCGACAGTCCGACCTTTTCGGCCAGCGCGGCATTGGAGATGCGGCCATCCTTCTGCAGCGCGTCGAGAATGGCGATATCGATCCTGTCCAAACCGTTCATCAAATTGTCCTGCCTGCGTCGACGTCGGGGAGGGACTAAACAAGCGCGACTGCAACGGCAAGCGTTTCCTTGCTGCCGCTCCTGCCCCGCCCGATCATGACCACATTGCGGCGCTAACATGGCATTGGAGGGACCGCTTCCATGGAGGGAACCATGAGAAGACTCGTCATCCTTGCCGCCGCCTTCGCGTTTGCCCTTGGCACGGGCATCGCCATGGCGCAGACCATGTCCACGACATCCGGCGATCAGGCAAGCCTGTTCTGCGACCTGTGCAAGGCTCAGGACTGCTCGTGCAACGCCGCCGGAGACGCCTGCGTCAATTGCGGCGGCAGCCTGACCGCTAATCCCGGCCCGTCTGCCGACGCACAGGTGACGCGCCGCATGTGCCAGCGCGCCAAGGGCAGCTTCTCCCGCGGCGCCTGCAAGCTCAAGCAGAAATGACAAGCCTCCGGCGGGCGGCACCTGCCCGCCCGCCGGATCGTATGGCCAGCACTATCCTTGCTTCCGATACCGCTACAAATCTCCGCGCCTCGCCACAAGGCGATGCGTAATTTTGCGCAATCTGGCCAAAATGGACAAGAAACCACGATTTATTGACCCAGAGGCACCCCACTTCGCAAGCACGTTCGATGCCGTTTGTGATCTAATTGGCGGTAGTTGAACACGATTGCACATCGCGAGGAGGTTTCTGGATGCGCGTCGGTTGCCCCAAGGAAATCAAGAATCACGAATACCGGGTCGGCCTGACGCCGGGCTCGGTCCGCGAATATGTCGCCCATGGCCACGACGTGCTGGTCGAGACCGGCGCTGGCGCCGGCATCGGCGCTGACGACAACGCCTACCGCGCCGCCGGCGCGCGCATCGCCAAGACGGCCGAGGAGGTCTTCGCCAAGTCCGACATGGTCGTGAAGGTGAAGGAACCGCAGCCCGGCGAATGGGTACAGCTGTCGGAAGGCCAGATCCTCTACACCTATCTGCATCTCGCGCCGGACCCGGCCCAGACCAAGGGCCTCGTCGATTCCGGCGTGACGGCAATCGCCTACGAGACGGTGACCGACGACCGCGGCGGCCTGCCGCTGCTGGCTCCGATGTCGGAAGTCGCCGGCCGGCTGGCGATCCAGGCCGGCGCGACGGCGCTGCAGAAGGCCAATGGCGGCCGCGGCGTGCTGCTCGGCGGCGTGCCGGGCGTGCTGCCGGGCAAGGTCGCGATCATCGGCGGTGGCGTCGTCGGCCTGCAGGCGGCCAAGATGGCGGTCGGCCTCGGCGCCGACGTCACCATCATCGACCGCTCGATCCCGCGCCTGCGCCAGCTCGACGACATCTTCAACGGCCGCATCCACACCCGCTACTCGACCGTCGAGGCATTGGAGGAAGAATGCTTCTCGGCCGACGTCGTGGTCGGCGCGGTGCTGATCCCGGGCGCCGCGGCGCCGAAGCTCGTCAGCCGCGAGATGCTGTCCGGCATGAAGCCGGGCGCCGTGCTCGTCGACGTCGCCATCGACCAGGGCGGCTGCTTCGAGACCTCGAAGCCGACGACCCATGCCGAGCCGACCTACGAGGTCGACGGCATCATCCACTATTGCGTCGCCAACATGCCGGGCGCCGTGCCCGTCACCTCGGCGTACGCGCTCAACAACGCAACCCTGCACCACGGCCTGCAGCTTGCCGACAAGGGCCTGCGGGCGCTTGCCGACGACCCGCACCTCAGGAACGGCCTCAACGTTCACAAGGGCCGCATCACCAATCGCGCGGTCGCCGAGGCGCTCGGCTACGAGATGGCCGAACCGCAGGCGGTGCTCGCCGCGGCGGCATAGGCGGCGGCAAAAGTTCCTCCCCGCTGGCCCGCGGGCGCAAGCCTGCGGGCCTTCTTTGTCACACTCCGTCTATTCGAAGTCGATTGCGACCCGGAACGGCTTCGGAGACCGGGCATCGTTGTTGCCGTCCCTGATCTCGAAGCGGTAGAGGCCGGGTCCTTTCACCGGAAAGCGCGCGTCGGTCACGCCGCCCTTGCGCGGCGGCCCGACCCAGCCGCTCGCCTGACCCTCGCCGTCCCAGAGACGCACATACATGTCGAGCTCCTCATCGACCTCATCGATCAGGACGGAGAACTCTCCCGCCCTGGGCGCCTCGGCGGCGTACCAGTCGACGTCGCGCAGGGGCAGCATCGTGGCCAGGAAGGGCTTGCCGAGCATGGCCGGTGTCGCGGTCCCGAAGCTGTCATTCGGTTCGGCGCGATCGCCCGTGGCGGTGAACACGGTCTTCAGCGTGGCATGCTCGATCGAGCGTTCGTCATTGTTGCCGTCCGACACCTGCAGATAGTAGGTACCGGCTTCCGGAAGGTCGGCGAAGCCCTCGGTCAGGCCGCCCTTGCGGTATGGCGCGACCCAGTCGCGAATGACGTCGCGATTGGCGTTCCAGACCCGGTAGTGAAGGTCGAGATTCTCCGGGCCCTCGTCGATGGTGACGAACAGCTCTCCTTGTGACGGCGCGTCGATGCGGAACCAGTCATTGTCTCGCCGGGGCAGGATGTTGAACAGAATTTCTCCACCCGGCGTAAGCGGGGCGGCCTCGGCCGGGCTGTCGTTGGGTTCGTATTGGTCCGGCTGCGGCGTGAATGTCAGCTCGTATTCGAATAACTCGGCGCTGGAGGCATCGGAATTGCCGTCGGCGATCTCGATGAAGTAGCGCCCAGGCCGCGGCAGGTCGGCAATGCCCTGGTTGTCGCCGCCCTTGCGCAGCGGCGCGATCCAGTCCTGGATGACGTCCTTGTTGGCGTTCCAGACCCGCATGTAGATATCGAGTTCCTCCGGCGAGCCGGTCGCCAGCATGGCAAGCTCTCCGGGGTGATCGACATCGAGCGACAGCCAGTCGCGATCGCGGCGCGGAAAGATCGCCAGCCGGTGTTTGCCGCTGGGCGGCAAGTGGGCTGCTTCGCCGAAGGTCTCGTTCGGCTCGGTCTCGTCGCGCACCGGCACGAACTCGGCCGTGAAGGCGAACGTGTCGGAGCTGGCAGCGTTGTTGTTGCCATCGGCCATCTCGATGACGTAGACGCCCGGCAATGCCAGTTCGGCCTCGAAGACGGTGTCTCCGCCTTCCCGCGCGGGGCCCTGCCAATCCCTGACTACGTCCCCGTCGAGGTTCCAGAGCCGCATGTAGATGTCGAGATCGTCCGGCACCTTTTCCGCGAACAACTTCAGGAGGCCCGGCTCGCCAATCCAGATTCGGTACCAGTCGCGGTCGCCGCGTGGAAAGATCGATGGGTTGAAGGCCGCCGGCAGCGGGATCGGCCGCGCCGTCCCGATCGTGTCGTTGGGCTCGAGCGGATCGTTGGAAGGCACGAAGTCGAACGAGAGCGCAAAGGTCTCGCTGCTTTCGTTGTTGTTGTTGCCGTCGGCAACCTCGACCCAGTAGCCACCGGGACCGGGCAGCGAGAACGCGGCGTCCAGGGCGCCGCCCTCGCGCGCGGCGCCTTGCCAGTCCTGCACGACGGCAACGTCGGCGGTCCACACCCGCGCATAGAGGTCGATATTGTCCGGCGCCTTGCCGGTGGTCAGCCGCAGGAGGCC
Organism: Nitratireductor mangrovi; assembly: GCF_007922615.2. Taxonomy (NCBI): domain Bacteria; kingdom Pseudomonadati; phylum Pseudomonadota; class Alphaproteobacteria; order Hyphomicrobiales; family Phyllobacteriaceae; genus Nitratireductor; species Nitratireductor mangrovi. The sequence goes on along the minus strand of NZ_CP042301.2, from coordinate 1,029,278 downwards.
GGCAATCGGAACCTCGATACGATACCAGTCCTTGTCTCCGCGCGGCGTGATGCGGCTTTCGACCTGACCGCCGAGCGGAACGTTCTGGGCGCTGCCATAGCTGTCATTGCCGTCCCGCTCGCTGAGCGGGCGCCGCTCGGCGCGCCGGAAGGCCGGATCAACCGGTGCCTTGACGGCCTCGGCCCAGGCCGGCTTGTGAATCACTTTCGACCCGAAGAACCGCTCCGTGCGTGCCGACCGCACGACGCTGGAATCGTCCCCAGTCTCCGCGGCGGCGACCTGCGTTTCCTCCTCGGCGTCCGTTTCAGGCGCCTGCACCGCAGGCTCGTCGGTTCCCGCGCGCGTCGCAGCCGCGGCATCCTTGATCGCGGCTGCCGCTTCATCGGCGGCGATGGCGACCTCGATCGCCGGCGCCGGCTTCAGATAGACCTCGTCGACCAGACGGACCAGAAGCTCCGGCCGCTGCTGCCCGCCGGTGGCGTCAAGCACGCGCCCGGCCGCACGCCGGAACATCAGGCCGACCTCAACGCCCGGCTCGGCGATTTCCTCCAGCAGAGCCGTTGTGTAGGGTGAATGGTCGCCGGTGCCGTCGCTCGCCACCTCGCCTGCCGCGGCAGCATAGGCAACGATGGCGCCACGGCCGGAAAGCTCCATCACCGTCAGGCCCTGCAGCGGCCGCGCGGCGCGATCCTCGCGCACGCTGCGGGCGATGATGTCGACATAGGGATTGTCACGGCAGGCATCGAGCACGATCAGGGCGACGCGCGCCGACGCCTCCATGTCGGCGACGACTTCGCCAATGTCGATCGCCGAGTAGCGTAGCGCGCGCTCGCTCGACACGTCGACATCGACGGGCAGGAGGAAATTCTGACCTCCGATCTGCATGCCGTGACCGGCGTAGAACAGGAAGGCGACGTCGGCGCCATCGAGGGTACGGCTGAATTCGTCGATCGCCGTGATCACGCCGCGCCGGTCGACATTTGTGGCGAGCATGACCTCGAAATCGAGGCCCTTGAGGGCCTCGGCGATGGCCTCGGCGTCGTTGATCGTGTTGACAAGCTGGCCGGTGCCTTCATAGGCGCCGTTGCCGATCACCAGGGCCACTCGCTTGTCGGCCCAGGCCGTCGTCGCCATCCCGGCAATAGCAAGAATGGCTGCCAGGCATGCGGAAAGAATACGCATGATCCACCCCACGTGTTGATTTCAACTCGTTTGCCCATCAACCAGTTTACGAAAAAACGTGGCGAAAAGGCGAGGCAATCATGCTGCGCGCCTTCAATCCGGCAGGCGAGCCCGCGCGGCGGGCCCTTCAGGCCCGCTCGATCCGGCACTGATAGCAGTTGTTTTTTGCCGAGCGCAGGTGGAGATAGGCAACATCCTCGCGTTGCAGCAATTCGTGCGCGCGGGTGCAGATGTGCTGCTTGGGCGTCACCGCGCCGGTCCCGTAGACGATGCGGTCGTCATGGCCGTAGCCGCGCAGCAGCCATTCGGTGCCGGCGCGGTAGATTTCGGGCATGACATCGGTCTCGACAGCGCGTTCGCATTCCTCGGCGCACAAAAGGATGGGCCCGGTCTCGGCATAAGGCTGCAGTTCCGGAAACGGCCGGTAGGAAAGCGTCAGGCACGCGCTGCCAACCTTGATATGACGCAGGCAATGACGGCACTGGAAGCCGTCGTCGGTGCAGACCTTCCTTTCGGGTAGCAGACCATAGGCGTCAGTTGCGCCGCGCTGAAAGGCGCGCGCCGTCTCGGTCGGCATCGCGACGAACCTGATCAGTCCCATCATCGTTCTCCATTTTCTGTTGGCGGGCGATACTGCGCGCATTGGCCCGCGCCGCGACACCCGTTTCAGGACAAGTCAGGACAGCGCCGCCGGCGCATTCACCGCGGCGGTGTCGGCTGCTAGTCTCCGGCTTCCGTCCTCGTTCCGACAGGCCCGCCATGAACCTCGCCGAACTGATCGACCGCTATTGTGCCGTCTGGAACGAGACCGACGCGGCGCGCCGCCGGGCGATGCTGGACGCCGTGTGGGCGGAAGACGCGACCTACACCGACCCGACCGTTCACGCGCGGGGCGTGGACGAACTGGTCGCCCATATCGGGACGGTGCAGGCGAAACGGCCGGGCGCGCGCATCCTGCGCACGAGCACGGTCGAGGGCCATCACGGCATGGTGCGTTTCCACTGGCATGCCGCGCTCGCCGACGGTACCACGCTGCCGGAAGGGATCGACATCGCCTGGCTCAGCGAGGACGGTAACCGGATCGAAAAGATCGTCGGCTTCTTCGGACCATTGAAGCGCTCCTGAGACAACGAAGCGTCAGGTCCAGGGCTCGACCTCCTCCTCCGACCAGGAAACCGGCGCGAAACCCATCTTCTGGTAGAGTTGCAGGGCCCGCGGGCTGTCGAGCGTGTTGGTGTGGATCGTCACCTTTTCCGGCTCGTGCGCCCACGCGGCGAAGATCGCGGCGGAAAGGAAGAAGCGCGCCAGACCGCGCCCGTGAAAATCCGGCACGAGGCCGAAATAGAGGATCTCCGCCTCGTCCGGCATCCGGGCAAGGTCCAGTTCGAAGAACCCGGCCGGCACGCCATCGACGTAAAGCACCTCGATTTCGGTCGAGCCGGCGTGAATGGCCGCCGCCAGCGCCTTGTCGGCGATCCTGCGCCGCATCGTCCAGTGATGCGGCTTGCCGACCTGCTCGTAGAGGTAACGGTAGAAGTGGACCGGCATGTTTTCGGCCCGCATCACCGCGAGACGCGGACCAAAGGGCATCGGCACGCGGTGAGCGGGCAACGCCGTCATTTCGAGATGGGTGACGCGAGCCTTGAGCTTCGCCTTGCGCCTCGTCATCTCGCCGGCTTCGCCGGACCGGTCTCGACCGGCGTGTCGGCGCGGCCACCCCATTCGGTCCAGGAGCCGTCATAAAGCCGGTTGTCGGTATGGCCGAGGGTTTCGAGCGCCAGGGTGATGATCGCGGCGGTCACCCCGGAACCGCAGGAGGTCACCACAGGGCCTGAAAGGTCGACGCCGGCATCAGCGAACATCTTCTGCAATTCGTCGGGCGGCAACAGCGCGCCATTGCGTGACAGGGCCATGGCCGGCACGCTGCGCGCCCCCGGCATGTGCCCGGAGCGCATGCCCGCGCGCGGTTCGGGGTCGGTTCCCTCGAAGCGTCCGGCCGGGCGGGCGTCGGCGATCTGGGCCGTTTGCCGATCCACGATCGCACGCATGTCGTCGAGCCCGGCCACGCGGCTCGCCTGAAAATCGGTTTCGAAAACACAGGAAGCAATCTTGGTCGGCTTGTCGGTAACGAAGCGCCCTTCGGCCTTCCAGCGATCGATGCCGCCCTCGAGAATGAAGACCTTCTTCGCACCCATCACCCGGAACATCCACCAGACGCGGGCGGAGGAGAACAGGCCCGGACCGTCATAGACGATGATGGTGTCGTCTTCCGAGATTCCCATCGAGGCGGCGAAGGTGGCAAAGACGCGCGGCGACGGCAGCGCATGCGGCAGGTCGGAATCGGGATCGACCACCAGATCCTGATCGAAAAAGACGGCGCGCGGAATGTGGCCGGCGTCATATTCGGCGCGTGCGTCGCGGCCCTGCGCCGGCAGATACCAGGAGGCGTCGACCACCGAGAGACCGGGATCGTCGAGATGCTCCGCGAGCCACTCGGTCGATACGAAGAAGGAGGGATGGTCGGTCATTTGCTCTCCTGCAACGCCTGCAACGTGTCCGAAACACGGTTGTTCCCTGTCGCATTTTTGCTGCCATGAGGGAAGGCGTGGCCGTACTGGAGCGGAAGGCCCGCGATGACAGGAACGCCGCCATGATCGCCATCGAACAGACTGCAGATATTCCCGAGATCCAGCTGGCGGGCGCGGTGGCCCGTTTCGTGTCGGTGGCCGCGACCGCCTACGCCGCGGCCGGCGTATCGGCCGCCGAGCATCTTCGCTCGTTGGCCTTTGCTCCGGTGCGCGCGGCCGTGACGCAGCCGCCGGCGGTGGCGTCGATTGGCACAGCCATAGAGGCAGCGCCGGCTGGCGACCTGGCGCTGACCCTTGCCGAATGCGCCTCCCGGCTGGTCTGGTCGACGGGCACCCTGCCGCGCCCGGCGTCGATCGAGGGCGGATACGCCTTCGTCGAGATTGTCGGCCCGGACGGGTTGGCGTTTTCGGACCAGGTCCGCTTCGGGCTCTATCTGCAGGCGCCGGAGCGTTTTTATCCACCCCACGACCACGAAGCCGAGGAATTCTACTTCGTGCTGTCGGGCGATGCAGAATGGCAGCGCAATGACGGCGCCTTCGAGAAAAGGTCGCCCGGCACGCTCGTGCACCATGCGCCCTGGGACCGGCATGCGATGCGAACCGGTCAGACGCCGCTGCTGGCGATGTGGCTGTGGACGGGCAATCTCGACATGGGCACATACAGGATCGACGCCGACAGCGCGGCATAGGCAGCCGCGGAGCACAGAGCCCGCGCCAGCATCGCCATTGTCTCCGGCTCAGGGCAGCGTATGCTGGAGCGCGATTGGAGGTGCCCCATGCGCTCGATTATCCTTGCCGCTCTTGCCTTTGGTCTTCTCGGTCCGATGACAAATCCCACCTACGCAGCGACCGACCAATCTCCGCCGCCGGCTTCCGAAGAAAGCGGCGGCCACCAGTGCGAGCGCAGCAAAGGCGAACCGCAGACTTCGTAAGCTCTCTTCCCGGACGGGCTCAGACGGGCGGCAATGCTCCGAAGCGAATCCTGAAGCGGCGGTTTTCGCGGCCCTTCTTCTCGATCTTGCCGATGTGGATTTCGCCGACTTCCTGTGTTTCCGAGACGTGAGTGCCGCCGCAGGGCTGGCTGTCCACGCTGGCGTCCTCGCCGATGCAGACGAGGCGGATACGGCCGGCTCCGGCAGGCGGGCGCACATTCTTCGATTTCACGAGGTTCGGATTGGCAGCGAGTTCGTCCTCGGTGATCCACCGCGTGAAGATGGGATGATTGGCGGCGACCAGCGCCATCATGTCCGCCGTGACGCCCTCCTTGGTGACACCGGCGTCGGGCAAGTCGAAATCGACCCGCGATTCGTCCTCGCCGACCGCCGCCCCGGTGATCGGATAGGGGCAGACGACGCTCAGCAGATGGCAGGCCGTATGCATGCGCATCAGCTTGTAGCGTCGGGCCCAGTCGACATGCAGCACCAGCGTCTCGCCGATCTCGGGCCTGACGGCATCCGGTAGCGGCAAATGGATGATCTCCTCCTTGGTTTCGCCGGTGATCGTGCCGGCAACAGCGATCTTCGTGCCGTCGGAGCGTTCGAAAAAGCCCGTATCGCCTGGCTGGCCGCCGGAGGTGGCGTAAAAATTGGTCCGGTCGAGCAGGATGCCGCCACGGTCATTGATGCCTGTCACTTTGCCCTCTGCAGTCGACAGGTAGGCGTCCTCACGAAACAGCGCTTCGGTGACGCCCATCAGGAGACCTCCTCGTAGGGCACGGCGATCTCGCTCTTAGCTTCCATCCATTCCGGCACAGGCAAGTCCTTGGAGCGCAGGAAGTCCGGATTGAAAAGCTTCGACTGGTAGCGGGTACCGTAGTCGCAAAGGATGGTCACGATGGTGTGGCCGGGACCGAGTTCCTTGGCCAGCCGGATCGCGCCGGCGATGTTGATGCCGGTCGAGCCGCCCATGCACAGGCCTTCCTCGCGCACCAGGTCGAATACGATCTCGACCGCCTCGGCGTCGGGAATCTGGTAGGAAAAATCGGGCGCGAACCCTTCCAGATTGGCGGTGATGCGGCCCTGGCCGATGCCTTCGGTGATCGAGGAGCCTTCCGCCTTCAGCACGCCGTCGGTGTAGAAGGAATGGAGCGCGGCGCCGAGCGGGTCGGCGAGCGCGATCTTCACGTCCTTGCTTTTCGCCCTGAGGCCCTCGGCGACGCCGGCAAGCGTGCCGCCGCTGCCGACCGCCGAAACGAAGCCATCGACCTTGCCGCCGGTCTGCTCCCAAATCTCGACCGCCGTCGTTCCGACATGGCCTTCTCGATTGGCGACATTGTCGAACTGGTTGGCCCAGATGGCGCCATCGGGCTCGCTTCTGGCCATCTGCTCGGCCAGCCTTCCGGAAAGCTTCACGTAGTTGTTGGGGTTGCGATAGGGAACCGCGGGCACCTCGATCAGCTCGGCGCCGAGCACGCGGATGGCGTCCTTCTTCTCCTGGCTCTGGGTCTCCGGAATGACGATGACCGTGCGGTAGCCGAGCGCCTTGGCGACGACCGTCAGGCCGATGCCGGTATTGCCCGCCGTTCCTTCGACGATTACCCCGCCCGGCCTCAGCAGACCGCGCTTTTCGGCGTCGCGGATGATGAACAGCCCGGCCCGGTCCTTGACCGACTGGCCCGGATTCATGAATTCGGCCTTGCCGAGGATCTCGCAGCCGGTTTCCTCGGAGGCACGCTTGAGCCTGATCAGCGGCGTGTTTCCGATGGCATCGATCACCGATCGGTACATGATGGCTTCCTTGTCTGTTCGCGCCGCGGCGGGCCGGAAAATGCGGCCCGGCATGCGGCCAGGATTGTTTTCAGGTCTAAGGAGGCACCGGGAGGCTTTCAAGAAGGGATTTTTCGCGGTTGCGGGGCCAGCGGTGAAAATTTCCTCGGGCCAGCGAACTCCGCGCCATGGCACAAATGCCGCAGCCGCAACTTTTGCGGAGGCCGGCCGTTGCTCATGAAAGCTTTTCAACCGCGAGCCGGACCCAGGTCGCAAACATCTCCGCGAGGACCAGCCAGATGAGACTGACGCCGTCATCCATGCCTCTGCAGGCTCGTGCGACATCGTCGCGACCTCGCAAAGGCCTGAGCCGATGAAGCTTTACCGCGCCAGCCCCAAGGACGGACCGGCATGGGTTACCGGCGCCAGCACCGGCATCGGCCGGGCGCTCGCCCTGGAACTTGCGCGCAAGGGCTATGTCGTGGCCGCGACAGCGCGGCGCGAGGCCCTGCTCACCGAACTGGCGCGCGAAGCCGAAGGGCTGGCGGGCCGCATCTTGCCCTGCCCGGCCGACGTCACGGACAGCGCCGCCATGGCGGGTCGCGTCGAGCAGATCGAGCGCGATCACGGTCCCCTCGCGCTGGCGATCTTCAACGCCGGCGACTATTTCCCGACACGCGGCGAGGCACTGTCGACCGAGGAATTCATCGCGACCTATCAGGTCAACCTGTTCGGCGTCGTCCACGGGCTGGTGCCGGCCGTCGAGCGCATGAAGGCTCATGGGCGCGGCCACGTCGCCGTGATCGGCTCGGCCTCGGCCTATGGCGGACTGCCTCGGGCCGCTGCCTACGGCGCCAGCAAGGCGGCGCTCAACAACATGGCGGCCGCGCTGAAATTCGACTTCGATCTCCTCAACATCCGCATCCAGGTTTTCAATCCAGGTTTCGTCGACACGCCGCTCACGAAGACAAACCGCTTCGCCATGCCGGCCCTGATGACGCCGGAGGCCGCCGCAAAGCGCATGCTCGCGGGGCTCGAAACGGGCGGCTTCGAGATCAGCTTCCCGCGCCGCTTCACCTGGGCCATCAAGCTTGTCAACATCCTGCCCTATCCCGCCTATTTCGCTCTCGTCAAACGGTTCACCGGCTGGCACAGGCGCAATTTGCACCAGTAACGGTCAACACCTGACCGGCGATTGCGCGATCGCTCGTCACGGTCATAATGTCCGGGTAGCCGACGGAGGAGTTCATGCGCCGCATGGCGATCGCAATCCTGGTCATCGCCGTGGCGCTTGCCGCCGCATGGTTTTTCGGCCCGCGCGTTTCGCGCAATGCCGAACTGACCTTCGATCCGGCCGCCATGGGCAGCGACGTCGAGGCGTGGCTCGCCGAATCCGAAGCGAAGTTCCCCGACATCAAGGACGGACTTGCAAAGGAGATCGTCTGGGCCTTTCCGGCGTCGAAGGCGCGCACGCCGCTTGCAATCGTCTATGTGCACGGTTTTTCGGCCAGCAAGGGCGAAATCCGTCCGGTACCCGACCGCGTCGCCGAAGCGCTTGGCGCCAATCTGTTCTTCACGCGCCTTGCCGGACACGGACGCGGCGGGCCAGCCATGGCCGACGGCAGCGTGAATGCCTGGATCAACGACTATGCCGAGGCTCTGGCGATCGGACACCGGCTCGGCGAAAGGGTCGTGGTCATCGCCACCTCGACCGGCGCCACCATCGCAGCATGGGCCGCAACGCGGCCCGCCTTTGACGACGAGGTCGCCGGACTGGTGCTGGTGTCGCCCAATTTCGGCATCCAGGCGGGCGGCGCAACCCTGCTGACCGGCCCGTGGGGCCTGCAACTGGCCCGCCTGCTGGTCGGCGCGGAACGTGGCTTCGAGCCGGTCAACGAGGCCCATGAACGGCTGTGGACCACCCGTTACCCGACCGAGGCGCTGCTTCCGATGGCGGCGTTCGTCGACATGGCGGCCGGGGCGCCGGTGGAAAAGGCAACGACGCCGGCGCTCTTCATCTATTCGGACAAGGACGCTGTCGTTCGCGCCGACATCACCGATACGATCGCGGCGCGCTGGGGCGCGGCGCATGAGGAGTTGAAGGTCGAGGACAGCGGCGACCCGTCCAACCATGTGATTGCCGGCGACGCGCTGTCTCCGGCGACCACGGAACCGGTCGCTAACCGGATCACCGAATGGATCCGCAAGACGGTCGAGTAGCGCCCCCGTCTCAGCGCGCGAACAAGGTCAGGCAGGGCGGGTTCTCGATCGTCGAACGGGTGGTGCCGCCGAAGAACATCTCCTTCAGCCGGGAATGGCTGAAGGCGCCCAGCACCAGAAGATCGGCATTCTTTTCCGCCACCACCGACGCAATCGTCTCGGCGACCGAAGCCTCGCCCGAGCGGCGGCTGTCGACGACGACATTCGCGCCCTGGCGCGCCAGCGTCGCAGCAATCTCGGTGCCGGGAAGCGGACCCTGCTCGCCCGGGTTTTCGACCGGATTGATGGTCAGCACCGTCGTCTGCTCCGCCTGACGGATGAAATCGAGCGCGTCGAAGGCGGCGCGCGCGGCCTGGCGCGAGCCGTTCCACGCAAGCACGATTCGTTTCGCCTCGGTCGAGGCCTTGCCGCGCCACGGGACAACGAGCACCGGCCGGCCGGCGCCCTGGATCAGGGTCTCGATATCGGGCGAACCCGACGCTCCCTTGTCGGGATCGACCTGCCCGGCGATGACGATGTCGCCGCAACGGGCACTTTCGAGCGCCGAAAGCGCGCTGTCGCCGGAAAAGCTGAACATGGAACGCCATTCGGAAGCGACGGCCTCGCGCGACATGCGGTCGGAGAAGAGCTTTTCGAGCTTTTGCGCCCGCTCGCGGCTCATATCCTCGCTGGCGCCCATCATGGCGGCATCGGGAAAGCCCATCGGCGAGGCGACCGGAACCGGCAACGGTTCGGCATGGACGCCGACCAGATGCGCCTGCGCCCGCGACGCCAAGGCGACAGCGACGTCAAGAACGCGCCGGGCGTCATCCTCGTCCTGGAGTACCGCGACGATCGTCTTGTAGGACATGGGAACCTCCGTTGTCTGCAGCCCGCAGGCTTGTCGGAAGAACCCTATTCTACACCTTTCCGTTCCGGCTTTGACCGAAATCAGGTTGGACCGATTTCACAGGCGCCCGGGCGGGTGCGTTATCGCGGCCACCATTTCCTCGACAGCCGAGCGCGCGGCATCAAGCGCCTCCGTCGACCGCGCGCGTATCACCAGCTCGGTCCAGAACTTGCCGTCGAGATATTTCGGATAGGAGCCGATGATGGTCGCGGGGTGGGCAACCTGGATCGCGGTCAGCGCATCGCCGACCGTGCCCTCGCCCACCGGACAATGGACGGTGGCCGACAGCAGTTTCGTGCCTGTCTTCAGCGTCGGCATCACATTGTCGAGCATCGCCTGGAAGATCGACGGCACGCCGGCCATGACATGAACGTTGCCGATGCGGAACCCCGGCGCCATCGAGACCGGGTTGTCGATGTGCTCGGCGCCACGCGGCATGCGCGCCATGCGCTTGCGCGCCTCGGTGAAGGCGATGCCACGCTCGGCGTAGTTCTGCTCCAGCATGGCATAGGCGCGGTCGTCATATTCGCACGGCAGACCGAACGCCTTCGAAACCGCCTCGGCGGTGATGTCGTCATGGGTCGGCCCGATGCCGCCGGTGGTAAAGACATAGTCGTTGCGGGCCCTGAGCGTATTGATCGCCTCCACGATCGCGTCCTGCTCGTCCCCAACGATGCGCACCTCCTTCAGGTCGATCCCGACGGCGGTCAGCATGTCGGCGAGATGACCGATATTGCGGTCCTTGGTACGGCCGGACAGGATTTCGTCACCGATGACGATCATGGCCGCGGTCACGATTTCACTCATGTCAGTCCCTCGCGAAGGCTTGGCGCCACATAACGCCCCCTCGCCGGGATCGCAACTGGACGTCTGCCACGCAGGAAGACAGGAAGCCGGAACATTTGCCCCGCCCGCCGCTTCGCGGCAATGTGTTTCCGGCCATGAACGACACCGAACCGGACGACAGGCAACTGGCGGCGCGCTACCGGCCGCGCATCGAGGACGAACTGGCCGAACTCGCCGCGCAGTCGCGCGACACGGCCGCCGACCGCGCACCGGTGGAACTCGACCAGCAGAGCGTGGGCCGGCTTTCGCGAATGGACGCGCTCCAGGTACAGGCGATGGCGCAGGCCGTCGAAACGCGGCGCCAGCAGCGGCTCACGCGCCTGAACCGGGCCCTGCGGCGGCTGGACGAGGGCGAGTTCGGCTACTGTCTGGAATGCGGGGATTTCATCGACTGGAAACGGCTCGACATCGATCCGACATCGCCACTGTGCGTGTCCTGCGCCGGCAGGTCGGCCGGTTGACGGACCGCCGACGCCGCAGCCAAATAAGCTGTCGCTCGCTCCGAACGGAAGCTGGTCATGAAAGCCGTCATCTACGAAGCCTTCTCGCAGCCGCCGCAGATTCGCACGGTGCCCGACCCCGAACCCGAGCGCGACGGCGTGGTGGTCAAGGTCATGGCGACGGGCGTCTGCCGCAGCGACTGGCATGGCTGGGTCGGCCACGATCCTGATATCACGCTGCCCCACGTTCCCGGGCATGAACTCGCCGGTGTCGTCGCCGCCACCGGGCGCGACGTGAAGCGTTTTCGCGAGGGCGACCGGGTCACGGTACCCTTCGTCGGCGGCTGCGGCAGCTGCCCTCAATGCGCTTCGGGTAACCAGCAGGTTTGCGACCGGCAGTTCCAGCCGGGCTTCACGCATTGGGGCTCGTTTGCCGAGTTTGTACGGCTCGACCACGCCGACCTGAATCTGGTCCGCCTGCCGGACCACATCGACTTTGCCACCGCTGCCTCGCTGGGTTGCCGTTTCGTCACGTCGTTCCGGGCCGTCGTCGACCAGGGCCGGACGAAGCCCGGCGAATGGCTGGCGGTGCATGGCTGCGGCGGTGTCGGCCTCTCCGCGATCATGATCGGGTCCGCCCTCGGCGCACAGATCATCGCGGTCGATATCGATGCCGAAAAGCTCGCCCTCGCCCGTTCGCTGGGCGCGGCAGTGGCGATCGACGCGGCGGCGACCGACGACGTTGCCGCCGCCATTCGGGAGGCATCGGGCGGCGGTGCGCATGTGTCGCTCGACGCGCTCGGTCATCCGCAAACCTGCTTCAACTCTATCGCCTGCCTGAGAAAACGCGGGCGGCACGTACAGGTCGGGCTGATGGCCGGTGAGCACGCGCAGCCGGCGGTGCCGATGGGGCGCGTCATTGCGGACGAGCTTGAGATCGTCGGCAGCCACGGCATTCAGGCGCATCGCTACGATGACATCCTGGCAATGATCCTCGCCGGGCGTTTCGCGCCCGAACGCCTGATCGGGCGACGCATCAGCCTTGAGGAATCGATCCAGGTGCTGACGACGATGGATCGGTTTCAAGAGACCGGGGTCGTGGTGATCGACCGGTTCTGATCGCCGGTTGCAGATGCGGGACGGCACGCTACTCTGCCCGCACCGCATTTTCCGGAGCACCGCCAACTTGCTGACATTCATCCTCTGGCTCGCCGTCCTTGCGGCCCTCGCCGTCGCCGCGCTCATCGCCTATTACGCATGGACGACCAGAAAGCTCGCCGCCACCGCGGAAAAAAACATCCCCATGGCCGGCAACACTGTCAGGATCGGCGGCGACACGATCCACTATGTCGAGGAAGGCGACGGCCCGCCGATCCTGTTCATTCACGGGCTCGGCGGCCAGTTGCATCATTTCCGCCAGCCGCTGTTCGCCGCGCTCAGGGACGACTATCGCCTCGTCGCGATCGACCGGCCGGGGTCGGGCTACTCGGTCAGGAACGGCAGCGGCGCCGGCATCAGGGCTCAGGCCGGGGTGGTCGCGAAGCTGATCGAGCGGCTGGGGCTGGAAAAGCCGCTGCTGGTCGGCCATTCGCTCGGCGGCGCGATCGCGCTGGCCACCGCGCTCGACCATCCCGAAAAGGTGTCGGGGCTCGCCCTGCTGGCGCCGCTCACCCACCATCAGGGCCAGCGCCCGGAGGGCTTCAAGGGGCTCTACATCCCCTCGCCCGCCAAGCGCGCCTTCCTGGCCCACACCTTCGCCATCCCGATGGCCCTGAAGCAGGCCCAGGTCACGCTCGATTTCGTCTTCGGCCCGCAGACCGTCACCGAGGATTACGCGATCGGCGGCGGCGGATATCTCGGATTGAGACCAAGCCATTTCGAAGCCACGGCGGCGGACTTCGTCGCCGGCGGCGAGGATTTGCCGGCGCAGGAAAAGCGCTATGGCGAGTTGGCGATGCCGGTCGGCATCCTGTTCGGCGACAAGGACCGCGTGCTCGACCACCGCGTGCACGGCCTTGCGATGGAAGGCAAGGTGAAGGGCCTAGACCTCGAAATCCTCGAAGGCATCGGCCACATGCCGCAATTCGTCGAACCGGAGCGCAGCGCCGCCTTCATCCGCCGGATGGCGGAAAAGGCCTTCGCCCGGTGACGCCCCCTGCGACGCACGCCGGACGGTTCCCAACGTCCGGCGGATGCTCTAGACAAATCGCCGGCTTGCCCCCTTGGCGGAACTGGTAGACGCAAGGGACTTAAAAGCCCCTGAACCTTATCTACACTAGGGATAATATCCCTCTAACGGCGTGATTTTCTTCGGAGAATTGCGCCGCTCTCTCATTTTCCATGATGTCTACACCTGTGCAAAGGGATTTCGTGGAAACCCGACTTGTGGGAATTTTCCTGTGGTAATGCTGAAAAAGGAGAAATTCGGAATGATGACCGGAAAGGGGTCTACAGAAGGACCGACTATACCACCAACGCGAATGGGGGTGTTTGACAGCTAGGGCCTGAATGCCCACCCTCTAGGGCTACCCACAAGGGAGGCCCTACCAGTGTTCGAACCAACCACCATTGCCCTTCTGTACGTCATGCTCTGTGGCCAGCCCGCCGACGAGGCTGACTGCAAAAGCCGGCTGACAGAATACGCCAACTACGATCAGTGCGTCTCGGATGCCCGCTTCCAACGAGGCTACCTAGAGACTAAACACCCGAAGCTCCGCGTGCATACGGAATGTGTGTACGTGGGGCCAGCGGAGAAGGAGGTTAGATAGACACTTCTGCCTATGACCCTCTCCTTGTAGAGAGGCAAAAAGACATTGAAGCCGACATGGCTTCCAAAGGGGCCGACAGGTACGACGCGCAGTTCCACAAGGCGCTTGAGGGCGACAGGTTCGCTGATACGTACCCCGGCTCCATCCTCACCAAGCTGACAGTCGAGAAGCTCTCTGACGCCATTGCCGAGTGGCGCACAGAGGCTCTTTCAGGACCCCTAGGGCGGCGCAATAGGTCCGCCAAGGCTATCGAAGGGATGGACACTAGAGCCATCGCCTACGTGGCTATCAGGAGGTCAACGGACAACCTCTCCCTATTCCCAGAGATAGACCGTGCGAAGGCCGCTTGGGATAAGTACAACGATGCCCGTCGTGATATGTGGTAATCCTGTGGTAATCCCTGTGGTAAACGCCTCGCGGACGTGGCGAAACTGGTAAACGCGACGGACTTAAAATCCGTTACCTTTCAATGGTTTGCGGGTTCAAGTCCCGCCGTCCGCACCACCTCCAAAAGAGACTTAAGATCCCTCGGCCAATTGGCCGTGCCGGTTCGAGCCCGGCAGGGGGCACCAGCCATGCACCTACTGGTCGTTGGCGGGGGCCGGTGCGTCCTGGGCGGGCGCTTCCTCGGCCGGCGGGTTCACGTTCACGTCCGGTACCTCGACCTTGACCTCGTCCGGCATGTCGATGCTCGCCGTGGTGGAACGGTCCAGAAGATCGCCGCCGAAGAGCACGGCAACCACGATCAGCGCGACGACCAGCCCGCCGACCACGAACCAGCCGGCGCCGCCGCCACCGCCCGCCGTCACCACAGTTGTCCGCTCACGATCTTCACGAGGTTCACGTTCCATCTTCCTGTCCTTTCGTGTGAATTCGGTGATCAATTGCTCAGCCGGCCGCGAGGCCGGCGAACGTGATCACAGCAGCCAGACCGAACACCGGGCCGATCAGCCAGCGCGCTTCCCAGACACTGTTCTGCATTGTTCTGCCCCTTGCGAACCGTTTGCCGGAAAACACTTCTCGGACGAAACGGTTCCGCCTCAGGGTGCAAAATTACCCGGCGGGGTGAGCATCGTGACGATGTTCAGAACGTCAGGCCGTGGCCGTCATCGCCGGCAGGGAAATGGCTACCGCAACCGAAAGGGGCATCAGTGCCGCTGTGACTTCACAACCGTGCCAGAATGGCGTCGAGTCGCGACCCGAGGGCGTCGTTCCCGCCGGCATCGCCCTCCCCGGCATCGCCCCCCCTGCCCGCGAGGTGATCCTGCCAAAGCGCGGTCGCGGCGCTGATTCCGTTGGGCAGTCCGAGCGCCGCAACGGTCGCGGCGACCTCGCGCATCTCGGCGGCGCGCCGCGCGCCATGCACGGTCATGCGCTCAAGGTTGTAGGCCGTGCGTGCGCGCCAGTCGATGTCGGGATCGGAGGCCTGCAGGGAAGCGAACACGCTCTCCTCGACGCCGGCGCGCCGCGCGGCGAGAAAACATTCCGCCGTCAGCGCCTCCAGGCCCTTGATCATCACCGAGCGGATCATCTTGATCGCCGAGGCCTGACCGACCGCCTCGCCCGCAATCTCGGGACACATGCCGAGCGCGAGCAGCGTCGTTCGGGCCGCCGCCGCATGCGGACCCGAGACGAGCAGCGGCACCTTGTGCCTTTTCGGATGGACCGGCGCCATCACGGCGACATCGACGTAGGAACCGCCGGCCGCCTCGATCGCTTCCGCCGCCTGGCGCTTGGTGTCCGGCGCGCATGAATTGCAGTCGAGCCACAGGCTTCCCTTCGGCAGGATAGGTGCCGCGGCGCGCGCGGCGGCTAGCGCCTGGTCGGCGGTGACCACGCTGAACACCACGTCGGCCCCATCCAGTGCCGCGTCGAGCGCGTCGGCGCCCGCGACATCATGGGCCCGGTAGCGATCGTGCATCCCCGAACGCAGCGCCGGGTCATCGGTCTTGATATCGAAGGCCGCGACATGGGCCGGCCGGTCCTCGCCCCATCCGGCGAGAAAGGCGGAGGCCGCCTCGCCGAAACCGATGAAGGCGAGCCGGGCCGGCCTGTCGTTGATCTCCTGCGGCATGCGTCGTCTCCTCGTCCCTGCCGGCGCCGAAGCTGCCATGAAACCCTGCCTTTGCCCATTGCCAAAACGGCCGGGCATGCCGTGCCGGCGCGACGCCGCGAATGCCGGCCAGGCGGGCAGTTGGCAGTCGACTCCGCGGCCGCTTTCTGCTTCCATCGCGCAGCCAATGGAGGGATATGCAATGGGCATAGAAAGTCTCATCGTCTTCATCATCATCGGCGCGATCGCCGGCTGGCTTGCCGGCATGATCGTCAAGGGCTTCGGCTTCGGCCTGCTCGGAAACATCGTGGTCGGCATCGTCGGCGCGTTCATTGCCGGGTTCCTGTTCCCGGCGATCGGGATTTCGCTCGGCGGCGGCATCCTCGCCGCGATCATCCACGCCACGATCGGCGCGGTGATCCTGCTGTTCATCATCAAGCTGGTGAAATCGAGCTAGCCAAGCCTTCCCGCGCGACAAATTTCGGGGCCAGCCGTCCGCCGGGCGGCTGGCCCTTCTCGATTATCCGCGATCCGGAGCCGTTCGACGGTTCCGTGAAACGACAAACGGCTCTGGCGCTTGGCCGCCGCTGTTGGCACATTGCGCCGACAAGGAGATGCCCGACATGGCCAACAAGAACCCGCCAGCCAGCCGCAAGCCGCAAGCCTGGACCGAAGTAGCGCCGCTGCTCGTCGACGTTGCCACCGGGCGCCGGCAAGCCGACCTGGTGATTCGCAACGGGCGCTGGGTCAATGTGCATTCGGGCGAGGTCATTCCGGCAACGGACCTGGCGATCGCGGCCGGGCGCTTCGCCTATTGCGGGCCGGACGCCAGCCACGCCATCGGCGAGGGCACCAAGGTGGTCGACGCCGCCGGGCGCTATCTGGTGCCCGGACTGTGCGACGCGCACATGCATGTCGAAAGCGGCATGGTGACGGTGACCGAGTTCTGCCGCGCGGTCATTCCGCACGGCACCACCTCGATGTTCATCGACCCGCACGAGATCGCCAACGTGCTCGGCCTCGAAGGCGTCAGGCTGATGCATGACGAGGCCGCCGCGCAGGCCATCAACGTGTTCGTGCAGATGCCGTCCTGCGTGCCTTCCGCGCCGGGGCTGGAAAACGCCGGCGCGGCCCTCGGTCCCGGCGACGTCGCCGAGGCGATGGGCTGGGACAACATCATCGGGCTCGGCGAGGTCATGAATTTTCCGGGCGTCGCCGGCAACGACGCCACCATGACCGGCGAGATCGCGGCGACCGTCGCGGCCGGACGCACGGTCGGCGGCCACTATGCCTCGCGCGATCTCGGCCTCGCCTTCCACGGCTATGTCGCCGGCGGCCCCGAGGACGACCACGAGGGCACCCGCGCCGAGGACGCGATCGCCCGCGTGCGGCAGGGCATGAAGGCGATGCTGCGCCTCGGCTCGGCCTGGTACGACGTCGCCGAGCAGATCAAGGCGGTGACCGAAAAGGGCCTCGACCCGCGCAATTTCATCCTGTGCACCGACGACAGCCATTCCGGCACGCTGGTCAATGACGGCCACATGGACCGCGTCGTGCGCCACGCCATCGCGCAGGGCCTGAAGCCGGTGACCGCGATCCAGATGGCGACCATCAACACCGCCCAGCATTTCCGGCTCGAACGCGAACTGGGCTCGATCGCGCCCGGGCGGCTCGCCGACGTGCTGATCGTTTCCGACCTCGCCACGCTCGCCATCGACGAGGTGTTTGCGCGCGGAGTGCGGCTGGCCCGCAACGGCCGGCTGGAGATCGAGATCGCGCCCTACCCCTATCCGGCCAGCGCCCGCGACACGGTGCGGCTCGGCAAGAAGCTCAAGGCGACCGATTTCGACATCCCCGCCCCAAGCAACAGCGCCGAGGTGCGTGCCCGCGTCATCGGCGTCATCGAAAACCAAGCCCCGACCCGGGCGCTGGAGGCCGAATTGACGGTCAGGAAGGGCATCGTCGAGATGGACCGGCGCAATGACGTCTGCCAGATCGCGCTGGTCGAGCGCCACAAGGGCAGCGGGGCGGTCGTCAACGGCTTCGTCTCGGGTTTCGGCTATACCGAGGACTGCGCCATGGCCTCGACCGTGGCGCATGATTCGCATCACATGATCGTCGTCGGCACCAACAAGAACGACATGGCGCTCGCCGCCAACCGGCTCGGCCAGGTTGGCGGCGGCGTTGTGATGATCTCGAAGGGCAAGGAACTGGCGCTGGTGGAAATGCCGATCGCCGGGCTGATGTCGGACGAACGCGCCGAGATCGTGGCAGCCAAGGCGGACAGGCTTTCGGCCGCGATGCGCGACATGGGCTGCTCGCTCAACAACGCCTATATGCAGCATTCGCTGCTGGCGCTGGTGGTCATCCCCGAGCTCAGGATCTCCGATCTCGGCATCATCGACGTGACGAAGTTCGAGAAGGTGGATCTGTTCGTGTAGGCGGGTGCTCAGCCCGCCGCCAGCGCCGCTCCGACCATGAAGCGGTGGCCGTCAGGGGTCCGCACGCCGAATTCGCGCATGCCCCAGGGCCGGTCGGCCGGCGCAAACAGGATATCTGCGCCGCGCGCCGTGGCCCGCGCGTGACATTCATCGACGTCGGCGACCTCGAGATAGCCGAAATACTGGTGGTCGCCGAGGTCGCGAAGGTGGATGGCGTCGGGGCAGGAGCCGAGCATCAGCGTCACCTTGCCCGAGCGTGAGCCGAGCCTTCATGCCCTCGGTCATCACTCGACCCCGACCGTCGAAAGCACCCCGGCCGGCGTGGTGATGACGATGCTCGCCGCCGAAAGCGCGGTCTGGCCTAGACCCTGGGCGAGGTTCTCGACATGGCCGGCGAAATCGGTGTTGCGGCGCGCAAACGTGTCGCCGGCCTGCAGGCGCTCGCCGAGCAGCTTCACCAGCACCGGATTGTCGGCGAACTTGGTGTGGTTCAGGCGGTCATCGCCGGATTCGACGTCGGTCAGATTGACCACGATGACGCCGTAGCTGGCGATATCGTCGGCATCGGCATATTCGCCCAGCCGCGGCCGGTTGCCGGCGATCCAGCCGGAAAGGTTCAGGGCGCGGTCGTTGCGCGACAGCATGACGAAGAACGGCTTTTCCGGCTTGCCGTAGCGTTTCATCTGGCTCTTGAAGACGTCGACATCGACATCCGGCGAGGCCAGGATGACGTCGCCCAGCCTGCCGCCAATGTCACGGTCGCCGGAAATCGCGAGCTGGCGCAAGGCTTCGAGGGTGGCCCAGTTACCCATGGAATGGGCGATGATGTCGATGCGCGTGGCCCCTGCCCGGCGCACCGCGCGCAGCGTCTGCTCCAGCCCGTCGCGGGCCACGGTGGCTGAGTCGCGGTCGTAGATATAGTCGACCGTGCTGCCGCGGGACGCCCAGGAAAACAGGATCGGCGCGCCGGCATAACCGGCATCGTGGACGATCTGCGTCATGCGGTAGACAGCGTCGTCGAAGCGCGTGTTGTAGCCATGAACGAAAACCAGCGCGCGCCCGCCCCGCGCCGCGATCTCCCGGGACAGCGCATTCTCGAAACCCGCCGCCTCGTCATAGCCGGCGACACTCTCGGCGGTGAAATAGCGCGACGGGTCGCGCTTCCCGGTCTTCGGTCGCTCCAGTCGCCCCGGCTTGTGGACGGCCGGCACCGTGACGTCGGTGACGGCATAGGAAAGCGTCAGCGCCCGCTCGCCATCAAAGACCTCGCGTGCTTCTGACGAGCGCTGCCTGGTGGTTGCGACGAAGATGCGGTGTTCACCGGCAATGTCGGCGCTGGTCGAGGAAACCACCTCGGTGCCGATCAGCATTTGCGCGTTCGGATTGGCGCAGCCGGCTGCGGCAAGCACGAACAGCAGCACGGCCAACCGCAACCGTGCGCAAAACTCCGCGATCGCGTTCAAGTTTTTCCGCCCGCCTCTTTCATGCGCCCGGATAAGCCGAAACGCGTCTCTGCGTCTACCCGCGATGATGGCAACAAAACGACCGGTCCGGGCGCAAATTCTTGCGAACCGACACATTCGGTGAGTATTGACCGTAACGTTGCCCGCCTTGCGCAAAAGTTGCGTCGGTCTCGCCGGCGACGCGGCAGTGGAATTTGGCGGACGGTCGGGTCGCCCGCCAGGGCATCAGTCGGGAATCGAGGGGATCATGCTCAGGCAACTCAGGAACTTGCGCGATCTCGGTCGCATCCGCACGTCGCCCCGATCGTTCCGGCGCAACAAGCCCCAATTCCTTGTCGCGAACCCCGAACTGGAATTCGGTAACCTGCTCGAATTCTTCGCCCTTGGCTTCGGGAACCGGCATGAGGATTTCTACTTCGTCCAGATCGGTGCCTTCGACGGTGTCGACGGCGACCCGCTCAATGAGCTTGTCAGCAGGCACCAATGGGCCGGCGTTCTGGTCGAGCCGCAACGCGCGGCGTTCGAGAAGCTGCAACAGACCTATCACGGCTACGAAAGGCTCAGGCTCTTGAACGTCGCCATTGGTCCGGAGGACGGCGAAACCACCATCTACACGCGGAAGTCAGGTCCGATCTCGACGGCATCGATGCGCCAGGAGTTCCTGATCAAGCCTGGTCGCGGAAGCGGAAGAAGCGAGATTACAGCCGAACGCGTCACCTGCTTGACCCCGCGTACGCTGCTCAGGGAGGCCGGCGCGCCGGACAGGATCGATCTCGTCCAGATCGACGCCGAAGGGTTCGACTTCGAGATCATCAAGGCGTTCGATCTCGACGCGGTGCGCCCGCGAATCATCCGCTACGAGCACATCTTGCTGAGCGAGACCGACAAGAACCGCTGCCTGGCGCACCTCGCCGCGCATGGATACCGTTTCCTGCTGGAGGATTCCGACACCCTGGCGGTCCTAACGGACTAGCCGCAAACGCGTCACGAGAGCGGCGGACCGCTAGCGGCCCCAGAACACCGGCGTGAAGATGACCAGCACGGCGAGGATTTCCAGCCGGCCGAGCATCATGGCAAGCGACAGGATCCATTTCGCGATGTCGGGCAGCGGCGAGAAATTGCCGGCCGGTCCGATGAAGTCGCCAAGGCCGGGGCCGACATTGGTGAGCGCCGTCAGCGCGCCGGTCATGGCGGTGACGAGATCGAGCCCGGTCGCCGCCAGGAGCACCGTGGCGATCGCCCACAGCACGAAGAATGACGAGATGAACAGCACCACGGCGCGCTGCATGTCGTCGTCGACCGGCCGGTCGCCGTAACGCACGGTCTGGACCGAACTCGGATAGACGAAGCGCCTCAGGCCGTTGGCCATCAGTTCGAACAGGATGATGAAGCGGTAGGCCTTCATGCCGCCGCAGGTCGAGCCCGAGCAGCCGCCGAGGAAGGTGGCGACGAAGGCGCAGGCGATCACGAACGGTCCCCAGCTGGTGTAGTCGTGGGTCGAATAGCCGGTCGTGGTGATGATCGACATGAAGTTGAAGGTGGTGTGGGTCAGGGTCTCGAACAGCGGCGCATCGGTGGTGACCCGCACATAGATGGCGGTCGTCACAGCGAACAGCAGCACATAGCCGGAAAACACCCTTATCTGCGGGTCGCGCAAGGCGTCGAGCCGGCCGCGCACCATGAACAGGATCAGGATCGAGAACGGCAGCGCGCCGATGAACATGAAGAGGATCGCGATCCACAGGATGACCGGCTTGTCGACGAAATAGCCGAAGGAGGCGTCGTGGGTGGAAAAGCCGGCGGTGGAGATCGTCGTCAGCGCATGGTTGAGCGCGTCGAAGCCGCTCATGCCGGCGGCCGCATAGGCGATGCCGCACAAGAGCGTCAGTGCCGAATAGATGCTGATCAGGCTGATGGTGAAGGTCGACAGGCGCTCGAACGGCCGGTCCTCGATGTCGGTCGATTCGATCTTGAAATAGGAGATGCCGCCGATATTGAGGAAGGGCAGGATGAACAGGCCGAGCGCGATCACGCCGAGGCCGCCCATCCATTGCAGGATCGAGCGCCACAACAGCAGGCCCGGCGGCAGGCCGTCGAGGCCGGTGAGCACGGTGCTGCCGGTCGTGGTGACGGCCGACACCGACTCGAACACCGCGTCGGCCAGCGACATCTCGAGCGAAGAGGCCAGGAACGGCACCGTGCCGACCAGCGCCGTGGTCGCCCACAAGAGGTTGACCATCAGGAAGCCGAAGCGCGAGGAGACCGGCGGCGGCCGGCCCTGGGTGGCAAGCGCCACCGCCAGCGACAGCCCGCCGGTGAAGAAGGCGGAGAGCGCGAAGACGCGCCAGTCGGCATTGCCCTGGTAGAGGTCCACGAAGGCCGGGATCAGCATCGCCAGCGACAGATAGATGCCGAAGATCGCCGAGATGTGGATGGCGGCGCGGAAGGCGAAGCTCTGCACGAAGAAGCAAACCCCGGTCTGAGCGACGGCGCCTGTTGCCCGGCCGCCGTCCTGGCGCGCCGACAGTGGCGAGACGCGGCCTTTTATGCAATAGGGCCACGACACGCAAGCACAGGGAACCGCGCGCAGAGTGGCGGCACGAGCAGGCAAGGAGAGTTTCGTCGCCGCCGTCGATCGGGCGGCCGTTGCGCTGCGCGAGGTGTTCGAGGCGACGCCGCTGCAGGAGAATGCGCATCTGTCGCGCAAGACCGGCGCGCGCGTCTTCCTGAAGCGCGAGGACCTTTCGCCGGTTCGTTCCTACAAGATCCGCGGCGCCTACAATTTCTTCCGCAAGGCGGCGGCCGGCCATCAGGGCGGCGGTTTCGTCTGCGCCTCGGCCGGCAACCACGCGCAGGGCTTCGCCTGGGTCTGCCGCCAGATGAAGCTGAAGGGCGTCGTCTTCATGCCGGTGACGACGCCGCAGCAGAAAATCGCCAAGACCGCGACCTTCGGCGGCGACTATGTCGACATCCGGCTCACCGGCGACTTCTTCGACGACTGCCTCGCGGCCGCGCTCGCCTTCGCCGAACAGCAGGGCGCGCTGATGGTGCCGCCCTTCGACCATGCCGATATCATCGAGGGCCAGGCGACCGTGGCGGCCGAGATCGCGGCGCAGATGCCCGACGGGACGCGGCCCGACATCATGATCCTGCCGGTCGGCGGCGGCGGGCTCGCGGCCGGCGTCACGCGCTATCTCGGCGCCGCAGGCTGGACGCCGCGCTTCGTCTTTGCCGAGCCTGCCGGCGCGCCGAGCCTGAAGCGCAGCCTTGCCGCCGGGCGGCGTGTGAAACTGCCGGCGGTGGACAATTTCGTCGACGGCGCCGCGGTCGGCGAGATCGGGCGCGAGACCTTTCGCCAGCTGGCGGGCTTCGCCGAAAGCGACGTGCATCTGGTGCCGGAGGACCGGCTCTGCGCGACCATGATCGAGATGCTCAACATCGAGGGCGTGGTGCTGGAGCCGGCGGGCGCGCTCGCCATCGACACGCTGAAGGATTTTTCGCGCAAGGACCTCAAGGGCAAGACGGTGGTGACGATCGTCTCGGGCGGCAATTTCGACTTCGAGCGCCTGCCCGACGTCAAGGAGCGGGCGCTGCGCTTCGAGGGCCTGAAGAAATATTTCGTCTTCCGCTTCCCGCAGCGGCCCGGCGCATTGCGTGACTTCCTCGAACTGCTCGGGCCCGAGGACGACATCGTGCGCTTTGAATATCTGAAGAAGTCGGCACGCAATTTCGGCTCGGTGCTGATCGGCATCGAGACCCGCAACCGGAAAAACTTCGCCGTGCTCGAAAAGCGGTTCGAGGCCGCCGGCTGGTCCTATCAGGACATCACCGACAACGAGGTGCTGGCGGGCTTCATCGTATGAGCGCGACGGTCTGGATCGTGCTGTTCCGCGGCGTCGGCGGCAAGACCCAGTTGCCGGTCAAGCCCTTGCGCGAGAAGCTCGGGGCGGCAGGGTTCGACAACGTCGCCACCTACATCAACAGCGGCAACGCGGTCTTGTCGAGCGACCGGCCGCGCGAGGCAGTCCACGCCAGGATCGCCGAGATATGCTCGCAGGAATTCGGCTTCGAGAAGGACATTCATATCGTAGCACTCGCCGAGTGGGAGCAACTGATCGCAGAGAACCCCTTCCCCGATGCGGTCGAGACGCCGAAATTCCTGCATGCGGCGGTGCTCGCCGACAAGCCGGCGCCCGCAAGGCTCGCAGCCCTTGAAGAGGTCGCGCAGGGCGGCGACCGCATCGCCGTCGTCGGCAAGGTCGCCTACCTCCATACGCCGAATGGCTTCGGCACCTCCAAGCTTGCCGAAAAATTCGACAAGGGCATCGGCGTCGCCACCACCGCCCGCAACTGGAACACGGTGCTGAAGCTTGCCGAACTCGCCCGGGCTGCACGGGGCTGACCGGCCGACGCGAAGCGCCGTACCCCTCGATGCTGCGGCGCAACAAGAAATCATTTGCTTTCCGGCGCGAACTCACCCATATGGCGGGTTGAGGCGCATGGGCCGGTTCACCGGCTCGCCCGCAATGGGCCATCGCTGCGTCCGGTTCCCCTTCCCGAACGGTTCGGTTGGCGGTGAACAATCGCCGCGCCATGAAGCGCGCGGCAACGACAGCGCAGCCGCGCGGGCCTTAAGCCCGCCGCCTCGTCGTCCACGAAACAGTTTGCCCGGCGGGTTGCGCCCCGCTGCGGTTTGTTGCGGCATCTGCCGCCGAAAGAAGACAGATTTTGACCATTGATACATTCGCCACGACCGAGAACGGCTTTGCCCGGCTCGGCCTCTCCGGCGCCCTCCTGAAAGCTGCCGACAAGGCCGGTTTCGCTTCCCCCAAGCCGATCCAGGAACAGGCGATCCCGCCGCTCCTCGCCGGCAGCGACCTGATCGGCATTGCCCAGACGGGCTCCGGCAAGACCGCGGCCTTCGCGCTGCCGGTCCTGGCCCACATCGCCGCGCTCGGCGCGCGGCGCGTGCCGAAGGGCGCGCATGCGCTGGTGCTGGCGCCGACCCGTGAACTCGCGGTGCAGATCGAGGAGGCCTTCCGGCTCTTCTCGCGCGGCGCCCACATCTCCACCGCCCTCGTGCTCGGCGGCGTGTCGCGCAACAGCCAGGTGCGCCGTCTGCGCGACGGCGTCGACGTGCTGGTCGCCACGCCCGGACGGCTGACCGATCTGGTCCGCGCCGGAGACGTACGGCTTTCAGAGACACGCTGGCTGGTGCTCGACGAGGCCGACCGCATGCTCGACATGGGATTCATCAACGATGTCCGCCGCCTGGCGCGGGCAACGCATCCGAAACGTCAGGTGGCGCTGTTTTCCGCCACCATGCCGTCGGAGATCGAGAAGCTGTCGCTGGAACTCCTCAACGAGCCGGTGCGCGTTTCCGTAGCGCGGCAGGGCACGGCGGCGGCGGAAATCCGCCAGAGCCTGATCATGGCGCGCACGCGCCAGAAGCGCGGCGTGCTCGCCGGCCTGCTCGCCGATCCCGACATGGCTTCGGTGATCGTCTTCGCCCGCACCAAGCACGGCGCCGACAAGGTCACCCGCCAGCTCGACCAGGACGGCTTCACCGCCGCCGCGATCCACGGCAACAAGTCGCAGAACGCACGCCAGAAGGCGCTCGCCGGCTTCCGCGACGGCCAGGTGCGCATCCTCGTTGCAACCGACATCGCCGCGCGCGGCATCGACGTTCCCGGCATCTCGCATGTCGTCAATTACGACCTGCCCGACGAGGCCGAGACCTATGTGCACCGCATCGGCCGCACCGGGCGCAACGGCGCCTCGGGCGAGGCGATCACGCTTTGTGCCCCCGACGAAAGCGCCAAGCTGCGCGCGGTCGAACGCCTGCTGCGCGGCCGTATCGAGGTGACCGGCGACCATACCGGCGAGCCCGACCCGGCGCCTGCGCGCACCGAACGGCCGCGGCAACCGGCGGCAAACGACGCCATGCCGCAAAAGCCGAAGGCGAAGAAGCCGCATCGCGGCCGCAACAATGGCGCGCCGGCGCGCCCGGCAGGCGCCAAGGACGCGGCGGCGGAAACGCGCACGGCGCCGCGCCGGCGCCGGCGCCGCAACCAGCGGCCGCGTTTCGCCAAGGCCGCCTGATCCCGACTGGCCCACAACAGCCCGGCCGCGTGACGATTGCGCGGCCGGGCGCCCTCGCCTAGGGGATTTCCTACGGCAGCGGCGAACCAGCGGAGGAAGCGGATGGCCGGCATCGCGACATTCGCCCTCGCCTATGTGCTTTCGCAGTTCTACCGTTCCTTTCTCGCCGTCCTGACGCCGGCGCTGGCCGACGATCTCGGCGCGACCAAAGCCGAGCTTTCGCTTGCTTCGGGGGCCTGGTTCATCGCCTTCGCACTGATGCAGTTCGTGGTCGGTGTCTCCCTCGACCGCTTCGGGCCCCGAAGGACCGCCTCCCTGTTACTCGCCGCCGGCGGTGGCGGCGGAGCGCTGGTCTTCGCGCTCGCGGGCTCGCCATGGGCGATCGTGGTGGCGATGACCCTGATCGGCATCGGCTGTTCGCCCGTGTTGATGGCGCCGCTCTTCATCTTCGCAAAGACCTTCTCGCCGGCGCGCTTCGCCGTGCTGACGTCATGGTTCGTCGGCATCGGCACGCTCGGCAACGTGCTCGGCGCCACGCCGCTCGCCGCCTCGGCCGAAGCTTTCGGCTGGCGCCCCGTCATGGCGGCGCTCGGTCTGGTCACGCTGGGCGTCGCGGCAGCAGTCTACGTCATCGTGCGCGATCCGCCCGGGCATGAAGGCGACGTGACCGCACGCGCCGGCTTTTCGGGCTATCTCGATCTGCTGCGCCTCAAGGTCCTGTGGCCGATCATTCCGCTGACGGCACTCAACTACGCACCGGCGGCCGGCATACGCGGCCTGTGGGCTGGCCCCTACCTCGCCGACGTTCACGCCGCCGATACGCTGGCGATCGGCAACGTCACCCTGCTGATGGCGCTTGCCATGGTCGCCGGCAGCTTCATCTACGGGCCGCTCGATACGCTGTTCAGAACCCGCAAGTGGGTTGCTTTCGGCGGCAACGCGATCTGTGTCGCCGCGGTCGTCTATCTGGCGCTGCGCGCCACGGCGCCAGTACCGGCGGCGACGGCGGCGCTTGTCGTCATCGGCCTTTCGGGCATGAGCTACGGCATGCTGATGGCGCATGCGCGCGCCTTCGTTCCGGCCGACCTCACCGGACGCGGCGTGACGCTGATGAACTTCTTCGCGATCGGCGGCGTCGGGCTGATGCAGTTCGCCACCGGCGGCGTGGTGAGCCTGAGCGCCGATCCGGCCGAGCCTGCCGCAACCTACGTGGCACTGTTCTGGTTCTACGCGATCACGCTTGGCGCGGCACTTGCCATCTATTTGCTGGCGCGCGACTCGCGGCCGGACCGCTGAGCGCGGCAGCGGCGCCGCTTGCCTTTGCCTGGCGATTTTGCATAAAGCTCTGCGGCATCGAGACCTGACCTGGGTGATGCCGCAATGTCGCTTCCCGAAAAAGCTTTCCCCGTCTCCTGGGACCAGTTCCACCGCGACGCGCGTGCGCTCGCCTGGCGCCTGACCGGCAACAATGGCGGCTGGAAGGCGATCGTCTGCATTACGCGCGGCGGGTTGGTGCCGGCGGCGATCATCGCGCGCGAACTCGGCATCCGGGTGATCGAAACCGTCTGCGTGGCGTCCTATCACGAATACACCGAACAGGGTGAGTTGAGGGTGCTCAAGGAGGTGACACCCTCGCTGATGGAGAATGAGGGCGCCGACGTCCTCATCGTCGACGACCTGACCGATACCGGCAAGACGGCGGCGGTGGTGCGCGCGATGATGCCCAGGGCGCATTTCGCCACCGTTTATGCAAAGCCGAAGGGCCGCCCGCTTGTCGACACCTTCGTCACCGAAGTGTCACAGGATACCTGGATCTACTTCCCCTGGGACATGGGCTTCACCTACCAGAAGCCGATCTCGGAAGATCATCTCGGCTGAGGTTTCGCCTGCCATCCGGGCGAAACCTTGAAATTCCGCAGCCGGGATGTATGTGAACCAGCAGTGGCCGCCGCACGGCAGGGCCGCGCACGGCCGATTGTCGGGAGCGCTGTTTCGTTGAAACCGAACGAGTCGGTGTCTCTCTTTGGCCGCCAGTGAGGACGTCTGTTCACGACAGGCGGTGGCAAAAGAGAAAAAGCTCATCGTCCGCTGGCATGATTTTCGCCAACGACTAGACTTGGTGATCGAAGATTGGAGATTCGCAAGAACAAATGCTTCTAAGCCACCGCACATGGCAGCATTCGGTCGACCGCATCCGCCGCCTGCTCGGCGGGTTGCCGCCGCGCGTGCAGGTGGCCGCGCTTCCCTGGCGCCTGAGCGGGAGCAGGCTCGAGGTGATGCTGATCACCAGCCGAGACAGCGGACGCTGGGTGTTGCCGAAGGGCTGGCCGGAGAACGGCGAACTCCTTCATGAATCGGCCGCGCGCGAGGCCACCGAGGAAGCCGGCCTGCATGGTGCGATCGGCGCCGAGGAAATCGGCAGCTATTTCTACGGCAAGGGTCTCAAGACGGGTCTCGAAACCCGTTGCAGGGTGCTGGTTTTTCCGCTCCGGGTCGAGCAGGTCGACGAGACCTGGCCCGAACAGGGCGAACGCACCCGCAAGTGGTTTACTCCCGCCGAAGCCGCGACGAAGGTGCGCGAAAGCGACCTGGCGGAACTGGTCGAACTCTTCGCGCCGCGGGACTGATCGCCCTTAGCCGGCTCTCGATTCGCGTTTTCCACTACAAATCGGGGTGCTGCCCTCATCGGGTGGCGGCGTGAACTTGTGAAGCGCCCGGGCGTTGACTACGCGGGTTGTGGACAGGGGTATCAGGCAGCCGGATGAGCAATACAGGCGAAATCGCCCGCAAGACCACTCTCGACAAGGATCTGGCAAAGCTGTCCCAGATCGAGGAGGCAACGAGCTTCCTCGCGCGAGGGCTGGTCGCACCGGGTCTGGCACTGTTCTTCCTGGCGCTCGTTGCCGTTGCAGTCGCTGTCTTCACCGCCGGCGACCCCGGCGCCATTGCCATCGTGGCGGCTGCGGCGATCGGCGCATACATGGCCCTCAACATCGGCGCCAACGACGTCGCCAACAATGTCGCGCCGGCGGTCGGATCGCGCGCGCTGACCATGGGCGGCGCGCTGATCATGGCCGCGTTCTTCGAGACCGCGGGCGCGCTGATCGCCGGCGGAGACGTCGTCGACACCATCTCCAAGGGCATCATCGACCCAGATTCAGTCGCCGCGCCCGGTGTCTTCGTCAGCGCCATGATGGCCGCGCTGCTGGCATCGGCGGTGTGGGTGAACCTCGCCACGGCCATCGGAGCGCCGGTCTCGACCACCCACTCGGTCGTCGGCGGCGTCATGGGCGCCGGCATCGCTTCGGCCGGGTTCGCCGCGGTCAACTGGCCGGTGATGAGCGGGATCGCGGCCAGTTGGGTCATTTCCCCGTTTCTCGGCGGCATCATCGCGGCGCTGTTTCTGGCCTTCGTGAAATCGCGCATCATCTACCAGGACGACAAGATCGCAGCCGCCCGGCGCTGGGTGCCGCTGCTGATCGGCATCATGGCCGGCGCCTTCGCGGCCTACCTGGCGACGAAGGGGTTGAAGAAGATCGTCCATCTGCCGGGCATGCAGATTGCGGCGATCGGCGTCGGTGCCTTCCTGCTCGCCTGGGGGGTGTCGCATGTGCATGTGGCCCGCCAGTCCGCGAGCATGGAAAACCGCAACCAGTCGCTGCGCAAGCTGTTCGGCCTGCCGCTTGTCATCTCGGCGGCCCTGCTCTCCTTCGCCCACGGCGCCAACGACGTCGCCAATGCGGTCGGCCCTCTGGCCGCGATCGTTCAGACCGCCACCCACGGCGAACTCGCCGCCGTCGTCGCCATTCCCTTCTGGGTGATGCTGATCGGTGCGGTCGGCATCTCGCTCGGCCTGCTGCTGTTCGGCCCCAAGCTGGTGCGCATGGTCGGCGAGCAGATCACCAAGCTCAACCCGATGCGCGCCTTCTGCGTGGCTCTGTCGGCGGCGCTGACGGTGATCGTCGCCTCGTGGTTCGGCCTGCCGGTCAGTTCCACCCACATCGCGGTCGGGGCCGTGTTCGGCGTCGGCTTCTTCCGCGAATGGTACACGGCGAACTCGCCGCGGCGGCGCGCCTATCTGGAGCGCAAGGCCGTGCGGCTGCGCAACGAGCGCAAGCAGTCCAACGGCGAACCGGCCGGCACGACCGCCGACATGGACGACGACGAGGAAGAGGATGCCCTGCCCTCCGCGGCGCGCGAGGAGGCAAGGCGGCGCAAGCTGGTGCGGCGCGCGCATTTTTCGACCATCGTCGCCGCGTGGGTGGTAACGGTGCCGTCCACCGCATTGATCGCCGCGCTCATCTTCCACGCGCTGAACCTGCTTTCCTGATTCTCGCCCATCGCATCGGGCGCCCGGGCGACGCTCTCCGGCATCCACATGCGGGCGGTATGATCCCCGCTATCCACAAATCCGACCCACAACATATTGGGGTCATAAATCTTCCAAGAACGAGCCCTTGACGCGTTCGGTCGAGTCGCTTTTTATGGGTCATGCGCTCGCGTTCAGGGCGTGGCCGGAGAGTTCAGAGCCCGGTCTTTTTCCAGCTTTTCAAGCGTTTCTGCTGCATTCCGCCCGTTCACGAGGGCTGGCGGAGGCATGGGGGATTTTGGGTCGAACGGGACGGAAAAGTGATCATTGTGCGGGTGGTGGAAATCTTCTGTTAACACTATATTTAGTGTTTGCGCCCACACTCGACACTAGATACCGTGATTTTCCCTGACCAAGGGAATCGCGGAACAGCGTAGAGAGAGGAACCCGCGAGGGTGCCTCGGACAGCCGGAAAGGCCCGGTTTCAAGGGCTTGAGGCGGTACCGGAGCGAACTCGCGGCAGGAGAGCCGGGCGCAAGGACGGGCGCGCGGCAATGGCGGACCTGTGCCTTGCCAAATCGGCTCGTGAAGCCTGTGGACAAAGGCGCTATATATAGGGACTAGAGGGACCAAGATGCGCATCGAGCGTCGTTTCACGAAGGAAGGCCAGTCGGCTTACGCGGAGATCGAATTCCGCAAGGCGACAAGCGAGATCAAGAACCCGGACGGCTCGGTCGTCTTCCGGCTTGCCGACATCGACGTGCCGGCGCAGTTCAGCCAGGTCGCCGCCGACATCCTGGCCCAGAAATATTTCCGCAAGGCGGGCGTGCCGGCGCGGCTGAAGAAGGTCGAGGAAAACAGCGTCCCGTCCTTCCTGTGGCGCTCGGTCGCCGACGAGAAGGCGCTGGCCGACCTGCCCGAGGACGAGCGTTACGGCTCCGAGACCAGCGCCGCGCAGGTCTTCACCCGGCTCGCCGGCACCTGGACCTACTGGGGCTGGAAGGGCGGCTATTTCGACACCGAAGACGACGCCCGGGCCTTCATGGACGAGCTCAGCTACATGCTCGCCACCCAGCGCGTCGCGCCCAATTCGCCGCAATGGTTCAACACCGGGCTGCACTGGGCCTACGGCATCGACGGCCCCGGCCAGGGCCACTATTACGTTGATCCCTTCACCGGCAAGCTCGTGAAGTCGAAATCCGCCTACGAGCACCCGCAGCCGCATGCCTGCTTCATCCAGTCGGTCGGCGACGACCTCGTCAACGAGGGCGGCATCATGGACCTGTGGGTGCGCGAGGCGCGCCTGTTCAAATACGGCTCGGGCACCGGCTCCAACTTCTCCCACCTGCGCGGCGAGGGCGAGCGGCTTTCGGGCGGCGGCAAGTCGTCGGGCCTGATGAGCTTCCTCAAGATCGGCGACCGCGCCGCCGGCGCCATCAAGTCGGGCGGCACCACGCGCCGCGCCGCCAAGATGGTGGTGGTCGACGCCGACCATCCCGACATCGAGGCCTATATCGACTGGAAGGTGAAGGAGGAGCAGAAGGTCGCCTCGCTGGTCACCGGCTCCAAGATCGTGCGCAAGCATCTCGACGCCGTGATGCGCGCCTGCGTGGCCTGCGAGGGCGAAGGCGACGACTGCTTCGACCCGGCCAAGAACCCGGCGCTGAAGCGCGAGGTGCGCGCCGCCAAGAAGAACCTGGTGCCGGAGAACTACATCCGCCGCGTCATCCAGTTCGCGCGCCAGGGTTACACGAAGATCGAGTTCTCGACCTACGACACCGACTGGGATTCGGAGGCCTATCTCACCGTCTCGGGCCAGAACTCCAACAATTCGGTCTCGCTCAAGGACGACTTCCTGCGCGCCGTCGAGGCCGATGGCGACTGGCAGCTGATCAACCGCATCGACGGCAAGGTCGCCAGGACCGTCAAGGCGCGCGACCTGTGGGAAAAGATCGGCCACGCCGCCTGGGCTTCGGCCGATCCCGGCCTGCACTTCAACACCACCATGAACGACTGGCACACCTCGCCGGCGGCGGGCCCGATCCGCGCCTCGAACCCGTGCTCGGAGTACATGTTCCTCGACGACACCGCCTGCAACCTCGCCTCGCTCAACCTGCTGCAGTACCGCAACAAGGACGGCTCGATCGACATCGCCGCCTACGAGCATTCGGTCCGCCTGTGGACCATCGTGCTCGAGATCTCGGTGATGATGGCGCAGTTCCCGTCGAAGGAAATCGCGAAGCTCTCCTACGACTACCGCACGCTCGGTCTCGGCTACGCCAATATCGGCGGCTTGCTGATGACCTCCGGCATTCCCTACGATTCGCCCGAGGGCCGCGCCATCTGCGGCGCGCTGACGGCGATCATGACCGGTGTCGCCTACGCCACCTCGGCCGAGATGGCGGGCGAGCTCGGCACCTTCGCCGACTACGAGCGCAACGCCGAAAACATGCTGCGGGTGATGCGCAACCACCGCCGCGCCGCCCATGGCGAAAGCGATGGTTATGAGAAGCTGGCGGTCAACCCGGTGCCGCTCGATGCCGCCGACTGCCCCGATCCGCAGCTGATCGAGCATGCGCGCGCGGCCTGGGACCGGGCGCTGGAGCTCGGCGAGAAGCATGGCTACCGTAACGCCCAGGCCACCGTGATCGCGCCGACCGGCACGATCGGGCTGGTCATGGACTGCGACACCACCGGCATCGAGCCCGACTTCGCGCTGGTGAAGTTCAAGAAGCTCGCCGGCGGCGGCTATTTCAAGATCATCAACCGCGCCGTGCCCGAAGCCCTGCGCACGCTCGGCTATTCGGAAGCCCAGATCGCCGAGATCGAGGCCTATGCCGTCGGCCACGGCAACCTCGACCAGGCCCCGGCCATCAACCCGACCACGCTCAGGGCCAAGGGTTTCGGCGACGAGCAGATCACCGCGATCAACAGCGCGCTGAAATCGGCCTTCGACATCAAGTTCGTCTTCAACAAGTGGACGCTCGGCGAAGCCTTCTGCAAGGAAGGCCTCGGGCTCACGGACGAGCAACTCAACGACCTCTCCTTCGAGATGCTGCCCGCACTCGGCTTTTCCAGGAAGGACATCGAGGCCGCCAACATCCATGTCTGCGGGGCGATGACGCTGGAAGGCGCGCCGCACCTCAAGGAAGAGCACCTGCCCGTCTTCGACTGCGCCAATCCGTGCGGCAAGATCGGCAAGCGCTTCCTGTCGGTGGAAAGCCACATCCGCATGATGGCGGCGGCGCAGCCCTTCATCTCGGGCGCCATCTCCAAGACCATCAACATGCCCAACGAGGCGACCGTCGACGACTGCAAGTCGGCCTACATGCTGTCGTGGAAGCTGGCGCTCAAGGCCAACGCGCTCTACCGCGACGGCTCCAAGCTGTCGCAGCCGCTCAACGCCTCGCTGATCGCCGACGAGGAGGACGAGGACGAGGATGCCGTCGAGGCGCTGGTCGCCCACCCGGCCGCCGCGCGCACCGCCGCCGTCACCGAAAAGATCGTCGAGCGCATCATCGAGAAGGTGGTCCGCGACCGCGAGAAGCTGCCCAACCGCCGCAAGGGCTACACCCAGAAGGCGGTGGTCGGCGGCCACAAGGTCTATCTCAGGACCGGCGAGTTCGACGACGGCCGCATCGGCGAGATCTTCATCGACATGCACAAGGAGGGTGCTGCCTTCCGCGCGATGATGAACAATTTCGCCATCGCGATCTCGCTCGGCCTGCAATATGGCGTGCCGCTGGAGGAATATGTCGAGGCCTTCACCTTCACCAAGTTCGAGCCGGCCGGCATGGTCCAGGGCAACGACGCCATCAAGAACGCCACCTCGATCCTCGACTATGTCTTCCGCGAACTGGCGATCTCCTATCTCGGCCGCCACGACCTCGCCCATGTCGACACCTCCGACTTTTCCAACACCGCGCTCGGCAAGGGCATTTCGGAAGGAAAGTCGCTGCCGGTGTCGAAGGGGCTGACCCGCGGCGCCGCCTTCAAGGTGGTGTCGGGTTCGGGCGGCGGCGAGCCGAAGGGCCAGGCCGGCGCGACCGGCGGCGACCGGCCGGCGCGTTCCGCACCGACCGCGCATGGCGGCGGCAATGTCCGCGCCATCGCGGCCGGCGGCGCCTCGGCGGCGCTGAAGCCGGCGGTCTCCGACCTGCAGGAACAGGCGACCGCCTTCAAGCGCGACTACGAGGAGCGGGCCAAGGAGCTTGCCGAGGACATTGCGTTCGAGGAAAGCGCCAACGAGGCCTCCGACGCCGGCGGGCTCTTCACGGAGGCGGCGCAGAAGGAAGCGGCCGACGCTAAGGCGCTCGCCGCCGAACGGCGCCAGAAATCGCTGATGCAGGGCTATACCGGCAACATGTGCACGGAGTGCCAGAACTACACCATGGTCCGGAACGGCACCTGCGAGAAGTGCGACACCTGCGGGGCGACGTCAGGGTGTTCGTGATCCATCGCAACCGGCAACGGTGACACAGATCGGATCGGCCCGGTCGCGAGACCGGGCCGATCCGATTCTGGAGCCTGGAACTGTCAGGTCGCGCCCTTCCACCCTTCCATAGCAGGCGCCAGCGCGTGCAACGCCAGCGGCTAGCCGCCCCCCAAGCTTCGTCATCCCAGGGCGGAGCAGCCGCGAAGCGGCGTCGCGGAGACCCTGGAATCCATGCCTGAAAAGTGCGGCCGCGTGAGGCGGCTAAGGAAGGGCGGCTACTCACCACCGCCGGCCCCTTCATCAGCGTTCCGGCATGGATCCTCGGGTCAAGCCCGAGGATGACGAAACGGAGAGGGACCGTGCGCCATGCAGAACCGGAGCGCTACCACCCGGTGCCGCGGAAAAGCTCCTCCCAATCGGGATTCCTGCTCTCGATCAGATCAATCTTCTATTGCCGCGGCCAGCGCTTGAGCGGCTTATCGCGCTGGATGGCGTCGCACACCAGGAAGCGGAACAAACAAATTGAATGAACCGAATAATTCTTCGGCAACTCGAGAGTCCGAACATACTCAGTTCGATGCGGTGTGGAGTGAAGGAGAAAGACTGACAAGGAGGAGGAGATGGCAATTCCTCTACCAAGGCGGCAACCGGCCCCCGACGCCCTGCAGTCGGCGATCCTGTTTTCGCTGCGCCTGAACACCAGGGATGGCATCGTTGATGTCGACGCGGCGGCAAGCATGCTGCAGACGGCCTTTGACGTCGAGATCGACGAAGACAAGTGCATCCGGCTCATCACGGAGGCCGCTGCGCTGCTCGGGGTCAAAACACATGCTGATACCGGGACAGGCCGGTTTGCACGGCATGTTTAGGTTTCTCCCCAATCGCCGCGGTCCTCTGGCTCTCTTCGTGCTTCTTGTGGCTGCCGGAACGGTCGTGGTTTCTGTGCTCACCGCAGGATTTGTCTATTGGACGGTCGGTCCGGAGTCTTACACCTGGAAGCATCATCTGCTTATTGCGGCTGCCATTCCGAGCGTTGTGGCGCCTCTTGTCATCTTTCCACTTGTGTCGCTGGCGAGCAGACTCCACGCAACATCCGAACGCCTTCGAGCGTTTGCGTTCACGGACCAGCTGACCGGCCTGCCGAATGTCTATGCCCTGCACGGTCACCTCGAGCGTGAGACGAAGGCGGGCAAGGATTTTGCCCTGCACTATGTCGACATCGACAAGCTCAAGGAGGTCAACAACACCCTCGGTCACGACGCGGGAGACCACTTCATCCAGTCGACCGCGAAACGCTTGGAGGAGATCGCTGGCGAGAGTTGCTACCTGGCCCGCATGGGTGGAGACGAGTTTGCCGTCGTTCAAATGAACGTCAGTTCCGCAGACGAAGCGCAGATTTTCGCACGCCAGCTAGCAAGGGATCTGTCAGGTTCGATAGGTATTCGGGATACCACCGTCACCATTTCGGTTCATATCGGAATCGCGATGTGGCCGAAAAGTGCTGTCACTGCGCGCGAACTGTTGAAGGCTGCACATCTGGCGATGCACCGCGCGTGCGAAGCCGATGTCCAGTCGCAACTCTTTGACGACGACCTGCGCTATCGGGCAGAACACAATCGAAGGCTCGAACAACGCCTTGCGCTTGCAGTTCGCAATCGTGACTTCACCCTGGCGTTCCAGCCTATTTATGACAGTCGTGTTCCGGGTCGAATTGCTTCGGTCGAGGCATTGCTCCGATGGGAGGATGCCGATAGTTCCCCTGTTTCCCCGGGGGAGTTCATACCGATCGCAGAACGCACCGGGCAAATCCTGGAACTGGGAGAATGGGCGTTGCACGAAGCCTGCCGTCAGGCTCGACGATGGCCAAACCAGATATCTCTCGCAGTGAACATCTCCGCGGTCCAGTTCCTGAAGTCCGACATTCCGAAACTGGTTCGAAGTGCGCTGAAGGAAACAGGCCTGCCCGCGGACCGCCTTACGCTGGAAATAACGGAGTCGGTGTTGATTGGCGACGTGTCAGTGATCGGTCCGCAGCTGGACAAACTCCATGCGCTTGGCGTCAAGCTTGCCCTGGACGATTTTGGCTCGGGCTATTGTGGCATCAACTACATCCGGCAGTTCAATGTCGACAAGGTCAAGATCGACAAGACGCTCATCGATGAGGCGTTGAAAGGCCCGCGAGCTTTCAACATTCTGAGTGGAGTCTGCCGGATCGCGCACGATTGTGGCTTGGTCATCGTGGCTGAAGGGCTGGATTCCATCGAAAAGCTCAAGATGGTCAACGATCTCGGAGTAGACGAGGTGCAAGGTTACCTGCTTTCCAGGCCGGTCTCTGCATCAGAGATCACTACGTTGTCGCAGGCCATTCTCCCCCGACTATGGCCCTCTGGCGCTCCGCGCGACGCGATCTCAGACGCACCGTGGTTTTCATTGGCAGCAAGCGGGCGACGTTGATTGTGCACGCCGCCAGCAAGACGAGGCTCGGCCACCCATTCGCCACTATGGCTCCACGACGCTGTCGCGGCCGCCGGGACGAACGACGACGCCGGCACCAGGAGACTTCCGGAACCACCGGCGCGGCAAATGCTTCCGTCGGCTGCGCGTTCGAAGCAACGTGCAACCCTGCCGCTGCGGGACAAGCCGCGGCCGCTCACCAACGCAAGCTCCTGTTTCTCCTCACTATTCGCTGTTCACCAATCCCTTTCCATCCCCGCCCCCGCGGCTTCCGCTACCATCGTCCGTGCAAATGCCGCTTGCGCGGGAAACGGGTGTGCACACCGAGCATCCGGGCGAGCGGTCGGTGCCGGATCGGCGATGCCGCGGTGGCGTCGCTGGGCGATGAGCCCCCAGATCCGGGCCCAAGGGTGAGGTGCGGGGCCGACAGAGTTCCGGTCGCGAGGCCACCGGCTTTGCGAGTGCCGTCTCAAAAGGGCGGCAACGCGCACCTGCACATCCGGGCAAGCACGCCGGACGGGCGGCCGCGAGGTCGCACGTTACACTTAGATGAGCGTCCGGACGGCCGCCCGTCTTCCCACCCCCTGCTGTGCGGGACCGGTGGGCGTTCTTTGACAGAACCCGGCCTTTCGGGCGCGGGAACGATGAAACGCGCACGGTTGACCACCACGCGCCGCCTCTTTGTCCTATTCCCATCCAGGCAACCGCCCGCGTCCAGCCACGCGCCGGACCTCGTCGCGGCTTATGCCGAGATCGGCAAGCAACCGGTCGTCGAGCGACGACAGCCCCGCCACGCTTCGCCGAAACTGCCGGCGGCGGTCGAGCCATGCGCCGGCCGCGCGCCAGAATGAAGCCGCCCGCGCCGCCGGCTGGGGCGCCGTCGGGCGATAAGGAAATGGGCCGGTAAAGTGCAGGGTCATCGTCGGGTCTCCGTTCGCGCCGTTCCTTCCGGCAAGGCTCCGCCACTGGCGCCGACAAATCGTCGGGCGCCTCGGCCGAAAGGAATGACAAGGGTCGATCTCGGGTCGGAGACTACGCGGGGAACGGAATTCGTGTTATCGCTACTTCGTCAAATAATGTGCTTGAGCCGCCAGTGATCCACCCGGACAGCCGCATCCACCCCGACCTGTCGCTCGCCGAGGCCGACGACTACCCGGCGGCGATCCTCGCCTATGCGGGCACAGTGGCGAAGCACACGCATTACGGCAGGCACCGCCACCGCCGGGCGCAGCTTTTCCACATCGTTTCGGGCGCCGTAACGGTGGACACGGATCGCGGCAGCTTCATCGTGCCGCCGGAACGCGCGGTGTGGATTCCATCGGACGTCAGCCACGGGGTGACCTATCTGCAGGACTGCGCGCAGCGCTTCCTGTTTTTCCGGCCGGAGGCGGTCGCGCATCTTCCGCAGGTGCCGGCGGTGATCCGCCTGTCGCCGCTGTTGCGCGAGCTGATCCTCGCCTTCATGGCTCATGCCCGCGACGCGCCCGAAGACGGCCCGGCCGGACGGCTGGCAGCCGTCATCCTCGACCAGCTCGTCACCGAGGAAGTCGCGCCGCTGCATCTGCCGATGCCGCGCGAGGACCGAATTCGCAGTGCGGTCGACGGCCTGGTGGACGAGCCCGGACGGCGCGACGGGCTGGCCGCGGTCGCGGCGCGCGCGGCATTGTCGGCGCGTTCCTTCGAGCGGCACTTCCAGGCCGAGACCGGGATGAGCTTTCGCGCCTGGCGGCGGCAGGCGCGGCTGATGAAGGCCGTCGAACTGCTCTCGCTCGGCATCCCGGTCGGCGAGATCGCCGACCGGCTTGGCTATGAGGGCACAAGCGCCTTCATCGCCGGTTTCCGGCGCGCCTTCGGCGTCACGCCGGGGCGCTATTTCGCCCGCGACGAGTGAGGTACGCGGGTGTCACAGCCGACCCGCCGCGCACCGCGCGCGGCCCGTCTCCGGAACGCCGGCGGCGCGGCAGCGCCCTACTCCGCCGCCACCTTGTCCTGCGTCCTCGTCTCGAAATCGGAGGCGTCGTGGCGCTCGTGCAGCTGGTCGGCCGGATCGCCGGAAACGCGGTTGACCATGCGCCCGCGCTTGACGGCGGGGCGGGCATGGAGCTGGTCGGCCCAGCGGTTGACGTTCTTGTATTCATGCACCGAGAGGAACTCGCCGGCGCTGTAGGCCCAGCCCTTCACGAGGCCGCCATACCACGGCCAGACCGCCATGTCGGCGATCGTGTACTGGTCGCCGGCCAGATATTCGACCTCGCCCAGGCGGCGGTCGAGCACGTCGAGCTGGCGCTTGACCTCCATGGCGAAGCGGTTGATCGGGTATTCCCACTTCTCCGGCGCATAGGCGTAGAAATGGCCGAAGCCGCCGCCGAGATAGGGCGCGGAGCCCATCTGCCAGAACAGCCAGTTCATGGTCTCGGCGCGCGCCGGCTGCTCGCTCGGCAGGAAGACGCCGAACTTTTCGGCGAGATAGAACAGGATCGAGGCCGACTCGAACAGGCGCACCGGTTCGGACCCGCTGCGGTCCATCAGCGCCGGGATCTTGGAGTTCGGGTTGATGTCGACGAAGCCGGAACCGAACTGGTCGCCATCATTGATGCGGATCAGCCAGGCGTCGTATTCGGCGCCCTTGTGGCCGGCTTCCAGAAGCTCCTCCAGCATCACGGTCACCTTCACCCCGTTGGGCGTGGCGAGCGAATAGAGCTGCAGCGGGTGCTTGCCGACCGGCAGTTCCTTGTCATGCGTGGGGCCGGCGATCGGCCGGTTGATCGAGGCGAAGGCGCCGCCGCTTTCCTTGTCCCAGGTCCAGACCTTGGGCGGGGTGTAGGCGGTATCGGACATGCTGAGGCTCCTGACGTTCGAAAAGCGTTGCGCCCGTCAGATAGGTCAGCCATCCGCCGAACGCCAGCGACGGCTTCCGCGGCACACGAGAAGTTGTTCGCCCTTGCCGGCCGCGCGGCGGCGTTGCGCGGTCGGGGGCGGACTTTCCCGGCTGGCGTAGGTTCAGCCCGCCGTGCGCTCGAGCCAGCGCTGCCATTCGCCGGGATCGCCATGAAAGACGTTGAGGTCGATGCGTCCCGACACCCCATGCGAAAGGCCCGAGCCGGAATATTGCCAGAACACCCATTCGCGGCCCGGATAGACCTTCGAGGGATGTTCGGCCACGGCGCGCAGCCAGAACGGGTAGTCCTTGAAGTAGCCCTTCAGA
Source organism: Nitratireductor mangrovi (assembly GCF_007922615.2). Taxonomy (NCBI): domain Bacteria; kingdom Pseudomonadati; phylum Pseudomonadota; class Alphaproteobacteria; order Hyphomicrobiales; family Phyllobacteriaceae; genus Nitratireductor; species Nitratireductor mangrovi. The sequence goes on along the minus strand of NZ_CP042301.2, from coordinate 989,178 downwards.
TTGCGCTCGTAGAAGTCCGGTGTCGCGTAAATGACCGGGCGCTGGCCATAGTGCTTTTCGAGCCGGTCGAGGAAGACCTGCATCTTCTCGCGCACGAAGGCCGGCGACGGGCGCTTGCGGCATTTAGAATGATGGTTCCATTCGACGTCGAGCACCGGCGGCAACGCACCCCTTTCCTTGGGCACGTTGCGAATGAACCAGTCGGCCTGGGCACTGGCAAAGGAACACCAGTAGAAGAAGTGGTAGGCGCCGCGCTTCAGCCCCGCCTTGGCTGCGGCGTTCCAGTTCTTGCGGAACTTTTCATCGAGGTGATCGGTGCCGTCGGTCGCCTTGATGTAGGCGAAGTTGGCGCCCTGGCTGCGCAGCTTTTCCCAGTCGATATTGCCCTGCCAGCGCGACACGTCGACACCGTGGACGGCATGATGCTGTGGCTTGCGAGGCCCGAAATTGATCGGGTGGGCGTCGCGGAACGCGGCCTTGACCACCTTGTGGCGGCCGGTCGCGCGCATCGGTCGCTCCGGCGTGACAAGGGCGACAGTGGCGGCCGCCTCCGCGGTCACCTGGTCCGGCTCGGCCAGCGCGGCAATGCCGGCACCATCGCCTTCGGCGACCTCGCTGCCATCGCCTTCCGGAATCGGCGCGGCCGGCCGTGCGACCGAACTCGTCGTCTCGGGAGAAATGTCGAGGGCATCGACAGTGGCGCTGGTCGAGCAGCCGGCAAGGCCGAACAGAACCACCAGGAGGGCGGGAGAAAGGGGAGAACGCATGACGACCTGTACGCGGTACCAAACAGTCCGGCGGCAAGACGCGCCGCCGGGTCACCAAAGGCCGATGCTGTCAGGATTCTCCCAATAAAGATTGAATCGAATTTTTACCTTGTTGCGCATCCCGCCGGACCGACAGCGAAATGGGCCCTCGCCTACCGGCGGCGCGACCTAGAGCCCGGCATGGAAAGGCTGGCTGCGCGCCGCGGCGGCAATACCGCGCAAGGGCGGCGCGTGGCGGCGGCTGCGGCGGCGCACCTGATCGGCAAGCCGCAGGATGTCGCCGTCCGAAACGCCGTCGCGCTGCATGAGCTTGCGGATGATCGGCTCGTTCAGAAGCTCTTCAAGGGTTATGTCGCCGTTCAGCATTGCGCCGTCTCCGAATCGTCTGTGCCATGGCCCGGACGTCTAGTCGGGCAACTTGACCGGGCAATGTCGGATTGATGACGAAGGCGTGGCCGCGTCGTCTTGTTGGCCGCAAGCGAAAGCGGCGCGGCGATCGTGTGCCGGCCGGCAGGTCGTCCCGGGAAATCCGTCAGTGCTTGCGGGCCTGGACGAGGTAGGCGTTGATCTCGCTCTCGCCCAGCCACTTGGCCGCCTCCAGCCGATGAAGGCCCTCGACGAGAACGTGGCGTTTGCCGTCGTGGCGGACCTGGATCGGCACCTTCATGCCGTTCTCGAGAATGTCCTCGGCCAGATGGCGGACAGTGTCGGGATGCAGCGTCTTGCGCCGGCCCACAGGCACGTAGATCGTGTCGATGGCGATCTTCTCGATCCTCAGCATGCGCGATCCTCGGCAGCGTTGCGATCGCGATCATGATCGGCCCTCGCGACGAAGTCCAGCCGCCAGCATATCCGGTCGAAGACGATCCCGTGGTTCGCGGATGCGCTCAATGGCCGATCGAGCCGTGCGAGCCGGCGGACCGCCGCCCCGCATCGGCGACGATCCGGTTGGGCTATTGCGCCTTCGTCAGTTGCTCCTCCCAGCTCTCAACCTCGGTCTCGCCATTCAGGAATGGCAGCACCGTTCGGACGAGTTCGGGCGCGAAGAAGATGTCGTAGTGCGTCCGGTTGGGGATGATGGCAAGCCGGTTCTGCGGCAGGTTCTCGCGCATCCAGCCTGCGTCGCGCAACCCGCCGCCAAGCAACTGGTAGAACTCGACGATATGCTCGGGTCGGTACATGTCGCTGTCGCCGAAGACCAGCATGACCGGCATTTCGAGGGCCTTGGCGTCGGCTGCATAGTTGTAGTCGCGGCGCATGAAGGCGCCCATCTGGTCGAGCAGCTTCGGGAAATCCTCGGGATGCGGCGCGACGGCGGCGTAAGACTGGTACATGGGGGTTTCGCGCATCATCGGCGCCATCGCGGCACTGACCTGAACCTGCTGTTCTCGCATCGCCGCATAAAACCCGTCGGAGGCAAAGCCCGCCGAAACCATGGCCAATCGGCGGACCATGTGAGGGTGTTGAACGGCGAGACGGAAACCGACACCGCCTCCAAACGAATAGCCCAGCACGTCGACGCTGTCGTGACCGAGCGCCTTGAGCAGAACGGCCATGTCGTCGCCCTGATCCTCCAGGTTGATGTCGCGATGGCCGAGCGCTGTCCGTCCATGGCCATGCAAATCCACCGCGATGACCTGGCGACCCTCGGCGAGCGCCGGCAGCACCGGTCCGAACATGCCGGTCGAACCGAGACCCCCGTGCAGAAGGAGCAGCGGCTCGCCTTCGCCGTGGATCTCGTAATAATAGTCGAGCCCATTGACGGCGACGTGGCCGCTCCGCGCCGGGCCGGCCTCCTGGGCCTTGGCCGGGCTGGACGCGATGGCCACCGCGAGGCCGGCAGCAAAGATGGTGGATGCGAAAAGGAACTTCAGCATTGTCGTCTCCCTCTGGGTAAGCGAAGGCGACGTTCGCCTTCCTGCCCTCACAACGAAGGAGGCGCACGCCTTTCGACATGCATCGTGAAAAAATGCCGCTAGGTGCCGACGAGTTGGCGCAAAGTCGTGGGTATCAGGCCGGGCAAGTCGTCGGCAGTCAGCCCCGGCCCGAACCGAAGGGAGCAATCGCCATGGATCCATACGGCCGCACAGGCAGCTTCGAAGGACGGCATCCCTTGTGCCAGGAAGCCGGCCACGAGCCCGGCCAGCACGTCACCGGAACCGGCGGTTGCAAGGTAGGGGCTCGCGTGCGCGTTGATCACGGCGCGGTCGTCGGGTGAGGCGACGACCGTGTCCGGACCCTTCAGGATCACCACGGAAGTGCAGCGCGATGCCGCTTCGCGCGCCCGCTCGACCTTGGAGCGCATAGCGCCGGCAAGGTCCGGGAACAGCCGGCCAAATTCGCCTTCATGTGGTGTGAGCACCGCCGGCTGGACCGAACTCGTCCCCTTGGCGAGCAGAGCAAAGAGCGCCTCGGGTTCTTCCTCGAAGGACGTCAACGCGTCGGCATCGAGCACAAGCCCCAGCACTTCCTCGCCTCGCAGGCGGTTGAGAGCGCTCACAAAGTTGCGGCAGTGTTCTCCGACGCCAAAACCCGGCCCGATCACGGCGCCGGCAACCTTGCGCGAGTTAACGAAATCGGCGAGTTCGTCGACTCTGTCGGCGCGGCGCAGCATGATCGCTGTCAGATGCGCGGCATTGACCGACATGGCGCTGCCGGGCGAAACCACGGTGACAGCCCCTGCCCCGGCGCGCGCAGCGGCCATGGCGGCAAGCCGCGCGGCACCGGTGGCCGACGGCCCACCGGAAAACGAAGCGACATGGCCGCGGCTGTATTTGTGACCGTTTTCCGTCGGCCTGGGCAGGTGCATCTGCCAGAGACGCGGATTGTTCTGCCAAAGCTTCGGGCCGATGGTGGTCAACGCCTCGTCCGCAATGCCAATGTCGGCGACCACGGTCTCGCCACACAGCGAACGACCCGGCAAGAGCAGATGACCGGGCTTGCGGCGGAAGAAGGTCACCGTCATGTCGGCGCGTATCGCGATCCCGCCAAGTACCTGTCCGCTGTCCCCGGAGAGCCCTGACGGCAGATCGACGGCAAGCACGGCCGCCCCAGAGGCGTTTGCGCGTTCGACCGCCCGAGCAAAATTGCCCTGCAGCGGGCGCGTCAGGCCTGCGCCGAACATGGCGTCAACGACGAGGTCATCGCCGCCGGCGTAGAAAACCTCAAGCGGGCGCGTCCTGAGTTCCAGCGCGGCAAGCGCCATCGCGGCATCCGTGCCGGGCCGTGGGCTGTCGTCCTGATAGGCCGTGACCGGGCAGCCGGCATCGGCCAGCAGCCGCGCCACGACCAACCCGTCGCCGCCATTGTTGCCGGGGCCGCAAAGGACGTGGAAATGCCTCGACGCCGGGTAACGCGCAAGGATGGCCGCGGCGATGGCCGCTCCGGCGCGGCACATGAGCCCGTACCCGTTGGATGGTCCGCCCGCTATCGCAAGACGGTCCGCCTCGCTCATCTCGGCAGGCGTGAGCAATTCATCCATCACGAGGGTAGCTCCCGGTGGTCTTGCACCGTCATATCGAGTAGCACCATCGACGCCAACCGCCGCGTCTGCCTCAGATTTGAGCCGGTTGCACAAAAAATCATCACAGCCCATGATGCCCGGCGTGACAGGGACCCGCCGGGGTGACGACTGGCGGTCGAAAACCCCCGGATTTCAAAGGCGACACGGAGCAACAGCCTGGAGCAGTTGCGCATGAGAGTGCAGGCAAATCTGGCACGGTTCGTGCTTTTCAGGTCGGCGAAACGGGAACCAAACCCGTTCCAAATGCCAGCGGAGGCCAAAACCTAGATGAAAAAGATCGAGGCGATCATCAAGCCCTTCAAGCTCGATGAAGTGAAGGAGGCCCTTCAGGACGTAGGCCTGCAGGGGATCACCGTCACCGAAGCGAAGGGGTTCGGCCGACAGAAAGGTCACACCGAGCTCTATCGCGGCGCCGAGTACGTGGTCGACTTTCTGCCCAAGGTGAAGGTCGAGATCGTGCTGGCCGACGATTCCGTCGAGGCAGCGATCGAGGCGATCCGCAAGGCGGCCCAGACCGGCCGCATCGGTGACGGGAAGATCTTCGTGTCAAGCGTCGAGGAAGTCGTCCGCATCCGCACCGGTGAAACCGGCGTCGACGCCATCTAGTACACACGACCGCAGGCAACCAATCGTCACACAGGGAAAGAGAATATGACGACAGCGAACGAAATTCTGAAGCAGATCAAGGACAACGACGTCAAATTCGTCGATCTGCGCTTTACCGACCCGAAGGGCAAGATGCAGCATGTGACGATGGACATCGCGGCCGTCGACGAAGACATGTTCGCTGACGGCGTCATGTTCGACGGGTCGTCGATCGCCGGCTGGAAGGCGATCAACGAGTCCGACATGGTCCTGATGCCCGACACAGAGACGGCGCATATGGACCCGTTCTTCGCCCAGTCGACGATGGTGCTGGTCTGCGACATTCTCGACCCGATCTCGGGCGAATCCTATAATCGCGACCCGCGCGGTACCGCCAAGAAGGCCGAAGCCTATGTGCGGTCCGAGGGTATTGGCGACACCGTCTATGTTGGCCCGGAAGCCGAGTTCTTCGTCTTCGACGACGTCAAGTACAAGGCCGATCCGTACAACACCGGCTTCAAGCTCGACTCGACCGAACTGCCGTCGAACGACGACGCCGAGTACGAAACCGGCAATCTCGGCCACCGCCCGCGCGTCAAGGGCGGCTACTTCCCGGTGCCGCCGGTCGATTCGGCCCAGGACATGCGCTCCGAGATGCTGACCGTGATGGCGGAAATGGGCGTCGTGGTCGAAAAGCATCACCACGAGGTGGGCGCGGCCCAGCACGAGCTCGGCATCAAGTTCGACACGCTGACCCGCAATGCCGACAAGCTGCAGATCTACAAGTACGTCATCCACCAGGTGGCAAACGCCTACGGCAAGACGGCGACCTTCATGCCGAAGCCGGTTTATGGCGACAACGGCTCCGGCATGCACGTGCACCAGTCGATCTGGAAGGACGGCAAGCCGACCTTCGCCGGCAACGAGTACGCCGGACTATCGGAGACCTGCCTGTTCTATATTGGCGGAATCATCAAGCACGCCAAGGCGATCAACGCCTTCACCAACCCGTCAACCAACTCCTACAAGAGGCTCGTTCCGGGCTTCGAAGCACCGGTCCTGCTCGCCTACTCGGCACGCAACCGTTCCGCATCCTGCCGCATCCCGTTCGGTTCCTCGCCGAAATCGAAGCGCGTCGAGGTGCGGTTCCCGGACCCGGCAGCCAACCCTTATCTTGGTTTCGCAGCCATGCTGATGGCCGGCCTCGACGGCATCAAGAACAAGATCCACCCGGGCCAGGCCATGGACAAGGATCTCTACGACCTGCCGGCAAAGGAACTGAAGAAGGTACCGACCGTGTGCGGCAATCTGCGCGAGGCGCTGACCAGCCTCGACAAGGACCGCGCCTTCCTCAAGGCCGGCGGTGTTTTCGACGACGACCAGATCGACGCCTATATCGAACTCAAGATGCACGAAGTGCTGCGTTACGAAATGACGCCGCATCCGGTCGAGTTCGACATGTACTACTCGGTCTGAGCGACCCTCACGAGAACGAAGGGCTCCGGATATCCGGAGCCCTTTTTCGTTGCGCCGACATCAGGCCGCCGAGGTGGCCTCGTAGTCGGCCCTCACGGCGGAGGCATCGCAGCGCCGGCGCAGGTCGCGAACAACCTCGATCCACGCAAAGCGGATCGAATTGGTCACGATCTCCGCATCAAGTCGCTTGAGATTGTCGGCAATCGGCGCCCACTCGTAGAGAGCTGCCGGACTTTCGGTGAACGCATCACCGCCCACCGACATATTTTCCCAATGCAGGTCGGCAAGGCGCTTCTCGAACGCGGTTTCCCATTCGCCGATGCTGCCGTCGTCGGGAGCCTGGGCGGCATGCTCGGCCACCCCGTGGCGAAAGCAGGCGCGCGCCATGCGGTTGCGTTCCGCAGCGCCCACCTGCGACCCTGCGGTCACCAGCGCAACGGCGTGCACCGTGAGATCGGACAAAGCGGCGGCGAAGACCTGCATCTTGGCGATGTTGACCGAGGCGACGAAGGCGTCGTCCTCGAACATCGACGGATAGCGAGTTCCCATGCGGGCTTTCAGGTAGCCGTAAAGCTTCTTCTGGGACACGAACGCAGCCCGCGCGCCCACGAAACGACAAAGCTCCTCAAAGGTGTTCACCGGCGATGTTTCGCGTCGGATACTAAGCCGGGAAGCGAATTCGCGCATGAACCCGCAGGCGCGCGCAAGGATGCCGTTCATGCCCGGGCTTCCGTGCAACCGCGGGATAAGACCAATGTCTTAGTTCCCATTGTCTGACAAATCATTGATCGTGAAATTCCATCGATGTGATTCCATAGGTGGAATCCGCGGTTGGTTCTGCCGGCAGCCGATGCTGCTAGCACATTGAAGGGAGGGAGGACATCATGTCCGGTGAACACGCTCAACTGAGCGAGGAAGCCCGGGATCGCTATTGGTCGAAGACCAGAAGCCTCACCATCTTGGTGCTGGCGTTATGGTTCTTCTTCGCATTCGTGATCCCGTGGTTCGTCGGCTCACTCAACAATGCTACTTTCCTCGGGTTCCCGCTAGGCTACTACATGATCGCCCAGGGTTCCCTGATCGCCTTCGTGGTCCTGATATTCTTCCAGAACTGGCGGCAAGACCAGATCGACGAAGAATTCGGCGTCAGCGATGAATAGGGGGCGCTCGAAATGGCACTGATCAAAGGGAATTTCATCGACAATATCGGCCGCGTCTACGGCATCTACACCGGCGGCTTCATCGCCTTCATCATCCTGATGGCGATCCTTGAGCAGATGGGCGTCGGAGCCGACACGATCGGCATCCTGTTCGTCGCCTTCACCATCGCGATCTACGCCCTGATCGGCTGGCTGTCGCGAACCATGGAGGTCGACGCCTATTATGTCGCTGGGCGCCAGGTTCCGGCGGTCTACAACGGCATGGCAACGGCGGCTGACTGGATGTCAGGCGCATCGTTCGTCGCGCTTGCGGGTGGCGTCTATTTCGGCGGCTACGGCTACATGGCCTTCATCATCGGCTGGACCGGCGGCTATGTGCTGGTCAACTCGCTGATGGCGCCGTACCTGCGCAAGTTCGGCTGCTACACAGTGCCGGACTTCATCGGAACGCGCTACGGCGGCAACCTGGCCCGACTTTGCGCGGTGATCGTGCTCGTCGTCGCATCGTTCACCTATGTGACGGCACAGATCAACGCGACCGGGACGATCGCGGCCCGCGCGCTCCATATCCCGTTCGAGGTCGGCGTCTGGTTCGGCCTGCTCGGCATCCTGCTGTGCTCGATGCTGGGCGGCATGCGGGCGGTGACCTGGACACAGGTGGCGCAATACATCGTGCTGATCATCGCCTATCTGGTTCCGGTGATCTGGATGTCGAACACGCAAGGCTTCGGCATCATTCCGCACTTCAGCTATGGCGGGGCAGCCTCGCGCATGGCCGAACTGGAAGCGCTCTACACGCTGAGCCCGCCCGCAGAAGCGGTGCCGGGTCTTTCCGTGCTGACGACCCCGCATACGGGGCCCGTCGGAGATCTCGCCGAGTGGAAATTCGTGACGCTGGCGCTTTGCATGATGGCCGGCACCGCATCGCTGCCGCACATCCTCATGCGCTACTTCACGACCCCGTCGGTGCGCTCTGCGCGCAAGTCGGTGGCCTGGTCGCTGCTCTTCATCTTCCTGCTCTACTTCACGGCGCCGGCCCTTGCCACGCTGACGAAGCTGCAGCTGCTCGATCCGAACCTGCCGACGGCCATCATCGGCAAGTCGATCGAGGAAGTGCAGAACCTGGCGTGGATCCAGAACTGGTCAAGCGTCGGCTTCCTGGCGGTGGTCGACCAGAACGGCGACGGCATCCTGCAATTGAACGAGTTCTTCATGCGGCCCGACATCGTCGTGCTGGCGACTCCGGAAATTGCCGGCCTGCCCTACGTGATCTCCGGCCTCGTCGCGGCTGGCGGTATGGCGGCTGCCATGTCGACCGCCGACGGCCTGTTGCTGGCGATCGCCAACGCGCTCAGCCACGATCTGTACTACAAGATCATCGACCCGAAGGCGGACACAGCCGTGCGGCTCGTCGTGGCCCGCGTGCTCCTGGTCATCATCGGTGCGGCGGCCGCGTTGATCGCGTCCCTGCAGCTTACCGGCATTCTGGGGGCCGTGGCCTGGGCGTTCTGCTTCGCCTGCTCCGGCCTGTTCTTCCCGCTGGTACTCGGAGTGTGGTGGAAACGTGCCAACATGCCCGGCGCTGTCGCCGGCATGATCTTCGGTTTCGTCGCCGGTTCGGCGTATCTCTACTACGTCTACACCGGTGGCACGCCGTGGATGGGCATCGACCACTTGCGCTTCGGCATCGTCGGCATGGCCGTGAGCCTGGTGGCGATGGTTGCCGTCACGCTGATGACGGCCGAGCCGGACGAGGAGACCAAGCGCATGGTCGACGAGACCCGGGTGCCGACCGGCCCGGCAATCCTGGCGGCCAAGCACTAGGCCATTGCAAAACGCTTTCAGGGGCGGGACATTGTCCCGCCCCTGATTTCTGCGCAGCGGACAGCCTTCGACATGGATCACACCTTCGCGGCCTTCCCCATCTGGGTGATCGCCATCGACTATCTGCTCGGGATCGTCATGTGGACGCTGATCGGCCGGGCGGCGATGAACATCTTCCTGCCCGAGGACTCAGACTTCTTCTTCATGAAGTTCTTCGTGCGCGCGACCAACCCGGTGATCCGCGTCTTTCGCCCGGTCACGCCCGGCTTCCTGCTCGATCCGCTGGTGCCGCTTTTCGTGGCGTGGTTCTTCTACATGGCGCGCTTTTACCTGATGCCCTGGCTGCTCGGCTATTCGGTCATGGGTATGCTGTCGTTCCCGCTCGAAAGCGAGATCGCCCAGGCCCTCTACAGGATGTTCGGCGGCGGGTAGCGGACAGGGCGGCGCGTCGTCGGTCAGCGCAATGTCTCGAGCAGCGCAAAGGCGCCCGCCATGTCGGCCTGCCGCGTAGCGCGTCGGCTTGCTGCTTCGGCATCTTCGCCCCACTGGGCAATATTCCAGTCTTCATCGACATGGGCGGCTGACCAAGCCGTATCGAACCCGATCGCCCCATCCTCGCATGCAAGCGCGATCAGGGCCGAGCCCGTCAATGTCGTCATCACATGCAGGCAAGCGAGGCGGAATGGGTCCGGCCGCGCGCGCAGATGGGTTCCCACCGCCGCAATGCTCTCGCGCGGCTGCTCGACATGCATGACGCCTTCGGCGAGGACAAAGCGTGCGCCAAGGCGGACCGTCGCCCAGTCGAGGACCGGGTCCCAGGCGGCCGCCTGCAATTCCACGAGGCGCTCCGGGCTTTCGGCGCGGTAACATACGAGGTCCGATGAGGCGAAACGAAGCAGGTCCTCCAGTACCGCCTGCGGATCCTGCATGACACCGTCTATGACCGTATTGGCAATGCGCAGGACCGGCATCGATGCCGGATCGATCAGTTCGCGCTGGGCAGCAAACTCGTCGGCGACCAGTCGCGCAGCGTCGGCGTTCGGCAAAAGCAGGCGCGAGCGACCCGGCGTGCGCACCGGCTTGCCGTCGAGTCTGATCTCGTACCCTTCGTCGTCCGCAACGTGCGTCGCCTCCTTATAGAAACGCTTCGGCAACGGCTGGCGCATCTGCTTTTGCGCCCGCTTCATCGGATTGATGTCCGAGAGGTTCGAGCCGTCTTCGAGGTCGCTCAGAATTTCGCGCATGATCCTGACCCGCGCCCAGCGCAGGCTCCTGTTCGTGTCGCTGCTCTATCAGGTCGCAGCTTCGCGGTCGACGGGAACGTCACGCGGGGGGTATGCGCCTGGCCGGACGGTTCACGATCACCAGACCAATGGCGATCAGGGCAAGTGCCACGAAAATGCGAAGCGACAGCGGCTCGTCGAGCAGCAGCCCGCCAAGAAGAACGCCGAATGCGGGCGTGAGAAAGGCGAAGCTGGTCAGGCCGGTCGCCGGATACCGGCGCACCAGCCAGAACCAGAGCAGATAGGTAAAGGCGACGACAAAGATGGCCTGGAACAGCAGGGCCGACGTTGCGAGCGCGGTCACTTCGCGAATGGCCGGCCCGGAAACCGCGAGCAGCGGCGCCGTCATCACGGCGGAGACGACCAGCTGATAGAGCAGAACCTTCTCCGCGCCAGCCGTCGCAAGCCGTGACCCCTTGATGACAATGGTCGTGGCCGCCCACAGCGCGCCGGCCACCAGGCACATGATATCGCCGCGGATCGCCGACGGATCGGGCAGGCTGAGATCATCGGAGAAGACGAGCACGACGCCGCAGAACGCAAGCGCCGTACCGCAAACCTTGAGCGCCGACATGCGCTCGCCGAGCATGAAGTGCGCGCCGATCAGTACCCAGAAGGGCATCGTGTTCACCATCAAGGCGCTGCGCGCGACCGTGGTGTAGTCCAGACCCCAGAAAATGAGCACGAACTCGGCGCCGAAAAGAAAACCCGCGGCCAGGCCTGGCCACAAGGTCCCATCACTCCCGAAGAGCCCTATGCCGCGCCAGCGACACCACAGGAATACGCACAGGGCGGCAACGGCGGAACGTGCGATGGTCATGAAGACCGGGCTGAAGCCCGTTCCTGCGATCTTTGCGGCTACGCCGTTCAGGCCCCACGAGAACGTCAGCCCGATCATCAAGAGGGCCGCGAACAGGTCGATCGCGTCGCGGCGATCCATGGTCTGCGAAATCGTCACGCGTGATGAGCTCCAGAAAAGGTCATCGGCACCGTCGCACTAATGCCCCTGCCCTCGCACACGGTACACGACGGCGCCAGATGACAATTCCACGAAGTCGCCGGTCCAGAGTTCGGAATTTGGTTTCATTCGCCGTCCGGCGTGTCGGCATCGAACCCAAGCAGATTGAAGCTCTGCACCATATGCGGCGGGAGCGGCGCGGTGACGTCGATGACGCCGCCGTCCGGATGCGGGATCACGATGCGACGTGCGTGCAGGTGCAGCCGCTTCTGGATACCGCCAGGCAACTCCCAGTTCTGATCGGCCTCGAAATATTTCGGGTCGCCGATGATCGGGCAGCCTATATGCGCCGCATGGACGCGGAGTTGATGCGTGCGCCCGGTGTATGGCTCCATCTCCAGCCACGAAAGCGCGGTGCCGGCCTGTTCGACGAGCCGAAACTGGGAGACAGCATGATCGGCGCCCGCTTCACCGTGGCGGGCAACCCGCACGCGGTCACCGTCGGGCGTTGCCTCCTTGACCAGCCAAGTCGAGATGCGATCCTCGCGCTTTCGTGGCACGCCCTTGACCAGCGCCCAGTAGGTCTTTTTCGCGTCCCGGCCGCGAAACGCCTCGGCAAGTTTCATTGCTGCCAGTCGCGTGCGGGCGATGACCAGGACGCCGGAGGTATCACGGTCGAGGCGATGTACCAGTCGCGGCTTCTCACCTTTCTTGTTTCGCCACGCTTCGAGCATGTTGTCGATGTGGCGCGAAACGCCCGACCCGCCCTGCACCGCCAGACCCGATGGCTTGTTGAGGACATAGACACGCTGGTCTTCATAAAGGAGCATCTGGGCGAGGAGTTCGGCATCGCCCTGACTGCGCATTGTGCGCGGCGTCAGTGGACCACCCCCCTTGCGGTCGACATCCAGCGGAGGCACGCGGATCACCTGCCCTGGCTCGACGCGGGTGTCCGACTTGGCCCGGCCGCCATCGACGCGGATCTGTCCCGAACGCAGGAGCTTCTGCAACTGGCCGAAGCCGAGACCGGGAAAATGCACCTTGAACCAGCGGTCAAGCCGCATGCCGGTTTCCCCGGATTCGACCTCTATCTGCTGGACACCCGCCATGATTTGTCGCTCGATCCTTTCGCGAGTGGCTGGCGCCTTAGCATCACGCGACGGTTCTCGCGAGCCACAATCCGCAAAACAGGGCCGCAATTGACCCGACCACACTGGCCGCTACATAGGCGACCGCGAGCCCGGTCGCGCCGCGCTCCCAAAGCAGCGCCACCTCCAGAGAGAAAGCCGAAAAGGTTGTGAAGCCGCCAAGCAGGCCGGTTGCAACGAAGAGCCTCAGTTCCGGGGGAACGCCCGCGCGTCGCGCCAGAAGTTCGACAAAGACGCCCATGGCGAGTGCGCCGACAACATTGACGGCAAGCGTGCCCCACGGAAACCCGGTTCCGAGCAGGCGCAATGCCGCCACGCCTGTCAGGTGCCGCAGCGACGCGCCGATGGCGCCGCCGAAGGCGACGAAAGCGAGTTCCTTCATGGAGCCACTCCTTCGCCATCCCGCGCGCCTTGTCAAATGGCGACGCGCGCCGGTTCCAGATCGACCCCTGAAGGCGCGTCGACTCCTAGGCCGGCATGGCCTGATTGGCCTTCTCGGGCGTTGCCCCGCATTCATCGACAAAGCTGGCGACGAATGCGGACAGCGCGTTCCAATTGGTGAACTCGTGGTCCTTGGTAACGTCGGTCGATCCGCCCTCGCGGTAGGCAATGTGCTTCATCAAGAGCCGCTTGAGGAAGTCGTACCGCGGATAGCGCAAGGCTCCGGCGGCCTGGTGAACCAGTCGCGGATGCCAACCGGTGCGGTCGAAGAAAGCTTCGGTAAGCTTCCGGATCTCCGCGTGCTCCTCGGGAAACGGCGACGCCGATGCCAGGGAGACCGACACGAACGCCCCCGGCAATTTTGCCAGATCGTCCGCGTGGGTGGAAAGCCAGTGTGCGATCGCACTTGGATACTGGCTCATATGGACAGGCGCGCAGACCATGACGGCGTCGGCGATGTCGAGATCGACGTCACCGAGGTCGCCGGCATCGAAGACGGTCGCCTGATGCCCCAGACTCTGGACCGTGGCCGAGATATTGCGCGCAATCTTGCGCGTATGACCCTCGACGGTTCCGAAGATGACGATCACATGCATGTTCCTGTCCTTTCCTCCTGGAAGGTTGGTCAGCAGACCCGGACCTCACAGGCCGCGAACGAAAATGTCGGATCGGGCTCGGCGCGGCTTGCATCGAACTGGCGACCGTCCACACACTGGACGCGAGCCTCGTAGACGCGCCGGCCACCGAGTTCGTATTCGCGGACCTTGATGAAGTAGCCGACCTCGCACTGCTCGGCGGCGGCGATTTCCTGCGCTACCTGATCCAGCCAGGCGGGATCGGTCGATTGCGCAATGGCCGGCAGGGCCATGGCCAGCAGCGCAAGGTGGCTTGTCGAAAAGGCCTTTCGAAGCATGCTGCACCTTCCCTTGATGAAAAGGCAGCATGCCAGTCGTCGACGCGCCGCGCCTTGATCGGGATCAATAAGCTCTTGAGCGATCCTCACCAGAGAGCGCCGCGAGCTGGCAAGCGATCGGCAGGCCGGGTTCTATGCCGATATTGAGAGCCCTTTCGTTTGCCGTGCTGACGACACCCGAATGCAACGTATCGGCTGCGTCACCTATGCGTGCGCTATCGTGCGAAACCACGCAGGCGGCAATGCCCGCGCGCTCGAGCACCTCCAGCCCGCGGATGCCGGCCCGATCCTTGCCGATGCCGGCATCGTTGAAAACATAAAGCCTTGCTGGAACCCGCACCGCAAAGAATGCCGCGCTTGTGCCGCCATGGGAACCCGATACCACGACGCGACCCGCATCCTCGGCCAAAATCTGCGTAATGGAATCGACGAGCACGACGCCGAGCCCACCAAAATCGACGACTCGTCGCTCCGAGACGCGCTGGCTAACGCCAGTCACGGCTCGCCGCCACGTTCGCGCCTAAGCTTTGCCCAGAACTCGAGCCGCTTGCGGATTTCGCGCTCGAAACCGCGCTCCGGTGGATCGTAGAAAGTGCGTCGTCCCATCTTTTCCGGAAAATAGTCCTGGCCGGAGAAGGCGTCTTCCTGATCGTGATCGTAGAGGTAACCGGCAGCATATTCCTCGGCTTTCATGAGTTTGGTCGGCGCGTTGAGGATGTGCTTCGGCGGCATCAGCGAACCATGTTCCTTCGCCGCTGCGGAAGCGGCCTTGAAGGCCGTATAGAGCGCGTTCGATTTCGGCGCCGTCGCCAGATAGACGCAGGCCTGCGCAAGCGCCAGTTCGCCTTCCGGCGAACCGAGATAGTCGTAGGCGTCCTTGGCGGCGTTGGCGATCAGAAGCGCCTGCGGATCGGCCATGCCGATATCCTCGCTCGCCATGCGCACCATACGACGGCCAAGGTAGAGCGGGTCCTCGCCGGCATCGAACATGCGGGCGAGGTAATAGAGTGCGGCATCGGGGTCGGACCCGCGTACTGACTTGTGCAACGCCGAGATCAGATTGTAATGACCGTCCTGGCTCTTGTCGTAGATCGGCGCACGACGCTGAACGATTTCCTGGAGAGCGCGGCCGTCGAAAACCTCGCCGCTGCCCGCGGCGCGCCAGATCTCTTCGGAAAGCGTCAGGACCGCGCGGCCGTCGCCGTCGGCCATGCGGATCAACACCCCCTTCGCCTCCTCGTCGAGCGGCAGTGGCCGACCCTCAGCTTCCTCCGCGCGCGCAAGCAGCAAGGCCAGCCCGTCAGCATCCAACGAGTGAAAGACCAGAACCCTGGCGCGCGAAAGCAACGCCGCATTCAACTCGAAGGAAGGGTTCTCCGTCGTGGCTCCGACAAGAACGATCGTGCCGTCTTCCATCACGGGGAGGAAACTGTCCTGCTGGGCGCGATTGAAGCGATGGATCTCGTCGACGAAGAGCAGCGTCTGGCGGCCGTTGGCGCGGCGCAGGCGGGCTGCCTCGAACACTTTCTTCAGGTCGGCGACGCCGGAAAAAATCGCCGATATCTGCTCGAAGACAAGATCGGTCTCGCCGGCAAGCAGACGCGCAACGGTGGTTTTGCCGGTGCCGGGCGGTCCCCAGAAGATCATCGAGCCCAGGGACCCGGAGCGGATCAGTCGGGTGAGCGCGCCCGCCTCACCCGTCAGATGCTCCTGGCCGACAACGTCTGCGAGCCGGGCCGGCCGCAGCCGGTCGGCCAGTGGCCGGCCCGGCTCCTGCCTTGGCGGCTGGTCAGCAGCAAAAAGATCGCCCATTCCGCCCTGCTTCAGTAACGCAGCATCTGGCGCAGAAGTTGGCCATTGCGTTCAACAGTGAAACGCCACCAGCGGGTATCCTGCGCGGCAGCCGCCTGCAGGCTGTCCACGCTTTCAATCGGCTCACCGTTCACCTCGCGCACGATGTCACGCGGCCGAAAGCCGAAGCCCGCCGCCGGTGACCCGCGCGGCACATCGACCAGGGCCACGCCCTTGGTGCCCGACGGCAGCCGCAGCCGGCGAACCAGGCGCGGCGACAATTCGGCAACGCGTGCGCCGGAGAACGGGCTGCGTCCGGCGATCTCGACCGGGGCGCCGCCCGAGCCCTCCGGCGCCCGCGCAAGAATCAGCGAAAGCTCGCGCTCCTCTCCCTGGCTCAGTATGCCCAACACCGCCTTGCTGCCCAGCGGCTGGGTGGCCAGGCGGTAGCCAAGCGCGTCGACATGCTCGATCACGGCGCCGTTGAGCGCAAGCACCACGTCGCCGGGCTTCAGGCCCGCATTCGCGGCCGGCCCCTCAGCGTCGACGGCGGTCACCAGCGCGCCGGCAGGCCGCGTCATGCCCAACGCCTCGGCGATCTGCGCCGTCACCGGCTCGAACTCTGCACCGATGAAGGGGCGCTCGAAATGGTCCTCGCCCTGCCTTGCCGCGGCAACCACGGCACGAACCATGTTGGACGGGATCGCAAAACCGATGCCGATCGAACCGCCCGTGCGGCTGTAGATCGCCGTGTTGATGCCGACCACGCGACCCGCCATGTCGATCAGGGCCCCGCCCGAATTGCCGGGATTGATGGCGGCATCGGTCTGGATGAAGAAACCGAAATCGACGATGCCAACATGGTTGCGCGCAAGCGCGGAGACGATGCCGCTGGTGGTGGTTTGCCCCACACCGAACGGGTTGCCGATCGCCAGCACCAGGTCACCGACCTGCAGGGCATCGGAGTCGCCGAGATCGATGGCCGGGAAATCATCGGCACCATCGATCTTCATGACGGCAAGATCGAGGGACTCGTCCTTGAGCAGGATGCGGCTTTCGAACTCGCGCCCGTCGGACATGGCGACGCGAACCTCGTCCGCATTGCGGATCACGTGGTGATTGGTGACCACGATCCCGGAAGGATCGACGATGACACCGGAGCCGAGCGAAGATTGGACGCGCGGCGGCATGCTGCGTCCGAAAAACTGCTCGAAAAACGGGTCGCCGGAAAATGGCGAACGCGCCGACACCATCTGCTTGGCGTAGACATTGACGACGGCGGGCGCGGTCTCGCGCACCAGCGGTGCGAACGACAACTGGATTTCCTCGCGCGCGAAAGGAACGCGGCGCTCCGGCCCGGCATCCACCGACATATCGTCGGCGGGTGCCGCCTTCGCCGGTTTCTCGGCACCCGGCAGCAGTTCGTTGAGCAGCCCGCGCAGACCTCCAGCGCCCTCCTCGGCCAGAAGCGGCCCGGCAGCGAAGATCAGCGCCGCCAGCATCACAAACAGCGGCGCGAACGCCAAGGTTTTGCGCATCACGAATCCTCCTTCGGCTGCACCGCGCAATTGTCACAAGGATTGTGCAAATTGGAAGGCGTTACCGACGTGGCGGCCGTTTGTCGGCGCACGGATGCCGTTGTGATAAAGAAAAGGGCCCTCCAGGGGCCCTTTTTGATGATACTCGAAACCGAGCGGCTTATGCCGCTTCGGTTTCCTCGGCGGGCGCTTCCGCTTCGGTGCGCGCACGGTCGGCGGCACCCTTGGCCTCGACATCGCGGTCAACGAACTCGATTACGGCCATCGGCGCGTTGTCGCCATGCCGGAAGCCCGCTTTCATGATGCGAATGTAGCCGCCGTTACGCTCCGCATAGCGCGGCGCGATCGTGTCGAACAGCCGCTGAACCAGCTTGTCGCTGCCGACCCGCGAGATCGCCTGGCGGCGGGCATGCAGGTCGCCGCGCTTGCCGAGCGTGACCAGCTTCTCCACGATCGGCCGCAGTTCCTTGGCCTTCGGCAGTGTCGTGGTGATCTGCTCATGCTCGATGAGCGAGGCGGCCATGTTGGTGAACAGGGCCTTGCGGTGGCTTGCGGTGCGGTTCAGCCGGCGGCCGGAACGTCCGTGGCGCATGAGCCTTCTCCTTCAAATCCTAACTGACCGGACCTGCCCGGCTGTCAATATTGGTCTTCGTAGCGCTTGGCGAGATCTTCGATGTTTTCCGGCGGCCAGTCCTGCACCTCCATACCGAGGTGAAGGCCCATGGCGGCGAGAACTTCCTTGATCTCGTTGAGCGACTTGCGGCCGAAATTCGGCGTCCTGAGCATCTCTGCTTCCGTCTTCTGGATAAGGTCGCCGATATAGACGATGTTGTCGTTCTTCAGGCAGTTGGCAGAACGGACGGAAAGCTCCAGCTCGTCGACCTTCTTCAGGAGCGCCGGGTTGAACGCAAGCTCGGTCACCTGTTCCTGGGCGACCTCCTTCTGCGGCTCCTCGAAATTGACGAACAGCGCCAACTGGTCCTGCAGGATGCGCGCGGCGAAGGCCACCGCGTCCTCGCCGGCGATCGAGCCATCGGTCTCGACCGTCATCGTCAGCTTGTCGTAGTCGAGAACCTGGCCTTCGCGGGTGTTTTCAACCTTGTAGGAGACCTTCTTGACTGGCGAGTAGAGGCTGTCGACCGGAATCAGGCCGATCGGCGCATCTTCAGCGCGGTTGCGCTCGGCAGGCACGTAGCCCTTGCCGGTGTCGACGGTGAACTCCATGCGGATCTCGGCGCCCTCGTCAAGCGTGCAGATCGCGTGATCTGGGTTCAGGATCTCGATATCCCCGACGGTCTGAATGTCACCGGCCACGACCACACCGGGGCCCTGCTTGCGCACGACCATGCGCTTCGGGCCATCGCTCTCCATGCGGATGGCGATTTCCTTGATGTTGAGGATGATGTCGGTCACGTCCTCGCGCACGCCGGCGATCGAGGAGAATTCGTGCAGCACGCCGTCGATCTGCACCGCAGTCACAGCGGCGCCGCGCAGCGAGGAAAGCAGAACGCGACGCAGCGCATTGCCGAGCGTCAGGCCGAAGCCCCGCTCAAGCGGTTCGGCGACGAGATTGGTGACGGTCTTGCCCTTGGACGAGAACTCGATCTTGTTGGGCTTGATCAGTTCCTGCCAGTTCTTCTGGATCATGTGTTCTTCCTTCCGGTACCCCGCCACCATCCAATCGTGGCGGGCGATCTGGAAACCGCAGAGGAGCGCAGCAATCCGCTCTTACGATGTGTGTCGAAACTCGTCAGACGCGCCGCTTCTTGCGCGGACGGCAGCCATTGTGCGGAATCGGCGTCACGTCGCGGATCGACGAGATCGTGAAGCCGGCCGCCTGCAGCGCGCGCAGGGCCGATTCACGGCCAGAACCCGGGCCGCTCACCTCGACCTCGAGCTGACGCATGCCATGCTCCTGCGCCTTCTTGGCGCAATCCTCGGCGGCGATCTGGGCGGCGAACGGCGTCGACTTGCGCGAGCCTTTGAAGCCCTGAGCGCCTGCCGACGACCAGGCAATCGTGTTGCCCTGCGCGTCGGTGATCGTGATCATGGTGTTGTTGAAGGTCGAGTTGACGTGAGCCACGCCCGACGAGATGTTCTTGCGTTCGCGACGGCGAACACGAGCGGCTTCCTTGGCCATCTTGGTCCTTTCGTTCGATATCGACGCCGCCGTAATGCCAGCGGCTACACCTCACGGCAGTCAGGATTGGGCAGGGGGCAGTCGGATTGCTTCGATTGCCTACTGCCGATTGCCGACTGCCTTACTTCTTCTTGCCGGCGATCGCCTTGGCCGGGCCCTTGCGGGTGCGCGCATTGGTGTGCGTACGCTGGCCACGGACCGGCAGGGAGCGACGATGGCGAAGACCGCGATAGCAGCCAAGATCCATCAGACGCTTGATGTTCATCGAGACTTCGCGGCGAAGATCGCCCTCGACCTGATATTCGCGGTCGATCGTCTCGCGGATATGCATGACTTCCGCGTCGGTCAATTCGTTGACGCGACGGTCGGTCGGAATGTTCGCCTTGGCGACAATGTCGGCGGCAAATTTGGGGCCGATGCCGTGGATGTACTGAAGCGCGACAACGACGCGCTTGTTGGTCGGAATATTAACGCCGGCTATGCGAGCCATCTCTTTCTCCATGTAGGCCGGCAGCGCCGGCGCTTGCGACTGACCCGCGTCCGGTGGAGGCCGGCCCTTGCGGGATGTTCCATCACGTAAAGCAACGGCCGAGCCTTGAAGGCCCAGCCGACCAAACGTCTGATGGGAGACGCGCCGCTATAGTCCAAGGCGCGCCTGCCGTCAACCGGGTCGGTTCAGTTTCCGCGCACGACCTCGGCAAGCAGGGCTTCGATCGCGTCCGTGACCTCATCGATGGAGGCCATGCCGTCGACGCCCTTGAGCATGCCCTTGGCATAATAGTAGCCGATCAGCGGCGCGGTCTTCTTGTAATATTCACGCAGGCGTTCGTCGAACACCTCGGGATTGTCGTCCTTGCGCGCCGGTTGCCCGGCGGCCTGTGCCTCTTCGGCCCGCTTGACAATTCGTCCCACCAGCGCCTTGTCGTCGACCACGAGTTCGATGACCGCGTCAAGCTTCAATCCGCGGTCGGCCAGCATGGCCTCGACTGAGTCGGCCTGCGCGAGCGTTCGCGGATAGCCGTCAAGGACGAAGCCCCCGGCGCAATCATCCTGATCGATGCGCTCGGCGACGATAGCGTTGACAATGGCGTCGGAGACGAGTTCGCCGGCTTCCATCACTGCCTTGGCGCGCAAGCCGACCTCGGTTTCGGCCTTGACCGCGGCCCGCAACATGTCGCCGGTCGACAATTGCGGAATGCCGTGCTTCTCGACCAACCGCTGTGCTTGCGTCCCCTTCCCCGCACCCGGCGGACCGAGCAATATCAGCCTCATCTCCCCCTCTTTCCTCCGCGCAGCTTCGATTTCTTGATCAGCCCCTCATATTGGTGCGCGATCAGGTGCCCCTGGACCTGTGATACCGTGTCGAGCGTCACGCTGACCACGATCAGCAGTGATGTGCCACCGAGGTAGAAAGGCACTCCGGTCGCCGAGATCAGGAACTCCGGCAGCAGGCAGACCAGCACGAGATAGATCGCGCCGACGACGGTGATACGGGTCAGGACATAATCGATGTACTCGGCCGTCCGTTCACCCGGACGATAGCCCGGAATGAAGCCGGAATGCTTCTTCAGTTGATCGGCGGTGTCCTTCGGATTGAACACGATCGCTGTATAGAAGAAGGCGAAGAAGGCGATCATGGCGGCATAAAGCACCATATAGAGCGGCTGCCCGTGCCCCAGCGTGGCGAGGATCGCGCCTGCCCAGCCAGGCAATGTCGAGGTATCCGAGAAACCAGCAAGCGTCGCCGGCAGGAGCAGCAGCGACGATGCGAAGATCGGCGGAATGACCCCGGCGGTGTTGAGCTTCAGTGGCAGGTGCGACGTGTCGCCCTGGAACATGCGGTTGCCGACCTGGCGCTTGGGATATTGGATCAGGAGCCGCCTCTGGGCACGCTCGAAAAACACGATGAGCGCAATCACCGCAATCGCCAGCACGATGATGGCCAGAATGATGCCGGTCGACAGCGCTCCGGTGCGGCCCAGTTCGAGGGTACCGCCCAGGGCGGAGGGAAGCCCTGCGACAATGCCGGAGAAGATGATCAGCGAGATGCCGTTGCCAATGCCGCGAGCGGTGATCTGCTCGCCGAGCCACATCAGGAACATGGTGCCGCCAACCAGGGTGATGACGGCGGAGATGCGGAAGAACCAGCCGGGATCGGTGACGATATCGGTACCACTCTCGAGTCCGACAGAAATACCGTAGGCCTGAACCGTCGCAAGCAGGACGGTACCGTAGCGGGTGTACTGGTTGATGACCTTGCGGCCCTGCTCGCCTTCCTTCTTCAACTGCTCGAGCGTCGGGATCACCGACGTCATCAGCTGCATGATGATGGAAGCGGAGATGTAGGGCATGATGCCGAGGGCGAAGATCGCCATGCGCTCGACGGCGCCGCCGGCAAACATGTTGAACATGCCGAGAACGCCGCCCGACTGCTGCTCGAACGCCTGCGCGAAGGCATCGGGATTGATCCCCGGGATCGGGATATAGGTGCCGAGGCGGTAGACGAGCAATGCGCCAAGGGTAAACCAGATCCGCTTCTTCAGATCCTCGGCCTTGGCGAAGGCAGCGAAGTTCAGATTGGAGGCAAGTTGCTCAGCAGCAGACGCCATGAAAAGTTCTCCGCTTCGTCACGCTTCCTGACCCGTCCGTCGCGGACGACGCGTGCGCCGAAGCCCCGAGATAGGCCCCAGCCGCCCAGGATGCAAGCGGCGGCCAGGGGCCGCCGCTATTGGTCGCACCGGAAACCGGTTACTCGGCGGCAGGCTTTTCCGGCAGCTTCACCGAACCGCCGGCCTTTTCGACCTTCTCGATGGCGGCCTTGGAGGCGCCGGCGATTTCGAAGGTCACCTTGGCCTTGAGTTCGCCATCGGCGAGCAGACGCACGCCATCGCGAACACGGCGGATAACGCCAGCCTCGACGAGCGCCTCGGCCGTCACCGGCTTCTTGGCATCAAGCTTCTTGGCGTCGACCGCCTGCTGGATGCGGGCCAGCGAAACGATGTTGAAGTCCTTCGGGAACGGGACCTTGAAGCCACGCTTGGGCAGACGGCGGTAAAGCGGCATCTGGCCGCCCTCGAACCCGTTGATCGAGACGCCGGAACGGGACTTCTGGCCCTTCACACCGCGCCCACCGGTCTTGCCGAGGCCCGAACCAATGCCGCGCCCGACGCGCTTGCGCGACTGGGTCGCGCCTTCCTTGTCGCGCAGTTCGTTGAGTTTCATGTCGATGCTCCAGCGTCGCTTACGCCTCGTCCACGACGCGGACGAGATGTTGCACTTTCGCGATCATGCCGCGCACGGAGGGCGTGTCCTCCAGCGTGCGGCGGCGATGCAGCTTGTTCAGACCAAGGCCGATCAGCGTCGCACGCTGCTCGGCCGGGCGGCGGATGGGGCTGCCGACCTGCTCGACCGTTACGGTCTTGCCCTTCTTCTTCTCAGCCATTTTCCTGTTCCTCTGTCAGCCGCGCGAGCAGTTATTCTTCGGCGGCGGCAGCGCCGCGACGCGCCTGCAGTGACGAATATTTGATGCCGCGCTGGGCAGCCACATCCTTGGGGTGCATCTGCTGCTTCAATGCGTCGAAGGTGGCGCGCACCATGTTGTAGGGATTGGACGTGCCCATCGACTTGGCCACGACGTCATGGACGCCGAGGGTCTCGAAGACGGCGCGCATAGGGCCACCAGCGATGATGCCGGTACCGGCCTTTGCGGCGCGCAGCAGGACGCGACCGGCGCCATGGCGGCCGGAGACGTCGTGGTGGAGCGTACGGCCCGACCGGAGCGGCACGAAGATCATGTCGCGCTTGGCGCTTTCAGTCGCCTTGCGGATCGCCTCAGGCACCTCGCGCGCCTTGCCGTGACCAAAGCCGACGCGGCCCTTCTGGTCGCCGACTACGACGAGTGCTGCAAAGCCGAAGCGGCGGCCGCCCTTGACGACCTTGGCGACGCGGTTGATGTGAACGAGCTTGTCGACAAATTCGCTGTCGCGCTCTTCGCGATCACGGCCGCGGCCGTCCCTGCGATCCTGTGCCATTATCCTGTTCCTTGTTCTTTTCCGGAAGCACGGCGGTTGATTTTTGCCTGACCCGGCGCCTTGGCCGGGGGGCGGTTTAGAACGACAGACCGCCCTCGCGGGCAGCCTCGGCGAGCGCCTTGACGCGGCCGTGGTAGATATAGGCGCCGCGGTCGAAAACGACCTCCTTGACGCCGGCCTTGACCGCACGCTCGGCAATCAGCTTGCCAACCGCGGCTGCGGCAGCGGCATCCGCACCGGTCTTGAGCGAACCCTTGACGTCCTTCTCAAGCGTCGAAGCGGCGGCGACCGTGTGGCCCTTCTGATCATCGATGATCTGGGCGTAGATGTTCTTCGACGAGCGATGGACCGAGAGGCGCAGGCGATCGCCGGCCACCGCCTTGACCTGGCGGCGGACGCGGGCAGCGCGGCGCTGGGTAGAATCCTTAGAAGCCATGGCCTGCTTTCCTTACTTCTTCTTGCCTTCCTTGCGCACGATGCGCTCGTCGGCATAACGCACGCCCTTGCCCTTGTAGGGCTCGGGGCCGCGATACTCGCGGATTTCCGCTGCGACCTGGCCGACCTTCTGGTTGTCGATACCAGTCACGACGATCTCCGTCGGCTTGGGCACGGTGATCTGGATGCCTTCCGGCGCCTTGTAAACCACCTCGTGGCTGAAGCCGAGAGAGAGCTGCAGATCCTTCCCCTGCAGGGCCGCGCGGTAACCGACGCCGGTAATCTCGAGACGCTTCTCGAAGCCGTCCTTCACCCCCTTGAGGATGTTCTGGATCATCGTGCGCGACATGCCCCATTTGGAGCGTGCGTCTTTCGACTGATCACGCGGATCGACCTTGATCTCGCCGTTGTCGAGCTTGACCAGAACCTCGTCGTTGACGACGAAGCGCAGTTCGCCCTTCGGGCCCTTCGCGATAACGGTCTGGCCATCGACGGACGCGGTCACGCCATCCGGCACCGCCACGGGTCTCTTACCAATACGAGACATGTTCCTGTCCTCGTTCGTTCTGTTTGGGCCCGATCAGAAGATCTGGCAGAGGATCTCTCCGCCGACATTCTGTTCGCGCGCTTCATGGTCCGCCATGACGCCCTTCGGCGTCGACAGGATCGAAATGCCGAGGCCGTTGGAGACCTGCGGAATCGACCTGGCCGAAACATAGACCCGACGACCGGGCTTCGAGACGCGGGCGATCTCGCGGATCACCGAAACGCCATCGAAATATTTCAGCTCGATCTCGATCTCCGACTTGCCATTGTCGAAATCGGTCTGGCTGTAGTCGCGGATATAGCCTTCGGACTTCATGACTTCGAGCACACGCGCGCGCAGCTTGGACGCCGGGGTCGAGACCTTGGTCTTCTTGCGGCCATAGGCGTTGCGGATGCGGGTCAGCATATCGCCGAGAGGATCACTCATGGACATCGCTCGCCCTCCTTACCAGCTCGACTTGACCAGGCCCGGGATCAGACCCAGCGAGCCCAGTTCACGCAGCGCAACGCGCGACATGTTCAGCTTGCGATAGAAGGCGCGCGGACGCCCCGTCACCTCGCAGCGATTACGGATGCGCACCTTGGAAGAGTTGCGCGGCATCGCGGCGAGCTTGAGCTGCGCGCGGAAGCGATCTTCCATCGGCAACTCACGGTTCATCACGAGCGCCTTGAGTTCGGCACGCTTGGCCGCGTGGCGCGCGACGAGCTTGCGGCGGCGCTTGTTCTTTTCGACTGAGCTGGTCTTTGCCATATCAGATTGTTCCTTTTTCGCTGCCGTTACTGCCGGAACGGGAAGTTGAAGGCCTTGAGCAATGCCCGGGCCTCGTCGTCCGTCGTGGCGGTCGTACAAACGATGATGTCCATTCCCCAGATCTGGTCGACCTTGTCGTAGTTGATCTCGGGGAACACGATGTGCTCCTTGATGCCCATGGCGAAGTTGCCGCGGCCGTCGAAGCTCTTCGGGTTAAGGCCGCGGAAGTCACGCACGCGCGGCAGCGCGATCGTCACAAGGCGATCGACGAAGTCGTACATACGGTCCTTGCGCAAAGTCACCTTGGCGCCGATAGGCATGCCCTCGCGCACCTTGAAACCGGCGATGGAGGTGCGTGCCCGCGTGACGACGGCCTTCTGGCCGGCAATCAGCGACAGTTCTTCCGCAGCCACGGTCGGCTTCTTGGAGTCCGCGGTCGCGGCCCCGACACCCATATTGATGACGACCTTTTCGAGACGCGGAACCTGCATCTCGTTGTCGTATGAGAACTGGTCGCGCAGCGCCTTGCGAATGGTCTCGTTGTAGAGCTTCTTCAGGCGCGGTTCGTAAGTCTCAGACATCGATCTCAACTCCCGAGCGCTTGGCGACGCGAACCTTCTTGCCGTCCTTGATCTCGAAGCCGACGCGGGTCGGCTTGCCGTCCTTGGGGTCGGCGAGCGCAAGGTTGGACATGTGGATCGGCGCATCGATGGAGATGATGCCGCCTTCCTGGTTCTGCGTCTGCCGCTGATGGCGGCGCACAACGTTGATGCCGCGGACGACGGCCTTGTCGTCCTTCGGCATGACTTTTAAAACCTCGCCGGTGCGGCCCTTGTCCTTGCCGGCGAGCACGACGACCTTGTCGCCTTTACGGATCTTCTGCATCAATCCGGCTCCTTACAGCACTTCCGGCGCCAGCGAGATGATCTTCATGTGGGCCTTCGCGCGCAATTCGCGCGGGACAGGGCCGAAGATACGCGTGCCGACCGGCTCTTTCTTGTTGTCCACCAGAACGGCGGCATTCTTGTCGAAACGAATGACGCTGCCGTCCGGACGGCGGATGTCCTTGGCCGTGCGGACCACGACCGCCTTCATCACGTCGCCCTTCTTCACGCGGCCGCGCGGAATGGCTTCCTTGACCGAGACGACGATCACGTCGCCCACGGAAGCGTATTTCCGCTTCGAACCGCCCAGCACCTTGATGCACATGACACGACGGGCGCCGGAATTGTCAGCGACGTCGAGGTTTGTTTGCATCTGAATCATGACTGGCCGCCTTCTTCTTGTTCATGGGAAGGGCTGCCCTTCCCGGCTTTCCGAAACTTTTCGCTACTCGGCCTGCGCTTCGGTCACCACGACCCAGCGCTTGTCCTTGGAGATCGGCCGCGACTCCTGGATGAGCACGGTGTCGCCCACCTTGTGGCTGTTGGCCTCGTCATGCGCCTTGTAGTTTTTCGACATGCGCACGGTCTTCTTCATCACCGGGTGGGTAAAGCGGCGCTCGACCTTGACGACGACCGTCTTGTCGTTCTTGTCGCTGACGACCGTGCCCTGCAGGATGCGCTTTGGCATATTCTTCTTCCTACGCGTTCTTGTCCGCCGATTTCTCGGCGACGATGGTCTTGATGCGCGCGATGTCCCGACGGACCTGCTTGACGCGCGAGGTCTTCTCGAGCTGACCGGTCGCCTTCTGAAAGCGCAGGTTGAACTGCTCCTTCTTCAGGCCGGCGAGCTCGTCATTGAGCTGATCCAGGGTCTTGGCCCTGACGTCAGAGGCTTTCATCGTTGCGCCCTTCCTATTCGCTCACGCGCTGGATAAAGCGCGTCTTGACCGGCAGCTTGGCAGCGCCCAGGCGCAATGCCTCGCGCGCGATCGTTTCGGAAACGCCGTCCAGTTCGAACATGATCCGACCCGGCTTGACGCGGCAGACCCAATAGTCGACCGAGCCCTTGCCCTTACCCATGCGGACTTCGGTCGGCTTGGAGGTGACAGGCACGTCCGGGAAGATGCGGATCCAGACGCGGCCCTGGCGCTTCATCTCGCGGGTGATGGCCCGGCGAGCAGCCTCGATCTGACGCGCGGTGACACGCTCCGGCTCCAGCGCCTTCAGCCCGAACGAGCCGAAGTCGAGCTTGGTGCCGCCCTTGGCGGCGCCGTGAATACGGCCCTTGAACTGCTTGCGGAACTTCGTGCGCTTCGGCTGCAGCATCGTTTTCTACTCCAAATTCCGTTTCCTGCGCGAGGAACGATCAGGCGTTCTCGCGACGACGGCCACCGCCGCCCTGATGCTCGCTCTCGATCGCACGGCGTTCCGACGCCATCGGATCGTGTTCGAGGATCTCGCCCTTGAAGACCCAGACCTTCACGCCGCAGGCGCCGTAGGCGGTCTGCGCCTCGGCAGTGCCATAATCGACGTCGGCGCGCAGCGTGTGCAGCGGCACGCGGCCCTCGCGGTACCATTCCATGCGCGCGATCTCCGCGCCGCCAAGCCGGCCCGAGCAGTTGATGCGAATGCCTTCGGCACCAAGGCGCATCGCCGACTGGACGGCGCGCTTCATGGCACGGCGGAACGCAACGCGGCGCTCCAGCTGCTGGGCGATCGACTGCGCGATCAGCGTGGCGTCGACCTCGGGCTTGCGCACCTCGACGATATT
This sequence comes from Nitratireductor mangrovi, assembly GCF_007922615.2. Taxonomy (NCBI): domain Bacteria; kingdom Pseudomonadati; phylum Pseudomonadota; class Alphaproteobacteria; order Hyphomicrobiales; family Phyllobacteriaceae; genus Nitratireductor; species Nitratireductor mangrovi. The sequence continues at coordinate 961,213 of NZ_CP042301.2, read as the reverse complement.
CAGATGCGTCTCCGACTGGGTCATCTCGGTCAGTTTGCGGCGCAGCTTCTCGATGTCGGCGCCCTTCTTGCCGATGATCAGACCCGGACGCGCTGCGTGGATCGTCACCCGGCACTTCTTGTGCGGGCGCTCGATCACGACCTTGGAGATCGCGGCCTGCTTCAGCTCCGACATCAGGTAATCGCGGATCTTGAGGTCTTCGTGCAGCAGCTTGCCGTACTCGCCGGTGTTGGCATACCAGCGCGAATCCCAGGTCCGGTTGATGCCGAGGCGAAGCCCGATCGGATTGACTTTCTGGCCCATCAGGCGGCCTCCACTTTCTCTTCAACTTCGCGAACGACGATGGTCAGGTTCGCGAACGGCTTCTCGATGCGGCTGGCGCGTCCGCGGCCACGTGCATGGAAGCGCTTCATGACGATCGACTTGCCGACAAAAGCCTCGGCGACAACCAGCGAATCGACGTCGAGATCGTGATTGTTCTCGGCATTGGCGATCGCCGATTCCAGGGTCTTCCTGACCGTTCCGGCGATGCGCTTGCGCGAGAACTCGAGGTCGGCGAGCGCGCTCGCCACCTTCTTGCCGCGGATCATGGCGGCAACCAGGTTCAGCTTCTGCGGGCTGACGCGGATCGTGCGCAGGACGGCGCGCGCCTCGTTGTCAGCAAGCCGGCGCGGAGCTTTGGCCTTGCCCATGACTTACTTCCTCTTCGCCTTCTTGTCCGCGCCGTGGCCGTAATAGGTCCGGGTCGGAGCGAATTCACCGAATTTGTGCCCGACCATGTCTTCCGACACGGAGACGGGAATATGCTTCTGGCCGTTGTAGACGCCAAAGGTCAGGCCGACGAACTGGGGTAGGATCGTGGAACGGCGGCTCCAGATCTTGATCACTTCGTTGCGGCCGCTCTCGCGCACCTTGTCGGCCTTCTTCAGCATGTAGCCGTCGATGAAGGGGCCTTTCCAGACTGAGCGGGTCACTTCGCCTTACCTCTTCTTATGACTTGCGCGCATGACGCGAGCGCATGATGAACTTGTCGGTCGCCTTGTTGGAGCGCGTACGCTTGCCCTTCGTGGGCTTGCCCCACGGCGAAACCGGATGACGACCGCCGGAAGTGCGGCCTTCACCACCGCCGTGCGGATGGTCGACCGGGTTCATGGCGACGCCGCGGTTGTGCGGACGCTTGCCGCGCCAGCGGGTGCGGCCCGCCTTGCCATCGTTGATGTTGGCATGGTCCGGATTGGAAACCGCGCCGACAGTGGCGAGGCACGACCCATGCACGAGGCGCTGTTCGCCGGAGCTCATACGCAGGATTGCCATACCCTGGTCGCGAGCGACAAGCTGCACATAGGCGCCCGCCGAACGCGCGACCTGTCCGCCCTTGCCGGGCTTCAGCTCGACATTGTGGACGATCGTGCCGACCGGCATCGCCGAAAGCGGCATGGTATTGCCGGGCTTGACGTCGGCCGAGGCGCTGGAGACGACCTTGTCGCCCACCGCAAGACGCTGCGGCGCCAGGATGTAGGACAGTTCGCCGTCATCATAGCGGATGAGCGCGATGAAGGCGGAGCGGTTCGGGTCGTACTCGATACGCTCAACCGTTGCCGCGACGTCGAACTTGCGGCGCTTGAAATCGATGACGCGATAGGTCCGCTTGTGACCCCCGCCGATGAAGCGCGCGGTCACGCGGCCGGCATTGTTGCGGCCGCCCGACTTGGTGAGACCTTCGGTCAGGCCCTTGACCGGCTTGCCCTTGTAGAGGCCGGAGCGGTCAACGATGACCAGCTGACGCTGGCTCGGCGTGACCGGATTGTACTTCTTGAGTGCCATGATCCTACCTCAAGCCTCTCAGAGACCCGTCGCGATATCGATCGCGTGGCCTTCGGCCAGCGTCACAACGGCTTTCTTGATATCGCTCTGCTGGCCGATGGTGCCGCGGAAACGCTTCACCTTGCCCTTGCGAACGAGCGTGTTCACGGACGTCACCTTGACGCCGAAAAGCGCCTCGACGGCCGCCTTGATCTCAGGCTTCGACGCCTTGCGAGCGACGTTGAAGACAACCTGGTTGACCTCGGACGCCATGGTCGACTTCTCGGTGATCACCGGGCTGACGATCACGTCATAGTGGCGGAGATCGGTCATTTAAAACGCTCCTCGAGAGCCTCGACGGCCGCCTTGGAAAGGACAAGCGTGCCGCGGCGCAGAATGTCGTAGACGTTGATGCCCTGGACCGGCAGCACGTCGATATTGGGGATGTTCGAGGCCGCCCGCTTGAAGTTCTGGTCAAGCTCGGCGCCACCGATCATCAGGGCGTTGTCCAGCCCGAGCTTGGCGAACGTCGCGATGAGCGCCTTGGTCTTGGCATCCTTCACCGACAGTTCGTCGACGACGATCAGCGTGGAGGCCTTCGCCTTCGCCGACAGGGCATGCTTCAGACCGAGCGCGCGCACCTTCTTGGGCAAATCGTGCTCGTGGCTGCGCACCACCGGACCGTGGGCACGGCCACCGCCGCGGAACTGCGGAACGCGGGCCGACGAATGCCGGGCGCGACCCGTACCCTTCTGGCGGTACATCTTGGCACCGGTGCGCGAAATCTCCGCGCGCCCCTTGGTCTTGTGCGTGCCCTGCTGCTTCTTGGCGAGTTGCCAGCGCACGACGCGCTGAAGCAGGTCTTCGCGCGGGTCGAGGCCGAAGATCTCGTCCGAGAGCGTCGCCTTGCCTGCGTCCTTGCCGGCGAGCGTTGTGATCTTGATGTCCATCACTCGGCCCCTTCCTGAGCGGCAGCTTCATTGGCGACCGCCGCGGCGGCGGCGCGGATCGCAGCCGGCTTCGGCGCGTTGTCGGGCAGCGCGGCCTTGACCGCGTCGCGAACCAGGATCCAGGCGCCCTTGGAGCCCGGAACGGCGCCGCGGATCAGGATCAGGCCACGATCGACGTCGGTGGAGACCACCTCAACATTCTGCGTGGTCACGCGCGTCTGGCCCATGTGGCCAGCCATCTTCTTGCCCTTGAACACCTTGCCGGGGTCCTGGCGCTGACCGGTCGAACCGTGCGAACGGTGCGATACCGAGTTACCGTGGGTCGCCCGGCCGCCACCGAAATTGTGGCGCTTCATGACACCCTGGAAACCCTTGCCGATCGAGGTGCCTGTGACGTCGACCTTCTGACCGGCAACGAAGTGGTCGGCCGTGATCTCGGCGCCAATATCGAGCAGGTTGTCCGGGGAGACACGGAACTCGGCCAGCTTCGACTTCGGCTCGACCGACGCGGCAGCAAAATGCCCGCGCAGCGCCTTGGTCGTGTTCTTCACGCGGGCAAGCCCGACTCCAAGCTGGACGGCCGTGTAGCCGTTCTTCTCCTGGGTGCGCTGCGCCACAACCTGACAGTTCTCCATCCGCAGAACGGTCACGGGCACATGTTCGCCCGCATCGTTGTAGATGCGCGTCATCCCCACCTTCTGTGCGATAACACCTGAACGCATCGGTTCAACTTCCTTCTCAAGAGTTCCCGGGCCGAGCCTCAAGCCCTGCCGCGCCTCTTCCCAAAGCCCCTTAGAGCTTGATCTCAACGTCGACGCCGGCGGCCAGGTCGAGCTTCATAAGCGCGTCCACGGTCTGCGGCGTCGGGTCCACGATATCGAGCAGGCGCTTGTGCGTGCGCATCTCGAACTGCTCGCGGCTCTTCTTGTCGATGTGCGGCGAGCGGTTCACCGTGAACTTCTCGATCCGCGTCGGCAGCGGAACCGGTCCGCGAACGCTGGCGCCGGTGCGCTTGGCGGTCGACACGATCTCGCGCGTCGAGGCGTCGAGCACACGGTGGTCGAACGCTTTGAGGCGGATTCGGATATTTTGTCCGTTCATGCGTCTTGTCCTTGTTTGACCCGGGCGCGGCGGGATTGCCGCACCCGCGCCAGACCGGTTTTTCCTATTCCGTGATGGATGCGACGATGCCGGCGCCGACGGTGCGGCCGCCTTCGCGGATGGCGAAGCGCAGCTTCTCCTCCATGGCGATCGGCACGATCAGTTCAACGTCAACCGTCACATTGTCGCCCGGCATCACCATCTCCGTGCCTTCCGGAAGCGTGACGACACCCGTCACGTCCGTCGTGCGGAAATAGAACTGCGGGCGGTAGTTGGTGAAGAACGGCGTGTGGCGGCCGCCCTCCTCCTTGGTCAGGATATAGGCCTCGGCCTTGAACTTGGTGTGCGGCGTCACCGAACCCGGCTTGCACAGAACCTGGCCGCGCTCCACGCCCTCGCGGTCGATGCCGCGCAGAAGCGCGCCGATGTTGTCGCCCGCCTGGCCCTGGTCCAGAAGCTTGCGGAACATCTCGACGCCCGTCACCGTCGTCTTCGAAGTCGGGCGGATGCCGACGATCTCGACCTCCTCGCCGACCTTCACGATGCCGCGCTCGACGCGGCCCGTCACAACCGTGCCGCGGCCCGAGATCGAGAACACGTCCTCGATCGGCATCAGGAACGGCTGGTCGACCGGACGCTCAGGCGTCGGGATATAGGCGTCGACTTCCTTCATCAGCTCGCGGATCGCGTCCTCGCCGATCTCCTTGTTGGAGTCCTCGAGCGCCGCCAGCGCAGAGCCCTTCACGATCGGAATGTCGTCGCCCGGGAACTCGTAGCTCGACAGGAGCTCGCGAACCTCGAGCTCGACAAGCTCCAGAAGCTCGGCATCGTCGACCTGGTCGACCTTGTTCAGGAACACGACGATCGCCGGAACGCCGACCTGGCGGGCAAGCAGGATGTGCTCGCGCGTCTGCGGCATCGGGCCGTCCGCCGCCGAAACAACCAGGATCGCGCCGTCCATCTGCGCGGCACCCGTGATCATGTTCTTCACGTAGTCGGCGTGGCCCGGGCAGTCGACATGCGCGTAGTGGCGCGCATCCGTCTCGTACTCGACATGCGCCGTCGAGATCGTGATGCCCCGCGCCTTCTCCTCAGGCGCTGCGTCAATCATGTCATACGCCTTGAACTCGCCAAAATACTTCGTGATCGCCGCCGTCAACGACGTCTTGCCATGGTCAACGTGACCAATCGTGCCAATGTTCACATGAGGCTTATTACGCTCGAATTTACCTTTTGCCATGTGAGGTCTCCATTTCCTGCTGCCCGCTGGCGGGCGAAGTTGACGTTGGCGTCAATCCGGCGGGATTACGCGTATTTCTTCTGGATTTCCTGCGCGACCGCAGTCGGCACAGGCTCGTAATGATCGAACTGCATCGTGTACTGGGCGCGGCCCTGGGACATCGAACGCAGCGTGTCGACGTACTTGAACATGTTGGCCAGCGGCACCATCGAATTGACGACAACGGCGTTGCCGCGCATCTCCTGGTTCTGGATCTGGCCGCGGCGGCCGTTCAGGTCGCCGATCACCGAGCCGACATAGTCCTCAGGTGTCACCACCTCGACCTTCATGATCGGCTCGAGCAGCTGGGCACCCGCCTTCTGCGCACCCTCACGGAAAGCAGCGCGCGAAGCGATCTCGAAGGCCAGGACCGACGAGTCGACGTCGTGGTAGGCGCCGTCGATCAGCGTTGCCTTGACGCCCAGCATCGGGAAGCCGGCCACCGGACCGGAGGACATGACGCTCTCGATGCCCTTCTGGACGCCGGGAATGTATTCCTTCGGCACCGAGCCGCCGATGATCTTGGATTCGAAGACGAAGTCCTCGCTCTCCGGATTGGGCTCGAACACGATCTTGACGCGCGCGAACTGACCCGAACCGCCAGTCTGCTTCTTGTGCGTGTAGTCGATCTCGGCCTGCCGGGTGATGGTCTCGCGATACGCGACCTGCGGTGCGCCGACATTGGCCTCGACCTTGAACTCGCGCTTCAAGCGATCGACGATGATGTCGAGGTGAAGTTCGCCCATGCCCGAGATGATGGTCTGACCGCTTTCCTCGTCCGTCTTGACGCGGAAGGAGGGGTCCTCGGCGGCGAGACGGTTGAGGGCCATGCCCATCTTTTCCTGGTCGCCCTTGGTCTTGGGCTCGATCGCGATCTGGATGACCGGATCCGGGAATTCCATGCGCTCCAGGATGACCGGCTTCAGCGGGTCGCACAGCGTATCGCCCGTCGTGGTTTCCTTGAGACCGGCAAGCGCGACGATGTCGCCGGCATAGGCCTCTTCGATGTCCTCACGCGAGTTGGAGTGCATCTGCAGCATGCGGCCGATACGCTCGCGCTTCGCCTTCACGGTGTTCTCGAGCGAGACGCCCTTCTTCAGAACGCCGGAGTAGATGCGGCAGAAGGTGAGCGAACCGACAAACGGGTCGTTCATGATCTTGAAGGCCAGCATCGACACCGGCTCTTCGTCGGACGACTTGCGGCTGATCTCGCTTTCGGTCTTCGGATCGATGCCCTTGATGGCCGGCACTTCAACCGGCGAGGGAAGAAAGTCGACGACGGCGTCAAGCAGCGGCTGCACGCCCTTGTTCTTGAAGGCCGAGCCGCAGAACATCGGGAAGAACTTGACCTCGACGGTGCCCTTGCGGATCAGCTTGCGCAGCTCGTCGTTGGAAGGAAGATTGCCCTCAAGGTAGGCCTCAAGCGCGGCCTCGTCCATCTCGACAGCGGTCTCGATCAGCTTTTCGCGATACTCTTCGGCCTGCGCCTGGAGATCGGCCGGGATGTCGAGAACATCCCACTCGGCACCAAGGTTTTCGGACTTCCACACCAGTGCCTTCATCTCGACGAGGTCGATGACACCGGCGAAGTCGCTCTCGGCGCCGATCGGCAGCTGCATGACGACCGGCGTCGCGCCAAGGCGCGACTTGACCATCTCGACCGACCGGAAGAAGTCGGCGCCGATCTTGTCCATCTTGTTGCAGAAGATCATGCGCGGGACGCGATACTTGTCGGCCTGACGCCACACGGTCTCGGTCTGCGGCTCGACACCGGCATTGGCATCGAGCAGCGCTATGGCGCCGTCGAGCACGCGCAGCGAACGCTCGACCTCGATCGTGAAGTCGACGTGGCCAGGGGTGTCGATGATGTTGAAGCGGCGCTTCTTGCCGTCACGGCCTTCCCAGAAGGTCGTGGTCGCGGCCGACGTGATGGTGATGCCGCGTTCCTGCTCCTGCTCCATCCAGTCCATGGTCGCGGCGCCGTCGTGGACTTCGCCGATCTTGTGCGACTTGCCGGTATAGAACAGGACGCGCTCGGTCGTCGTGGTCTTTCCGGCGTCGATATGCGCCATGATGCCGAAATTGCGGTAGTCTTCGATCTTGTAGTCGCGGGCCATCTCTCGTGCCTTTCGCTCGTCCTGTCGCGCTGCCGATTACCAGCGGTAATGGGCAAAGGCGCGGTTGGCCTCAGCCATGCGGTGCGTGTCTTCGCGCTTCTTGACTGCCGTGCCGCGGTTGTTGGCGGCATCCATGAGTTCGCCCGATAGGCGATCGATCATGGTGGTCTCGTTGCGGCCGCGCGCGGCGGTGATCAGCCAGCGGATAGCGAGCGCCTGACGCCGTTCGGGACGGACGTCGACCGGGACCTGATAGGTCGCGCCACCGACGCGCCGCGAGCGAACCTCGACATGCGGAGCAACGTTGTCGAGCGCCTGATGGAACACCCCGACCGGCTCCTGCTTGGTCTTGTCCTCAATCTGGTCGAGGGCACCATAGACAATCGACTCGGCGACCGACTTCTTGCCGTGCAGCATGACGGCGTTCATGAACTTGGTCACAACCAGATCCCCAAACTTGGGATCCGGGTTGATTTCGCGCTTTTCTGCTCTGTGACGACGGGACATCTGCTCTCAGCCTCTCAGGTCACTTCGGACGCTTGGCGCCGTATTTCGAACGACGCTGCTTGCGATTCTTCACGCCCTGCGTGTCGAGCACGCCACGGATGATGTGGTAGCGCACGCCCGGAAGGTCCTTCACACGACCACCGCGGATCATGACCACGGAGTGCTCCTGGAGGTTGTGCCCCTCACCCGGGATGTAACCGATCACCTCGAAACCATTGACGAGGCGGATCTTCGCAACCTTGCGCAGCGCCGAGTTCGGCTTCTTGGGCGTCGTTGTGTAGACGCGCGTGCAAACACCCCGCTTCTGCGGGTTCTGCTGCATGGCCGGAACCTTGTTGCGCTTCACCGGCGCGGTGCGCGGCTTGCGGATCAGCTGGTTAACGGTAGGCATAAACCTTCCTCTTCTTCAATTCCGTCTCAAGGCCACGTGAGGGCCGCTCGCAGCGCCTTTTCCATACGCAAATTCGGGCCACACGCCGCTCCTTGCGGCTTGCCCGAACAAAAAAGCAGAGGAAGCGGAACCGCTTCATGCACGCCGGAATGTCGTCGCTCGTAGAACGAACCCTGTTTGAGACGAACTTCAGGACGCGTCGTCCCGAAAAGCCAAGTCTCACATCGGCTCAGACGCGGCGGCTAATACGCCCGTGCGCCCCACCCGTCAACCCCGTCGCCGCAAAAATCCTGCGCTTCTGCGGGTTTGGCCACCGTCACGTAATTTTCTTTCGCTGGAAGCGCGCTGACGGCAGATATGGTTCGCTAGGGCCTGTCATGCAAGGTTGTGGCGTGCAAGACATGACGCCCGTGCGGCTGCGTCGCCGCCAGAATCGCCAAGAGGCGCGAAAGGGAACGCCATGCAGGACAACGACAACCGCCCCGTCACCATCATCACCGGCAGGGTTTGGGAACGCAAGGGCGGCGATTCCCTGGGAGTACACGTGATGTTGGTGGCTCCGGATGACGATACCGCCGTTCGTTCCGCGCTCGAAGCGCTGGCTCGTGAAGGCTATGTCGAGGCCGAACTCGACAAGATCGGCGACATGGACGGCGTGCCCGACGACGAACCGCACCTTTCGGCATATGAGGGCGCGGTCTCGGGCGAAATCTCGATCGTTACCTTTGAGGAACCGTTCTAGCGCGCCAGCGGCTTTGCTAAAAACCCCGGGTGACCTTCAGAAAGCCGAAGTGACGATTGATGGTGTCGCTGGTCCCATGCAAATCCGTATCGTTCGGCGTCTCGCGCATATCGATACCGGTCACGTCGGGCAGGACCGAGAACTCGTAGCCACCGGACACGGTCCAGCCCTTGCCGACATCGATTGCCGCCTCGGCCTTCAGCGCGCCGCCTACCGTGAATCCGGAGTTGTCGTAATGAAGCTTTTCGCGGACGCGGTTGCCGCCGCCAATACCCGTAACCTGGCGGAAATTCGCCTCGCCCCAATGGTATGCCCAGTTGATCTTGCCGCCGATGGTAAGACGCAGACAGTCGGTCGGATAGAACACGAAATCGAGGCCGGTGGTTACACCTGCGTAGTAATCTTCAGCCGTCACCTTGTAGCGTTGATAGAACCCCGAGAAGTCAACGCCGTTGAACGTCAGCTTTGACTTGCCCCTCGATTCGAAATCGAAGCCCTCGGCGAACACCCCGCCGCGCACGACGACATAGGGAGCCCTCACCTCGTCGTCGCCGAGCAAGAAGCTCTTGCCGTAGCCCAGTTCGCCGATGCCCCAGCGATTCTCCAAATGCCCCTGGCCATAAAGCCCAAAGCCGGGCGCGGTTGCGATAACGCCGTTGCCGTACATCGGATGGTTGCGCCCGAAATTGAATCCAACCGCCGTGACGTCGTTCTGGCCGACCTCGGCGGTACCTGAAGCACTTTCGTTCCCGCCACTGTAGTCGAAGCTTCCATAGATGAAGCCGTAGTACTCACCCAGAGGCGAATCCTTCTTGCCGAGACCGTACTCGAACTCCGCTCCACCGCCGATCCTCTCGATCCGGCTCGGCATCGCGAAAAGGTAGGTCTCGCGGATATTCGCGCCGACCTGGGTGCGCTGGACGCCAAGCCCCAGTTCGGAGGGGTTATCGACGAACTCAGCCCGGATTCGGCCGCCAATCCTTAGACAGGTCTCCGTCCCGGGAATGTAGTAGAAACCGGTGCCGAAAGCGTCGCAGACCCGCACATAGTCGACTGCCTCCTCGTCACTCCAGGCCGCAACCGGCAACGCGGCAAGAAACAACGCGGTTGCCGACACCCGCGAGACGGTCTTTGACATGCTCCCCTCCGCACAACAGCCTTACGAAGAGTGGATCACAATCCGTTTGCTATGCAAGCAACTTATGCGCTTATTCCGCTTGATCCAAAGCAAGTCTGTGGACAGGCGGCCCTCGCCGGCCGTCGGGCACCGTGAGGGCCGGCCATCGAGGCCTATCGGAGCCCGATATGGTCCAAAAAAAGAGCCGCCCGGCGGGGCAATACCCGGGCGGCCCAATCGCGGCTGGGAGGTCTATGACCCGATCGACTGCCGCAGCGTCAGCTAAGCCGACCGCCGGACCCACGTATGTGAGATATTTCACGATGCGAGTCGTCGGCTGATTGCCCAAAAAGAGAGGGCCGCCGGATCACTCCGGCGGCCCCTCAAAAAACACCCGGTCTGAAGCGGCTACTGCGCCGCGTCCGACGACATGTCCGCCAGCATCGGATCGGCCATCTCCGCGCCCGACGCCTTGCGACGCTCATCGAGAATGAGTTCGTCGCGCTGAACGGCGATGCGGCGGATCTGGCTCATCACGCCACCCGTGCCCGCCGGAATCAGACGGCCGACGATGACGTTCTCCTTGAGGCCCTGCAGCGTGTCGGTCTTGCCGGCCACCGCCGCCTCGGTCAGCACCCGTGTCGTCTCCTGGAAGGAGGCGGCCGAGATGAAGGACGGGGTCTGCAGCGACGCCTTGGTGATGCCAAGCAGCACCGGCTGGCCTTGAGCCGGCTTCTTGCCGTCTTCGACCAGGCGTTCGTTGATCTCGTCGAATTCGATCGAATCGACGTGATCGCCGGGGATGTAGACCGAATCACCCTGCTCGGTGATCTCGATCTTCTGCAGCATCTGGCGAACGATCACCTCGATATGCTTGTCGTTGATCAAGACGCCCTGCAGCCGGTAGACTTCCTGGATCTCATTGACCAGGTACGAAGCCAGTGCCTCGACGCCCTTGATCGCAAGGATGTCGTGCGGGGCCGGATTGCCGTCAAGGATGTAGTCACCTTTCTCGATGGTATCGCCGTCCTGGAGATGGAAAGGCTTGCCCTTCGGGATCAGATACTCGACCGGTTCGGCGCCCTCCTCATGCGGCTCGATCACGATGCGGCGCTTGTTCTTGTAGTCGCGACCAAAGCGGATCGTGCCGTCGATCTCGGCGATGATGGCGTGGTCCTTGGGGCGCCGCGCCTCGAACAGTTCGGCCACCCGCGGCAGACCGCCGGTGATGTCCTTGGTCTTGGCGCTTTCCATCGGAATGCGGGCCAGAACGTCACCCGGCTTGACCTTCGCGCCCGGCTCGACCGAGAGCACCGTCTCGACCGAAAGCAGGAGGCGCGCGTCGCCACCCTTCGACAGTTTGCCGATCTTCCCCTTGGCATCGACGATGGTGATCGCCGGCTTCAGGTCGGAGCCGCGCGGCGTCGAACGCCAGTCGATAACCTCGCGCTTGGTGATGCCGGTCGATTCGTCGGTGGTTTCCTGCACCGACATGCCGTCGACGAGATCCTCGAACGCCACGGTACCCTCGATCTCGGTGAGGATCGGGCGGGTGTAGGGATCCCACTCGGCGATGCGCTGACCGCGCTTGACCTTGTCGCCATCGTCGACAAACAGGCGCGAGCCGTAGGTGACGCGGTGAACCGCGCGCTCCTTGCCGCCCTCGTCGAGGATGATGACCGCCATGTTGCGGCCCATGACAACCAGATGGCCGTCGGAGTTGCGCACGACATTGCGGTTGCGGACCTGGACGGTGCCCTCATAGGACGCCTCCAGGAACGACTGGTCGACCACCTGCGCGGTGCCGCCCATGTGGAACGTCCGCATGGTGAGCTGTGTGCCCGGTTCGCCGATCGACTGCGCCGCGATGACGCCCACGGCCTCACCGATGTTGACGGGTGTCCCGCGTGCCAGATCGCGACCGTAGCAGACCGCGCAGACGCCCACCTTCACATCGCATGTGAGCGCGGAACGGATACGCACGGCCTGGATGCCGGCCTTCTCGATTGCATCAACGTCGCGCTCCTCGATGAGGCGGCCAGCCTCCACGATCATCTCACCGGTGACCGGGTGCACGATATCGTCGAGCGCGGTGCGCCCGAGCACACGCTGGCCGAGCGAGGCCACGACCTGTCCGGCATCGACGATCGGCTGCATGGTCAGGCCCTTGTCGGTGCCGCAGTCGGTGGCGTTCACGATGCAATCCTGCGCCACGTCGACGAGGCGCCGGGTCAGATAGCCGGAGTTGGCCGTCTTGAGCGCCGTGTCAGCCAGCCCCTTGCGGGCGCCGTGCGTGGAGTTGAAATACTCCAGAACGGTCAGGCCTTCCTTGAAGTTGGAGATGATCGGCGTTTCGATGATCTCGCCCGACGGCTTGGCCATCAGGCCACGCATGCCAGCCAGCTGGCGCATCTGGGTCGGCGAGCCGCGGGCACCGGAATGCGACATCATGTAGATCGAGTTCATCGGCTTCTGGCGGCCGCTGTCCTCGAACTCGATGGCCTTGATGCGGCCCATCATCTCGTCGGCGACCTTCTCGGAGCACTTGGCCCAGGCGTCGACGACCTTGTTGTACTTCTCACCCTGGGTGATCAGGCCGTCATTGTACTGCTGCTCGTACTCCTTCGCGAGCGCCTCGGTCTCACCGACGAACTTCGCCTTGGTGTCGGGGATCAGCATGTCATCCTTGCCGAATGAGATGCCGGCGCGGCAGGCATGGCCGAAGCCGAGCGCCATGATGCGGTCGCAGAAGATGACTGTCTCCTTCTGTCCGCAATGGCGGTAAACGGTATCGATCATGCGGGAAATGTTCTTCTTGGTCATCTCCTGATTGCAGATCTCGTAGGGCACATTCGCGTTCTTCGGCAACAGTTCGCCAATGATCATGCGCCCCGGCGTGGTGTCGTAGATCCCCGAGGTCGGGTTGCCGTCGGCATCGACCGACTTGAAGCGCCCCTTGATCTTGGTGTGCAGCGTTACCGCCTTGGTCTCAAGCGCGTGGTGCAATTCGCCCATATCGGCGAACACCATGCCCTCGCCCGGCTCATTCTGATTGACGATCGACAGGTAGTAGAGGCCCAGCACCATGTCCTGCGATGGCACGATGATCGGCGCACCGTTCGCCGGGTGCAGGATGTTGTTGGTCGACATCATCAGAACGCGCGCTTCCAGCTGGGCTTCCAGCGAGAGCGGCACGTGGACAGCCATCTGGTCGCCGTCGAAGTCGGCATTGAAGGCGGTGCAAACCAGCGGATGGAGCTGGATCGCCTTGCCCTCGATCAGTACCGGCTCGAAGGCCTGGATGCCAAGGCGGTGCAGCGTCGGCGCGCGGTTCAACAGCACCGGATGCTCGCGGATGACCTCGTCGAGGATGTCCCAGACTTCCGGCTTTTCCTTCTCGACCAGCTTCTTCGACTGCTTGACGGTCGAGGAGAAGCCCTTGGCGTCGAGGCGCGCGTAGATGAACGGCTTGAACAGCTCAAGCGCCATCTTCTTCGGAAGGCCGCACTGATGCAGCTTGAGTTCCGGACCGGTGACGATCACCGAACGACCCGAATAGTCGACGCGCTTGCCGAGCAGGTTCTGACGGAAGCGGCCCTGCTTGCCCTTCAGCATATCCGACAGCGACTTCAGCGGACGCTTGTTGGCGCCGGTGATGACGCGGCCGCGGCGGCCATTGTCGAACAGTGCGTCGACGGCCTCCTGCAGCATGCGCTTTTCGTTGCGGATGATGATGCCCGGCGCACGCAGCTCAATCAGCCGTTTCAGACGGTTGTTGCGGTTGATGACACGACGGTAAAGGTCGTTCAGATCCGACGTGGCGAACCGGCCGCCGTCGAGCGGCACCAGCGGACGCAGGTCCGGCGGGATCACCGGGATGATCTTCATGATCATCCACTCGGGACGATTGCCCGACTCGATGAAGTTCTCGACCACCTTGAGGCGCTTCAGCAGCTTCTTCTGCTTGAGTTCCGACGTCGTCGTCGACAGTTCCTCACGCAGATCGACCGCAACCTTTTCAAGGTCGAGCGAAGCCAGCAGTTCGTGGATCGCCTCGGCGCCGATCATGGCGGTGAAGGCATCCTCGCCATACTCGTCGACCGCGACCATATAGTCTTCCTCCGAAAGAAGCTGATGCTCCTTTAGGGCGGTCAGGCCGGGTTCGGTGACGATGTAATTCTCGAAATAGAGGACGCGCTCGATATCCTTCAGCGTCATGTCGAGCAGCGTCCCGATGCGGCTCGGAAGCGACTTCAGGAACCAGATATGGGCAACGGGAGCGGCGAGCTCGATATGGCCCATGCGCTCGCGGCGCACGCGCGACAAGGTAACCTCGACGCCGCACTTTTCGCAGATGATGCCCTTGTACTTCATCCGCTTGTATTTGCCGCACAGGCACTCATAGTCCTTGATCGGACCGAAGATGCGCGCGCAGAACAGGCCGTCACGCTCGGGCTTGAACGTGCGGTAGTTGATCGTTTCCGGCTTCTTGATCTCGCCGAAGGACCAGGACAGGATCTTATCCGGGCTGGCGAGCGATATCCGGATGGAATCGAACGTCTGCGCCGGGGCCTGCGGGTTGAAGAGATTCATCACCTCTTGCTTCATGCCGTTCTCCTGTACGAGACCGCAAAGGGCCTCTCATCGTCATTTCCTGCGGCCGTCCCGGCTTCCCGCCTGCGGCCTCGCCATGCATTCCCGCTATCCGCCACGGGACGGAACGGGAGGCGCGCCGCAGCCGATCGGCGGCGCGCTCGTGACTATTCCGCCGCGTCCGGCAGTTGAGCCGGCTCGTCCTCGTGGCGGGTATTCTCCAGCTCAACGTTAAGGCCGAGCGAACGCATTTCCTTGACCAGCACGTTGAAGCTCTCGGGGATGCCGGCTTCGAAAGTGTCGTCGCCGCGCACGATCGCCTCGTACACCTTGGTGCGGCCGGCAACGTCGTCCGACTTCACCGTCAGCATCTCCTGCAGCGTGTAGGCGGCGCCATAGGCCTCCAGCGCCCAGACTTCCATTTCGCCGAAACGCTGGCCACCGAACTGCGCCTTGCCGCCCAGTGGCTGCTGGGTGACGAGCGAGTACGGGCCGATCGAGCGGGCATGGATCTTGTCGTCGACCAGGTGGTGGAGCTTCAGCATGTAGATGTAGCCGACCGTCACCTTGCGGTCGAACGGCTCGCCGGTGCGCCCGTCGAACAGTGTCGACTGCCCACTGGTGTGCAGACCCGCATTCTCCAACATCTCGTTGATGTTGGCTTCGTGAGCACCGTCGAAGACCGGGGTGGCGATCGACACGCCGCGCGTCAACTGGTCGGCAAGCCGCAGCACGCTGTCGTCGTCGTAACGGCGCACCGGTTCGTTGCGGTCGTTGTCCGGGAAGATCGTCTCCAACTGCCCACGCAGGGGCTTAATGTCGCCGCCTTCCCTGTAGGCCTCGATCAGCTCACCGATCTTGCGCCCCATACCGGCACAGGCCCAGCCCAGATGCGTCTCCAGGATCTGGCCGACATTCATGCGGCTTGGCACGCCAAGCGGGTTGAGCACGATGTCGACATGAGTGCCGTCGTCAAGGAAGGGCATGTCCTCGATCGGAACGATCTTGGACACGACACCCTTGTTGCCGTGACGGCCGGCCATCTTGTCGCCCGGCTGGATCTTGCGCTTCACGGCGACAAAGACCTTGACCATCTTCATGACGCCGGGGGGCATCTCGTCGCCGCGCTGGACCTTTTCGACCTTGTCCATGAAACGCTGCTCGAGCGCCTTCTTGGAATCGTCGTACTGGCCGCGAAGCGCTTCGAGTTCACCCTGCAGCTTTTCATTATCCACGGCGAACTGCCACCACTGCGAGCGGGGATACTCGTCGAGCACCTCCTTGGTCAGCTTGGAGCCCTTCTTGTAGCCTTTCGGGCCAGCGATCGGCTCCTTGCCGACCAGCATGTCGGCTAGACGCGAATAGGTGTTGCGGTCGAGGATCGCCTGCTCGTCGTCGCGGTCCTTGGCCAGACGCTCGATCTCCTCGCGCTCGATCTGCATCGCGCGCTCGTCCTTCTCGACGCCATGGCGGTTGAAGACGCGCACCTCGACGACGGTGCCGAACGTGCCGGGCGGCATGCGCATGGAAGTGTCCCGCACGTCGGACGCCTTCTCGCCAAAAATGGCACGCAGGAGCTTTTCCTCCGGCGTCATCGGGCTTTCGCCCTTCGGCGTGATCTTGCCGACCAGGATGTCGCCCGGCTGCACCTCGGCGCCGATATAGACGATGCCGGCCTCGTCGAGGTTCTTCAGCGCCTCTTCCGACACATTCGGAATGTCACGCGTGATCTCTTCCGGTCCGAGCTTGGTGTCGCGGGCCATGACCTCAAACTCCTCGATGTGGATCGAGGTGAAGACGTCATCGCGCACGATGCGTTCGGAAAGCAGGATGGAGTCCTCGTAGTTGTAGCCGTTCCAGGGCATGAAGGCGACCAGCACGTTGCGGCCGAGCGCCAGATCACCCAGATCGGTCGACGGACCGTCGGCGATAATGTCGCCCTTCTCGATACGGTCGCCCACCTTCACCAGCGGCCGCTGGTTGATGCAGGTGTTCTGGTTGGAACGCTGGAACTTCTGCAGCCGGTAGATGTCGACGCCCGATGCACCGGCCTCGACGTCCTCGGTGGCGCGGATAACGATGCGGGTCGCGTCGACCTGGTCGACCACGCCGGTGCGGCGAGCAGCGATGGCGGCACCTGAATCGCGCGCCACGACCGGCTCCATGCCGGTGCCGACGAACGGCGCTTCGGCACGCACCAGCGGCACGGCCTGGCGCTGCATGTTGGAGCCCATCAGCGCCCTGTTGGCGTCGTCGTTTTCCAGGAACGGGATCAGGGCTGCCGCCACCGAAACCATCTGCTTGGGCGAGACGTCCATCAGGTCGACGTTTTCGCGCGGGGTCATCATCACCTCGCCTGCATGGCGGCAGATAACGAATTCCTCGACGAAGGCGCCCTTCTTGTCGAGCTCGGCGTTGGCCTGCGCGACGTAGTGTTTCGCCTCTTCCATGGCCGACAGGTAAACGACCTCACTGGAGACCTTGCCGTCGACGATCTTCCGGTACGGGCTCTCGATAAAGCCGTATTTGTTGACGCGCGCGAAGGTGGCGAGCGAGTTGATCAGGCCGATATTCGGGCCTTCCGGCGTCTCGATCGGGCAGATGCGGCCATAGTGGGTGACGTGCACGTCACGCACCTCGAAACCGGCGCGCTCACGCGTCAGACCGCCCGGGCCAAGCGCCGACAGGCGCCGCTTGTGGGTGATCTCCGAGAGCGGATTGGTCTGGTCCATGAACTGCGAAAGCTGCGAGGAACCGAAGAACTCACGCACGGCAGCAGCAGCCGGCTTGGCGTTGATCAGGTCCTGCGGCATCACCGTGTCGATCTCGATCGACGACATGCGTTCCTTGATCGCGCGCTCCATCCGGAGCAGGCCGACACGGTACTGATTTTCCATCAGTTCACCGACCGAGCGCACGCGGCGATTGCCGAGATTGTCGATGTCGTCGATTTCGCCCTTGCCGTCGCGAAGGTCGACTAGGGTCCGCACGACGGCGATGATGTCCTCCTTGCGAAGAACACGCATCGTGTCGTCGGTCTCAAGCTCAAGACGCATGTTCATCTTGACGCGGCCGACGGCCGAGAGGTCGTAGCGCTCGGCGTCGAAGAACAGCGAGTTGAACATCGCCTCGGCGGTCTCGAGCGTGGGCGGCTCTCCCGGGCGCATGACCCGGTAGATGTCGAACAGCGCGTCCTGGCGGCCCTCGTTCTTGTCGACCGCGAGCGTATTGCGGATATAGGCGCCGATATTGACGTGATCGACGTCGAGAATGCTCACTTCCTGCAGGCCGGCATCCTCGAGCACCTTGAGCGTTTTCTCGTCGAGTTCGTCGCCGGCCTCGAGATAGATCTCGCCGGTCTCGAAGTTGACCACGTCCTCGGCGAGGTAGCTGCCATAGATGTCATCCTCGGTGGCGCGGATGGCCTTGAGGCCCTTCTCCGACAGCTGCTTGGCCTGACGCGCAGTGATCTTCTTGCCGGCCTCGACGACGACCTCGCCGGAATCGGCATCGACCAGATCGGTAACGGTCTTGCGGCCGCGGAAACGATCGGCCGAATAGGGAATCCGCCAGCCCTCCTTGCCGCGCTCGATGGTCAGCGTATTGAAGAACGTCGACAGGATCTCCTCGCCGTCCATGCCGAGGGCCATCAAGAGCGACGTCACCGGAATCTTGCGGCGGCGGTCGATGCGCGCATGCACGATGTCCTTGGAATCGAACTCGATATCGAGCCAGGAACCGCGGTAGGGGATGACCCGCGCGGCGAACAGCAGCTTGCCCGACGAATGCGACTTGCCCTTGTCGTGGTCGAAGAACACGCCCGGCGAGCGGTGCATCTGGGAGACGATGACGCGCTCGGTGCCGTTGACGATGAAGGTGCCGTTGGACGTCATCAGCGGCATGTCGCCCATGTAGACGTCCTGCTCCTTGATGTCCTTGATCGACTTGGCTCCGGTGTCTTCGTCGATGTCGAACACGATCAGGCGCAGCGTCACTTTCAGCGGCGCGGCATAGGTGAGATCGCGCTGACGGCATTCCTCGACGTCGAATTTGGGTGCCTCGAACTCGTACTTGACGAATTCGAGCATGGCCGCGCCGGAGAAGTCCGTGATCGGGAAGACAGACTTGAATACAGCCTGCAATCCTTCGTCCGGGCGGCCGCCCTCGGGCTCCTCGACCATCAGGAACTGGTCGTAAGAAGCCTTCTGGACTTCGATGAGATTCGGCATTTCCGCGACCTCGGGGATTTTCCCGAAGAACTTGCGGATGCGCCTGCGGCCATTGAAGGTGTGGGTCTGGGCCATCGTCGCTCCTTGCTGCCTTCCTGGCTTCCTGCCGGGACCGCGCGGCTGACCTGCGCGGCGGTCCAATCAAAAACGGGACAAAACCCGTTTCCTGACGGCCGCTTCCGGCCCACAGGAAAAGGGTTTGCACTCAGCCCCGATGCGGGACCGGCGGACGGGATCGACCCCGCCCGCCGAACACGCGTACTTACTTCAGCTCGACCTTGGCGCCAGCGCCTTCGAGCTGTGCCTTGATCTTGTCGGCCTCGTCCTTGGCCACGCCTTCCTTGACGGGCTTGGGAGCGCTCTCGACCAGGTCCTTGGCCTCCTTGAGGCCGAGACCGGTGATGGCGCGCACTTCCTTGATCACGTTGATCTTCTGTGCGCCCGCCTCGGCGAGAACGACGTCAAACTCGGTCTTTTCCTCAGCCGGAGCGTCGGCAGCAGCACCACCGCCAGCGGCGGCAACAGCCACCGGAGCAGCGGCGGAAACGCCCCACTTCTCCTCGAGCATCTTGGAAAGCTCGGCCGCCTCGAGGACGGTCAGGCTCGACAGGTCATCAACGATCTTTGCGAGATCAGCCATTTCTTCAGTTCCTTACAAGGTTCGAACAATGTTTGGTGACAGCGAGGAACGGCCTCATGCCGCCTCGTCCTTGCGGGCGTAAGCGCCAACGACACGCGCAACCTGCGCGGCCGGTGCACTGACCACCTGTGCGATCCGGGTAGCCGGGGTGGAAATCATCCCCACCAGCTTGGCGCGAAGTTCGTCGAGCGACGGCAACGTCGCAAGTGCCTTCACACCATCGGCGTCGAGGTTGGTCGATCCCATTGCACCGCCGAGAATGATGAGTCTCTCATTCCCCTTGGCGAAATCGGAGGCGACCTTCGGCGCCACAACCGGATCATCCGAGAAAGCGATCAGGGTCTGTCCGACGAACAGATCCGTCATTCCCTCGGAAGGCGTGCCCTTAAGGGCGATCTTGGCGAGACGGTTCTTCGCGACTTTGACGGTGCCGCCGGCGTCACGCATCTTCGTGCGAAGATCGTTCATCTGTGCGACGGTGATACCGGCATAGTGCGCCACGACAACCGAGCCGGTGTTCGCGAAAACACCGTTCAGTTCCGTGACCAGTTCGCGTTTTTCCGCTCTGTCCACTGCCTATCTCCAGTTGACAGCCACCCTATCGAGCAGCTGCCGGTTGCCTTTTGCCGGTCGGGCCATCCATTGGGATCACCCGAACGACGTCGAGGATCCTGCCCCCTTTCGCCACACCGGCCATGCCGGCTCGCGGACAAAAGGCAAACACGGTTCGAACCTTTCCTTCGGGA
Organism: Nitratireductor mangrovi; assembly: GCF_007922615.2. Classification (NCBI taxonomy): domain Bacteria; kingdom Pseudomonadati; phylum Pseudomonadota; class Alphaproteobacteria; order Hyphomicrobiales; family Phyllobacteriaceae; genus Nitratireductor; species Nitratireductor mangrovi. The sequence continues at coordinate 940,998 of NZ_CP042301.2, read as the reverse complement.
CTCTCGCCCCTCGGTCCGGTCGACCCCGTCTCATGCAGGCCCGTGCGGATTAAGGAGAAACCGCCTGCAATCTCGGACAGGATTTCCGGAAACCTTCGGCTTCCGTATTCCGGGCCCGTGGGTCCGGAATTTCGTTCAAGGAAGCGGTATTGCCACCACTTCCTCAATCAGGACGTCAGGCCTGCGCGAGCGAGGCGACGTCGATCTTAAGACCCGGGCCCATCGTCGAGGAGATCGCGACCTTCTTGACGTAGTTGCCCTTGGCGCCGGACGGCTTGGCCTTGATCACTGCGTCCGCAAAAGCGCGAACGTTCTCGATGATCTTGTCGGCCTCGAACGAGGCCTTGCCGACACCGGCGTGGACGATCCCCGCCTTCTCGACCCGGAACTCGACGGCACCACCCTTGGAGGCCTTGACCGCCGCGGTGATATCCATCGTCACGGTGCCGACCTTCGGGTTCGGCATCATGCCGCGCGGCCCCAGCACCTTGCCGAGCCGGCCGACCAGCGGCATCATGTCGGGCGTTGCAATGCAGCGGTCAAAATTGATCTCGCCCTTCTGCACGGTCTCCACCAGATCTTCGGCTCCGACGATGTCGGCGCCGGCGGCGGTTGCTTCTTCCGCCTTGGGACCGCGAGCGAACACGGCAACGCGAACATCGCGGCCGGTGCCGTTCGGCAGGTTCACCACGCCACGGACCATCTGGTCGGCGTGACGCGGATCGACACCGAGGTTCATCGCGACCTCGATGGTCTCGTCGAACTTGGCGGTGGCCCGTTCCTTGAGCAGTTTCACGGCTTCGGTGATCTCGTAGGCCTTATCGCGATCGAGGCCGTCGCGAACCGCCTGCTGGCGCTTGGCAATCTTGCTGGTCATCGTTATCACCCCACCACTTCGAGACCCATCGAGCGCGCGGAGCCCTCGACCATGCGCATCGCTGCCTCGACGTCGTTGGCGTTGAGGTCCTTCATCTTGGCTTCGGCAATCTCGCGCACCTTGTCGCGTGACACCTGACCAGCCGTCTGCTTGCCCGGCTCCTTGGAGCCCGACTTCAGCTTCGCGGCCTTCTTCAGGAAGAAGCTCACCGGCGGCGTCTTCATAGCGAAGGTGAACGACTTGTCCTGGTAGTAGGTGATCAGCACCGGAATGGGCGACCCCTTCTCCATCTCCTGGGTCTGCGCGTTGAACGCCTTGCAGAACTCCATGATGTTGATGCCGCGCTGACCAAGCGCCGGGCCGATCGGGGGCGAAGGTGTCGCCGATCCCGCCGGAACCTGAAGCTTGAGCTGGCCTGCAATCTTCTTAGCCATTTCTCATCTGCCTTGTTTCACGTGCCGGCCGAGCCGGCGGCTGCAGTCTGGTGGTACGGATCGAACGGCCGGCCAAGCCGCCTTTCCTCCCACCGATTCCGGCCGGATCTTCCGGCCGCGTTCGATCAGGCTTTCTCCACCTGACCGAATTCCAGATCGACCGGCACCGCGCGGCCGAAGATCGAGACCTCGACCTTGAGCCGCGAGCGCTCCTCGTCGACTTCCTGGACGTGCCCGTTGAAGGAGGCGAACGGACCGTCCGAAACCCGCACCTGCTCGCCGATCTCGAAGGTGATCGACGGCTTCGGCCGCTCCACGCCCTCCTGCACCTGGGTGAGGATACGCTCGGCCTCGGCGTCGGTGATCGGCACCGGTTTGGAATCGCCGAGGAAACCGGTCACCTTGGGGGTATTCTTGATCAGCGAAAACACCGCGTCGGTGAGGTTGGCGCGCACCAGCACATAGCCCGGGAAGAACTTGCGCTCGGCGTCGACCTTGCGGCCACGACGAACCTCGACGACCTTTTCGGTCGGCACGACCACCTGCTCGATATGGGAGCCAAGGCCCTTCTGCTTGGCCTTGTTCTCGATGTCCTCGGCGACCTTCTTCTCGAAGTTCGAATAAGCGTGGACGATGTACCACCGCGCGGTCATGTCAGGCGCTCTCCCGTAAAAGCCGGTTATCGTCCGATGCCAAGGACCAGTTCCACGCCAAGCGCGAGAACCTGATCGGCGGCAAAAAAGAAAAGAGCCGCGATACACGCGAAGATCAGCACCATGATGGTGGAAATCATCGTCTCGCGCCGCGAAGGCCACGTGACCTTGGACGTTTCCTGCCGCACCTGCTGCAGGAAAACGAAAGGATTAGAAGTTTTTGACGCCATCTGCCGCTCTGTTTCAAGGAAGCCCGTTGGCCGGACTTTCCGGATACTCCCTAAAGGGAGAAGTAAGTACGCGCGGGCGACAGCGCCAACCGCCGAATCGGCGCTACTGCCCATGCAATAAAGGCGCGCAAAGCCATTTCCGGCTCCGCACACCATGAGTCTGAATGGCCGTACATAGACCCGATCGGCAGGTCATGCAAGGGGCATTTCAGCGTGGTGTCGTTGCCGACGGAACCATCCATTCGTCCCGCAGAGCAGCCGATATCGAACTTTTGCTTCGCACCCGGCGAAACTGGCAGGGGCAGAGGGGCTCGAACCCCCGACCTGCGGTTTTGGAGACCGCCGCTCTACCAACTGAGCTATACCCCTAGCGCGTCACGCGCGGCAGCGCTTCCTAAGGTCTTCCTTCGCGTCTGTAAAGAGCGCGATGCCCGGCAGAACGAAAAAGGGCGACCCGAATGGCCGCCCCGTTTCGCCGTTCTCGTCGGCGGTCGACGAAGGCGTTATTCCGTGATGGATGCGACGATGCCGGCGCCGACGGTGCGGCCGCCTTCGCGGATGGCGAAGCGCAGCTTCTCCTCCATGGCGATCGGCACGATCAGTTCAACGTCAACCGTCACATTGTCGCCCGGCATCACCATCTCCGTGCCTTCCGGAAGCGTGACGACACCCGTCACGTCCGTCGTGCGGAAATAGAACTGCGGGCGGTAGTTGGTGAAGAACGGCGTGTGGCGGCCGCCCTCCTCCTTGGTCAGGATATAGGCCTCGGCCTTGAACTTGGTGTGCGGCGTCACCGAACCCGGCTTGCACAGAACCTGGCCGCGCTCCACGCCCTCGCGGTCGATGCCGCGCAGAAGCGCGCCGATGTTGTCGCCCGCCTGGCCCTGGTCCAGAAGCTTGCGGAACATCTCGACGCCCGTCACCGTCGTCTTCGAAGTCGGGCGGATGCCGACGATCTCGACCTCCTCGCCGACCTTCACGATGCCGCGCTCGACGCGGCCCGTCACAACCGTGCCGCGGCCCGAGATCGAGAACACGTCCTCGATCGGCATCAGGAACGGCTGGTCGACCGGACGCTCAGGCGTCGGGATATAGGCGTCGACTTCCTTCATCAGCTCGCGGATCGCGTCCTCGCCGATCTCCTTGTTGGAGTCCTCGAGCGCCGCCAGCGCAGAGCCCTTCACGATCGGAATGTCGTCGCCCGGGAACTCGTAGCTCGACAGGAGCTCGCGAACCTCGAGCTCGACAAGCTCCAGAAGCTCGGCATCGTCGACCTGGTCGACCTTGTTCAGGAACACGACGATCGCCGGAACGCCGACCTGGCGGGCAAGCAGGATGTGCTCGCGCGTCTGCGGCATCGGGCCGTCCGCCGCCGAAACAACCAGGATCGCGCCGTCCATCTGCGCGGCACCCGTGATCATGTTCTTCACGTAGTCGGCGTGGCCCGGGCAGTCGACATGCGCGTAGTGGCGCGCATCCGTCTCGTACTCGACATGCGCCGTCGAGATCGTGATGCCCCGCGCCTTCTCCTCAGGCGCCGCGTCAATCATGTCATACGCCTTGAACTCGCCAAAATACTTCGTGATCGCCGCCGTCAACGACGTCTTGCCATGGTCAACGTGACCAATCGTGCCAATGTTCACATGAGGCTTATTACGCTCGAATTTACCTTTTGCCATCGTCTCTTTCCCTGGCGATCAGAACTGGAATGCGGTTCGGATTGGGGGCGATTAGCGACAAAGACCGCAAAAGACAAGGGAGAATCGGGGGCGGATGCCACGCGCGCCAACAGCCGGATCAGTTGTTTTCCGGGGCAGTCTCGGCCTCGAAGGCAAGCCATGCCACCTTCCAGCAGAGCCACAGTGTGGGAATGCCGACGAGGACTGCGAGCACCATCACGAGCAGTCGCGGCAGATGGAGAAGCGAAGCGACGGAATAGATCGTGACCACTTCGATCGCCGCCAACTGGCCGCAAATCAGGACCGTCACCGAAAAGAAGCCGAGCAGGGAAGCGAACGTAATGACGCGAGCGGGGACGACGTCCGACGCCACGCGAACCTTGCGTATGGGAAACATGGAAGGGACTCCGGACACCCACATGGCGTGGGCAGCAGCTTGATAGCGGCGCGCGAATTGCGGCATTTCAAGGGCGGAGGAGCGGTACGCGCGCCGTCTTAGCTGTCACGCTTGTCCATCAACACTTTGACAGATCAGCGGACCGCTGGTTCGGACTCTGGAGCGGGTAGCGGGAATCGAACCCGCATATTCAGCTTGGAAGGCTGCTGCTCTACCATTGAGCTATACCCGCGGTCCTTCGGCTTCCGGCGTGCAGTGGTGGAGGGGGCTGGATTCGAACCAGCGTAGGCTTAGCCAACGGATTTACAGTCCGTCTCCTTTAACCACTCGGACACCCCTCCGAAACTGCGCCGGAGCCTCGTGACGCGGATTGCCCGCGCCTCCCGGGACAACGGCTTGCCGGCCCGGAATTCCGCGAAGCGCCTTATGGCGGCATGGTCCAATCGTGTCAACCGAAAGATCGCCGCCTTAGCACGGTCCAGCGAGCCGTATGCAGCGGCGCTGATCGGCGATATAGAGGCGCCATGAACGACGGCAAAAAACCCGGCTCAGCCAAAGACAGCCACTACGCGCGGCTTCGGCGCGCGCATCGCGACCGCAAGGGAGCGCCAAGCCCGAACAGGACCGGGACGCGCCCCCGCGAGCAAGCTGTCGCTCCGGCGGATGGCCTGGTACATCTTTACGGCCTGCACACGGTCAGTGCGGCGATCGCCAACCCTCAACGCAAGATCATACGTCTGCTCGTCACCCGCAATGCGCTGGCGCGGCTCGACGCCGGAGAGCCGGATGCCCTGCCCTTCCCGGTCGAGATCACGGACCCGCGTACGATCGACCGTATCGTCGGCAGCGAAGCCGTCCACCAGGGTGTCCTCGCCGAGGCTGAACCGCTGACGCCCAAGCCGCTCTCCGCGCTTGGCGAAACCGACCTTGTCGTGGTGCTTGACCAGGTCACCGACCCGCATAATGTCGGTGCCATCCTGCGCACGGCGGTAGCGCTTGGTGCCGGCGCCCTGATCACGACCGCCCGTCACAGCCCGTCCGAGACGGGCGTCCTCGCCAAATCCGCGTCTGGGGCGCTGGAACATATCGATCTGATCATGGTGCGGAACCTGGCCGCGGGGATCGAGGAGTTGCATGCGTCCGGCTTCACAACGCTCGGCCTCGACTCGGAAGGCACCGAAGAACTCGAAGCCGCTCTTGCCGGCGAACGCATCGCGCTGGTTCTCGGCGCGGAGGGCAAGGGTCTGCGCCACAAGACGAGGGAGACCATCCATCGACTGGCGAGGCTTACCGTGCCGGGGCCAATCCATTCGCTCAACGTCTCGAATGCGGCCGCGATCGCGCTTTATGCTGCGCGTGGACATCTCGGGCGCCTTCGGTAACGCGACTGTCATCTGCGCGCCGCAATTGCGAACCGATTGCATGTCATCACATCGGCCTCGATCAGGAGGTTCCGATGACCGCCTTCATTGCGAGGATGAAGTCACGTTCGATGGCAACGCGCTGGACGCCATGGGGCGCCTATCCGCTCGATAGCGGACGCATCGATGACGGTTCGACCGCAACGCTGCGCGGCCGGCGCGCGTGGCCTCAAAGGCTGGCCAAGCGCGAGGGTCCGCGGCCCATGCTGACCAGGTCTTCGGAAAAGGAGTAGGCCGCGCGCTGTACGCGCCGCCACGGCTGGCTATGGCAGCGTGTAAGCGGTTTTGACGGTGGTGTAGAACTCGGCGGCGTAGCGCCCCTGCTCGCGCGGGCCGTAGCTGGAGCCTTTGCGGCCTCCGAAAGGGACATGATAGTCGACGCCGGCCGTCGGCAAGTTGACCATCACCATGCCGGCCTCGGCGTTGCGCCGGAAATGCGAAGCGTATTTGAGGCTCGTCGTGCAGATGCCGGAGGACAGGCCGAAGGGCGTGTCGTTGGCGGCAGCAAGCGCCTCTTCGTAGTCCTTGACCCGCTGGACGCTGGCGACCGGACCGAAAATCTCCTCGCGATTGATGCGCATCTCGGGCGTGGTATCGGTGAAGAGCGCCGGCTGCAGGTAGAAGCCCGGGTTTTCCCGGTTCAGCCGCTCGCCGCCGAAGGCAAGCGTCGCCCCTTCCTCTCGTCCAATGTCGATATAGGAAATGTCCTGATCGAGCTGGCCCTGGTCGACCACCGGCCCGATATGGGTGCCGGCCTTCAAGGCGTCGTCGACGACGAGGCCCTTCAGCTTTTCGGTGACAGCCGCGACAAAGCGGTCGTGGATGCCGTCCGTCACAACGAGGCGCGAGGAAGCGGTGCAGCGCTGGCCGGTGGAGAAGAAGGCGCCGTTGACGGCACAGTCGACCGCAATACCAAGGTCGGCATCGTCGAGCACAACCAGCGGGTTCTTGCCGCCCATCTCGAGCTGGAATTTCTTCATCTGTCCGACGCAGGCGGCCGCGACCTTCTTGCCGGTCGCGACCGAGCCGGTGAAGGTGACGGCGTCGACGCGCGGATCGTTCAGGATGGCGTCGCCGACAACCGCGCCGCGGCCCATGACAAGGTTGAAAGCGCCCTCCGGCACGCCGGCGCGCACGATGATGTCGGCAAGCGCCCAGGCCGAACCCGGCACGAGTTCGGCTGGCTTGAAGACCACGGTGTTGCCGTAGGCGAGCGCCGGCGCGATCTTCCAGGCCGGTATCGCGACCGGAAAATTCCACGGCGTGATGATACCCACCACACCGACCGGCTCGCGCGTCAGTTCGACATCGATGCCCGGCCGCGTCGAGGCCAGCTTCTCGCCCGAAAGCCGCAGCACCTCGCCGGCGAAGAAGTCGAATATCTGCGCGGCGCGCATCACCTCGCCAACGCCTTCGCCAAGCGTCTTGCCCTCCTCGCGCGAAAGCAGCCGGCCGAGTTCGTCCTTGCGCGCAAGGATCTCGCTCGACACCTTCTGGAGGATATCGTGGCGCTGCTGGATGCCCGAGCGCGACCAGGCGGGAAAGGCGGCGCGGGCCGCGGCGATCGCCTCAAGCGCCTGCTCGCGGTCGGCGCGCGCATATTCGCCGATCACATCGCCGGTGTTCGACGGGTTGACGTTGTCCTGCGCCTCGGCGCCTTCCGCCCAGCGTCCGGCGATGAAGTTGTGATGAATGGTCATTGTTCGGCGGCGTTCCCGTTTCAGATCAGCCCGGCCCCTGCCAGATCGCGCATCAGGTGACTGGCGCTATAGCGCCACGCAGGGCAACCCGTCGAGAGGGAACCGCCGGCAGTTGGGCGTGGTGGAGCCGACCTGGCATGTCTCGGTTCCGTGGTCGAACTCATATGGGGTCGCCCCGGTTCCACAACCGAAAAGGCCAGGTGGTCGACCATCCTTGCGGGAAATGGTGCCCCCGGACGGGATCGAACCGCCGACCTTCGGTTTACAAAACCGCTGCTCTACCAGCTGAGCTACAAGGGCACGACCGTCCGTTAGCACATTGTGCATGCCAGTAAAGGTATTTCGGACTGCCCGGCGCCGCGCGGCGGCGGGCTTTCCGAGCCCGCGCCCGCGTGCTAACCGCGTGGCACGGTCCGGTCGCAATGTGGAGGGGAGTTCATGAGCGACAATGCGCCCAGTCTTGCCTTCATCTCGGCCGACACGCCGGACGCCGCCGAGGCGGCGACCCGCCTTGCGTCGCTCTATGGCCAGGAGCGGATAGAGGACGCCGACGTGATCGTGGCGCTCGGCGGCGACGGCTTCATGCTGCAGACCCTGCACAGCATGATGAATTCCGGACGGCGCATCTACGGCATGAACCGCGGCACGATTGGTTTCCTGATGAACGAATACCAGGAAACCGCCCTGCGCGAGCGTATCGCCGACGCAGTGGCGGAGACGATCCGGCCGCTGCGCATGCAAACGCGTGACCTCGAAGGCAAGGAAGGAGAAGCGCTGGCCATCAACGAGGTGTCGTTACTGCGCCAGTCCTATCAGGCAGCGAAAATACGCATCACCATCGACGACAATGTGCGGCTCGACGAACTGATCTGCGACGGGGTCATGGTGGCGACGCCCGCCGGTTCGACGGCCTACAACCTCTCGGCCCAGGGCCCGATCCTGCCGCTGGAGGCGCCGCTCCTGGCGCTGACGCCGGTGAGCGCGTTCCGACCGCGACGCTGGCGCGGCGCGCTGATCCCTAACCGCTCGACCGTCCGTTTCGACATCCTCGAACCGGAGAAGCGTCCGGTCAACGCCGTCGCCGACCATACCGAGGTCAAGTCCGTGGTATCCGTCACGGTACGCGAAGCCCGTGACACGACCGCAACGATCCTGTTCGACGCCAGCCACAGCTGGGACGAACGCATCCTGTCCGAGCAGTTCCGCTACTGACGCTGCGCCCTGCGGGTCTTGAAACCTGGCGCCGGCGCCCCAAATTAACGCTTCGACGCGTGATATGGCCGCGAAGTGGCCGCGGCGGTTGACTTTCCCAGCGCTGCAACGTAACGCCAGCCATTGAATACGAGCGAGTTCGCTCGTCCCAGCCGCGCGCAGCGTCGCCCGGCCACACAAGCCGAAGACAATCGACACCGTGTCATCGAACGACCAGAACGCCGAACCGGCGACCAGTTTCGCAGACCTTGGACTGTCCCCCAAGGTCCTTTCCGCCGTCACCGACGCCGGCTACACAACACCGACGCCGATCCAGGCCGGCGCCATTCCGCACGCGCTGGCCGGCAAGGACGTCCTTGGCATCGCGCAGACCGGGACCGGCAAGACCGCCGCCTTCGTGCTGCCGATGATCACACGCCTTGAGAAGGGCCGCGCCCGTGCGCGCATGCCACGCACGCTGATCCTCGAGCCGACGCGCGAGCTTGCAGCGCAGGTGGAAGAGAACTTCATCAAATACGGCAAGAACCACCGGCTGAACATCGCACTTCTGATCGGCGGCGTATCCTTCGACGAGCAGGAGAAGAAGCTCGAGCGTGGCGCCGACGTGCTGATCGCCACGCCGGGCCGGCTGCTCGACCATTTCGAGCGCGGCAAGCTGCTTCTGACCGGCGTCGACATCCTCGTCATCGACGAGGCCGATCGAATGCTCGACATGGGTTTCATTCCGGACATCGAGCGCATCTGCAAGCTGATCCCGTTCACGCGTCAGACGCTGTTCTTCTCAGCCACGATGCCACCTGAGATCACCAAGCTGACCGAACAGTTCCTGCAGGCGCCCGTGCGCATCGAGGTGGCTCGCGCCGCGACGACCGCTTCGACGGTCGCGCAAAAACTGGTGAAGTCTGGCGGCAAGGCCTGGGACAAGCGCGAGACGCTTCGCAAGCTGATCCGCGAACAGGAAGACGAACTCACCAACGCCATCATCTTCTGCAACCGAAAGGTCGACGTGTCGGAGCTCTTCCGCTCACTCACGCGGCATGAATTCGACGCAGGCGCGCTGCATGGTGACATGGATCAGCGTGCGCGCATGGCAATGCTGGCCAATTTCCGTGACGGCAAGCTCAAGCTGCTGGTCGCTTCCGACGTGGCGGCGCGCGGCCTCGACATTCCGGCCGTCAGCCATGTCTTCAACTTCGATGTGCCGATCCATGCCGAAGATTATGTGCACCGGATCGGCCGCACCGGTCGTGCTGGCCGCACCGGCAAGGCCTTCACCATCGTCACCCGCGCCGACAGGAAATATGTCGACGCGATCGAGAAACTGATCGACAAGTCGATCGAATGGCATGATGGCGACCTCGCCACGCTTGGCGAGGAAAGCGAGGAGGAAACCCCTCGCCGTGGCCGCGGCGCGCGCGGCGCCAAGGCCGAAAAGGGTCGCGGCAGATCGCGCCGGGAAGCCCCGGTCGAGAAGGCCGAAGAAACAGTGCCGACCGAAAAGCCCGCGGAAGCAAAAAGCGGCCGCAAGAGGGCAATCAAGGCCGACAATGCCAACCGCCGCGGCAAGGAAAAGCCCGGCAAGGGCAGCCGCAAGGACGAACTTGGCGATGCCCCCATCGGCTTCGGCGAAGACATGCCCGACTTCATGAAGGTCGTGGTCAAGGTCTGACGGCCGACTACGGCTGGTGCATCAGGCCGGCCCGGCTCTCGATCTGCGAAAGTTCGATTCCCAGCAGATGCGCGATGTCGTGCAGGCCTCGCAACGCCAGCGGTCGGCAGCCGCGTTCATCTGCCGGCCCGCAGCCCGGCTTGATAGGCAAGCCTCGCCCATCCCGCCATTTCGTCGGGATCGTCGAGAGCATCATCCGGCGCGGTCCAGTAGGGCATGGCGACCAGGCTTCCATTGCGCCTGTGTGCATATGTCCAGCGCCTCGCTCCGGCCGCCTCGTACGCGCCCGCAACTTCCGCGTCGCCCTTGAGCATCAGTTCTCCGCGCAGCAGCACCGCGACGATGACGCCGTTGTGGTAAACGCCCTTGCCGCCGAACATGCGGCGGATCGATACCGGGCCAAGCCCGGAAAACAACTCCTGGATGCGCTCGTCGTCCATGGGTCGATCATGACGCGCAAGGCCCGTCTTGTCAGCCGGGAAAGAATGCAGTGAGGGACAGTCCCCGTCAGGCCCCTGCCCGCGCTTCCGCCAGCGCCTTCAGATCGGCAGGCTTCAACTCGACCGATTCGCCGCAGCCACAGGCCGACGACTGGTTCGGGTTGGTGAAGGTGAAGCCGGAGCGAAGCTTGGTTACTTCATAGCCCATTTCGGTGCCGAGCAGGAAAAGGCTGGCCTCCGGCGCGACGTAGACATGCGCGCCCTCTTGCTCGACATGGTCATCCTTCGGATCCGGTTCGGTCACCAAATCGACGGTGTATTCCATCCCTGCGCAGCCGCCCTTCTTGATGCCGACACGAATGCCGTTCGCGCCCTCGCGCGCGGCCACGATATCGCGGACGCGGCGGGCCGCCTCATCCGTTATCGATATGACCTGAAATCTGCCCATACCCTTCTCCATTGCACGCCGGTTAAAGGCCGGCGGAATGACGATCATGCGCTAAAGATGGTGAAGATTCGGCTTGCGCGCAACCCGTCGTTCAATACCAGCCGACAGCGACCTGCGCTTCCTCAGACATGCGGTCCGGCGTCCAGGGCGGGTCGAAAACCATCGCGACGTCGACCCCGGAAACGCCCTCGACGGCGCCGACGGCGTTCTCCACCCAGCCCGGCATCTCGCCGGCTACCGGGCAACCTGGAGCCGTCAGCGTCATGTCGATCTTGACGGACCGGTCATCCTCGATATCGATCTTGTAGATCAGGCCAAGTTCGTAGATATCGGCCGGAATTTCCGGATCGTAGACAGTCTTGAGCGCACCGACGATGTCGTCGGTCAGCCGCGCCAGTTCCTCCTGCGGAATCGCCGCGGTGGGCGCGGGGGCCGCTTCCGTGTTCGTCGTCTCGGTCTCTTGCGTCATCTCGTTCATCCGAAGAACGTCCGTGCCTTTTCGAGCGCCTCGGCCAGCGCGTCGACCTCTGCCTTGGTATTATACATACCGAAAGATGCCCGGCATGTGGAGGTTACGCCGAAGCGCTTCAAGAGCGGTTGAGCGCAATGGGTGCCGGCGCGCACCGCCACTCCGGACCGGTCGATGACCATCGAGACGTCGTGAGCGTGGATGCCTTCAAGCTCGAAGGAGATAATCGACCCCTTGTCGGGTGCGTTGCCGAAAATGCGCAGAGAATTGATCCCGCGCAGCCGTTCGTTGGCGTAATCGCGCAGTTCGCCTTCGTAGGCGGCGATCTTGTCGCGCCCGATCCCGTCAACATAGTCGAGCGCCGCACCAAGCCCGATCGCCTGCACGATGGGCGGCGTGCCGGCCTCGAAGCGGTGCGGCGGATGATTGTAGGTGACGCCCTCGATGGAAACATCCTCGATCATCTCGCCGCCGCCCTGGAAAGGCCGCGTCTCTTCCAGGGCGTCCATGCGCCCGTAAAGAACGCCGATCCCGGACGGTCCGTAGAGCTTGTGGCCCGTGAAGACATAGAAGTCGCAGCCAAGTTCCCGGACATCGACGGGCAGGTGGACGGCGGCCTGACTGCCGTCGACCAGCACCTTGATGCCGCGTTCATGCGCGATGCGGCAAATCTCCCGGATCGGCGAGATCGTGCCGAGTACGTTGGACATGTGGGTGATGGCCACCAGCTTGGTGCGCTCGGTCAGGCACTTCTCGAACTCATCGAGATGCAGCACGCCCTCGTCATCGACCGGAATCCAGACGAGCCTGGCGCCCTGGCGCTCGCGGATGAAATGCCACGGCACGATGTTGGAGTGGTGCTCCATGACGGAGAGTACAATCTCGTCGCCCTCGCCGATGTGCGGCATGCCCCAGCCATAGGCGATGGTATTGATCGCCTCGGTGGCGTTCTTGGTGAAAACGATCTCGTCGACGCTGGCGGCATTGATGAACCGCCTGACCGTCTCCCGTGACTTCTCGTAGGCGTCGGTGGCTGCGTTGGAGAGAAAGTGCAGGCCGCGGTGCACGTTGGCGTATTCATTGCCATAGGCCTGTGCGACGGCATTGAGGACGGCCCGCGGCTTCTGGGCCGAGGCGCCGTTGTCGAGATAAACAAGCGGCTTGCCATAGACTTCACGCGCCAGGATGGGGAAGTCGCGGCGGATCGCCTCGACGTCGTAGGACGCGGTTTCGACTTTCTGGTCCACCTTGCTGCCTTTCATCCCGGGAACTGACGCTCCCTCACCTGCCGCGCCGTAGCACGGCCGGCAAACTCATCCGTGCGTGTCGAACCAGGCGTTGAGCCTGGCTTCCAGTGCCTCCACGATCGCCTCATCGTCGAGTTCCTCGATCACCTCGGCCACGAACGCCCTGACCAGCAGCCCGCGCGCGGTCTTTTCATCGATACCGCGTGCCATGAGGTAAAAGAGGTGCCCGTGATCGATCTCCGTCACCGTAGCGCCGTGGCCGCAAGCAACGTCATCGGCGAAAATCTCCAACTCCGGCTTGGCAGAGAACTCGCCCTCATCGGTCAGGAGCAGCGTGTTGCAGGCCATTTTCGCATCGGTCTTCTGCGCCTCGCGCGCGACGCGGATCTGGCCCTGGAAGACGCCCTTTGCCTTGCCCGTCACAACGTTGCGGATCACCTCGGTCGAAACGGTGCCGGGCGCGGTGTGGTCGAGCACCATGGTAACGTCCGTATGGGCATCGCCCGACAGCAGGTTCACCCCGCGCAACTGGAAGTCTGCCCCTTCCCCGGCCACCACAACACGCACCTCCTGGCGCACCAGCCTGCCACCCGCGTTCATCACGAACAGCGTCAGCCTGGCATTCCGGCCGAGCTCGATGTTGGTCTGGCCAAAATGCGCGACATCTTCGGCCTGGTCCTGGAGGATAATCCAGGTGAGGTCGGCCTCATCCTCGACCGTGATATGGCTCACCGCCGAAACCAGCGCCTGGCCATCGCCGACCTGGCGTTCGACGATCGTAGCGCGTGCCCCCTTACCGGCGCGCGCGGTGAAGCGCACATGAGCCTGGCCGCCGGCATGGACATTCTGGAATTCGATCGGCTTGTCTGGCCTCGCGTCGGGCTCGATGTCGAGCGCGTATCCGTCGGCGACGAAGGCGGTGTTGAGCGCGCCGATCGTGTCGTAACGATCCGTGCAGCCGAGCAGTGGCGCCAGGCTGCCGTCGGTCAGCCGGCCGGACAGGCGCGAAACCTTGACGCCGTCGACCGTGGGTGACGGCGACGCCACGCCGCCAAGCACGGGCAGCACGACCGAACCCTCGAGCAGCGGCAGGCGCTCTTCGGCCTGCTTCGTCGCATCGTAGGCGGGCACCGCGCCGAGCAGTCGCCGGAGATCGGTGTAATGCCACGCTTCGATCCGGCGGGTCGGCAGGCCGGCCTTCAGCGTTTCCACCGCCTCGTCACGCTTGACGATGACGGCGGGGTCGCCGGGCAGATCCGAGAAGCGCTGACTATAGCTATCGATCAGCGCCTGTTCGGCCGCAGTCAGTTGCGGGGATGCATGAACGTTCATCGCTGTCACCTAGGCGGCCTCGCCGACCAGGCCGGCGTAACCGCTCTTTTCAAGTTCGAGCGCCAGTGACTTGTCGCCCGACTTCACGACACGGCCGCGGGACAGGACGTGCACTGTGTCAGGAACGATATGGTCAAGCAGGCGCTGGTAGTGGGTGATGACGACCATGGCCCGATCGGGCGAGCGCAGCGCGTTGACGCCGTCGGCAACGATCTTCAAAGCGTCGATGTCGAGGCCGGAATCGGTCTCGTCGAGCACGCACAGCCTGGGCTCCAGAAGCATCATCTGCAAGATCTCGGCGCGCTTCTTCTCGCCGCCGGAAAAGCCGACATTGAGCGGCCGCTTCAGCATCGCCATGTCCATGTCGAGCTTGCCAGCGGCGTCCTTCACCTTCTTGAGCAGATCAGGAATCTTGAGTTCGGCCTCGCCGCGGGCGCGGCGCTGCGCGTTGATCGCCACCTTGAGGAACTCCATCGTCGCCACGCCCGGTATCTCCATCGGGTACTGGAAGGCGAGGAAGACACCGCTGGCGGCACGCTCGGCCGGGTCCATCTCAAGGATCGACTCTCCGTTGTAGCGGATATCGCCCTCGGTCACCTCGTAGTCCTCGCGACCCGCGAGGATGTAGGACAGCGTCGATTTGCCCGAACCGTTGGGGCCCATGATCGCGGCGACCTCGCCCGCGGCGACCTTCAGGTCGAGCCCGCGGATGATCTCGGTACCGGTCTCGGCGACGCGGGCGTGAAGGTTCTTGATCTCAAGCATTTTTCTCGTTCCGAAATATGTGTTCGTGCATCGCGCTGAGCGGTGAATGGCGCGCCGCCGTCAGCCGACGCTTCCTTCCAGCGAGATGCCGATCAGCTTCTGCGCCTCGACGGCAAACTCCATCGGCAGTTCCTGGATGACCTCCTTGACGAAGCCGTTGACGATCAGTGCGATTGCCTCCTCCTCCGGGATGCCGCGCTGCATGACGTAGAACAGCTGATCCTCGGAAATCTTCGAGGTGGTGGCCTCGTGCTCCAGCTTGGCGGTGGCGTTCTTGGCCTCGATATAGGGCACAGTGTGGGCGCCGCAGCGATCGCCGATCAGAAGCGAATCGCAATTGGTGAAGTTGCGCGCGTTCACCGCCTTGCGATGCACCGAGACCTGACCGCGATACGTGTTGTTGGAATTGCCGGCCGAGATGCCCTTGGAGATGATGCGCGAGACCGTGTTCTTGCCCAGATGCAGCATCTTGGTGCCGGAATCGATCTGCTGGTGGCCGTTGGAGACCGCGATCGAGTAGAACTCGCCCTGCGAGTTGTCGCCGCGCAGGATGCAGGACGGGTATTTCCACGTGATCGCCGAACCAGTCTCGACCTGGGTCCAGGAAATCTTGGAGTTCCTGCCGCGACAGTCACCACGCTTGGTGACGAAGTTGTAGATGCCGCCCTTGCCGTCCTTGTCGCCCGGATACCAGTTCTGCACGGTCGAATATTTGATCTCGGCGTCGTCGAGCGCGATCAGTTCGACCACGGCGGCGTGCAACTGGTTCTCGTCGCGCTGCGGCGCGGTGCAGCCCTCGAGATAGGAGACGTAGGCGCCCTCCTCGGCAATGATGAGCGTGCGTTCGAACTGGCCGGTGTTCTTCTCGTTGATGCGGAAATAGGTCGACAACTCCATCGGGCACCGGACGCCCTTGGGCACGTAGACGAACGAGCCGTCGGTGAAGACCGCGGTGTTGAGCGTGGCGAAATAGTTGTCGCTCGTCGGCACCACTGAACCGAGGTATTTCTTCACCAGGTCCGGATACTCCCGGATCGCCTCCGAGATCGAGCAGAAGATGACGCCGGCGGCGGCCAGTTCCTTCTTGAAGGTGGTGACCACCGAAACGGAGTCGAACACTGCGTCGACGGCGACCTGGCGCGCGCCATTGCCGTTGCCATTCACGGCATCGAGCTCGGACGGTTCACCCTGCTTGCGTACGCCGGCCAGTATCTCCTGCTCCTTCAGCGGGATGCCGAGCTTTTCGTAGGTTCGCAGCAGTTCCGGGTCGACCTCGTCGAGCGACTTCGGGCCGGCCTGGCTCTTCGGCGCCGCGTAGTAATGAATGTCCTGGAAATCGATCTCGGGGTAGGAAACACGCGCCCATTTCGGCTCGACCATGGTCTGCCAGCGCCGGAAGGCCTCCAGCCGCCATTCGAGCATCCATTCCGGCTCGTCCTTCTTGGCCGAGATCAACCGGATGATGTCTTCGTTCAGTCCCTTGGGGGCCTTGTCGGTCTCGATGAGCGTCTCGAAACCATATTTGTACTGGTCCACGTCGATCTTGCGGACCTGCTCGATCGTTTCCTGCACAGCAGGCATCAGCGTTCTCCATCCTCGCCGGGTTCAAGGCCCGGCAGTCTTCAAACTATGGCACCGCTCGCGGCGTATGCCTCATGTAGTGCGCCGCGACCGGAAATTCATCCGGTTTGCGGACCGATCCGGGTCCGCTCGGCATTTTTCCTGACTTATCCGGAAGAGTTTTCCGGATATCAGGCAGCGCGGTGCTCTTGGCCTGCACCGCGCGCGACGAATTTGCCGAGCGCTGCACTGAACCGGTCGATGTCGGACCGCGTGGTGGCAACCCCGATCGAAACCCTGAGCGCGGTGGCCTCGCTGCCGTGGCCCATGGCCGCAAGCACATGACTGGGGCCAACCCTGCCCGACGAGCAGGCCGACCCCGCCGAGAGCGCAACGCCCGCCAGGTCGAACGCAATCTGCGCCGTCTCGGCCTTGACGCCAGGAAGCGAAAAGAAGCTGGTGTTGGCAAGGCGTAGCGCGCCATCTCCGTAAAAGACGGCTCCGGGCGCGGCCTCTCGTACCGAACGCTCGATCTCGTCACGCAGTACCTCAATGGCCTGAATGTGCCCCAACGCGGCGAGCGCCTCGCGTGCCGCGGCACCAAAGCCGGCGATCGCAGGCACATTCTCGGTGCCGGCCCGATGGCCCTTCTCCTGGCCGCCGCCGCGTACCAGCGGCGCGGGCATCAAGAGCTCCGATGCGCCGACGATTGCGCCGGCTCCCTTCGGTCCGCCGATCTTGTGCGACGAGAGAATCAGGAAATCGGCAGAAATCGCTGAAATATCGAGCGGAACGCGCCCCGCAGCCTGAACCGCGTCGACGACAAAAAGCGCGCCAGCGGCCTTGGCGATGCGGCCAATCTCGGCGACCGGCTGTATGACGCCGGTCTCGTTGTTGGCCATATGTATCGCAAGCAGCGCCGTTCCGTTCCCGGCCTCGCCGGAAAGCGCACGTTCGAGCGCCGCAAGATCCAGCAAGCCGTCGCCGTCGACCGGAAGCACCTCGACATCTTCGGAGGCGAAACGGCCACCCGCGAGCAGGCAAGGATGGTCCGACGCCGCAACCAGCAGCCGCGCGATGCGCAGTGGCGCGCGACCCATGCGCCATTCCGGCGTCAGCAGCGTAGTGGCCGCCTCCGTGGCACCCGACGTGAAAACGACGTGGGCGGCGTCCGCGCCGACAAGAGCGGCAGCCGCAGCGCGAGCATCATCAATCAGGTGACGGGCCGCACGGCCTTCCATGTGCACCGACGAGGCGTTCGCACCGGCGTCCAGTGCGGCGAGCATCGCCTCGCGCGCCGCTCCCAAGAGCGGCGCGGTGGCATTGTAGTCGAGATAGGCGCGTTCGCTGCCCATGCCGTGCCGCCAGACCTGCCTTCCGATTTCCGCCCGCTCCTGCGCAATTTCCTTGAAATCACGTCGCGAGCCGTCCTATTTACCCGCTTTGCCAACCCGGCAGCGACCTGCCGAGTTTGGAACGGTTCTAAACTAGCTTCTATGGAGGCGTCGGCCCCGCGTCAAGGCCGGACCCACGCTAAGGGGTGTACTGCAGCGCCCCCGAAGACGGCAAGTGGAGTATTCATGCCCGAAGTCATTTTCGCCGGACCGGACGGACGTCTGGAAGGTCGCTATCAGCCGTCAAAGGAAAAGAACGCGCCTATCGCGCTTGTGCTTCATCCCCACCCGCAGTTCGGCGGAACGATGAACAACAAGATCGTCTACGACCTGTTCTACATGTTCCAGAAGCGCGGCTTCACGACGCTGCGTTTCAACTTTCGCGGTATCGGGCGCAGCCAAGGTCAGTTCGACCATGGCACGGGAGAACTTTCGGACGCGGCCGCAGCGCTCGACTGGGTTCAGTCGCTGCATCCGGATTCCAAAAACTGCTGGATTGCCGGCTATTCCTTCGGTGCCTGGATCGGCATGCAGTTGCTCATGCGCCGCCCGGAGATCGAAGGCTTTATCTCGATCGCACCGCAGCCAAACATCTATGACTTCTCCTTTCTGGCCCCCTGCCCGTCCTCAGGTCTCATCATCCATGGCGATTCCGACAAGGTCGCACCGCCAAAGGACGTGCAAACGCTGGTCGACAAGCTGCATACGCAGAAGGGCATCACCATCACCCAAAAGACGCTCGAAGGCGCAAATCACTTCTTCACCAACCATGCCGACGAATTGATAGCCGACTGCTCCGACTATCTGGATCGACGTCTCAACGGTGAGTTGGCCGAGGCGCGCCCGAAACGCTTGAGGTGAAGCCAGGCGGAAATAATCAGGCCGGACGCGCGACGAACTGGCGTACGCGGAGCCGGTAGCTACCAGCCTGCCGCAACGGCCAAAAAAGGCGAAACGTCGGTTTGCTGACGGGGAACCCGGACGCTCCGGTGGTGAACATAAAGCCCATACGGGACATCAGCACGGCGCCAAGAATGGCAAAGCCGATCCCAAATCCGTAGCCGGCGATAACATCTGCCGGGTAGTGCGCTGACACGAAGATGCGTGTCGAGGCGACCCAGGCACCGAATATCAAGATGGGCCAGCGGAACCGCGGAAAAAGCAGCATCAGCAGCGCGGCTGCGCCGCCTAGCACGGTGGCGTGGCCGGACGGAAAACCGCGAAAGAGAGAATCGAGCGTGAACGGCTCGAAATGGTAGGTACCGAGCTCATCGAACAAGGTGGGCCGCGCCCGGCCGATCATCAGTTTCAGGAGGTTGGCTGCCAGCCCCGACAGGGCGGTGCACCAAAGCACGAAGAAGGCAAGGCTCGTCCACGAATAGAAGGCCATGAGCCAACGCCTCGACAGCGACCGCCAATCTGTCAGATTGGCGACGATCAGAAACGCCAGTGCCGGGACGATGTACCACGTCCCCTTGCCCGCATCGGTGAAGGTAATCGCCCGCAACGCGAGCCAGATCGGCCAGTTGTGGACGAAATCGCCAACCAGCGGGTCGAGCAGTACGAGCCCTGCGACCACACACGCGAGATAGACGGCGAGCCAACCTTTCCAGGAAAACGACACGGGGCGCGGTCGAGGCTTCACAATGCGTGCCCGGATCGTGCGCCACGTCTCCACGGCGTTGCGGTAGGGTCTCACAGACCGCAAACGCCACTCATGCGCCACCTGCGCCGGATCGCGGACAGTCATTGGCCGTACAAGTCCCCGAACCCCTATTCTCCAACCGTCAATAGCGCCATCTGATGACAGAAATCACAACGGCAAATGGCGGATGGGCGAAAGTTTTATGCCAACCGAGTTTCCTACTACATCAACGAAGCGTCTTGTAAAGCCGCAGTGAAAGGCGGTTCCCGTTCGAATAGTTGATGCCCACGATCGGCTCGGTGGCCTCCGTCGAGATGCCAAAAGACGCCATGAACGCCGAAAATTCGCCCGCAGCGTCCTCCGGCACGAGTACGATGGCGCAGGCCGGATCCGCCGCGAGATGCGCGGCCGCCCCGTTGACGTCGGTCAGCTTCGTTTTTGTACCCATCATGAAGACCAAGCTCGGCTCGTGGAACCTTACCGCTGCCAGAACCGAGTCCTCGCAGGGCCTGGCTGCCACAAACGCCTCCTCGATTCGCGGCGACAGCCACATGGTGGTCATCGAGGGAAGCACGAAGGAGAATATCAGAGCGAATGACAGCCATGCCACCGCACAAGCGGCAGCCATCCGCCGCAGCGACAGCACAAGTTTGGTCGGGAACGCCAGTCCTCCGGCCAGGAGCGCGCAAAGCGCCGCTGCGATGCCGACCACCGAGACGTTTCCCACAAAACTGGCAGGCAGCACGATCGCGGCCGTGGCGATGCCGACGGTGACCACTATCTGCCCGAATGCGGCCAGCCGCCAGAGCCAGACCTGCCACAGCCTGAGCGGCGTTGCCGCTTCGCCATCAGGACGCGTCATCGCCCAGCCGAGCAGCAGGAAAAGGGCCGGGTAGGCGGGGATCATATAGTTGGGCAGCTTGGTCGGTATCAACTCGAAGAAGAGCCAGAACGTCACATACCAGCAAAGCAGGAACAACAGCCGCGTATCGGCTCTGGCCAAGTTCCAGGCCCGCAGGCCAGCACCCAGGACCAGAAGGCCAAAGGGCCACAGATAGAGGCTGTACGTCGCCACGTAGAAGCCGGGCGGCAGGCCATGCGATTCCTGGCCGCCGACGACCTTTCCGAACAGATCCTTGCCGAGCGATTCTTGCCAGAAAGCCGCGCCACTCTTCCAGGTAATGAGGGCAAGCCATGGGAGCACGATGAGCGCCGCGAGTGCGAGGCCGCGCAGCGGTCGCAGATGTCTGAGCCAGCGCCAGTCGCGCTTGAAGGCGAACAGGGCAAGGACCGTAAGCGCGCTGGCAAGCGGCGTGATGGGGCCCTTGATCAGGATGCCGCATCCTTGCGCAATCCAGAAAATCCACGGCAGATAGCCAACCGGCCTGCCCCGCTCAACGGCAAGATGGATTCTCGCCAGCGCCCCTTGGGCGACGACTGTGAAGGCCAGCAACACGGCATCGGTCTTGGCAATGCGGCCTTCAAAGGCGATGGCGAAAGTCGCCGCGAGCCCGAGGCCCGCGATGAAACCGGCACGGGCGCCGAAAAGGCCTGCACCGGCCCAGCACGTCGCCAATACGGCGGAGGCGATAGCCAGGACGGAGACGAGCCTGTAGACCCAGATCGGCGCCTCTGCGCCATAGCCGCTCAGTTGGATCGCGGCGGCATGCAGCCAGTAGACCCCGACCGGCTTCTTGTAGCGCTTCTCTTCCTGGAAACTGATGTCGACATAGTCGCCGGACTCGACCATCTGCTTCGATGCCTGCACGAAGCGGGCCTCGTCCCTGTCGACAGCCGGAAAGCGCGAGATGCCAGGTGCAACCGCAAGCAGGCAAAGCAGGAACAGGATCACATAGCGCATCAATCGATCCGGTGTCGCGAACGCGATTCGACGGGTTGGCCGTTGCCGTTGATCACGCTTCCAGGCGTTCCTTGCCGATCAGCCACAGATTGCGGATGTAGATGAACAGCCCGAGCCCCTGCCCGGCAATGAACACCGGATCCTGACGGTGGATGGCATAGATGAAAAGAAGGCTGCCGCCGCCGAGAGAGAAGAACCAGAACGCAACCGGCACAACACTGCGTTTCGCCCTTTCGGAAGCGATCCATTGGACGACGAAACGCATGGTGAAGAAGCCCTGCGCACAGAAGCCGAGCAGCACCCAGGCGTCGAACTGTTCAATGAATACGGCGTGTAGCCAGTTTGTCAGATCGTGCATGTCGTCACCGGTAGCGGATTTCCTCGACTTTCGGCATCCGGCGCCTGCGGCGGCGAAGCCAGCGTACGCCGGCAAGGTCAACCGCCCCCTGCAACCCGCGATCCAGAATGCCGTAATTGGAGCGCCCATGCCGGCGCGGTCGGTCGACCACGTCGCGATGCAGGATCTTGAACCCTTCCTGGATCACCAGCGCGGGGATAAAGCGATGCGTTCCGTCAAAGAAGGGCAGCCTGCGCAGGATGTCCGTGTGAACCGCCTTCAGTCCGCAACCCGTGTCGCGTGTGTCATCGCCAAGCAGGGCGCGGCGCAAACCGTTCGCAAAACGTGAAGCCATGCGCTTTGCAAGGCCGTCGCGGCGTCCCACCCGCTGCCCTTGCACCATGCCATACTCAGGCCCGGCCTGACGCAGCGCGTCGATCAGTTCGGGCAGGTAGCGCGGATCGTTCTGCCCGTCGCCATCAAGCGTGGCAACCATTGCGCCGCGCGCGGCCCAGGCCCCCGAGCGCAACGCCAAGCTCTGGCCGGCCGTGCGCTCATGCCGCAGATGACGGATCGGATAACCACGTCGAGCGGCCTCCTCGGCAAGCACTTCAGCCGTTGCATCGCTCGAAGCGTCATCGACAACGATCACCTCGAAGCTGCGCCCGGTCATGGCAGCGCCGATCTCCTCGAACAGCAGCGGAATATTTTGCGCCTCGTTCCGGCACGGGATCACGATGGATATCATGAAATGTGTCTTGTCGTTGCCAGGCATGTCGGCGCATTCGTGACGCCGCGAGAAAGCGGCAACGGTCTACCGGTCTCGAATAAACCACACCGACCAGTTGTGAAAGCGCCGTCGGTGCGGCTTCAGACAAAGTCATGCGGCAACGCCGAAGAGGATTGGCCGCGCGGCGGCGAAACTATGACCCCTCCCGTGACGGGCCTGTGACAGCCGGTGGTGGTCGGGAACGTGACCGGCAGACCGGCCAGCGATCTGACCGCGAGGTAGGCCCATGCTTCGGCTTCCATGGCGTCGCCATCGAGCCCCACATCTTCCGCCAGCGCGACCGCACTCCCCATCGCGTCCGCACCACGTCGCAGATCGGCAACGATATGAGGATTCTTGCGGCCGCCACCGCAGATAATCCAGCATTTTGGCAGTTCGGGCATCTGTTCGGCCGCCTTGAGGATCGCCTCCGCTGAGACATTGGCGAGGGTACGCGCTCCATCCGCAAGTTCGAGGCCTTCGGCAGGCTCGAGCGTAAAGTCGCCGCGATCCAGCGATTTGGGGCCTTTCCTGGCGAAGAACGGGTTTTCCAGGTAGCGCGCCACGACGGACGCTACCACCCCTCCCTCCGACGCGATCATGCCGTCGGCGTCGAACGGAATCCCGCCCTGCCCTGCAACCCATTGGTCGATAAGGGCATTGCCGGGACCGCTGTCAAAGGCGACCGGGTCGCCTCGGGCAGGAACCCAGGTGATGTTCGAGATGCCGCCGACGTTGACGAAGCAGATCGGGAACTGGCTGGCACCGGCATCCACCAGGGCGTGCGCGAGGGCTGTGTGATAGGCCGGCACAAGGGGTGCGCCCTGGCCACCGTGGCGCATGTCGTTGGCTCTGAGGTCGAAGACAACGGCAAGACCGGTCTCCCGCGCAAGAAGGGGCCCGTCGCCAAGTTGCACGGTGAGCGACTTTTTCGGTCGATGCAGCACGGTCTGGCCGTGGAAGCCGACCAGTTCGACGCGACCCGCCCAGCGGGGATGTTCGGCGCGGAACCTTGCCACCGCGTCCGCATGGCGTAGCGTGATCTCGCGCTCCAAATCGCCGAGGTCGCCGGGGCGCTGCTCGCGATGCTCGATTCCTTTTGCGGTGTCGAGTGCGGATTCGATTCGGCGCCTGAAAGCCGCCTCGTAAGGAACGAAGAACGCCGGGCCGCGACGGACGACCATATCGCCGTCGGTATCGAGCAAGGCGAGATCGATGCCATCCATCGACGTTCCGCTCATCAGCCCGATGGCGCATTTGACGCTCATGTCTCTCGGTCCAGCTTGTGATTCCCGGCAGGCGGATGCTAAAGGCCCGCGATCACAATTGCCACGTCGCCCGTTGGTGCCGCCGGTATTCCAGGAACCAGAAGAATGTCCGCCTTCAAGTCCGATTTCCTGCGCGTCCTGTCCGAGCGCGGTTTCATCCAACAGATTTCCGATGAATCTGGCCTTGATGAGCTGTTCATAACGGAAACCGTGACCGCCTATATCGGCTTTGACGCGACGGCAAAAAGCCTGCATGCCGGGTCGCTGATCCAGATCATGATGCTTCACTGGATGCAGCAGACCGGCCACCGGCCGATAGCTTTGATGGGCGGCGGCACTTCGATGATCGGCGACCCGTCCTTCAAGGACGAGGCGCGCAAGTTGCTGACCCCGGAGGGCATCGAGGAAAACCTCGCCGGCATACGCCGCAATTTCGAACCCTACCTTTCCTTCGGCGAGGGGCCGAAGGATGCGCTGATGGTCAACAATGCCGACTGGCTGATGGGCATCAACTATGTCGAGTTCCTGCGCGACGTCGGCCGGCATTTTTCGGTCAACCGGATGCTGTCCTTCGATTCCGTGAAGCTGAGGCTCGATCGCGAGCAGTCGCTCTCCTTCCTCGAATTCAACTACATGATCCTGCAGGCTTACGACTTCGTGGAGCTCAACCGGCGCTATGGCTGCCGCATGCAGATGGGCGGCTCCGACCAGTGGGGCAACATTGTCAACGGCATCGACCTAGGCCACCGGATGGGAGCGCCGCAACTTTACGCGCTGACCTCGCCGCTGCTGACCACGTCGTCCGGCGCCAAAATGGGTAAAACCGCGGCCGGTGCTGTCTGGCTCGACGCGGACATGATGAGCCCGTGGGATTTCTGGCAATACTGGCGCAACACCGAGGACGCCGATGTCGGCCGCTTTCTGAGGCTTTACACGGTCCTGCCATTGGACGAGATCAGCCGCCTCGCGGCACTGGGTGGCGCGGAGATCAACGATGCCAAGAAGGTGCTCGCCACCGAAGTGACGGCGATGCTGCACGGGCGAGCGGCCGCCGAGGAAGCCGAAGAGACTGCTCGCAAGACCTTTGAAGAAGGGGCGCTGTCCGAAAATCTACCGACGATCGAGGTCGCCGGCTCGGAGCTGGGCGACGGTATCGGCCTGCTCGCGCTGATGGCGCGGGCCGGGCTTGCAGGTTCGAACAGCGAAGCCCGACGCCATGTCAAGGGTGGCGCGGTCAGGATCAACGATACGGTCGTGAGCGACGAGCGCCGGATCGTCGGGGAATCAGACCTAGCCGGCGGCGTGGTCAAGCTTTCGCTCGGCAGGAAAAAGCACGTGCTGGTGCGGCCTGCCTGAACGCAGGCACGGCTGGAACGATTGCCGCGCCTCATGCCGGCCTAGCGGAATTCGAAGATCGAGCGGAAGATGCCGGGCGCGATCACCGAGATCGGATTCACCTGAAGCTGTGGCTCGCTGGCGTCACCGGAAAGCCGGAAGGTGATGCCGATCAGCCCGCGGTCACGCCCATTGCCGAGAATCTGGCCAACAAGCGGTATCTCGCCGAAAATACGATTGAGCCCATAGGCCGGCATGAAGGTGCCAGTCATGGCGATGTTGCCCTTCTTGTCGTAGAGCGTGCCGCGGAACGTGGCCCCGATAACCGGGCCGCGCAGGATGCCGCGATCGACAGAAAGGTAGCCGTCGCCCTTTTCCACCGTCGCATAACCTCGCTGGAACTGGGCTTTCGACGCGTCAATGTCGGCGCGAACCGCCTCGTTCAAGCTGCGGCCATCGCCGTTCGGTGGCGCGGTGGCGACGATCGAACGCAGCTTCGGCTCGTCGACGATCCAGAAGTCGCGGGCATCGATCTGACCGCGCAACGGACCATTGCCGCTGCCTGCGAGCGTCAGGTCGATAGTGCCACCTTGCATATATTCATAGATATCAAGGAAACGCAGGATTGAGCCGGCGTCCGACGACCGCATGCCGACGGTCCGGGAACCGCCCTCGCCGCCCTTGGTTATGGTGACCTTGCGGCCACCCGAGGTGGTCGCATCGAGAGTCATGGTGCCGACATCGGTGCCGGTGCTGGCAAAGTCGAGATCGACGCCGGTCAGCGTCTCGCCGCCAAAACCGCCCAGTCGCGCCACGTTGGCGCTTACCGATACCGGAATCGCTTCGACCGTCTTTTCGGCCTGCTCCGTGTTGGACAGGTACAGTTTGACGATCGATCGCGCATCGAGGCTCGCACCCTCGACGGTGATGTCGAAACGGCCTTTCCGTTGGCGGACAACCACTGAAATATCGTCGCCGCGGTTGAGCGCGACTCTTGGGAAGCGAGCGTCGGTGAGTGTTCCGCCGGCAAGTGTCACGTCACCCTCGATCGCGAAACTCTTGCCCTCGAGCCTGAAATCCGCAAGGCGGGTCATCTCGCCGTCCTGCACCAACCGGAAACGCGCGGTAGCCGGAATGCCGGGCCCCTTGTTCCAACCGACCCAAGGGAAAGTGAGCCTGGCGTCCGTCAAATCGGCCACCATGCGCTGGGCGCCTTCCTCGGTTCCAGTTGCCGCGAGTTTGACCTCTCCGGAAAGCATGTCGTTAAGCGCCGGGGCGATCTTCTGGCGCGCAGCGTCGTCCAGCAACAGCGTCACGTCCCGCGCGCGTCCGAGGGCACCAGAAGCCAATGGCTCGGTCATCTCTATGGTGGCCGGGATACCGTTGAGCCTCGCTGTAGCACTAATTTCAGCCTTGTCCGGATCGACCACGATCGTGCCTTCGGCCTCGCTGACCTCCTGGCCATCCAGCGGCCTGGCGAGGGCGAGCCCCGTGTAGGCAAGCGAGACCTTCCAGTCGAGGTCGTCGACCGGGATGTCGTCCTGGAGCGGAATGTCCGCAGAAACGTGACCACTGACCTCGCCGGTGAAATCGGTCGGCACGAAACGCAGGTGCCGCATCGCGTCGATCGGCTTGTAGGACGCCAACTCGACAATCGCCGGTGCGTCGCCGGCGACATCGATCTCCATGGCACCGATGAGCGGACCGTTGCCGGAATTGTCGATATGCAAAGTGCCGTTGCTGGCTGCGACCGCGCGGCCGGTCGGCATATAGACAGTGCCGGCGGCCAGGGTGACGTCAACGTCGTTGCCGCGGAAAGCCACCGCTCCAAAAGCGTCACGGACGGGAGGCAATTCACCGGTAATGTCGAACCGCGTGTCCTCGACCTCGAAGCGACCATGCACCTCCTCCGCCGAGAGCGGCACGCCGTTGCCGAGGCGGCCTGGTGGGACCCTGAAGCGGACCCGGCTGTTCATCAGCGTGCCGCCGAACATATTGCCCAGCACCCACGAACGCGCCCCGGGGGCGACAATCGTCGGCCATATCTGCTTGGCGTGCGCGACCGGCATTGACGGGATGTCAACGGCCAGCGCGATAGAGGGCGCACCTTCGTCGGGGAAGCCAATCGACCCACGCCCGATCACCTCTCCTCGACTTGTGCGTATGCCGATCTCGGAAAACGCCAGCAGTCGCGCATCGGGAACAAAACGCCCGGCCAGCCTGGCGAGTACCGAAACGCTCGGCTCTTCTACATCCGACACTGCCAGCCGCGAGCCGTCGCTGTTGAATTCGTACCGGTAGGCCGGGACACCAGAGCCCATTCCCTTGGGGGCTGGCCCGACCGCACCGTGGAAGGCAAACCGCGAGCGGCCAGAGCTAAACGAAATCTTCTCGAACTCGACCTTGCCGCTGCCGCCTACGAGCGATGCCCGGACGGTCGCCGGCCCGTCGACAAGCGCGACGCCGGCTGCGGACAAAGTCAGCGCGCTGCTGTTGAGTAACAGGCTGATCCGGTCGGGCGAGCCAACCGATGCCCGCTGCCCCTCAACAACCATCGTCCCGTTCCCGCCGACGGCGAACACGTCCGATGCAGTGTCTGTGTTCAGGGCGCCGAAGTCGAAGTCCGTTTCGAACCGAAAGGACAAGCCGGGTCTGGGTCCGAGGCTCCTGCTTGCCTGACCGGTCACCGACAGTTTGTTCGAGAGAAGCGCCAGATCCGCGCGCATGGAGACCTGATCGTGCGCTGCGCCGCGGATCTCGGCTTCCTCGATCCGCAACGGCATCTGGCCGCTTCCCTCGCCGCCAAGTTCGAAGACGACGTCGGACAGAATGATCGATTGAGTCGAACGCGCCTCGTAGGCGCTCAACGCTGCGTCGACAGCATCAAAGGCGGCGGAGACAACCCGGTCCGGATCGATCATGCCGTCGGCGTTCCTGAGAATGGCCATTGGGTCCCGGTCGCCCTGTCCCGGCAGAAGATCGGGGGCGATCCGGGCGTCCGCGATCTCGAGGCTCTTGATCGCAATACGACCGGACAAGAGGGCAGTGATTTCGACCCCAAATCGCAGAACGCCGACGCGGGCAACCTCGGCCCCACTCGCCTCGGCCACCAGTCTCGCATCGGGAATCTCGAGTGAAACCAGTCCCACGCCCCCGAGCGAAAACCGCGCCCTGCCCGACTGCACAGCTACCGGAGACCCGACCGCTGCGCTGATAGCCGAACTCGCTTCGACGCGCAGCCGATCCGTGCCGAAACCCAGATAACCGGCCAGGTTGAGCGCGCCTACCAGGACCGCGACCAGCCCCGCCATCGCGACAACGCCAACAACCACCCATTTCGGGAACAGGCGGCGCCTGGGCCGATCACCGCCCGCCGGCCCGGACGCAGAGGGCAACGTGTCCAAGGAGCGGATCTCGCCGCGCCGAAACGGAACCCATTCGTGGTGTTCGACGTCCTTGTTCAACTGGTCGTGCGCCCGCGTGCTGGAGCCATGGACGAATCCATCGTTTGCATTATATGGCCTTCGGCAACCCGGTCACTGCAAGAAGAGGATGACTCATGTCCCTACCCGATATTGGCGAGATGGCGCCCGACTTCGAACTGCCGCGCGATGGCGGCGGCATGCTCAAGCTATCGGACCTGCGCGGCGGCCCGGTCGTGCTCTTCTTCTATCCAAAGGACGATACGAGCGGTTGCACGACGGAAGCCAAGGATTTTTCCGCTTTGCTACCGGAATTCAGCAAGGCCGGCGCTGCCATCGTCGGAATGTCGCCGGATAGCGCAAAAAGTCATGACAAATTCAAGGCAAAGCACGAGTTGGCCGTCACCCTCGTTGCCGATGAGGAGAAGTCGGTGCTCGAAGCGTACGGCGTCTGGACCGAAAAGAGCATGTACGGGCGCAAGTTCATGGGCGTCGAACGCACCACCCTGCTGATCGACCGCGAGGGCCGCATCGCGAGAGTCTGGCGCAAGGTCAAGGTCGCCAATCACGCGGCGCAGGTGCTTGACGCGGTCAAGGCCCTTTGATCACTCCGCGTGCCAGCAACGAAGGTGAATACGACCACCGCCCCGCCAGCCTGCGCGGCGGCTGCGTGGATGCGAGTTCAACTTCTGATCTGGACGCCAAGGTGGCCATCGTCCGGGCGGTCTACAAGCGCTGGTCGACTCGCTCGATTTCGCTGATGACCCCGGCGGACGCCTCGCCTCCGGATCGACCGGGTCGCCCCGAAAAGCCCGAACTGGTCGATCCACGCAAAGTCGCCAAGCGATCGTTGCACACCGAGCGAGGGCGGATCGCCTTGATTCATGCGCTTGCCCACATCGAGCTCAACGCCATCGACCTGGCGCTCGACATCGTGGCACGCTTTGCAAGCGAGCGTCCGCCGGCCACTTTCTTCGACGGCTGGATGCAGGTGGCGTTCGAGGAGGCCAAACACTTCTCGCTGCTGCGCGATCGACTTCGACAACTCGGCGCCGACTATGGCGATCTTCCAGCGCATGGCGGGCTCTGGGAAGCTGCCCACCAAACCCGCAACGATCTTCACGCGCGACTGGCGGTGGTACCGCTAATCCTAGAGGCGCGCGGCCTCGACGTCACTCCGTCGCTCATTGAGAAGATGCTGGAGACCGGCGACAGCGACACGGCCGCTATCCTCGACGTCATCTACAATGACGAAAAGAAGCACGTGGCCATCGGCGCCAAATGGTTCCGCTTCTACTGCGCGCGTGCGCGGATTGATCCGGCGGCGCGTTTCCGCGAACTGGTCAGGAGCAACTTCCGCGGTGAGTTGAAACCGCCTTTCAATGATCGCGCGCGAGCCGAGGCCGGGCTCACTCCCCTCTTTTACCGTTCCCTGCCGGCAGCCTCGCGATAGCACCTAAGCGCCGCCGGAAAAGCTTTGTTAACCCTAATAATGTGTACTCGCCGGCAGAGTTGAAGCCAAAGCGGACACGTATCAGTGACAGAGCCCCGTTCGTCCCCCGTCTTCGGCAAGCGTACCGAGCCGCACACGGTGATCATCGCCCACGGCGACGAGATCCGGCATTTCACGATCAGGCCCTGGGTCGCCGCCCTTGCCGGATCGGTAGTGGCGGCCTTTGCCATCGGATACCTGCTGGCAACGTCCTATCTTGTGCTGCGCGACGATCTGATAGGCGCAACCGTGGCTCGGCAAGCGCGTTTGCAGCAGGCTTACGAGGACCGCATTTCGGCGCTGCGCGCGCAGGTTGACCGCATCACAAGCCGCCAGTTGCTCGATCAGCAACTGATGGAAAGCAAGGTGGCCGAGTTGCTCGGACGCCAAGCCGAACTGGCCGAACGCGACGGCAGGCTGCGTCCCCTGCTGGAGCGCGCCTCCGGTCTTCCGGAGACGGCCCCACGGCCGGAGGAGCGGCCTGATCTTCGCGCCGAGATTCCAGCGCTGAACAGTTTTGCCGCCGACGGGACTGGACATGCGGCCGTCGCAGCCCTGTCGCGCTTCGCCGCATCGGATGGCAAACGAGCTCGCGACTTCGGCGCCTTCCGGGCCACCGGTTCCGCAGCCGACCAGGCGGACCGGTTGTTTGTGCAGATCAACAAGTCTCTGAGGCTGATCGAAAACCGACAGATATCGCAACTTCGCAGTCTGACGGAAAACGCCTACCAGACCGCCGATTCGATCGCAGAGGTGATCAAGTCGGCTGGTTTGACCATCGACGCGGACTACGGCACCAAGGATATCGGCGGACCTTTGGTGACCGCTGAGGACCCCCGGGCCTTCGAAACGGAAGTGCTGGAACTCGACGAAGCGCTCACCGCCCTGGACGCCGTCAAGGCCGCGGCCAATCGCCTCCCGGTCGCCAACCCGGTTCCTGGCCGACCGGTTTCGAGCGGTTTCGGCATGCGACGCGATCCGCTGCTCGGTCGTCCTGCCCACCACAGCGGCATGGATTTCCGGGCTCGCTCGGGTTCGCCGGTCCGTTCCGCCGGCGCCGGCGTCGTGATCAAGGCGGGCTGGAACGGCGGTTATGGCCGCATGGTCGAAATCGACCACGGTAAGGGCTTGACGACCCGCTATGCCCATTTGAGTCGGATCAGCGTCAGCGAGGGCCAGCACATCGCAAGCGGCACCGTGATCGGCAAGGTTGGCAGTTCCGGCCGCTCGACCGGCCCGCATCTGCACTACGAGGTGCGTCGCAACGGCAGCGCTATCAATCCGGTCCGCCTGCTCAAGGCCGGCAAGAAGCTCCTGCGCTTCCTATAGCCGCGCGCCGCCGCGAAGTAACGGCCAGCTACTCGATGTCGGGGACTTCGGCCGCCTCGCCGCCATGCACACGTTGCGACAGTGAGGCCTTCATGAAACCGTCGAGATCGCCAGACAGCACGTCTTGCGGACTGGTGTTCTCGACACCGGTACGCAGGTCCTTCACCAACTGGTAGGGCTGCAACACGTAGGAGCGTATCTGGTGGCCCCAGCCGATGTCGGTCTTGGAGGCTTCGGTCGCACTGGCCGCCTCCTCGCGCTTCTTCAACTCTTCCTCGTACAGACGGGCGCGCAGCATGTCCCAAGCCTTGGCCCGGTTCTTGTGCTGGGAGCGTTCCGCCTGGCACTGCACGACAATGCCTGACGGTATATGGGTGATGCGCACGGCCGAGTCCGTCGTGTTGATGTGCTGACCGCCGGCTCCCGAAGCGCGGTAGGTGTCGATACGAACGTCGGACTCGGCGACCTCGATCTCAATCGAATCGTCGATCACCGGGTAGACCCATACGCTGGCAAAGGAGGTGTGGCGGCGCGCATTGCTGTCGTAGGGCGATATCCGCACCAGCCGATGGACCCCGGACTCCGTCTTGAGCCAGCCATAGGCGTTGTGGCCCTTGACCAAGATCGTCGCCGACTTGATCCCGGCCTCCTCGCCGTCGTGGACCTCGAGCACCTCGACCTTGAAGCGCCGGCGCTCGGCCCAGCGGGTGTACATGCGCAGGAGCATCTCGGCCCAGTCTTGGCTTTCGGTACCGCCGGCACCGGCATGTACCTCGACATAGGCATCGTTGGCGTCCGCCTCGCCCGACAGAAGCGTATCGATCTGGCGGTCCGCCAGTTCGGATTTCAGCGCGCGGATCGATGCCTCGGCCTCGGCCACGACGTCATTATCGCCTTCCTCCTCGCCAAGTTCTATCAACGCGATGCCGTCATCGAGGTTCGCGTTCATGCGATTTATGGCAGTGATGGAATCTTCCAGCGTCTGACGCTCGCGCATCAGTTCCTGGGCTTGCTGGGGATCATTCCACAGGTCGCCGTCTTCCGCGCGCGCGTTGAGATAGTCCAGACGCTTCAGAGCCTGATCCCAGTCAAAGATGCCTCCTCAGCAGGCTTATGGCCTGCTTGATCTCGTCGACAAGTGACTGGGTTTCAGCACGCATGGCAGTTCACCTGCTCTTCGGGTTGAAGCTCGGATTCGCGGCGGACCATATTGAGCTGCCCCGAGCCTGTAAAGGCCGTGGCGGCACGCTCGCAAGCGACAGATCAGGTCAGTAGAGGCCGCCGCCGCCGGAGGAGATGGCGCGGCTTGCCGAGGGCGAAATGGCGGCGGCTTCCGGCACGCCGAAATCGCCGCCGATGATCGAATAGGTGTCGGCGGGGCCGGTGCCGGGCTTGAACGCCTCCATGATCACGCCGCCACCGCCTTCGGCCGCACGCATACCGGTCTTGCGGTTGATGGCGATTACCTTCATGCCCTCCGGTGTCTGGAAATCGACCGGGCGCATGTCCTTGAGGGCTGCGGCCATGAATTCCTTGAAGATCGGCGCGGCAAGCCCGCCGCCCGTCGATCCCTTGCCCATCGGCTTCGGCTGGTCATATCCCATGAAGACGCCAACAACGATGTCGGGCGTGAAACCGACAAACCAGGCGTCCTTTTCGTCATTGGTCGTCCCGGTCTTGCCGGCGATCGGACGGCCGAGTTCCGAAAGGGTGACCGCGGTGCCCCGCTGGACCACACCCTGCATCATCGAGGTGATCTGGTAAGCGGTCATCGGATCGAGAACCTGCTCGGAATCGTCGACAAGTTCCGGCTCCGCCTGGCCACGCCACTCGTCGGCATTACAGCCCTCGCAGCGGCGGTCGTCATGCTTGTACACGGTCTCGCCGTAGCGGTCCTGGATACGGTCAATCAGCGTCGGCTGGATCTGGCGGCCGCCATTGGCGAAGACCGAGTAAGCCGACACCATGCGCATGACCGTCGTTTCGCCCGAGCCGAGCGACATGGCGATGTGTGGCGCCATCTTGTCGTAGACGCCGAACCGCTCGGCATACTCGGCGACCAGTGGCATCCCCATGTCGTTGGCGAGACGGACGGTCATCAGGTTTCGCGAACGCTCGATGCCGGCGCGCAACGTGGAAGGCCCTGCGGACTTGCCGCCGTAGTTCTTCGGGGACCAGACCTCGTTGCCGATCGTTATAGTAATCGGTGCATCGAGAACGACCGACGCCGGCGTGTAGCCATTGTCGAGTGCGGCCGCGTAGACGAACGGCTTGAACGAAGAACCGGGCTGCCGGTAGGCCTGTGTCGCGCGGTTGAATTCGGATTCCGAGAAGGAAAACCCGCCGGCCATCGCCAGCACGCGGCCGGTATGCGGGTCCATGGCGACCAGAGCTCCACCGATTTCCGGTACCTGGCGCAGGGTCCAGCCGCCACTGTCCTCTTCCGTCGCTTCGACCTTCTCGACAAAGACCACGTCGCCGGGCGAGACGACATCGGCTGGCGTGTCCGCCTTCAGCCGCTTGCCGTCGACGACGTGACGCATGGCCCATTTCATATTGTCGAGCGGTACAGTGACACGTTCGCGATCCGGTCCCACGTCACCGGACACTTCGCGCGCCGGCTTCAGTCCGACCTCCAGCCCGTTCTCGCTGGCCGACAGCACCACCGCGACTTTCCATTCCGGCACATCGTTGAGGCTTTCGACCTCGGCCAGCGGAATTCCCCAATCGCCGGAAGCGTCGATCCTGGTCACCGGGCCACGGTATCCGCGCAGGGTGTCGTAGCGTATCAGCCCGTGCTGCAGCGCCTTGCGCGCCAGAACCTGAAGCTTCGGGTCAAGGGTCGTGCGCACCGACAGGCCACCCTCGTAAAGGGCATTCTGGCCGTAGCGGTCGATAATCTCGCGCCGCACCTCCTCGGTGAAATACTCGCCTGCGAAAAGGTAAGTGCCGCCGCGCCGCGGGGTGACGTTGAGGCCGGAGGCCTTGGCCTTTTCCCCTTCCGATTGCGAGACGTAGCCGTTCTCGATCATCTGGTCGATGACCCAATTGCGACGCTCGATCGCACGCTCCGTGTGCTTGAAAGGATGGTAGTTTGACGGGCCTTTCGGCAGGGCGGCCAGATAGGCGGCGTCGGCGACGGTCAATTCGTTGACCGACTTGTCGAAATAGGTCAGCGCAGCACCGGCGACGCCGTATGCGCCAAGGCCGAAGAAAATCTCGTTGAGGTAGAGTTCGAAGATGCGATCCTTGGAGTAGGCCTGCTCGATGCGGAAAGCCAGGATCATCTCGCGGATCTTGCGGTCATAGGTCTGGCGTGAGGACAAAAGGAAGTTCTTGGCGACCTGCTGCGTGATCGTTGACGCGCCCACCGGCCGGCGACCGCTGCCCATGTTCTGGAGGTTGGTGATGATCGCACGGGTCAGGCCGACAACGTCGATCCCGGGATGGGTGTAGAAGTTCTTGTCCTCGGCCGACAGAAACGCCGCCTTGACCCGATCCGGCACCGCCTGAATCGGCAGGTACAGCCGGCGTTCGCGCGCGAATTCTCCCATAAGCGAGCCATCCGCCGCGTGGACGCGGGTCGTTACCGGCGGCTCATATTTCGCCAGCACTTCGTAGTCGGGCAGATCCTTGGTCAGATCGCTGATATAGACGGCAATGCCCGCCGCCACGAGAAGGGCGAGCATGATGCCGACGCCGAAGAAATACCCGATAAGACGTATCATCCCTGCTCCAGTCCGCAGATGTCCCCTGTCAGGACCGCCAAATCACCCCCGCCAAGCGCGAATTGTCGAGGTGAGATAACCTCTTTTGCCCCTCGCTTGTGGGCAAAATGCGGCGAAAATCGTCCGCATGCCCGGACCCCCATCATCCGCGCAGCTTGCCGGTCGCGGCTGCAAACCCGCCGACCGCCTCGACAATGCTGGTCACCGCTTTCTTGCGCCAATCTCCGTCGAGCATCAGGGCTTCATCCTCGGGATTGGACAAATAGCCGAGTTCAACGAGCACCGAAGGCACATCCGGCGCCCGGAGTACGCGGAATCCGGCAGAACGGTGAGGATTCTTGATCAATTCGATGGTCTCGGAAAACTCCGACACGAGCGAACGCGCAAAGCTCACCGAAAACCCGTGGGTCTCGCGCCGCACGAGGTCGGCGAGGATCCCGGCCACCTCGCGATTCTCCTCGGCAACTTCGACGCCGGCGAGCGAATCCGACTCGTTCTCGCGCTCGGCGGCCGCGCGAGCAACCTCATCGGAAGCCTTCTCGGAGATCGTGTAGACAGTTGCACCGCGGATCGATCGGTAGCGGATCGTGTCGGCATGGACCGAGATGAACAGATCTGCTTCATGCTGCCTGGCGATTCTGACCCGTTCGTCGAGACGCAGGAAGACGTCCTCGTCGCGGGTCATGATCACTTCGTAGCCGCCCTTAGCCTCCAGCGCCTTGCGCAATTCGCGGGCAAAAGACAGCGTCAGCTCTTTCTCGACCGTTCCGTTGGCGCCCTCGGCGCCGCCATCGATGCCGCCGTGGCCAGGATCGATGACCACTGTGAAGGGTCCACCCTCCTCCACTCGCTGCGTCGCGGCGAGCCTGTCACGTTTATCCCCGGCAATGGTCGTCGAGCCGGTGATCTGGGCCTGGTCGGCGAGCGCTTCTTCGAACTGGCGTTCCGACCCGGAGACAAGGTCGAGCACCATGCGATAACCCGGCGATGTCTCATTCTCCAGCAGAGCGAGCTTTTCCACAACGAACGGGCCATCGCTCGCCAAGATGACCCGGGAATGCCCCTCTCCCAACTTGCCGTAGCGAACTTTCGTGATCAGGCCACGCGGATCCAGCGCATCCGAATCAAAACCGAAGACGGTATCGGGAAGGTCGAGCACGAGGCGATGCGGCCCCCTCAGCAGGAACCATTTCAGCGGCGGCTCGCGGTCGAACTCGATTACCACGCGCATGCGATTGGCGTCGCCGGCCATTCGATAGGAGTGGGCGCGAAGGGCCGCTTCCTCGCCTTCGGGCGCCGCCAACACGGGATCGCTGACACCGATCAGCATCAGAAACGGCAAGACCACCAGGAAACAAGCCGCAAGCCTCTGAAACAACTGCGTTAATTGGCCTTTTCGTCGGCAATGCGCGTTTTTCTGCATCCAGTTCGGCTGCCTGCGATGTGTCGTCGGGAATCAAGAAGTTAACGGATCGTATAATGCGATGGTTAACCGAGCCTTGCGGCGCATGCAGTCTACCGGGCACCGTTTTGCCGGCATCGGAATCGGGGTTGCCATCGACGCAGTCAAATCATAAAAGCGTCGCAGGGTCACTTCAATGCCCGAAACGCGTCCTGCCGCACCTTCGACAGAGGTGAAGCGACGTAGCGCGACGGCCAGAGATTCGGCGCGCCGGTGGCCCGACAGAATTTCGTCAAGGCATCCCTGACAACGGAACGCCTTTGCGTAAGAAAACGGCCGGTCCTCAAAGCTCCGCGCCGGCTCTTCATGAGCAAAAAGCTGGTCCGGCGATGCCGGGCTTCGTCTGTAACGGTTCCAAAGGCTTTGTAATGGCCATCTGCGCCCCGAGGTCAAATGCCGGATTGTCCCGCGCCGTTGCGGCTGCGGGCCGGCACTCGCCGACGCGGACGCCCCGGCCTGCGGACAAATGTTCCGGCACTGCGTTCCCGACAAAACCCGTGCGGCCTGCTTTGCAGCGACCGCCGGCGGGCTGCGCTGCCGGGGAGAACTTCCATAATGCCCAACAAGATGCTTATCGACACCTCCCACCCGGAGGAAACGCGCGTCGTCGTGGTGCGCGGCAACAGGATTGAAGAATTCGATTTCGAGTCCCAGGACAAGAAACAACTCAAAGGAAACATCTACCTTGCCCGTGTGACCCGCGTCGAACCGTCGCTGCAGGCGGCGTTCGTCGAATATGGCGGCAACCGGCACGGTTTCCTGGCCTTCAGCGAAATCCACCCCGACTATTACCAAATCCCGGTCGCCGATCGGCAGGCGTTGCTTCAGGCCGAGGCCGAAGCCGCCGATGAGGATGAAGACGACGACGGCGAGGAACGCAGCGAGCGGGGGCGCGGCAAGCGCCGCCGTCGCGGGCGCAGCCGGGGCAGCAAGCCCGGCGACCGTGAAGCCCGCTCGGAAACGTCGGCCTCTGAAGCCGCGGCCGAGGAAAGCGACGAGGAATCGGAAGACAACGCGCCAGACGAAGTGAGCGCGGTCGATCAAGTCGAGGCTGACGGCGACGCCAATGAAGACAAGGGCCCGGCGATGCCGGCCCGCACCGACGCCGATGTCGTTTCGGAGGAGCTTGCCGACACCGTGCCTGCAGCGGAAGAGTCCCTCTCCGAGGCCGGCAAGGAGGCGGACGACATCAAGCCGCGTGGACGTGACCGTGGCAGCCGCGGTCGTCAGGGCAGCGACGACGAAGGTGCCGAAAACGGCGACGACGCCGATGGCGAAGTCGAATCGGTCGGCGCGGAAGATGCGCTGGAGGAACTGCCGAGCCGGCGCCGCGTGGTGCGCAAGCAGTACAAGATACAGGAAGTCATCAAGCGGCGTCAGATCCTGCTGGTGCAGGTGGTCAAGGAGGAGCGTGGCAACAAGGGCGCCGCGCTGACGACCTATCTGTCGCTGGCCGGACGCTATTCGGTCCTGATGCCCAACACCGCGCGTGGTGGCGGCATCTCGCGCAAGATCACCAGCGCACAAGATCGCAAGCGGCTCAAGGACGTGGTCAAGCATCTCGACGTGCCGCAAGGCATGGGCGTGATCTTGCGAACGGCAGGCGCCAACCGGACCAAGGCCGAGATCAAGCGCGACTACGAATATCTGATGAGGCTTTGGGAGAACGTCCGAACCCTGACGCTCGAATCGACGGCGCCGACGCTAGTCTATGAAGAAGGCAGCCTGATCAAACGCTCGGTACGCGATCTCTACAACAAGGAAATCGACGAGATCCTCGTTTCCGGCGACGACGGCTATCGTGAAGCCAAGGACTTCATGCGCATGCTGATGCCCAGCCATGCGAAGGCCGTCCAGCCTTACCGTGACGTGGTGCCGATCTTCGTGCGCCACGGCGTCGAGGCGCAACTCGACAAGATGCTGCAACCGCAGGTGACGCTGAAGTCCGGCGGGTACATCATCATCAACCAGACCGAGGCGCTGGTTTCCATCGACGTCAATTCGGGCCGCTCGACCAAGGAGCACTCGATCGAGGACACTGCGCTCCAGACCAATCTGGAGGCCGCCGAGGAAATCGCGCGGCAGCTGCGGCTGCGCGATCTGGCGGGCCTAATCGTCATCGACTTCATCGACATGGAGGAGAAGCGCAACAATCGCGCCGTCGAGAAGCGTCTCAAGGATCACCTCAAGCACGACCGGGCCCGCATCCAGGTTGGACGCATTTCGCATTTCGGCCTTCTGGAGATGTCACGCCAGCGCATCCGCGCAAGTGTGCTGGAATCGACCATGAAGCCCTGCCCGCACTGCGGCGGTACCGGCCATGTGCGCTCCGATTCCTCCGTCGCACTGCATGTCGTTCGCGCCATCGAGGAGTTTCTGCTCAAGGATGCGCGGCATCACATCACCGTGCGCACCCCGGTGGCGACGGCGCTCTACGTGCTCAATCACAAGCGCGCCAACCTTGCCGACCTCGAGGAGCGGTTCGGGCTTACGATCGCGATCGAAGCCGATGAAAACATTGGCATACAGCATTACCTGATCTCGAAGGGCGCTCCAGTGGAGCGCCCGGTCGACATACAGGCCCTTTCGCCGATCGGTGTGTCGGCGGAGATTGAAGAGAGCGAAGAACTCGCCGATCAAGCCAGTGCGGAGACCGAAGACGGTGACGAGCAGGACGATGGTCGCTCCCGCAAGAAGCGCCGCCGGCGCAGAAGGCGTGGCGGGCGCGACCGCGACGCCGAAGGCGAGGCGATCCCGGAGGACCGGGAGGCGGACGCCGCTGAAGAAGACGACGCAGAAGCGGAAAGTCGTTCCGACAGTGACGATGACGGCCAGGACCGCAAGAAGCGCCGGCGCGGCAAGCGCGGCGGACGCAGAAGCCGGCGTGACCGCGACGGCGAAGCCGCAGCGGTGGATTCATCGGACCACGAAGCGGTGATCTCGGCGGAGCCGACCGACAACGCCGAGACCGCCGACGAAACGCAGTTGGATGTCGTCACTGAAGTCGCTGAAGCGGCCGGCCCGGATGAGCCTGTCGAGGCCGCAGACGTTGCGCCGAAGGCCGAAAAGCCCAAACCCGCGAAAAGCCGTTCGCGGCGCAAGAAGCCGGCCGAGGCAAAGGCGGAAGCAGTTGTGGAAGCCGACCAGGCGGTCGAAGCTACCGCTCAAGACGAACCGGTGGTGACCGACGCGCCTGCCGAGACCGAAGCGGCGGTCACTGCCGAGCCGGTCGTGACGTCGACGGTCGCGAGTGAGGAGCCGACGCCGACCGAGGAAAAACCGCGCAAATCCGGCTGGTGGCAGCGCAAGGGCTTTTTCTGAGCCCACTCCGACTGGCGATTTGAAAGGAAGGCCGGGGTTCGCCCTGGCCTTCTTCGATTCGCCAGTTCCCCTTGATAGGCAGTTCCGGCAAAGATCATTTTGCCAGCCAGGTCTCCAGCCGATCCATGGCTTCAATCATATCTGCTGGGTCGCCGGCGTAGGAAAAGCGCATCGTGCGGTGACCGTTGACCGGGTCGAAATCGTGGCCCGGAGTGGCGGCGACGTGCGCCTCCCGGATCATGCGGCGTGCGAACGCCATGCTGTCATTGGAGAAGCGCGAGACGTCACAATAAGCGTAGAAGGCTCCGTCCATTGGCGCTGCGATCTCCAAGCCCAATCTCGGCAACTGCTTGAGCAACATTTCGCGGCTCATCGCATATTTCCGCTTCACCGCATCGAGTTCGACGCCAGCCCCGAATGCATGTACCGCGGCACGTTGCGACAGTTCTGGCGCTGAAATGTAGAGGCTTTGCTGAATACGTTCGATCGGCCGCAACAGGGCGTCCGGAACGACCATCCAGCCGATGCGCCAGCCGGTCATGCAATAATATTTGGAGAACGAGTTGATCACGACAACGTCGGGATCGGCAGCAAGTGCGGTTGTATCGGCTGCATCGAAGGCAAGGCGGTGATAGATCTCGTCCGAAATCAGGGAAATACCGAGTTCCTTCGCCGTCATCGCTATCCGCGCAATCTCATCGGCCGGGATGACGGAACCGGTCGGATTGGCGGGGCTCGCGAAAAGAAACCCCTTGAACGGCCTGTCGCGGAAAGCGTCCGCCATCAACTCCGCGGTCGGGTAGCCACCTTTTGCGAGCGGTATCTCAATCAGTTCAATACCGAGCGCTTTCATGATGTTGCGATAGGCTGGATAGCCCGGCGCGGTCGTCGCGACGCGGTCGCGGGGGTCGAACATCGCTAGGAAGGCGAGATTGAAGGCCGCTGAGGATCCTGTGGTGACCACGATTCGTGAGTACGGCACGTCCACGTCGTAGTGGTCTGCGTAGTGATTTGAGATGGCTTCCCGCAGTTCCGAGATGCCCAGCGCGTCGGTATAGCCGATGCGGCCATTGATCGCTGCCGCCACAGCGGCATCGCGGACGGCTTTGGGCGCGGGCTCCGATGGTTGGCCGACTGCCATGGAAATGATCGGAAAACCCTTTGCTTTCAGCCGGTTCGCATCGGCCAGCACATCCATTGCATGAAACGGCTCTACCGCGCTGCGCCTTGATATCGCCACTGTCATAAGCGCACCCTCTAGGTTGTTGCGAGCGTACGCTCGCGGCAGCCGGAGTCGATCGGCACCATCACGAATGCCTGAACACCACGGCTCGGTCTTTCCATCGTCCACACGGTCGTCTACCTGTGATTTCCGCCATGTCCAGTGCGAAGAAAAAGTCGGGCTTCTTCACGCGCGCCGCCATTGCGGTCGGCGTCGCCGTCCAGTTTGCCCTAGCCCCGCTGTCGCCAGCGATCGCGCAACAACAACGGGTGCCGATCGTCCGCGACGCCGAGATCGAGGCGCTTGTCAGCGACTATGCACGGCCGATCCTGCGCGCGGCCGGGCTTGGCAAATCCGGCATAGACATTGTTCTGGTCAACGACCGCAGCTTCAACGCCTTCGTTGCCGGCCGACGTATCTTCATCAATACCGGGGCGCTCCTGACGGCCGAAACGCCAAACGAAATCATCGGGGTGTTTGCGCACGAAGCGGGCCATCTCGCCGGGGGGCACCAGGAACGACTGCGTGCACAGTTGGAGCGCGCACAGACGATTGCCATCGTGGCCACCCTTCTGGGAATTGGCGCGGCAGTGGGCGGCGCGCTGAGCGACAACAGTGCCTTGGCGCGCTCCGGCGGCGGCATCGCCATGGGCGGCGCGGAGGTGGCGCGGCGCGGCCTGCTCGGCTATCAGCGTGCGGAAGAAAGCTCGGCGGACCGCTCGGCTCTGACCTACCTGGAACGTACCGGCCAGTCAGCACGCGGGATGCTGAAGACCTTCGAGCGCTTCGCCAGCGCATTGGCGCTGACCGGCTCAAGGGTCGACCCCTATCAGCTCAGCCATCCCATGCCGCGCGAGCGCATCGCCCATCTGCAGACGCTGGCGAGCCAAAGCGCTCATTTCAACAAGACGGACAGCGCGGCTCTCCAGGTGCGCCACGATCTGATGCGCGCCAAGATCGCGGCTTATACCGAAGGCCCGGCCGCGACATCGCGCCTTTTCCGCAACAATCCGCGCAGCCTGCCCGCACTCTACGCTGACGCGATCAACACCCACCTGCGCGGGCGCCCGCGCGACGCGATCGCCAAGATTGACCGCCTCATCGCCACGCAGCCCAACTACGCCTATTTTCACGAGCTTCGCGGCGACATGCTCGTGCGAGCCAATCAGCCCGGAGAGGCAATCAAGGCCTATGCGCGGGCGCAGAAGCTCGACGGGTCCAAGTCGCCGATCATCCAGATCAGCTACGGAAAGGCCCTGTTGTCGGCCGGCGATCAGAAAGCGACCCGCGAGGCGGTTCGCCAGATCAGCAACGCGCTCAGCCGCGACCGCGAAAATCCCGACGGCTATATGCTGCTGGCACAGGCCTATGGCCGGCTCGGCAGTATCGGTGAAGCCGAACTCGCCTCGGCCGAGATGCATTACTATTCGGGCTCGTTCCAGGAAGCCCGCATCTTCGCAACACGAGCGCAGCAGAAACTGAAGCGCGGCAGCCCAGACTGGGTGCGAGCGCAGGATATCATCAACGCCCGGCCGAACCGCAAGAAGTGACCGCCGGCCGTCCGAAGGAACAAGCAGCATGAAGAGAATTTTGGTGTTCGGCATTGCGGGCGTGATGGTCTCGGCAGCAATGCTGGTTGCTGGCTACATCGCAGGCCAGCCGGTCGGCCCTGCTGTCGCCGGGCAGATCAAGGTCGTCGAGGCACAGGGCGCTTCGGCGATCGATCGGGCTGAGGTCGAGGAGATCATTCGCAACTACCTGCTGGAAAATCCGGAACTGCTGCTCGAGGTCCAGGAGGCACTTGAGAAGAAGCAGGAAGAACAGCAGCGCGTCGCGCAGGAGGCGACGATCTCGGAGAAAAGCGACGAGATATTCAACTCCGCCCATGACGGCATCTTCGGCAACCCGAACGGTCAGTACACGCTGGTAGAGTTCTTCGACTACAATTGCGGCTACTGCAAAAGGGCGATGGCCGACATGCAGGCTGTGACCGAGGCCAATCCAGAAGTGCGTTTCGTGCTAAAGGAGTTTCCGATCCTGGGCCCCGATTCACAACGCGCGCATATCGTGTCGATGGCCTTCCGCTCGCTGTTGCCGGAGAAATACGACCAGTTCCATACCAAGCTTCTGGGCAGCGCCGGACGCGCGACCGAGGAGAGCGCTGTCAACATCGCCCTAGCGCTCGGCGCGGATGAAGGAGAGCTGCGCGAAGCGATGAAGAACCCGGCCATCGCCGAAGCCTTCGCTGGCACCTATGAACTCGCAAACGCGCTTTCCATCACCGGAACCCCTTCTTACGTCGTCGGCAACGAGGTCGTTTTCGGCGCGCTGGGCCGACAGGTGCTGGAGGAAAAACTCGCCAAGCTGCGCGAGTGCTCTTC
Organism: Nitratireductor mangrovi; assembly: GCF_007922615.2. NCBI lineage: Bacteria > Pseudomonadati > Pseudomonadota > Alphaproteobacteria > Hyphomicrobiales > Phyllobacteriaceae > Nitratireductor > Nitratireductor mangrovi. The sequence goes on along the minus strand of NZ_CP042301.2, from coordinate 897,499 downwards.
GGCGGCGTGCTGACTGAGAAAGCGCGAAAGCCCCGAAATCACGGCTGTGGACAGCGAAAGATCACGTGGCGCGCTCTTTCCTGCCGCCTGCATGGCGACTATAGAGTGACCGGCGTCGGCGCTTTGCCGCCGGCCACGAGGTCCAGATGTCGCGAACCGTCTTTGTGCTGAACGGCCCCAACCTGAACATGCTCGGCAAGCGTGAGCCGTCCATCTATGGCGGCAAGACCCTCGCCGACATTGAGGTCGACTGCCGCCGAGCGGCAGACGGGTTGGGGCTCGCGATCGAGTTTCGCCAATCCAACCACGAAGGGGTGCTTGTCGACTGGATACAGGAAGCCGGGGACAAGGCCCAGGCGATCGTCATCAATCCCGGCGCCTACACCCATACGTCGATCGCGCTTCACGACGCGATCAGGGCAGTCGGGCTTCCAGTCGCCGAGGTCCATCTTTCTAACATCCACGCACGCGAGCAGTTCCGCCACGTCTCACACGTGTCACCGGTGGCTGTGGGCGTCATCTGCGGCTTCGGGCCAATGGGCTACGCGCTTGCGCTGCAGGCGCTTGCCGATCGTCTGTGAGTACCAAGGCAACAACGAGGAATTCACGTTCAATGTCGACCAAGAAACCCGGGATAGACCAACAGCTCATCCGCGACCTCGCCGACATCCTCAACGAAACGCACCTGTCTGAGATCGAGGTCGAGCAAGGCGATCTGCGTGTCCGGGTTTCGCGGCAGAACACTGCCATCCAGGCCGCAGCGCCTGTCTATGCGCCGCCCCCGTCGGCCGAGCCCGTCAGGCCGGCACCCCGCACCGAACCGGCTGTCGAGGCAGCCGCACCCGCCACCAAGCCGGGCAATGCCGTGAACTCACCGATGGTCGGCACCGCCTATGCCTCTCCGGCGCCGGGCGCCAAGCCGTTCATCGAGGTCGGTCAACAGGTGCGGGAGGGCCAGACCCTGCTCATCATCGAGGCCATGAAGACGATGAACCAGATCCCCTCGCCGCGCGCCGGTACGGTGACCGCGATCCTGTTCGAGGATTCGCAGCCGGTGGAATTCGGCGAACCGCTGGTCGTGATCGAGTAAGAGCGGCATGTTCCAGAAGATCCTCATTGCCAACCGCGGAGAGATCGCTCTTCGAGTGCTGCGCGCGGCCAAGGAACTCGGCATCAAGACGGTCGCCATTCACTCGACCGCCGACGCCGACGCCATGCACGTCAAGCTCGCCGACGAGAGCGTATGCGTCGGGCCACCGCCATCGCGGGACAGCTACCTGAACATCCACCAGATCGTGGCCGCCTGCGAAATCACCGGCGCCGACGCCATCCATCCGGGCTATGGATTCCTGTCGGAAAATGCCCGCTTCGCCGACATCCTGGCTGCGCACAACATTACCTTCATCGGACCTTCCGGCGACCACATCCGGGTCATGGGCGACAAGATCGAGGCCAAGCGAACCGCCAAGCGCCTCGGCATCCCGGTGGTGCCGGGTTCCGACGGCGCCGTCACCGATGAGAAGGAGGCGCGCCGGATCGCCGCCGAGATCGGTTACCCGGTCATCATCAAGGCCTCCGCCGGCGGCGGAGGGCGCGGCATGAAGGTGGCACGCAACGAGGATGACCTCGACGTTGCGCTGGCGACCGCGCGCTCGGAGGCAGGCGCGGCCTTCGGCGACGACGCGGTCTACATCGAGAAATATCTCGAAAAGCCGCGTCACATTGAAATCCAGGTGGTTGGCGACGGCCAGGGTGGCGGCATCCACCTGGGCGAGCGCGACTGTTCGCTGCAGCGGCGCCACCAGAAGGTCTGGGAGGAGGCCAATTCACCGGCTCTCAACGACGAGGAGCGTGCCCGTATCGGTGATGTCTGCGCGCAGGCCATTGCCGATCTCGGCTATTCCGGCGCAGGCACGATCGAGTTCCTCTACGAGGATGGCGGCTTCTATTTCATCGAGATGAACACGCGGCTCCAGGTGGAGCATCCCGTCACCGAGGCGATCACCGGCATCGACCTCGTCCATGAGCAGATTCGAGTCGCCTCCGGCGGTGGCCTGTCGGTCACGCAAAGCGACATCCGCTTCCACGGACATGCCATCGAATGTCGCATCAACGCCGAGGATCCACGCACATTCGTGCCTTCACCTGGCACGATCAGTCACTTCCATACGCCAGGCGGGCTCGGTATCCGGGTCGATTCAGGCGTCTACTCCGGCTACAAGATCCCGCCCTACTACGACAGCCTGATCGGGAAACTGATCGTTCACGGCCGTAACCGCGTGGAGTGCATGATGCGGCTTAGGCGGGCGCTCGACGAGTTCGTCGTCGACGGCATCAAGACGACACTGCCGCTCTTTCGTGATCTGGTCGGCAACCTCGACATCGCCAATGGCGATTACGATATCCATTGGCTGGAAAAGCATCTGTCGCAAAGCAAGTGACGTGACGCGACCATGGTAAGGCCGTTCGCGCCCGGCTACCGGATACCGCCGGACCTGTTGCTCAAGGCCTATTCGAACGGCGTCTTCCCGATGGGCGAGAGCGCCGACGACCCGGAGGTGTTTTGGGTCCGGCCGGAAACGCGCGGCATTATTCCGCTCGACGCCTTTCACGTACCCAGGAGCCTGCAGAAGGTGGTGAGGCGGCGCATCTTCGATATCCGTATCGACAGTGACTTCGACGGCGTCCTGCAAGGCTGCGCCGAAACCAAGCGCGGCCGCGCCAGCACGTGGATCAACGCCCCGATCCGCGACGCTTATCGCGAACTTTTCCAGCGCGGCCATTGCCATACGGTGGAGGCCTGGCTGGGCGGGCGACTGGTCGGTGGACTCTACGGCGTGACGCTCGGCCGCTCATTTTTCGGAGAAAGCATGTTCTCGCGCGAGCGTGACGCTTCCAAGGTGTGCCTGGTGCATCTTGTCGAACGCCTGCGCGAGCGCGGGTTCGTGCTTCTGGATACCCAGTTCACGACAGCACACCTGAAGCGTTTCGGCGCCATCGATCTGCCGCGTCGCAAATACGAAACCCTGCTGGCCGAAGCCATCACGGGAAACGCTCGGTTCTTTCCCTGATGGAATGCCGGGTCAGTCGGCGCGGGCTTCGGGCGCCGGCACTTGCGAGTCCTGCTTGCAGTCCTTCAGCCACACGTCATAGACGGCATGCTCGACCGCATTCAGACCCGGGCTTTCGGCGAACATCCAGCCGGTGAAAATGCGACGAATCTTGCGGTCGAGCGTGATCTCGTCGACCTCGACAAACGAATCCGTCTTCGCTTCCTCGGTATCGGGGCTTGAATAGCAGACGCGCGGTGTCACCTGCAGCGCGCCAAACTGCACCGTCTCGTCGATATAGACATCGAAGGTGATGATCCGACCGGTGATCTTGTCGATGCCCGTGAACTCGGCGACAGGATTGGAGATTCGTTCCTCGGCGGCTGCAGGAAACGCCGCCAGCAGCAGCGCGGCGGCCGCGACACCGTGCCGCCAGCGTGGCCACTTCGCAAACCCTGCAACGTCGATCATGCGCTCACCGGAACCATTTCCGCATCATTGCCGATTCGGCCGCATTTGCCCGCATCGAAAATCCGACAACCCGGTTAGCCGTCCATTGTGGCGAAAAATCTGCCTTTGCCGCGGTCAGCCGCCGGGCGTCCAGGCGTCGTAGTCGCCGGTAACCGCCGGCCGCTCGCCGGGCGAAAGCAGTGAACCCTTCGGTCGGTAGGCCTGCGCGGTGCCGGTCAGGTTCGGCACGTGCGGCTTTTGCCATTCCCGCGCGTTGTAATCCTCCTTGGAGGGCGGCGTATCGGTGCGGTAGTGCATCCAGCCGTGCCAGCCGGATGGAATGCGTGAGGCCTCGACAAGACCGTTGTAGATCACCCAGCGCCGCGTGCGCCCTTCCGAATCCTTGCCGCCCTGATAATAGCGGTTGCCGAACTCGTCCTCGCCGACGAGGCTGCCCTTGCGCCAGGTGTGAAAGCGGGTGCCGAGCGTCTGCCCGTGCCACCAGGTGAAAATCTGAAGCAGCAAATTCTTCATCGGTCGCCTCGTGCGGATCCTTCGCCTTATGACCCTCGTACGTCGCGAACGCAAGGGCGTCCGCAATTTAGTCCTTCATGGCAGGACAGCTCCGCGATAGGCTCGGCTCGACTTCTCAACGCCCCTCGGAGAACCCGACATGCGAGCGCGCCTTTGGCCGGCATTGGCCTTCCTTGCCCCCTGCCTGGGTCCTGCACCCGCGTTGGCGCAGAACGGTCCTGTCGGCATCGCTTTCGTCGAGGCGCCGGAGCAATCGTCCGGCGTCTGCAGTGCCGGCAACCCGGACAAGGGTTTTGCGTGTGCGCGCCAGAAATGCGTCGAGGGCGGCGCGGAACAGCGCGACTGCCTGCGGGTCGCTTGGTGCTACCCGGCCGGCTGGAGCGTCGATGTCTTCAAGCAGCATAGCGAGGGGCCACACTGGCACGAACATTCCTGCGGCTGGGGCAGCAGGGAGGCGGCGATGAAGGCGGCGGAGGTCAGATGCGACCCTGCGCTTCACGACTACCTTATCGAATGCGCGCCGGTACGCCTTTGGGATCCGGACGGGACGGAACTGCCGGTCGAATGACAGGCGAGCGCGGTACCACCGCAGGCGCGAGTAAGGTGCCGGCGGGCCTGATCGGCATTTCCTGCGCCATGGGCGCGGCGATCGCGTTCTCGCTCAACGACGTCGTCATCAAATATCTATCCGGCGACTACCCGCTGCACCAGATCACTTTTATCCGCAGCCTGATCGGCATAATCGTGACGTTGGCCGTCTTCGTGCCGCTCGACGGCTCCTATCGCGATCTGCGCACGAACCGGCTGGGCTTTCACATGATGCGTGGCATGATCGTGGTTTTCGCCAACATGACCTTCTACGCCGCGCTCGCCACCTTGCCGCTCGGCGAGGCGACGGCGATCTACTTCGTCGGACCCCTCTTCGTTACAGGCCTGTCGGTGCTGCTTCTTGGCGAACGGGTCGGGCCGAGGCGCTGGCTCGCGGTGTTTCTGGGACTCGCAGGCGTGATGATCGTCATCCGCCCGGGCGGCAGCACTTTCCAATTCGCCGCCTTCCTGCCTCTTGTCGCCGCCTTCGGTTATTCGCTGCTGCAGATCACCACACGCAAGCTTGGCGTGGCCGTGAAGGCCTCAGCGATGTCATTCTATCTCAGCATCGCCTTCATCTGCTTTTCCGGCGCGATGGGGCTGATCTTCGGTGACGGCCGCTACAGTGGCTCAGGCAACGCAAATCTCGAATTCCTGCTGCGCGCCTGGACCTGGCCGCCCGTGGGCGATTTTGCCTTGCTCGGCGCGATCGGTGTCATCGGCGCGACCGGCGGCTACCTGGTGAGCCAAGCCTACCGCGTCGCGCAGGCGGGTTTGATAGCACCGTTCGAATATGTCGCCATGCCTCTGGCGATCTTCTGGAGCGTCGTGATCTGGGGCGATTGGCCCGATGTCGTGGCGTGGATCGGGATCGCGCTGATTGCAGGGGCCGGCTTCTATGTTTTCTACCGCGAGGCAGAACTCGGCAAGCGCATCCGCTGGAAGACGCCGCTTCGGCGCGAGCGATAGGGATCAGCTCAGCTGGCGCTCGTAGATCAGTGCCGGGATTCCGGAATCCTGACGGCCGCAATTGGCGGTGCGCCCAACGTCCTCGAATCCGTTCGCCTTGTAGAACGCAATCGCGCCGGCATTGGCCTCTTCGACCTCAAGCTTGACCGTACGCGCCTCCGGAAAACTCGCGATAATCTCGTCGAGCAACAGCCTGCCAGTTCCCCTGCCCTGCTGGCCGGGGCGCACATAGAGCTGATGCAGCATCACGGTCTTGTCGTCATCGCTGGCGCTGGCAAAGGCCATGCCGCCGATCATCTCGCCGTCGTCCGCTAGCACGAACTCCGACCTCGGCATCGTCAGCCGCGCCCTGAGCGCCGCAATTGAATGCCAGTCGTCGGTGATCTCGATCACCCGCGCCACGCCGTAGATACCGTCATAGGTCGCATGCCAGGTCTCAACGAGCAGGTCGCGCACGGCATCGAGATCTCGCTCGGAAGCAGTGCGCACAAACATGTTTACTCGATTCCCAGCTTTTGCCGGATAAGCTCGTTGACGGCCTGGGGATTGGCCTTGCCGCCGGTTGCCTTCATCACCTGACCGACAAACCAGCCAGCCATGGTCGGCTTGGCCTTGGCTTGCTCGACCTTTTCCGGGTTGGCCGCAAGCACCTCATCGACGGCCTTTTCAATTGCACCAGTATCGGTCACCTGCCTGAGGCCGCGGCTTTCGACCAGTTCGCGCGGGTCGCCACCCTCGTTCCAGACGATGTCGAACAGATCCTTGGCGATCTTGCCGGAGATCGTGCCTTCCTTGATCAGGTCTATGATCGCGCCAAGCTGTTCCGGCGAAACCGGAGTCGCTTCAATGCCCTGGCCGTATTTGTTCAAGGCTCCCAGCAAGTCGTTGATGACCCAGTTTGCCGCCAGCTTGCCGTCGCGACCCTCGGCGACCTTCTCAAAGAAGTCGGCAGTGGCCTTTTCCGCAACCAGCACGGAGGCGTCGTAGGGCGAGAGACCGAGCGTTGCAACGAAACGCTCTCTCTTCTCGTCCGGCAATTCCGGAAGATCGCCGGCGAGCGCATCGACATAGGCCTGGTCGAACTCCAGCGGCAGAAGATCCGGATCGGGGAAATAGCGGTAATCGTGCGCCTCCTCCTTGGAGCGCATCGAACGCGTCTCGCCCTTGTTGGGATCAAAGAGGCGGGTCTCCTGATCGATCGTGCCGCCATCCTCCAGGATGGCAATTTGCCGCCTCGCCTCGTACTCGATCGCTTGGCCAAGGAAGCGGATGGAGTTCACGTTCTTGATCTCGCAGCGCGTGCCGAAACCCTCGCCCGGCCGGCGCACGGACACGTTGACGTCGGCCCTCAGCGACCCTTCGTCCATGTTGCCGTCACAAGTGCCGAGATAGCGCATGATCGAGCGCAGCTTGGTCACGTAGGCCTTGGCCTCGTCCGACGAGCGCATGTCGGGCTTCGACACGATCTCCATCAGCGCGACGCCGGAACGGTTGAGGTCGACATAGGACATGGTGGGATGCTGGTCGTGCATCGACTTGCCAGCGTCCTGTTCGAGGTGCAGCCGTTCTATGCCGACCTCTATGTCCTCGAAATTTCCCTGCCGGTCGGGGCCGACAGAGACCTTGACCTTGCCTTCCCCGACAATCGGCTGCTTGTACTGCGATATCTGATAGCCCTGAGGCAGGTCGGGATAGAAATAGTTCTTACGATCGAAGACGGACTTGAGGTTGATCTCTGCCTTCAGACCAAGCCCTGTGCGGATCGCCTGCTTGACGCATTCCTCGTTGATCACGGGCAGCATGCCCGGCATCGCTGCATCGACGAGGCTGACATTGGCGTTGGGTTCGGCACCGAAGGCCGTCGAGGCGCCCGAAAACAGCTTCGACTGCGATGTTACCTGGGCGTGCACCTCAAGGCCGACGATGATTTCCCAGTCGCCGGTGGCGCCGGCAATCAAACGCGTCGGGTCGGGCGTGCGGGTGTCGATAATGGTCATCGGCGAGATTGCTCGTGAAGGAACTGCCCGGTTCGCTAGACCATTCGCAGCAGGCAGGCAAGGCTTTGCCCCATTTGATCGAGGTCAAGGCGGGCCGCGGGCCCTGGCGCAAGACTGGTACGCCAACTTGAGCGAGGAGATCTACGATGAAGCCCTTCAGGATCATCGACAGGATGGCCGCCAAAGCCGACCTGATGAACAACATGATGGAACATCTCGGCGTTCGCGACGGCGTCGCTCGAATGCCCGACGGCGCTGCTGTGCTCAGGAACGCGACATTGCGCTGCCTCACCTGCGGCCACGGGCAGGAATGCCGTGAATGGCTGGCCTCGGATACTGCGCACAGCCGCGCGCCCGCCTATTGCCGCAACCGCGAACTTTTCGACTTCGTCGCCGACGACGCCTGACCGGGGCCGCCTCCCAACACAGCGCTAGGCGGTGGCGATGTAGTTGCGGATTTCCTCCGCTTCGTGCTCGATTTCCTCGATGCGGCGCTTAACGACGTCGCCGATCGAGATGATGCCAGCCAAAACGCCGTCCCGCTCGACGGGCAGGTGGCGGAAGCGGCCGGCCGTCATGATGCCCATCACGTCGTTGACCGTGTGATCCTCGTTGCAAACCTTGACCTTGGCGGTCATCGCTCCCGCAACCGGCTGTTGCAGTGCAGCCGCTCCTTCGGCGGCCAGCATGCGCACGATGTCGCGCTCGGAGAGAATACCGGCGATCTTGCCACCGCCCTTGGTCACCACAACCGCGCCGATCTTCTTCTCGGCAAGCAGGCTCACCGCCTCTCCGACCGTGCGCTCGGGCGCGATCGTGACGACGTCGCCGCCCTTGTCCGCGAGAATGGTTCTGACCAGCATGGCTTTCCTCCTGAGCTTCCGTGCTCCAGCCGTTCCCACCTGATGACATGGTGCTACCGGATTTCGGCCAATGCAAGACTGGCCGCCCTCCGACCTAGAAAGAGCGCGTAAGCGGACCGCGGTCGAACAGCCGGACACCAAAAAAACCGACCAAGAAACCGCCGATATGCGCCTCCCAGGCGATCACCGCATCCGACCCTGGAACACCGCCGAGGAGGCCCGTCGCGACGTTCACCGCCATCCAGACGCCAAGGAACGTCACCACGGCACGCAGGCGCAAGGCCTCGGTGATCGGGAGCAGCGTGCCAGCAAAGGCGGAGCGTTGGCCCCGGCGACGATCGACACGGAAACCGAATCGGGCTGCCGCGCCCATCATGCCGGAAATCGCTCCGGACGCCCCGACAAGGGGCGAGGAACTGTCGGGATAGATGAGAAAGTGCATCAGCGCCGCAGCCAGCGCTGTCACGGCCCAGAACGATGCGAATCGCCATGCACCAAAGCGGTTGGCCAACGGAGAGCCGAAGGCGGCCAGCCAGATCATGTTGATCGCCAGATGCGCGAGACCACCGTGCAGCAGAGAATAGGTCAAGGGGCTGGAGAAGGCGAAAAAATCCAGCGAATAGCCTCCGGTGTAGCGGAGCGGAATAAAGGCCGCTGCGACCAGGAGGTCCAGATCCTGCGCCGGCGCAATCACATAGACCCGAGCGGCGTGGATCAGCACACAGGCGCCGATGAAGCCCAGTACGATGCCTGGAATGTTGAAGGCCGGTTCGCCACCGCCGCCGTTCGGGGGTTGGACACCCCTGTTGTCAGGCGCGGGCTCCGCAGTCATCCTCCCGGTCTCCTCGGCTGATTCGGTTGGCCGCGAGTTCGCCTGCTTGTCCCGGCAGGCGCAAGGGGAATGGTAAAAAAGGCCGCCCAGGATGTCCCCCTGGACGGCCGGTCGAGCCCCTGCCCGAAATCTTGCGCTGCAACACCCGTGGCGGAATTCCCGAACAACGCCAATGGCTTCGCCTGTCGTCCCCTTCTGACATCCACGAGCCCGGCGCGCAATTGAAACCATTCGTTAAGGTTAACGGGACGGGCCCGTTAACAACTCCCCCAAGGGTGCTGGCACGCAACCTGCTCCTTCCGCCATGTATCGCACGCGGGAGGCCCCCCGTTGTGCGGCGATGACACAACAAGACGAGCAGGGAATAGCGGGGACAGATGAAACTGGAAGGAACCATCGCACTTTTCCAATATTGGGACAGGCTGCGAAACGGACGCGCGGCGCCGCGGCGCTCGGAAGTCGAGCCGGCGGACATCAAACCGATGCTGGCGGACACCTTCATTCTCGAACGGGACACGCGCGGGGAGGCCGTATTCCGTCTCGCCGGCACGAGGCTTTGCGCCACCTATGGCCGAGAGTTGAAGGGCTTCGCCTTCACATCGCTGTGGGCAGCGCAGGACCAGCCGTTGGCGGGCAGGTTGGCGACAGGATCGCTACAGGAAAAATCGGTGTCGGTGACCAGCTACGAAGGCGTTACCAACCAGGGACGCTCGGTGGCGTTCGAACTGCTGCTGCTTCCCCTGGACGGCGGCATCGACAGCCCGCGTTCGCTTGGTTGTATCACGCCTCACGAAAAGCCCTACTGGCTCGGCAGCGACCCGGTCGTAGAAAGCCGAATCGATTCGATGCGGCTGATCGACCCGAACCGCGAGCCCATGTTCCTCAAGAACAGGCCGGCCATTGCCGTGCCGCCGCTCGCGCCTTCGGATGACACGATGAGCGAGGGTGGCGTCGGGAAAACAAGACGCTTTCGCCATCTCGTGGTAATCGACGGTGGACGCGACGGCTGACAAGGCCCTCATCGCTGCCACCGGTGGTTGAGGCAGACCCTTAAGTCGCAGAGCCGTTCGGCCACGGGGCTTACCGCTTGTTAACCCATTCCGCCCTAAATGGGAGGACCATTCGCGCGTAGCGAATCCGGGCTTCAGGCGGGCAGAGGATGAGATGACGTCAGCGGCGATCGACACAGCGCCGTCACGCGCCGAAAGGCGCCACTTCCAGCGCGTCCGCGTCAAGGTGTACGGGCGCTACATGCTGGAAGACCGCACGGAGCACCCTTGCCAGGTGATCGACATGTCGCCCGGTAACGCCCTGTTTCGGTGCGACCGGGTCGGCGCGCTGGGTGAGCGAGTCATTGCCTATCTGGACCACATCGGTCGGATCGAGGGCGTGATCACGCGCCTGCAGGACGACGGCTTCGCGATCACGTTGATCGCGTCTGATCGCAAGCGCGACAAGCTCGCCGCCCAACTCACGTGGCTGGCCAACAAGCACGAGCTCGACCTGCCGGAAGACCGCCGCCATGAGCGGGTGACGCCTCGTAACCCCGTCAGTGTCGTGCGGCTCGAAGACGGTCGCGAATATCAGTGCCGGATCGTCGACCTTTCGCTTTCCGGCGCAGCGGTCGAGATCGACGTGCGTCCTGCCCTTGGAACTCCTGTCACGCTTGGCACGATGCGCGGTCGCGTCATACGGCATTTCGAAGACGGCATCGCCGTCGAGTTCGCCGTCGTGCAACGAGTCGATTCGCTTGAAGCCCAATTCAGCGGCGGTGCCGGTAACTCCTGACGGGACGGCCCCTCTCCCCTTCTTTGCCTCCTCGCTCCCATGCAGATGTGTCCGCTCCTTCGCTGGGCGACGCGACGACACAGCCAAGTCGCCGGATAGCTCAAATTTTCTGCAAATTTCGATCTAATTAAGAGCGCATTTTTCTATTTATTTATCTCAGTTTTATTCTTTATCTCTCGTGTTTTTACTTAAGTTACTCCACGTTCTTTTGCGTCAAATAAATCCGCGCCTGTCATTGTCTGCTCAAACGGGGAGACGAGGCAATGACCAAACGGGGACGTTACCTTACGGTTGCGGCAATGCTCGCGTGGACGGCGAGCGCGGCCAACGCAGCCAATCCATTCATGATTACCGGCGGGCGTACGACGCAACCTGTCGGACACTACGAACTCTGCCAGCGGCTGCCGGCGGAGTGCGATCAGGGGCGACCGGCTTCCCGGCCGGTCGAACTGACCCGCAAGCTGTGGAAGACCATTCTTGAGATCAACCATGCGGTAAATGTCGCCGTCGCACCCAAGACGGATTACGAGATCTGGGGCCGCGAGGAGTTGTGGTCCTATCCGAAGGGGGTCGGCGACTGTGAAGACTATGTGCTGGAAAAGCGCCGCCTGCTGATGAGGGCTGGCGTTCCCTCCGGCAACCTACTGATCACCGTAGTGCGCCAACCCAACGGTGACGGCCACGCCGTACTGACGGTCAATACCAGCTATGGCGACTTCGTGCTCGACAACCTGGAACCGCGGGTGCTGGTCTGGACGGACACCGAATACCGCTATCTGAAGCGCCAATCCGCGCGCCACGCCGGTGCGTGGGTGTCGATCGACGACGGCCGCAGCGTTGCCGTCGGCAGCGTGCGCTAGGCCGCTGCAAAGGAATACCCGGTCGAGTCCCCACCCTCCCCGTCCCCAACGACCGGGTTACGGAGCCGGCCCTTGTCCCCGGGCCGGCTCCACTTTTTTGGGGAATTGGCTGCTGCTATCTCAAGCCTCGGTTAGGCCCATGATGAAGCGGCGGCCGTTCTCGACATAGTGGGCGGCTGACCATTTCAGCAGTTCCACCGCTTTCCCGTCGAGGTCACGCACCGGCTTGGCCGGTGAACCGACGATCAGGGAATTATCGGGGAAGACCTTGCCTTCGGTCACCAGCGCGCCAGCCCCGACAAGGCAGTTGTTGCCGATCTTCGCGCCATTGAGAACGATTGCACCCATGCCGATCAGGCTGTTGTCGCCGATTGTGCAGCCATGCAGGATGGCGCGGTGACCGATCGTGCAACCTCGGCCGATCGTCAGCGGAAAGCCGATATCGGTGTGCATGATGGTGTGTTCCTGCACGTTGGTATCGGGGCCGATTGTGATCGGTTCGTTGTCGCCGCGAATCACGACGCCAAACCAGATGCCGGCGTTGCGGCCAAGCCGCACCTTTCCGATCACGCTGGCGTCGGAGGCGATCCAATTCGTGCCGCGGTCCTCGAATTCCGGTGCGGTGCCGTCAAGCGCGTAGATGGTCACATCATCCTCCCATTCCCGATGTCTGCGTCAGGAGAGCAGACCGGCAATGCGAAAGGCAAGGTCGGCGACGACAACGCCGCTGGCAACGATCCAAAACGCCGCGATCAGGGCACTGAACACAACCAGGCGATCACCTGTGCCGCCCTGGGCCCGCTCCAGCGCCGTGTTGACCAGCATGAAGGGTCCGGCCGCGGCCGTCAGCATCAATGAGCGCCACACATGTTGCCTTGTCACGAAAGGCTCACGAAGATCCAGCCTCCTTCCGGCCCACAGTTCCATCAGCGAACCGGTCAGGCCCGCGAACACGAGCCCGCAGGCAACGACAAAGGCGGCTGTCGCGACGTGGATCATTTTTACCGTCCGTTTACCATGAAACCGCAAGGTCGAACGCGTACTTCGCAAGTTCCATGCCGGCTGATCTGTGCCGGATGGGGACGGACAATCATCGGAGCGGCGCGTGCAGACTGCCACAACCCAGGACGTCGGCTCGGTCAGGGCGATCGATGACCGGTTCATGTTTCGCGTCTTTCTCGCTTTCGCAGCCATGGCGCTGGCGGCGGTGCTGATCAGCTTCGGTGGCAAGACGATCGGCCGTTCGATTGCGCTGGCCGGGCACACCGAGGATACGACGCTACGCGAGGTCGTCGTGGGCAACGACGTCATCTCGGTTCCCTCGAACGCCATCCGCTTCGAGCGCGAACGCCGAACCGGTGTCGCAGCGGGCCTCCATCTCTATCTCCGCTGGCCTGAGATGAGCGGTTACCGCACCGAGTTTCGCGACGACTTCAACCACGCGGACGGCGCGCGCAACATCGTGTTTCTGTCGTTCGAGCCGCGAATGATGTCGCGCGACATGAGCGGACGCTTCGAGCCGATCTACCGAGCGCTGATCCGACACCCGGGCGAACCGGGTCCGGGTGGGTTGTCCTTTCACGTATTCAGTGAAAAGTCCGGATATATGAATGAGATATTGGCTGTCGGGCAGACCGGCGCGGGCGAACCCTTCGTGGCACGCTGCCTGACCGGGCCGGTAGCGGCGGAATCACTCGCCGAATGCGAGCGCGATATCTTCGCCGGCGATGATCTCAGCCTTACCTACAGGTTCCCGGCGTCGCTCCTGGGCGATTGGCGGCGGCTCGAGGCGGCGATCCGCCAGTATGTGGCAACGGTGGTTCAGACCGACGCGCGATATCTGCAAGCCGGCGACCGGTTGGGTCAGAGGTCGATGTCGAGAATCGCCATCGAGAAATTGTAGGAAAGCTCGCCCTCATCCTCATCGCGATAGATGATGCCGAGGAATTCGTCGCCCAGATAAAGCTCGCAGGAATCGTCCTTGCGCGGACGCGCCTTCACCTCCAGCCGTGGATTGCTGAAGGTCTTCTTGAAATAGGCGTCGAGCTTCCTGATTTCCTCGGGTTTCAACCGGCTTCTCCTCGTCCGATACCGGGCGCCGCAACCGGCGCCTATCGCCGCTGCATGTGGCACGCGGCCCGATGCCGTGTAAACCCTGAAAGGTCGGAAAGCCGTGGCGCTAAATCAGTCCTTGCCGGACAGAAGCTGGTCCATTGCTCGCGACGGCTCCGCGCAGCCGGCCTCGCCAACGATACGCGCAGGCACGCCCGCCACCGTCTTGTTGTTGGGAACGGAGGAAAGCACGACAGAACCGGAAGCGACCTTGCTGCAATGGCCGATCTCGATATTGCCGAGGATCTTCGCCCCGGCGCCGATCAGAACACCGCGGCGAATCTTGGGATGGCGGTCGCCGCCTGCCTTGCCGGTGCCCCCGAGCGTCACACCGTGCAGGATCGAGACGTCGTCGTCGACGACCGCGGTCTCCCCGACCACGAAGCCCGTCGCATGATCGACGAAAATGCCCTTGCCGATACGTGCCGCCGGGTTGATGTCAGTCTGGAACACGGCAGACGAGCGGCTCTGCAGATAGAGCGCGAAATCGCGCCGGCCTTCACTCAGAAGCCAGTGCGCGAGCCGATGCGTCTGGATGGCGTGGAACCCCTTGAAATAGAGCACAGGTTCGAGAAAGCGCCTGCAGGCCGGATCGCGGTCGTAATAGGCCTGGATATCGACGCGTACCGTAGCGCTCCATTCCGGATTGGCCTTCAACATTTCGGCGAAGGTCTGCGCAATCAGCCCGGCGCTGAGATCGGCATGATCAAGTCGCTCGGCGATACGGTGGATGACGGCTTCTTCCAACGTGTCGTGGTTGAGGATCGTCGAAAACAGAAAGGCGGCCAGCAGCGGGTCGTTTTCGACCGCCTCGCGGGCCTCCTGACGCACGGAGTCCCAAATCGGATCGACAGGTCGGATTTCGCTCGACCGGGCGTGGCTACGTGCACTCATGATCCGGCTCCCTTGGGCAGCGTCGGCTTGCGGTGGCCGGGAACATACGTCAGAACGGCCTCGCATTGAACATCAATTTCCTCAACGCTTCTTCAATTGGATTGAAATGGCCGGAATTCAAGCAGGAGCGGAAACTGCGCTCGCGGTCTCGCGTGACGACGATGGCGTGGTCGCGGTCACGTTCAACCGTCCCGCGAAGAAAAACGCCCTGACCCTGGCCATGTGGCGCGCGCTTACGAACGTCTTTGCGGCGCTGGAGCAAGACAATGCGGCGCGCGTCGTGATCCTGCGAGGTGCCGGCACTGACTTCTGTGCCGGAGCCGACATCAGCGAGTTCGGCGTGGTGCGCCGCGATGCGGGTACTGCGCGAGACTACGAAGCCGCCAACTCTGCGGCCTTCGCGGCAATTCGCAATTCACGTCTTCCGACGATCGCCGCGATCTCTGGCACCTGCTTTGGCGGCGGCTTCGGCATCGCCGCCGCCTGCGACATCAGGCTCGCGACCGCGGACGCCCGGTTTTCGGTTCCGGCCGCACGACTAGGCCTCGCCTATCCGGCGGAGGCCATGACCGACATCGTGGCCGCGACCGGACCGCAAATGGCCAAGTATCTCCTCTTTTCCGCCGCCCGCCTCGACGCCGGAGACGTCTTGCGGGCGGGCTTCCTGCTTGAGGTCGTCGAGGACGCGGAAGCGCTTTGGCAGCGTTGCAACGCGACAGCCCGCGACATTGCGGCGAACGCGCCTTTGACGATCCGGGCCTCGAAGGCCGCCATTGTCGCGACGTTCAGCCGCGACATCGGGGACATTGAACGAGCACGCGCGCTCGGAGATGCAACCTTCGACAGCGCGGATTACGCCGAGGGGCGAACAGCTTTCGCCGAACGTCGCCGTCCTCGCTTCAAGGGCATCTAGCAGCCCGCTCTCCCGCCCGCGTCGCGCCCTTCACCGTGTTAAGCTGCGAACTCTGCGCACGTGCTCCGGCCTTCTGGACCATCAGGCTCCGACACGTGGCGGTAGCGCCTTCAGGCACCGGGAAGCATTTTCCGCCCCTGCCCGCCGCGCATCGATGCAGGCGGCTATCCAGAGAGGACCAGCCCGCAATGGCGGTCACTGCCACTGACCCGCGTTTCCTGCCCGACGGCCAGCACGCCTGGTTCCGACTGGCAATTACCATGCTGCTTGGCACCATCGGCAGCGTCGGCATGTGGTCGATCGTGGTTGTGCTGCCAGCGGCCCAGGCAGAATTTGGGGTAAGCCGCGGCGACGCATCGCTCTCCTACACGATGACGATGGTCGGTTTCGCCCTGGGCAACGTAATCATCGGTCGTTTCGTCGACCGGCTGGGCGTCGTCCGCCCAACCACGGGCGCCATTCTCTGCCTTGGGTCAGGCTATCTGCTTGGTGCGATCGCACCCAGCATCTGGCTACTGGCCGCAGCGCAACTCGTTGTCGGGTTCGGGGCGGCGGCCACCTTCGGGCCTCTAATGGCCGACATCTCGCGCTGGTTCGTACGCCGCCGCGGCATTGCCGTCGCCAGCGCAGCCTCCGGAAACTATATCGCCGGCGCGATCTGGCCTTGGGTTCTGCAGTCCGGAATGGCCTTCGACGGCTGGCGGTTCACCTATGCCGGTGTCGGTATCTTCTGTCTGCTCGCCATGTTGCCCTTGGTGCTCCTGCTGCGCGGCCGGGCTCCTGATTTCCAGGCAACGACGCATGCCACCAACGCTGTTGACCGGCTGACCGCGGCGCTCTCGCCGCGCCTCCTGCAAGGGTTGCTGATCGTCGCCGGCGTCGGATGCTGCGTGGCCATGTCTATGCCGCAGGTTCATATCGTCGCCTATTGCGCTGATCTCGGCTACGGCGTAGCGCGCGGTGCTGAAATGCTCTCGCTGATGCTTGCCGCGGGCATCGTCAGCAGGCTCGCATCGGGCATGATCGCCGACCGCATCGGCGGCGTGAAGACATTGCTGCTCGGATCGGTGCTGCAGGCAATCGCGCTGCTTTTCTACATCCCCTTCGACGGGCTCGCCTCGCTCTATGTCGTATCGTTGATGTTCGGCCTGTCGCAGGGTGGCATCGTGCCGTCCTACGCGATCATCGTGCGCGAATATTTGCCGCCCCGCGAGGCTGGCGAGCGGATCGGCATCGTGATCATGGCGACCATCGTCGGCATGGCGTTCGGCGGATGGCTCTCCGGCTTCATCTACGATCTGACCGGTTCCTACCGCGCGGCTTTCGTCAACGGCATCGCGTGGAACGTTCTCAACATCGCGGTGATGATTTTCCTTCTCATGCGCACGCGCAGGCCGCGCATGGCCGCTGCCTGATCAGAACGCCTTGAAGGTCAGCGTCGTCAATGTGCGGAAGATACCGGCCACGTTGGCGACGTTCTCGTCGATGAATTTGCCCACGTCGACGCCGTCCTCGATGTACAGCTTGATCATGAGGTCGTACTCGCCACTGGTGGAGTACATCTCCGAAACAATCTCCCGCTCGAAGATGGCGTCGGCGACCGCGTAGGTCTTGCCAGGGTAACATTGTACTTGAACGAAAACGGCTCGCATCTCTGACCTGTGATTTTCCGGATCGGCGGTTCCGAAGGCCGCCCGTACCAGCGAATGTTGTTCGGAGGTGAACTTCAGCCGCGCGGATCAGGCTGTCAACAAGGTTCGCGTCAAAGGGTGGTCAGGATCAGACAACCCGTCGATGACGTTGAAATGGTGGCGGTCTGGTTCGACCACCGTTGCCGTTTCAGCACCACAGCCGGTCCAGGCGTTGGCCAGCAGCGCGTTCTGACGCAGGAATTCCGCCCGCTCGTTGCCACCGACCCAACAGCAGATGCGCGTGCCCGGCGCGGGGTCGAGCAGCGCGGGACTTTCGACGCGGGCCTCGGGCGCATCTATTTGCAGGCTTGCATTCATTGCGGTGCGCATGATCGGGCGAAGGTCGTGCACGCCGGAGATCGACACCACATTCTTCACCCGGTCGAGGACGGCCGCCGGCAGGGGCGACGTTACCGTCACCATGCGGCTGACCAGATGGCCGCCGGCGGAGTGGCCGGCAAGAAAGATCGCGCCATCTACCTCTCGGGCTGCGGCCTCGATCGCGCGCCCGATCTCGGCAACGATGCCGCCAACGCGAATTTCCGGGCAGAGCGTATAGGACGGCATTGCGACGGCGTAACCGCGCGCGATGCTGCCGGCAGCGAGGTGTGACCAGTAGCTCTTGTCGAGGCGCAGCCAGAATCCGCCATGGACAAACACCATCAGTCCCTTCGGGCCTGCCGCGGGCAGGAAGAGGTCGAAGCGGTTTCGCGACCGTTCGCCGTACGATAGGTCGATACGAGCGCGTCCGTCTTGTTTGAGCTGGTCGCGAAACATGCGCGCCGGCACCACCCAGGCGTCCGGCCAGCGCTCGCCGCCGGCGATATTGGCGCCATTGGCATAGGCGTCGTCCCAATCGGCAACCCGATGGTAGTTGGTCATAACTCGCTCCACGTTGTGGCGACCGGGCATCCTTCCGCAACCTTGGCCCCTCGCCCGCGAAAGAATGCCCGGTTCGCGGTCCGCCGCAAGTCGCACGCATGGCATCTCCATGCCCGATGGCCGAAATTATTTCAACCTTGAAATTTTATGCTTGAAATATACCGCCGCCTTTGCGATGCTGGCTAGGTCGAGAAGGGGAGGATAGCCCGATATGAAGATCGCCATCCTCGGCGGTGGGCCGGCCGGCCTCTATTTCGCGATCTCGATGAAGCTTCGCGACGCCGCACACGACGTGACCGTATACGAACGCAACCGTCCCGACGATACCTTCGGATGGGGCGTGGTGCTCTCCGATGAAACCCTCGACAATCTTGCCGCCAACGACCCGATCAGCGCAGAGCGTATTCGAGAGCATTTCGCCTACTGGGACGATATCGCCGTCTTCTATCGCGGTACACGGACCGTCTCGACCGGCCACGGCTTTTGCGGCATTGGCCGCATGCGCCTTCTTCTCCTGCTACAGGAGCGCGCCCGTGAACTCGGCGTCAACCTCGTTTTCGAAACCGAGATCGAGGAGCCACGGGCCTACATGGAAAGCCATGATCTCGTTCTGGCCGCGGACGGCCTGAACTCCAAGGCCCGCAAGGCCTTTGCCGACGTCTTCAGGCCGGATATCGATGTGCGCGCCTGCAAATTCGTCTGGCTCGGTACGCACCAGAAATTCGACGACGCCTTCACCTTCATCTTCGAGCAAACCGACAAGGGCTGGGTGTGGGCGCACGCCTACCAGTTCGACGACGAGACCGCGACCTTCATCGTCGAATGTTCGGAGGAGACCTGGGCGAAATACGGCTTCGGCGACATGTCGCAGCAGGAATCGATCGCGGTCTGCGAGGAAATCTTCAAGGACTACCTCGGCGGCCACAGCCTGATGACCAACGCCAACCACATCCGTGGCTCGGCCTGGATCAACTTCCCGCGGGTTCTGTGCGAACGCTGGTCGCACAAGAACCTCGCATTGATGGGCGACGCGGCAGCGAGCGCCCATTTCTCAATCGGTTCGGGCACCAAGCTTGCACTGGAGTCGGCGATCGCGCTGGCCGACTACGTCACCTCGGAACCCGACCTGGAGTCCGCCTTCCGCAAATACGAGGATGCGCGGCGGCTCGAGGTGCTGCGGCTGCAGTCGGCGGCCCGCAATTCGCTCGAATGGTTCGAGGATGTGGAGCGCTACCTGCATCTCGACCCGGTGCAATTCAACTATTCGCTCCTGACCCGCTCGCAGCGTATCAGCCACGAAAACCTGCGCCTGCGTGACAAGGGCTGGCTGGAAGGCGCGGAACGCTGGTTCCATCGTGAGGCCGGCAACGAGGTCAACATCGCTCGCGTGCCGATGTTCGCGCCGTTCAAGCTGCGGGAGATGAAGCTCAAGAACCGCATCGTCGTGTCGCCCATGGCACAATACAAGGCGGTCGACGGCTGCCCTACCGACTGGCATTTCGCCCACTACGCCGAGCGCGCCAAGGGCGGTGCCGGGCTGATCTATATCGAGATGACCTGCGTCAGCCCCGAGGGTCGTATCACTCCCGGCTGCCCGGGTTTCTACGCCCCCGAGCACGAGACAGCCTGGAAGCGGCTGGTCGACTTCGTGCACGCCGAGACCGAAGCCAAGATCTGTGCCCAGATCGGCCACTCCGGCCCGAAGGGCTCAACCCAACTCGGTTGGGAAGAGATGGACGCACCGCTGAAGGACGGCAACTGGCCGCTGCTTTCTGCTTCCGAGGTGCCTTGGTCCGAGCATAACCAGAGGCCGAAGGCCATGGACCGCGCCGACATGGACATGGTGCGCGACCAGTTCGTGGCCTCGGCAGAGATGGCCGAGCGCTGTGGGTTCGATATGCTCGAACTGCACATGGCCCACGGCTACCTGCTGTCATCCTTCATCACGCCACTGACCAATACTCGCACCGACGAATATGGCGGCTCTCTCGAAAACCGCATGCGCTATCCGCTTGAGGTCTTCCATGCCGTGCGCGAGGTCTGGCCGGCGGAAAAGCCGATCTCGGTTCGCATTTCGGCCAACGACTGGGTCGGCGAGGAAGGGGTAACGCCGGAAGAAGCTGTTGAGATCGCTCGCGTCCTGCAGGCAGCCGGCGTCGACATCTGCGACGTCTCTGCGGGTCAGACCTCCAGGCGGGCGCAGCCGGTCTATGGACGCATGTTCCAGACACCGTTCTCGGATCGCATTCGCAACGAAACCGGCATGGCGACCATCGCCGTCGGCAACATCTACGAGCCCGACCACGCCAACTCGATCCTGATGGCCGGACGCGCCGACCTCGTGTGTCTGGCGCGGCCGCATCTGACCGACCCCTACTGGACATTGCATGCCGCCGCCGCACTCGGGGACCGTCAGGTGCACTGGCCCGACCCATACCTTCCCGGCCGCGACCAGCTTTATCGGCTGGCAGAGCGGCAGGACCAGATGACCGGAAAGGTGTGACGATGAGTTGGAACCACGCTCTGGTGACCGGCGGCAGCACTGGCATAGGACGCGCCATCGCGCTCGCCCTGGCCAAGGAAGGCATCGCGGTGACGATCTGTGGCCGCCGCGAGGACGCGCTCGCCAAGGTCGCCGACCAGGACGCCAATATCCACGCCGTGGCGGCTGATGTGACCGACGAGGCCTCCGTCGCCAAGCTCTACGAGACCGCCGAGGCGGCGCGCGGCCCGTTCGACATTGTTGTTGCCAATGCCGGCATTGCCTCCAGTGCGCCGGCTCACAAGACCTCGCTGGAGGAATGGAACCGGATCATCAACGTCAACCTGACCGGTGCGTTCCTCACCGTCCGTCCGGCGCTGAAAGGCATGTCCGACCGCAAGCGCGGCCGCGTCATCTTTGTTGCCTCGGTCGCCGGCTTGCGCGGCTCGGCCTACGTTGCCCCTTATGTTGCTTCGAAGCACGGCGTGGTCGGGCTGACGCGGGCGCTGGCCGCCGAGTTGCTGAAGACCGGTGTCACCGTCAATGCCATCTGCCCGGGTTATGTCGAGACGGAGATGCTGGAACAATCAGTGCGCCGCGTCATGGAAAAGACCGGGCGCAGCGAGGAAGAGGCGCGGCAGGGCTTCGTCGAGATCAATCCCAACCACCGCCTGATCCAGCCCGAGGAAGTCGCGGCCGCGGCCATGTGGCTCGTCAGCGACGCCGCAATCTCGGTGACAGGGCAGCCCATCGCCATTTCCGGAGGATCGTGATGGTCGCGGGCTTGCTCGCCAAAACCGAGGGCGATACCGGCAACAGAGAGCGCCTGCGGCTCTGGATTCGGATGCTGCGCGCCTCGCGCGTCGTGGAAAACGCCTTGCGCGAAAGATTGAAACGCGAGTTCGACACGACGCTGCCGCGGTTCGACGTGCTGGCGACGTTGTCACGTCAGCCCGAGGGCATGCTGATGAGCGACTTGTCGCGCTTCCTCCTTGTCTCGAACGGCAACGTGACCGGGATCGTCAGCCGTCTGGTGGAGGACGGCCTGGTGGCGCGCGCCCAACGCGAAGGCGACCGGCGGACCTCGATCGTACGCCTGACAAGTCGCGGCGAGGCCGAGTTCCGGCGCATGGCAGCCGTTCACGAAAGCTGGATCGGCGAACTGTTCGCCGATATCGGCGAGGATGAGGCGCGCCATCTGTCGACCGTCCTCAACACGTTTCGCAGCAATTGGGAGGCCGAGGCGTGAGCAACATGGCGAAGCTGAAGCCGCAGCATTTTCTCTGGGAAACGGAGGGTACGGTCGCACGCGTGCGCCTCAACCGACCTGAGCGCAAGAACCCGCTCACCTTCGAAAGCTACGCCGAACTTCGCGATACCTTCCGCGCGCTCGCCTATGCCGACGACATAGATGTCGTCGTCTTCCTTCCGAACGGCGGCAATTTCAGCTCTGGTGGCGACGTCCACGACATCATCGGTCCGCTGGTCTCCATGGACATGAAGGGCCTGCTCGCCTTCACCCGAATGACCGGCGATCTCGTCAAGGCAATGCTCAATTGTGGCAAGCCGATCATCTCCGCCGTCGACGGCGTGGCGGTCGGTGCCGGCGCCATCATCACCATGGCCTCCGACATCCGCCTGGCGACTCCTGAGGCCAAGACCGCCTTCCTGTTCACAAAGGTCGGCCTCGCCGGTTGCGACATGGGCGCGTGCGCCATCCTGCCCCGCATCATCGGACAGGGCCGCGCCGCGGAGTTGCTCTACTCCGGCCGCTCGATGAGCGCCGAGGAAGGCGAGCGCTGGGGCTACTACAACCGCCTCGTGCCGTTCGGCGAGCTTGAAGCCGATGCGATGAAGCTCGCCAAATCAATTGCTTCGGGGCCGACCTTCGCACACGGAATCACCAAGACGCAGCTCAACCAGGAATGGTCGATGGGTCTGGACCAAGCGATCGAGGCCGAAGCGCAGGCGCAAGCGATCTGCATGCAGACCAAGGATTTCGAGCGTGCCTATCACGCTTTCGTCGCCAAGCAGAAGCCGGTCTTCGAGGGCGACTGATGGCGGACCGTTCCTTCCTGTCGTGGCCGTTTTTCGAGGACCGCCATCGCGATCATGCCGACCGGCTGGAGGCGTGGTGCGTGAAAAACCTGCCGGTCGATCACGTCGACGTCGACGCTGCCTGCCGCGAACTGGTCGCCCGACTGGGACAGGACGGCTGGCTTCGGCCGACCGCGGTCAACCCCGCCTCCCCTGGCCCTCTCGACGTCCGGACCTTGTGCCTGACCCGCGAGACGCTCGCCCGCCACGACGGGCTGGCAGATTTCGCCTTCGCGATGCAGGGCCTCGGAACCGGCGCAATCAGCTTCTTCGGCACGCCTGAGCAGAAGAAGTGGCTTGAAAAAACACGGTTGGGCAAAGCAATCTCGGCCTTCGCCCTTTCGGAGCCCCGCTCCGGCTCCGATGTTGCCAACATGGACATGACGGCGGCCCGCGACGGCGGAGACTATGTGCTCTCCGGTGAAAAGACCTGGATCTCGAATGGCGGCATCGCCGACGTCTATTGCGTCTTCGCTCGCACCGGCGAGGCGCCAGGCGCCAAGGGCATCTCAGCCTTTCTGGTGCCGGCCGACACCAAGGGACTCACCGTTGCCGAGCGCCTCGAGGTGGTTGCGCCTCACCCCCTGGCGCGGCTTTCCTTCGACGACGTACGGGTGCCCGCGTCGGCGATGATCGGTGGACCGGGCGAAGGTTTCCGCATCGCCATGTCGGTGCTCGACGTGTTCCGTTCAACCGTCGGCGCGGCTGCGCTCGGTTTCGCGCGGCGCGCGCTCGATGAATCGCTTTCGCGCGCCAAGTCACGGGAACTGTTCGGCAATCCGCTCTTCGACCTGCAGATGGTTCAGGGTCACCTTGCCGAAATGGCGCTCGATGTCGATGCCGCCGCCCTGCTCGTTTACCGCGCCGCCTGGACCAAGGACGCGGGGGCGCCGCGCGTCACACGCGAGGCGGCGATGGCCAAGCTCTATGCCACCGACCGGGCGCAAGAGGTCATCGACAAGGCGGTGCAATTGCATGGCGGCGATGGCGTACGCCGCGGCCATATCGTCGAAAGCCTTTACCGCGAGATCCGCGCACTCCGGATCTACGAGGGTGCGTCCGACGTGCAGAAAATCGTCATCGCCAGACAGATCATGAACTAGGGGAACGGCGAACATGCTCGGACCTTCGGGCCACACCGACACATTTTCCCGCGACAACCTGCCTCCCGAGGAGCAGTGGCCGGAATTTTTGCTCGCCGGCTTCGATTATCCGGAATACCTCAACGCTGCGGTCGAACTGACCGACCGTATGGTCGAGCGCGGCTTTGGCGACCGCACTGCGCTGATCGGCAACGGCCGCCGCCGCACCTACAAGGAACTCGCCGACTGGACCAACCGCCTCGCCCATGCGCTGGTCGAGGACTACGGCGTCAAACCCGGCAACCGGGTGCTGATCCGCGGCCCCAACAATCCGGCTGTCGTGGCCTGCTGGCTCGCCGCCACCAAGGCCGGCGCGGTGGTCGTCAACACCATGCCCATGCTGCGGGCCGGCGAGCTTGCGAAGATCGTCGACAAGGCGGAGATCGCGCTCGCGCTCTGTGACACACGCGCCAAGGACGAACTGGTCGCCTGCGCCAAGGAAAGCAGCTTCCTCAAGCAGGTCGTCGGCTTTGACGGCACCGCCAACCATGACGCCGAACTCGACCGCGTGGCACTCAACAAGTCGGTGATCTTTCAGGCGGTCAAGACCGGGCGCGATGATGTCGCCCTGCTCGGCTTCACGTCGGGAACGACGGGTGTGCCGAAAGCGACAATGCATTTCCACCGCGACCTGCTGGTGATCGCCGATGCCTATGCCAAGGAAATCCTCCGTGTCACTCCGGACGATGTCTTCGTGGGGTCGCCGCCGCTCGCCTTTACCTTCGGGCTCGGCGGACTGGCGATCTTCCCGCTGCGCTTCGGAGCGGCGGCGACGCTGCTTGAGAGTGCAACGCCACCCAACATGGTCGAGATCATCGAGACCTACAAGGCAACCATCTCGTTCACCGCGCCGACCGCCTATCGCGCAATGCTGGCGGCAATGGACGAAGGCGCGGATCTCTCCTCGCTTCGCATAGCGGTTTCGGCCGGCGAGACGCTGCCCGCGCCGGTCTTCGAGGAATGGACAAAGAAGACCGGCAAGCCGATCCTTGACGGCATCGGCGCCACCGAGATGCTGCACATCTTCATCTCCAACCGTCTCGATGACCTGCATCCGGCAACCACCGGCCGACCGGTGACGGGCTATGAAGCGAAGATCGTTGACGACGACATGAATGAGGTGCCGCGTGGCACGGTAGGAAAGCTCGCCGTGAGAGGACCGACCGGGTGCCGTTACCTCGCCGACGACCGCCAACTCGGCTATGTGCGCGACGGATGGAACCTGACCGGCGACGCCTTTTACCAGGACGACGACGGCCGCTTCCATTTCGCTGCGCGCGCCGACGACATCATCGTTTCGGCCGGCTACAACATCGCCGGCCCTGAGGTCGAGGCCGCCCTGCTCGCCCACGCCGACGTCGTCGAATGCGCCGTGATCGGAACGCCCGATGAAGCCCGCGGCCAGATCGTGGAGGCACACATCGTCCTGGTTGAGGGTGTGGCAGCCGACGGCGCGACGAAAAAGCGGCTGCAGGAACACGTCAAGGCGACGATCGCTCCCTACAAATATCCTCGCTCGGTTATCTTCACCAAGACATTGCCGAAGACGCAGACCGGGAAGATCCAGCGTTTCCGGTTACGCGAGGATGCCGCGAAATGAGAACCGCCAGCATTGCATTGGGCATCCGGCGCCAAATCATCGCCCGCAACTCTCGGGAACGCGCGGCATGAGTGCCAGCTACGACCCCTCCGGAGAAGGCGCCGTGACCGACTTCGCCGCACGTATGTCTTATGGCGATTATCTCCACCTCGAAAAAATTCTCGATGCCCAGACACCGCTTTCGGCCTCGCCGGACGAGATGCTGTTCATCATCCAGCATCAGACGTCGGAACTGTGGATGAAGCTGGCAATCCACGAGTTGAGTTCAGCCATGGCCGCCATCCATGAGGGCTCGCTGCAGCCGGCTTTCAAGATGCTGACCCGCGTGGCGCGCATTTTCGAGCAGTTGAATAGCGCCTGGGACGTGCTGCGCACGATGACGCCGAGCGAGTACACCCGCTTCCGAGGTGCGCTCGGCCAGTCGTCCGGCTTTCAGTCCTGGCAGTATCGGGCCGTCGAGTTCCTTGTCGGCAACCGCAATCTGGGCATGCTGAAGCCGCATGCGCACGATGCCTCCGTGACCAAGCGGCTGGAGGCAATCCTGGCGAGGCCCAGCCTGTACGACGAGGCGTTACTGCTGCTCGACCGCGAAGGCTTCGACGTCGGCGACGACGCGAAGCGCAGCGACTGGAGGCAGCCGCGCCAGGAGGCCCCCGAGGTGGTCGCTGCGTGGAAGCGCGTCTACGAGGCGCCGGAGCGGCACTGGCAGCTCTACGAACTTGCGGAGAAGCTGGTCGACTTCGAGGACTATTTTCGCCGCTGGCGCTTCAATCATGTCACCACCGTCGAGCGTATCATCGGGCTGAAGCGCGGCACAGGTGGCACGCAGGGCGTCTCTTATCTGCGTAAGATGTTGGAGGTGGAACTCTTTCCGGAATTGTGGAAAGTCAGAACCGAGCTTTGAGGACAGGCCGAGGCACTGCGGACTGTCCTGATGAAACGCAAACGAACCAACGGGTTGGGCGTTTCGGAAAACGACTTGGTGCCAGAGGGAGTAATAGGGAGAAAATCATGAGAAAACTTCTAGCTGCGGGCGTCTTCGCCCTTTCCGCCAGCATCGCCGGGGCCGCGTTCGCCGACCCGGTCAAGGTCGGCATGATCACCACACTGTCCGGCGGCGGTGCCGGTCTCGGCGTCGACGTACGCGATGGCTTCATGCTCGCGATCAAGCAGTCCGGCAACACCGAGATCGAGGTGGTGACCGAAGACGACGCGATGAAGCCGGACCTTGCGGTGCAGATCGCCGACAAGATGCTTCAGAGCGACAAGGTCGACATCCTGACCGGGATCATTTGGTCCAACCTCGCCATGGCTGTCGTGCCGAACGCGGTCAACCAGGGAACATTCTACCTCTCGCCGAACGCCGGGCCGTCGCCTCTGGCCGGCGCCAACTGCCATGCCAACTATTTCAACGTCGCCTGGCAGAACGACAATCTGCACGAGGCAGCCGGTGCTTATGCCACCTCTTCGGGGTACAAGAAGGTGTTCATCATGGCGCCGAACTACCCGGCGGGCACGGATGCGCTCACCGGCTTCAAGCGCTTCTACAAGGGAGAACTCGCCGGCGAGGTCTACACCAAGCTCGGCGCCACCGACTATGCCGCCGAAATCGCCCAGATACGTGCCTCCGGCGCCGATGCGCTGTTCTTCTTTCTGCCGGGTGGAATGGGCATCGCGTTCATGAAGCAATTCGCCCAATCCGGCGTCGACCTGCCCGTGGTCGGTCCGGCCTTCTCCTTCAGCCAGGACATTCTCGGCGCCGTCGGCGATGCCGCGCTGGGCGTGAAGAACACCTCGCAATGGTCGAAGGACATCGACAACGAAGCCAACAAGGCCTTTGTCGAGAGCTTCCAGGCCGAGTATGGCAGGCTGCCGTCTCTCTATGCCAGCCAGGGCTTCGACACCGCCAACCTCATTCTTGCGGCAGCGGCCAAGGCAAGCGTCAAGGACAAGGACGCCTTCCGCGCCGCCCTCAAGGCGGCGGAATTCACTTCCGTTCGCGGTGACTTCAAGTTCGGACCCAACCATCACCCGATCCAGGACATCTACGTCCGGGAGGTCGTGAAGGAGGGCGACGTCCTGACCAACAAGATCGTAGGCGTGGCGCTTGAAGATCATCAGGACGCCTACGCGTCGGAGTGCAAGATGTAGGCAGTTCGGAAAGGCTTCTCCCCGCCCGGCGGGGAGAAGCTTCCAGCGGATGCGTAACGGCTCGTCGTTTCGCGCGTCACGAAAAGAGCCTGCACTACCGGCTGTAGTGTTTCGCCGCCAACCTTGTGGCCCCCTCCTTCCACCTCGATGGGGAAGGCATCTCCAACTCGTGTGCCAAGAACGACCGTGCAAACCGCTCTCCTCATAGAACAGATCCTCAACGGCCTGCAGTTCGGCGTCATGCTGTTCCTGATGGCGGCCGGTCTGACGCTGATCTTCGGTGTCATGGGGCTGATCAATCTGGCCCACGGCTCGCTCTACATGGTGGGCGCCTTCGCCTGCGCCGCAGTCGCGGCGGCGACAGGCTCGTTCTGGCTCGGGCTTGCGGCCAGCCTGGTCGCGGCAGCTGCCGCTGGTGCGATCATCGAGGTCAGCGTCATCCGGCGTCTTTATGACCGCGACCACCTTGACCAGGTGTTGGCGACGTTCGCACTGATCCTGATCTTTTCGGAAGGAACCCGTTGGATATTCGGCTCCTTCCCGCTCTATCTGGATATCCCGCCCTTGCTGCGCGGCGCGGTGCCGCTGCCTGGCGGCTCTGCCTACCCAGCCTATCGGCTCGCCATCATCGCCGTCGGCATCGCGGTTGCAATCGGGCTCTACCTTCTGATCTCACGCACCCGGCTCGGCATGCGCATTCGTGCCGGTGAATCCGATCGTGAAATGATCGCCGCTCTCGGCGTCGACATCCGCACCCTCTACACGGTGGTGTTTGCGCTCGGCGCCGCCCTTGCGGGCCTCGCGGGTGCGCTGGTCGGCGCTCTGCAGTCGGTACAGGTCGGCATGGGCGAGCCGGTGCTGATCCTCGCCTTCGTAGTTATCGTCATTGGCGGTATCGGCTCGATCAAGGGCGCACTGGTCGGCGCCGTGCTGGTCGGCCTGATCGACACGCTGGGCCGCTTCCTGCTGCCTATGGCGCTGGCCGGGTTCATGGACGCCTCCTCGGCCGCCGGCATCGGCGCGGCGCTTGCCTCGATGCTGATCTACGTCTTCATGGCACTTGTTCTCGCCATCCGGCCTCAGGGCCTGTTTTCGGCCCAGAGATGACGGCGATGACAATCTCACGCGAAACCGCGTTCAACGCCCTGCTCATCGTCCTGCTGATCGCGGTCCCCTACGGCGCCTCGGCCATGGGCGAACCCTTCTACGTGACGCTTGCCACGCGCATGGTGATTCTCGCGCTCGCGGCCGTGGGGCTCAACTTTCTTCTCGGCCTCGGCGGGCTGGTCTCATTCGGTCACGCGGCGTTCTTCGGCATTGGCGGCTACGTTGCGGGAATCGCGGCAACCCATGCCTTCAACAATACGCCGCTTCTGTTCGGCCTGCCCGGCACCAACCAGATGCTCATCATCTGGCTCGTCGCAGTCCTCTTGGGGGGGCTTGCCGCGCTGGCAATCGGGCTGATCTCGCTGCGCACCACCGGCGTCTACTTCATCATGATCACGCTGGCCTTCGCCCAGATGATCTACTACTTCGCGATCTCGTGGCCGGCCTATGGTGGCGAGGACGGGCTGTCGATCTACGTCCGCAACGCCTTTCCGGGCGTCAACACTCTGAACGGACTACACTTCTTCTATGTCTGCCTCGCCCTCCTCGCCGCCGTTCTCGTGCTGTTTTCAGTGCTGCGCAACTCGCGCTTCGGTGCAGCTTTGCAAGCCGCGCGCCAAAACGAACAGCGGCTTTCTGCCGTCGGTATCGCGCCTTTCCGCGTCAAGCTGGCCGCCTTCGCGATCTCAGGCATGATCACCGGGCTGGCCGGCGCGCTGTTCGCCGACCTCAACCGCTTCGTCAGCCCCTCGATGCTGTCCTGGCACCTGTCGGGCGAACTCATAGTCCTGATCATCCTCGGCGGCACCGGCCGGCTCTTCGGGCCGGTGGCCGGCGCCATCGTCTACGTACTGTTCGAGTTCTATCTCGGCGGGGTCACCGAACGCTGGCAGTTCTTCCTCGGGCTGATCCTGCTGGCGGTCGTCCTCTTCGCGCGCGGCGGCATTGTCGGCCTCGTCGCCGGAAAGGCACGTCATGGCTGAACCTGTCCTGGAAATCCGCAACCTCAACAAGAGCTTCGGCGCGCTCAAGGCCACCGACGACGTCAGCCTTGACCTGATGCCGGGCGAGATTCATGCGCTGATCGGCCCTAACGGAGCCGGCAAGACCACCCTCATCCACCAGATCGCCGGCTCCCTGAAGCCGGGCAGCGGCACGATCAACTTCCTCGGGCGCGATATCGGCGCCCTCGGCGTCTCCGAGCGAACCCGGCTCGGTCTCGGCCGTACCTTCCAGATTTCGTCATTGGCGCCGGAGTTTTCCGCTCTGCGCAACGTCATGCTGGCGGTTCAAGCGAGGCAGGGATCGAGCTTCCGCTTCTTCAGGCCCGTCATGCGGGACGCGACGCTGACCGAACCCGCGATGGCCGCTCTGGAGCGCGTCGGCCTCGGCGATCGTGCCCGGATTTCGGCGGCCGAGCTTTCCCACGGCGAACGCCGCCAACTCGAGATCGCCATCGCACTGGCGCTCGGCTCCAAGGCCTTCCTGCTCGACGAGCCGATGGCAGGAATGGGACCGGAAGGCTCCAAGACGTTGACGACGTTCCTTGACGGACTTCGAAGAGAAGCGCCGATCCTGCTCGTCGAGCATGACATGGACGCCGTGTTCGCGCTTGCCGACCGTATCTCGGTGCTGGTCTACGGCCGTGTCATCGCCACCGGAACGGTCGAAGAAATCCGGCGTGACCCTGAGGTGCGGCGCGCCTACCTCGGAGATCAGGACTGATGCTGCTTGAAGTCTCCGATCTCGAAAGCTTCTACGGCGCCTCGCAGGCCCTGTTCGGTGTCGATCTCGCCGTCGAGGAAGGCCAGGTCGTGGCCCTCATGGGCCGTAACGGCATGGGCAAAACGACCACAATCCGTTCCATCTGCGGGCTGACGCCGCCCCGCACCGGGACAATCCGCTTCGCCGGCGTTGCCATCACCTCCCTGAAACCGCATCGTATCGCACGGCGCGGCATCGGGCTGGTTCCGGAAGGCCGGCGCTGCTTCCCCAACCTGACCGTCGAGGAAAACCTCGTAGCGGCCGCGCGTGGCGGCCACTGGACGAGGGAACGCATCGAGACGTTGTTTCCGCGGCTTGGCGAGCGGCGCGGCCAATACGCCAATTCGCTTTCGGGCGGCGAACAGCAAATGCTCGCCATCGGTCGAGCGCTGATGACCAATCCGCGCCTGCTCATCCTCGACGAGGCGACGGAAGGCCTGGCTCCTGTCATTCGCCAGGACATCTGGGCCTCCATCCGCGCCCTTAAGGCGGAGGGTCAGTCGATCCTCGTCGTCGACAAGACGATGTCCGAATTGCTGCCGGTGGCCGATCGCTGCGTGGTGCTGGAAAAGGGCATGACGGTATGGAGTGGCCTACCCGGCGACCTCAACGAGGACATTCGAAACCGCTATCTCGGCGTCTAGGACCAAAGGAAGGGCAAGACAGTGGACACTTTCCCCAATCAATTGCTGCACCCGGCCCATTGGAAGGCGGCCAAGGGGTACGCCAACGGCGTGCTCGGCGAAGGGCGCACGGCCTACGTGGCCGGGCAGATTGGCTGGACAGGAGAACAGGTTTTCGAGACCGACGATTTTGTCGGTCAGGTGCGTCAAGCGCTCATGAACGTGGTCGACGTTTTGGCCGAGGCAGGTGCCGGGCCCGAGCACATGACTCGCATGACCTGGTACATCACCGACAAGAAGGAATATCTCGACCGCCTTTCA
Organism: Nitratireductor mangrovi; assembly: GCF_007922615.2. NCBI lineage: Bacteria > Pseudomonadati > Pseudomonadota > Alphaproteobacteria > Hyphomicrobiales > Phyllobacteriaceae > Nitratireductor > Nitratireductor mangrovi. Next base: position 865,789 of record NZ_CP042301.2, on the reverse strand, counting down.
GAGGTTGGCGAGGCCTACCGAGCCGTGATGGGGAAAAACTTTCCAGCCATGACCATGGTACAGGTCGCCGCCCTGATCGAGGACCGCGCCAAGGTCGAGATCGAGGTCACCGCGGTCGTGCCCGTCCGCTAGCCGAAGCCCACGGCCGCGCTTCTGGACCAAAGCCCGGCCGACGCCATGCGCTTGTCGGCCGCGAAAGGCTTTGCCAAACAGCATCGATGAACCACGAACCCTCAAACACCAAAGCCGCCGTCTGGATGGCAGGCTGGCTGGCGCTGATGCTGACCATGATGGTCGCGGGCCGCGAGGCGACGCGCGAACTCGACGTCTTCCAGATCATGCTGATGCGCTCCGTCATCGGTCTGTTCCTGCTCTACCCGGTTATCCGCATGGCCGGTGGCTTCGCTTCCGTGCGCACACAAATGCTCGGGCGCCATGCAGGCCGCAACGTCGTCCACTACGGCGCCCAGTTCGCCTGGTTTTATGGGCTGACCCTCATCCCGATCGCGCAGCTGATCTCGATCGAATTCACGATGCCGATCTGGACTGCACTCCTTGCCATGGCTTTTCTGGGCGAGCGCATGACGATGTGGAAAACCGCGTCGGTCATCCTCGGCCTTGCCGGGGTGGCCATCATCGTGCGGCCAGGTATAGGGGCGGTCGAGCCGGGCCAGTTGGTGGCACTTTCGGCAGCAATCGGCTTTGCCGTGTCGGTGATCATGGTGAAGGCGCTCACCCGGCACGACAGTGTGCCGACGATCATCTTCTGGATGCTGGTGATCCAGTCGATCCTCGGTCTCATCCCGGCGGCGCTGGTTTGGGAATGGCCATCCGCCCAGGTCTTGCCCTGGATCATGGTGATCGCATTCTGCGGCACCTACTCGCATTACTGCATGGCACGCGCCATGGTACACGCGGACGCGACGATGGTCGTGCCGATGGACTTCCTGCGCGTGCCGTTGGCCGCCTTCGTCGGCTGGCTTGTCTATCAGGAAGCCGTGGACGCCTATACCGTCTTCGGCGCTGCCCTGATCCTAGCCGGCAACACGCTCAACCTGAAGCAGGCCGGTACTGCCAGGGTGCGCCCTTCCTGAGCGAAAATATCTCCGCCGGACAAACGGTGGACAAGCAACGTTGTGCCGGCCGGAGCGGCCGTTTTCCTTGTCAAACGGCACATGGGCTGTATATGAGCGGCCAGCCGGGGCAGCGAGAAGCGGCCAGTTATCGATCCGCCCCGCCCGGCGAGTGGGAAACGGGCTTTAGCGCTAGCAGGCTTTATGGCGACCATCATCGACGTCCAGGACGTGACGAAGCGTTTCGGCAATGTGCTTGCCGTCGATCATTGTTCGCTGACAGTGGAAGAAGGCTCGATCACCGGACTGATCGGTCCCAACGGGGCCGGCAAGACGACGCTCTTCAACATGGTGGCAGGTACCTTCCCACCCAGTTCCGGTCGCATTCTGCTTGACGGCGAGGACGTGACGGGGCTCGCCGCGCACGAGCTCTTCGCGCGCGGTCTGCTGCGCACGTTCCAGATTGCGCAGGATTTTTCGCACATGACGGCGCTCGAAAACCTGATGATGGTGCCGGCGCGCCAGTCGGGGGAGAGTTTTTTCAACGCCTGTTTCCGCCGCGGCGCCGTGCTCGCGGAGGAAAAACAGACGCGCAGCCGCGCCGAGGACGTTCTCGACATTCTTCGGCTTTCCCACGTCAAGAACGAACGCGCGGGCAACCTGTCCGGCGGACAGAAGAAGCTCCTCGAACTCGGCCGTGTCATGATGGCCGACGCACGCGTCGTGTTGCTGGACGAGATCGCCGCCGGCGTGAACCGCACACTGCTCAACGATCTGGCGGCGGCCGTGCAGCGGCTCAATCGTGAGGACGGCCTGACGTTCTTCGTCATCGAGCACGACATGGACTTGATTGCGCGCCTTTGCGATCCGGTGATCGTGATGGCGGCGGGAAGCGTCATGGTTGAAGGGCCCATGGCCGAGATCCGTCAGAACCCGGAGGTCGTAGAGGCCTATTTCGGTGGCGGCGTGCAGGCGGAGGCGCGCCCGTGAGCCTGCTTGAGATGACCGGCATCCATGCCGGCTATGGTGGCGCCAACATCCTCAACGGGGTTAGCCTTGCCATCGACGCGCACGAGATCGGCGTCATCGTCGGCCCGAATGGTGCCGGCAAGTCGACAACTCTGAAGGCCTTGTTCGGCCTGCTTTCGATTTCCGAAGGCACGGTCGCGTTCGATGGTGAGGACATCACCAACACGCCGCCTGAGAAGCTGGTGGAAATGGGCCTTTCCTTCGTGCCACAGGAATTCAACGTCTTTCCGACCATGACGGTCGAGGAAAACCTGGAGATGGGTGCCTATGTGCGCCGCGACAACTATCGGCACCTGATCGACCAGGTCTATGGATTCTTCCCGCCCCTGAAGGAAAAACGGCGCCAGCCGGCGGGTGAACTCTCGGGCGGCCAGCGCCAGATGGTCGCCATCGGTCGCGCACTGATGACCGAGCCGCGTCTGCTCCTGCTCGACGAGCCGACCGCTGGGCTGTCGCCACGCTACATGGGCGAAATCTTCGAGCGCATTACCGCCATCAACGCCGCCGGAACCGGCATCCTCATGGTCGAGCAGAACGCGCGTCAGGCACTCGGTCTCGCAAACAAGGGCTTTGTGCTCGCCAATGGCCAAAACCGGTTTACCGGCACCGGAGCCGAGTTGCTGGCCGACCCTGAAGTGGCGAAAAGCTTTCTTGGCGGAGAGGAGTAAGATGCCCGAAACAGGTCTCCTTGCCGCCATGCCGATCCACGAGTTGGTATTCTTCATCAACAAGGGCATCGTCGCCGGCTTGATCATCGGATCGATCTACGCGCTCGGCGCGGTCGGGGTAACGATGATCTTCGGCATTCTGCGCTTTGCGCATTTCGCCCATGGCGACATGATGACCTCGGGCGCCTTCATCGCGCTGATGCTGACGGCGCTTCTTCCAGGCGCCGGCGCGCTGGTCGGCCTGCCGACCGCCTTCGTGCTTCTGCCGATCGCGATGGCGCTCACGGCGCTGCTGGCAATCGTACTCGACCGCTGGTTCTACCGGCCGCTGCGACGCGCGAATGTACGCCCGGTGACCATCGTGATGGCCTCCGTCGGGGTGATGCTGATGATGCAGGGGCTTATCCGCCTGATCTTCGGCACCGGCACGCGGCCGCTCTATGTGGGCGCCAAGGACATCTACCGCATCCCGGTCGGCGAAAGCTTCATCGTCGTGACGGAGCCACAGGTGCTGCTTTTCGTCTTCACGGCCGTTTGCATCATCGCACTGCATTTCTTCCTCACCCGCTCGCGGCTCGGCAAGGCGATGCGGGCAGTCGCCGACAATGCCGACCTCGCACGCGTCTCCGGCATCTCGACCGAGACCGTGGTACGCGCCACCTGGATCATAGGCGGAGCCCTGGCCGCGGCCGGTGGCACCCTTTTGGCACTCGACGTGACGCTGAAGCCCGATCTCAGCTTCAACATCTTGCTGCCGATCTTCGCCGCCGCGATTGTCGGCGGCATCGGCCAGCCCTACGGCGCGATCGCCGGCGGCCTCGTCGTCGGATTCACGGAGACGCTTGCCGTGTTCAACTGGTCGGTGCTGTTGCGGCCGCTCAAGCCCGTCCTGCCGGAATGGATCGAATTGCCCAACCAACTCACTTTCGTGCCGACCGAATACAAGATCGTCATCCCGTTCTTCATCCTGGTCGCGGTGCTGATCTGGCGCCCGACGGGCATCTTCCGTGGAAGGCTGATCAAATGAACCGGCCCGCGACACGCGAACTTGTTCTGTTCGGCGGCCTGGCCGTCCTCCTCGCGGTGGTCTTCGCCTCCCAGGGAGCGGCCTTCGGCACGCGCATGCTGGTCGAGGCGAGTTGCCTCGCCATCGTCGCGCTCGGGCTGACCATCCAGTGGGGTTACGCAGGCCTCTTCAATGTCGGCATCATGGGCTTTATCGCGCTGGCCGGCTACACGACCGTACTCTTCTCCTTCCCCGTCAACGACGCGTTCTGGTCTTCGGAGGGGCCGGCCATGCTCGGCGTGACGGCGCTCTATCTCATCGTCGGTGGGCTCGTCACCTACGGTGCAAGCCAGACACACAGGCTGGGACTCGCGAAGAAGTATCGCACGCTGCTGACGCTTATTGCGGGCGCTGCCACCTATCTCGCGGTCTCGGGTGCGCTCGGAGATGCCGCCAAGTTCATCGAAGGCGAAGCCGGCTTTGTCGGTGGCTTTGGCCTTCCGGCGTGGGTCGGCTGGCTCGGCGGCGGCGCCCTCGCCGGCCTGCTCGGCTGGGCGATGGGACGCCTGACCCTGGGGCTGCGCGCCGACTATATGGCAATCGCAACCCTCGGCATTGCCGAGATCGTCAAGGCCTATCTGAAGAATGCAGACTGGCTAACGCGCGGCACCCTCACCGTCTCCCCTCTGCCATGGCCGGTACCAACCCCCGCAGACCTTGGCTTCGTCGCTTCGCGGTCGGCTTACCTCAGCGTCACCGCGATCATGATCGTCGTCATCTTCGTGCTCCTGCAGCGGGCCTGGGCCGCGCCCTGGGGCCGGATGATGCGCGCGATCCGTGACAACGAACTCTCGGCGGCGGCGATGGGCAAAGATATCAACAGGCGCCGGCTCGAGATGTTTGTCATCGGCAACGTGATTATCGGCATCGGTGGCGGCGCACTGATCACGTTCGGCAGCATTTTCGACCCGTCGAGCTTCCTGCCGCTTAACCACACGTTCCTGATCTGGGTGATGGTTATCCTCGGCGGTGCCGGCAACAATCTTGGCACCGTGTTCGGGGCGCTTTTCGTCTACGTCATCTGGACCATGTCGGAGCCGGCGGCGTTGTTCCTCTTCGATCAGGTGAGCTACTGGGGCGACCGGCTCTTCGATTGGCAGGCGCCGTCAGACATGGCAACGCGCGCCTTGCAGATGCGTGTTTTTGTCATCGGCCTCACCATTACGCTGGTCCTGCGCTTCGCGCCGCGCGGCCTCATTCCGGAGCAACCGGTCAAGTACGAATAGGCTTTGGCGACGAAAAATGCCCGGGCGGTCACCCGGGCATTCTCGCGTTTGTCGCTCTGAAAGCGGTCTATTTGACCTGGCCGACCTCAGCGAAGTTGGCGCCCTCGACCACCATCTTCATGATGACGCCAGGCACGTCGCCATTTTCGTCGAACTCGTGGCTGCCGGAGGCGCCCTCGTAGTTGATGTCGGTGCCGTCGGCGATCAGCTTCTTGGCCTTTTCCCACTCGCCGGGCAGGACAACCTCGCCCGGTGCCGAAGCCACCTCGCGCAGCGCCTTTGCCAGGCCCTCGCGGCCACCATTGCCGTTCTTCTCGATCGCGAGCGCGATCAGGAACGCGGCGTCATAGCCTTGCGGCACGAACGTTCCCGAAGGATTGACGCCGCCTTCCTCGGCAAGCGTATTGAAAACGGACGTGCCGGGCGTCTCACTGCTGCCGGGACGGGTCGCAATCATGCCCTGGATGGCATCCTCGCCGACCGCGGCCACCAGCGTGCCACTGATCATGCCGTCGCCACCGGCGAACTTCGAGAAATCGCCGCCTTCGATCGCCTGACGGACGACGGTCTGGCCGGAACCGTCGGCATAGGCAAGCACGACCAGCATTTCGGCACCCGCCCCGGCCAACTGGCCGAGTTCGGCGCGGTAGTCGGCCTTGCCGTCCTCGTGCGCCACATTGGCGGCCACGGAGCCGCCCTGCTCCTCGAAGGATGCGGCAAGTGCATCGGCAAAACCCTTGCCGTAATCATTGTTGACGTAGGTGATCGCAATGCTGCCAACGCCTTCCTCACGCAAGGTTTTCGCCAGCATTGCGCCCTGGTAGGCATCCGATGGCGCTGTGCGGAAGACGAGATCGTTGTCCTCGAGTGTGGTCAATGCCGGCGATGTAGCGGCCGGCGAAACCACCACCACGCCACCGGGAATTGCGGCGGTATTGGCTGCTGCGATCGTCGCGCCGGAGCACAGCGGACCAACGAGTGCGGTCACGTTCTCCGAGTTCACCATTCGGTCGGCCGCGCCAGACGCCGCGGTCGTGTCGACACAAGTGGTATCGCCCTGGACGATCGACAGCATGCCGCCGACAATGCCGCCCTGCGCGTTTACCTGGTCCACCGCAAGCTTGGCGCCATCGAAAATCGGCGGCGTCAAGCTCTCGATCGGTCCGGTGAAACCGCCGAGAAAGCCGATCTTGACGTCTTCGGCCTGTGCACCGGCGACGCTCAGCGCCACGGCGGCCACGGAGGCCGCGATTACTTTGCGAAACGCAATCTTCATGAAGGAATCTCCCCATTTGTCCGTATTTCTGGAGCCCGCTGGGCGGACGTCAAACTCCGCGCGCCGGACATGCGGCGGATGCCGTGACGCATTATTGGAATTGGCCCGGCACTTTGTAAAGGCGGGCTTCGAAACCTGACCAGAACAGGGTGAACGGGCGCTCCGCCTGTCACAAAGCCCTTACAATTGCCGGCGCGGCCAACAGCTGTGGAGCCAAAAGCTGGGTCTCAGAGGCCGATACCGGTTTCCTGCTTGATGTCCTTCAGCACCAGATTGGTACGAACATTGGCAATGCCCGGCAGGCGGAACAAAAAGCCCTCCAGAAAGGCGTTGTAGGCGGCGAGATCGTCACAAACGACCCGCAGGTGATAGTCCGCCTCCCCGGTGGTCGCAAAACAGTCGAGCACCTCCGGGCGCCCGGTAACCTCGTCGATGAAAGTGTCGACATGACCGTGATCGTGCCGGGTCAGCGAGACGTGAACGATGGCATGGAAATCCATGCCGGCCTTCTGGGTGTCGACCAGCGCCGCGTAGCGCCGTATCACACCGGCCTCCTCCAGCGCGCGCACCCGACGCCAGCAGGCCGAGGCGGACATCCCCGCCGCCTCCGCCAGTTCCTGGTTCGAGATGCGCCCGTTGCCTTGCAGGATGCGCAACAGGCGTCGATCCTGTGCTTCCAGTCTCGCCAAAGCCACCAGCTCCGTGAAAGGGTCGACCGCAATTGAGCTCAAGAATGGTACATTCTTTCAGCACGATGTCATGACGCCGTCAATCTGAACAGAAATTCCGACCGGTTTCGGTTAGGATTGAGTATCCGGCAACGGGAGGCTTTCGTGACCGCGCACCAACCTGTTCGCGACTATTCGCGCTATCGACTCGAGGATCGCTATTCGTCGACATCGGGCCGCGTGTTCATGACGGGGACGCAGGCTCTCGTCCGCATTCTGCTCGACCAGGCCCGCCGCGACCGTGCCGCCGGGCTGAATACCGCCGGCTTCGTATCCGGCTATCGCGGCTCGCCATTGGGCGGTGTCGACCTCGAACTGTGGCGCGCGAAGTCGCTGATCGCCGACAATGGCGTCGAATTCCTTCCAGCTGTGAACGAGGATTTGGCGGCAACGGCCGTGCTCGGCTCGCAGCAAGTCGAGACCGATGCGGGCCGGGAGGTCACTGGCGTTTACGCGATGTGGTACGGCAAGGGGCCGGGCGTCGACCGCGCCGGCGACGCGCTCAAGCATGGCAACGCCTACGGCTCGTCGCCACATGGCGGCGTGCTGGTCGTGGCGGGTGACGACCATGGTTGCGTGTCGTCCTCGATGCCGCACCAGTCCGACGTCGCCTTCATGGCCTGGTTCATGCCGACCCTAAATCCGGCGAGCGTGGCCGAATATCTCGAGTTCGGCGCCTATGGCTACGCGCTGTCGCGTTTTTCCGGCATGTGGGTCGGCTTCAAGGCTGTCTCCGAGACGGTGGAATCCGCTTCCTCCATCGAGATCCAGCCCGATCGTATTTTCACGGAACCCGACTTCACGCCGCCACCGGGCGGGCTTCACTATCGCTGGCCCGATCTCCCCGGTCCCCAGATCGAAGAGCGCATGGAGGCCAAGAAGCACGCCGTCTTCGCCTTCGCCGAAGCCAATCCGATCGACCGCCACATCTACGATGTGAAGAACGCGCGTTTCGGCATCGTCACCACGGGAAAAGGCCATCTCGACCTGATGGAAGCGCTGCGCCTGCTCGGCATCGGCGCGAAGGATTGCCGGCGGCTCGGCATCGACATCTACAAGGTCGGCATGGTGTGGCCGCTCGCGCGCCGCGACGCACTCGACTTCGTGCGCGACAAGGAGGAGGTGCTGGTCGTCGAGGAGAAACGCGGCATCATCGAAAGCCAGTTCAAGGAATATTTCTACGACTGGCCTGGCCACAAGCCGCGCGTCATGGTCGGCAAGAACGACGAGAAAGGTCAACGGCTGATCCCGTGGACGGGCGAATTGTCGCCGCGGCAACTGGTGCCGATCGTCGCGAAACGGCTCGACCGCATCTTCCCTGACGAGAAGTTCCTAGAGCGCGCCGACAAAATTGACAGCGAGCCTGCCATCTCGATCGCGGTCGAGGGCGCTACGCGGACGCCCTATTTCTGCTCGGGCTGTCCGCACAATACCTCGACCAAGGTCCCCGAAGGCTCGAAGGCCCTCGCCGGCATCGGCTGCCATTTCATGGCCAGTTGGATGGACCGCGAGACGACCTCGCTGATCCAGATGGGCGGCGAAGGCGTCAACTGGGCCGCCTCGTCGCGCTTCACCGGCAAGGGCCACGTCTTCCAGAACCTGGGCGAAGGAACATGGTACCATTCCGGTTCGATGGCGATCCGGCAGGCCGTCGCCGCCAAGGCGAACATCACCTACAAGATCCTTTTCAACGATGCGGTTGCCATGACCGGCGGGCAGCCGGTTGATGGCCCGGTCAGTGTGCAGTCGATCGCGCATCAGGTACGCGCGGAGGGCGTCGAGCGCATTGCCCTCGTCTCCGATCAGCCGCAAAAGTTCCGCACGAGTGACTTCCCTGCGGGAACGACGATCTACGACCGCCGCGAGATGGACACGGTCCAGCGCGAACTGCGCGGGATCGAAGGCGTGACCGTACTGATCTACGAACAGACCTGCGCTACCGAAAAGCGCAGGCGGCGCAAGCGCGGCCAGGCGGAGGACCCGAAGAAATTCGCCTTCATCAACGAGTTGGTCTGCGAGGGTTGCGGCGACTGTTCGGTGGAATCGAACTGCCTGTCGGTGGAACCGGTCGAGACCGAGTTCGGCCCCAAGCGGCGCATCAACCAGTCCTCGTGCAACAAGGATTTTTCCTGCATCAACGGCTTCTGTCCGAGTTTCGTCACGGTCGAAGGCGCAACACGCCGCAAGAAGACGGGCGTGGAGGTCGACCTCGCGCAGATCGCGGCCGACCTCTCCGAACCCGAGCTTGCCGCGCTTGACCAGCCGTACGACCTCTTGATCACCGGCGTCGGCGGTACCGGCGTGATCACGGTCGGGCAACTGGTCACGATGGCCGCGCATCTGGAAGCCAAAGGCGCCTCGGTGCTCGACTTTACCGGCTTTGCTCAGAAATTCGGCCCGGTGTTGTCCTACGTCCGTATCGCCAAGACGCCGGACCACCTGCATCAGGTTCGCATCGACAAGGGCGCCGCCGACGCGCTGATCGGCTGCGATATCGTGGTCTCCTCCTCGCCCAAGGCCTCGATGGCCTACCGGCCGGGCATGAAGGCGGCGGTGAACCTTGCCCAGATGCCGACCGGCGACATCGTGCGTCACCGCGACGCAAGCCTCAGGATCGACGATCGTCTCGCTGCCATCGCCGCCGCCGCGGGCGCGGACAACGTCCAGGCGCTCGACGCCAACCGAGCGGCGGAACGGCTCTTCGGTGACTCCGTATTCGCGAATGTCATGATGCTCGGCTTCGCCTGGCAGGCAGGGTTGGTACCGGTCTCGTTGGAAGCTTTGCGCCAGGCAATCGCGCTCAACGGCGTCGCCGTCGAGCAAAACCATCGCGCCTTCCTGCTCGGACGCGTGGCACAGGCTCATCCCGAGCGGCTGGCCAGGATCATCGAGCCGAGGGCGCTGCCACAGGAGACGCTCGACGAGATCATCACGCAGCGCGAGGCGTTCCTGACTGACTATCAGGACGAGCTCTACGCCGCGCGGTATCGGATGATCATCGACAAGGTGCGTGCCGCGGAGACCTCGCATGGTTCCGACAAGGTGACCAGGGCGGTGGCGCGCTCGCTGTTCAAGCTGATGGCTTACAAGGATGAATACGAGGTCGCGCGGTTGCACACCCGGGCTGGCTTCTCTTCAAGCCTCAAGGACGCGTTTGAGGGCGATTTCCGCATCGTGCACCATTTCGCCCCACCCTTCCTGCCCTCCGGCAAGGATGCGCGTGGGCGCCCGCGCAAGCGTGCGTTCGGGCCATGGATCAGGCTGCCGCTCGCTGTGCTGGCGCGCATGAAGAGCTTGCGCGGCACGGCGATCGATCCGTTCGGCTATTCCACCGACCGGCGTCTGGAGCGCGCATTGATCGGCTGGTACCAAAAAAAGATCGACCGGGCGTTGGAGGAACTTTGCGCGGACAATATCGATCGGCTCGCCGACGCCCTGGCCCTGCCAATGCAGATCCGAGGCTACGGCCCGGTCAAGGAGCGATCGGCGGAAAAAGCTAAAGACGAGATGGAGAAGGTGCTCCCTGGCTGAATCAGGAAGCCGCTGCAAGTCATTGCAGGCGTTGGGACATTGGAACTTGTGTCGTGGCCGGTTCGACACTTGCCGCGGACATCCGACGCCCCGCTTACCAGGGTTTCTTATGGTCGCGAAACTTGTCCCAGAGTGCTTGCAGACCAGTCTCAAGCTCTGCAAGATCACGCGCCTGCCAGCCGCGAATGGCACCGCAGGCGGCATGCAAGCCGCGTGGCGCCTCATCATTCGCGACCGCCTGCAGCAGGCTGGCCGTCGTCGCCATATCGTTGTAGCGACCAAGACCGTCCTGCAACCTTGACAAGGACTTGGCATAAGCCGCCGCCTTCTTGCCCGTCGCGCAGATCGGCAACAGGAAATCGGTCAAATAGCGCAGCTTCTTCACCGCCAGCCGCAGTTCGTGGCGCTGTTCCGTGGACATCCTGTTGAAACGCTTGCCACGCTTCAAGACCTTGCGATGCTGTGCTTCGAGCACGGTCGCGGCGAAGCCGCCTGCCGGCGCCTTCAGCGTCGACAGTGCCTGTTCTGGAGCCGCAAAGCCCCAACTGCGGCGCTCGATCCAGCGTGCCAGCATAAGCTGGAAGCGTTGCGCCCGCGGGTCGGCGAGCGCGGCGCGCGCCTTGGCGTAGCCACCCTCCCGCTGGCGCGACGCCGCATCGCGCAATGCGTTGAAATCGCCACCCTCCGGGCAAGAGCGCTCGACCGCATAAATCGTCTCGCAGAGGAATACATCCCAGTTGCGCGCGTCGCCATGCTGTGAAGCCAGCCAGCGCGCGTCGCGCCCGAAAACCGCCGCCTCGGGCGCGCCAATCGCCTTGGCCATCACCTTCAGGATCGCCCGCAACCGCCGCAGCGCGACCCGCACCTGATGCACCCCCTCGGGATCGCGGCCGTCAATCGCAGCGGGCTTGTTTTCCAGAAGGTGCCGCAAGGAAGCGCCGAGAATCGAGGCCAACGCATCGTCAAGACTGGCCTTGCGGTCGACGCCGGATTTGCCTGGCTTGACATAGGCCGGCGGCCGGTCGAGCGCGAGATCGAAGCCGCGCGCAGCCTTGCTGCGCAGGCTGACGTCGGCAGGGCCGTGCTCGATCAGGTCGAGCGCCAGGTCGTAGAGTGCCGTTGGTTCGCCGCTCTCAAGCTCGAATTCGAGCTCGCTGATCGGGGCGGTGCGATCGTCGGCCACGATCCGGCCCTCGTCGACAGCCAACTCGATCGAGGCGTCAGGCAGATCGAGCATGCGCGCGCGGCGCCTGACCTCGGTGGCAAAGATCGGCCGCAAGGTTTCCTGCGCCACGTCCGGAAAGTCCTGAGGGAGTTGCGAGGCAAGCATGGCGATCGCCGGTTCGATACCAGGCACGGATGCCTCCCATTCACCGCGGCCGAGCAGGTCATTGTCGACGGGCCCCGTCGACTTGACCGTCATGGTGTAGCGGCTTCCCTTCTTCCGCACCCTGAGCACGAACCCCGCTCGCCAAAGGGCGCGGTCGGGCGTATCGTAGTAGACCGCGTTCAACTGGCGCACGGTGCCGCGATTGCGGGCATGCCTCTCTATGACGTCTGACGAAGATAGCGCGGCAAGACGATCGGCCGGCACGATCAGCTTCAGTTCGGTCTCGGTGCTGGCGCCGTTGCCGCCGGAGGCTTTTGCGGAGGCTGTATGTTCTAGATGCAAGGTCATCGGAACGTCCCGGCCATCATCTGCCCGCAGCCGCGCAAGGTCGGCGATCCCCCGGACAGCTTTGCCGGCAAGGTCGTAAAAAACCGCCCATGGGTCAAGGAAAATGCGGGCAAAGCTCGCGCCGCGCGGCGGAGCGGACAGGCCGGGCGGAAACTCTGAATTGCCGGTCGGGGATTCAGAGTTCTGAAGCGGCGCGCTATGGCTAAGTGCTTGAAAAGACTGGCGCGAGTGACGGGGCTCGAACCCGCGACCTCCGGCGTGACAGGCCGGCACTCTAACCGACTGAGCTACACCCGCGCTGCTAACGGGCGGCACCTGCGGCACCGCCGTCGTGGCGGGTCAATTAAGCGCTTCACGGGGGAGTGTCAAGCGCGGCGGGAACGAATGTCGTTGCTTGTCCGCATAGTCTTGCACATCGGCGCCGAACCGCCTAAATCCCGGCGGGTCGGGCGATTAGCTCAGTTGGTAGAGCGCTTCGTTTACACCGAAGATGTCGGCAGTTCGAGCCTGTCATCGCCCACCATTCCAAGCTCTTGATATTGCCTAAAGCTTCTGGCGAAGGCTTCCTGCATGCCCTTTGGCCTGCGCGCGGGTTTCTGCGCCGCGATGCGGAACGGAGGCGTTGACGGCGCCGCAGCCCTTGTAGCCGCCGCGGAGTTCGATCTGCCAACCCATCGCACTTCAACCAGTGCGAGCAATCGAGCGCCATCGTCAACGTGGTCCAACGGTTTTCCGATCGGAAAAGCCGCGTTGCACAATCTTTGGCCTTGCGGGCGCGGTGGCCGAAAAATAGTCTTTTTCGAGTGGCCGTTCCTCCTGGACCGGCACCGCACCTAGCAGAGGGCAAAAATCATGAACATCGAGATTTCTCGCACGCTTGCCGGAGCTGCCTGCGTGGCGGCGATGCTGGCGGCCTCACCCGTCATGGCGCAATCTAAGACGCTCACTATCTCCTGGTGGGGCTTCAATGGCGATAAGCTGAACGAATTCATCGTGCAACCGTTCCAGGAGCAATGCGGCTGTGAGTTGGTCTTCGAAACCGGCAACAACGCCGACCGCCTCAACAAGATCAAGATTCGCGGTGGCGCCGGGGTCGACGTCGCCTATTTCACCGATTCCTACTCGCAGATCGGCATAGAGGAAGGCCTGTTCCAGCCGGTCGACCGCTCCAAGGTTCCCAATATCAGCGGCCTTTACGAAATGGCGCAGGCCCCGCAGGGCGAATATGGTCCCGCCTATTCGATCGGCCGAGTCGGTATCGTCTATGACGCCGCCAAGGTCGAACCGCCGATCACCAGTTGGAGCGATCTGTGGCGCGATGATCTGAAGGGGCAGATCTCGCTTCCGGGCATCACCACGACGGCAGGGCCGATGGTCGTCATGATCGCCGGCGACAAGGCCGGCACCAATGCATTCGAAAACGACGATCCGGCCTTCGCCGAAATCGAGGCTCTAAAGCCAAACGTGGTCAAGAACTACAAGACCGGTTCGGAAATGATCAACCTGTTCTCGACCGGCGAGATCACGGTGTCACTGGCTCAGGACTTCGCGCTCGCGCAGCTCCAGGCCGCGGTGCCGACAGTGGTCTGGGCCGACCTCAAGGACGGCGCCATCGCCACGCTGAACACGGTCAACATCCCCAAGGGGTCTGAAAATGTCGAGCTTGCGCACGAGTTCATCAACTTCATCCTCGACCCGGAACGCCAGAAGACGCTTGCCGCGAACGGCGTCGACGCGCCGGTGGTGAAGTCGGTCGAGCTGACGCCCGACCAGGCCAAGCAGTGGACCTATGGCGCCGAGATGATCGACAATCTCAAGCGTGTCGACTACGCGAAGATGAACGCCGCCAAGGCCGGCTGGATCGATCGCTGGAACGAGGTCTTCGGCATGTAACCGTATCCCGCTGACGTCAGCGGGTTGATGAATGTGGCGGGCCGCCTTGGGGCGGCCGGCCACGATCGCAGCAGGAACGCTCCAGACTTATGCCGCCCCGCGGCGGTCGTCCGTCCTTCGACATCCGGGCCACCCGATCATGTTCAAACGCTTCGCCGGCTGGATGCTCGCCTCCCCCGCCACCCTTGTGGTGGCGCTGTTCCTGGTGCTGCCGGTGTCGCTGACGATCGCCACTACCTTTGGTGACCAGTCAGGCCTCTTCGCGCCCTATCTCGACTTCCTCGACAGCGGCTTCCGCCGCACGGTGCTGTGGCGCACCCTCGAGGTCTCGCTCGCCACCACCGCCATCTCGCTGGTGCTCGGTTTTCTGACCGCCTACGTGGTCTCCAAGGCCCCGGGGCGACTGAAAAGCATTCTGATCATCGCAGCCGTGTTCCCGCTCCTGACCGGCGTGGTCGTGCGCTCCTTCGCCTGGCTCATCATCCTTGGCCGCAATGGAATCCTGAACAATTTCCTGATCGGCATCGGCGTGACCGACGAGCCTTTCTCGATGCTCTACACCGAAGGCTCCGTGATTATTGCTATGGTCTACCTGTTCACGCCGCTCATGATCCTCACCGTCATCGGCGTGCTTGAGAATATCCCGGAAGACCTGCTCCAGGCCTCCGCGTCCCTCGGCGCCACGCCGGCAGCGACCTTCCGCCAGGTGGTTTTTCCGCTGGCCGTGCCCGGATTGATCGTCGGTTCGGTGCTGGTTTTCACCGGCTCGTTCACCTCCTATGCCACCCCGCAGCTTCTCGGCGGCGAGCGCCAGATGATGATGGGAACGCTGATGTACCAGGCCGCCATGGTCAATTTCGACTGGGTCAGCGCCTCAACCATTGCTGCCATTATGGTCGTCATCACCGTGTCGGTCGTGCTTGCCATGACCCGTATCGCCCGGCGGCTGAACCCGATGACGACGTGATGAAGAGCCAGACGCCCCGCGCCCTGATTGCCTTTGCGGCCCTGGTCTACGTCTTGCTGGTCGGTCCTCTGATCATCGTCATCGGCGCCGCGCTGTCCGACACGACCTATCTCACCTTTCCGCCGCAGGGTCTGACGCTGAGATGGTTCGAGAACATCTTTGAGATCAGCGCCTTTCGCCGCACCATCGTCACCAGCCTGGAACTCGCCTTCCTGGCAACCGGGCTGGCGTTGCTGATCGGCATTCCCGCCGCCTACGCGCTCAATCGCTACCGCGTGCGTTTGCCGTCGTGGCTGTCCACCGTCTTCGTGCTGCCGATCCTGGTGCCGGAGATCGTGCTCGGCTTCTCGCTCCTGAAGTCGGTCGCCGTCGGCGCCTCGCTGCCTATCTTCCTGTCGCTTCTGATCGGCCACACCTTGCTTGTCCTGCCCTATTGCGTGCGGGTGATTTCGGCCAGCCTCGCCTCATTCGACTTTTCGATCGAGGAGGCGGCGATCAGCCTCGGCAGTCCGCCAGCGAAAACGTTCTTCACGATCGTACTGCCCAACGTCCGCTCTGGGGTCATCGCCGCCTTCATCCTCGCCTTCATTACCTCGATCAACGACGTGTCGACCTCCCTCTTCCTCACCGGCCCCGGTATTTCCACCCTGCCGATCCAGATCCTTGCCCATGTCGAGCAGTTCTTCGACCCGACGATTGCCTCGGTGTCGGTGCTTCTGATGTTCCTCACCGTCGGCGTGATGGCAGTGGTGGAGCGCACTCTCGGCCTGACATTCCTGACGAAGTAGATCGCATGACCCAACCGCTTTCCGTAGAAAACGTGACCGCCCACTATGGGACCACCAAGGTGCTGGAAGACTTGTCGCTTGCCGTCGAAGCCGGCGAACTGGTTTCGCTTCTCGGCGCCTCGGGTTGCGGAAAGACCACGACGCTCCGACTGATCGCCGGCTTCCTTGAGCCGACCAGTGGCGCAATCACGCTTGGCGGCCGCGACCTGACGCGGCTTCCCGCGCACCGCCGCGACATCGGGCTCGTCTTCCAGAACTATGCGCTGTTCCCACACCTTTCCGTGCTCGACAACGTCGCCTTCGGGCTGAAGCAGCGCGGACTCCCGCAGGCCGAGCGCGAAAAGCGTGCTCGCGCCATGCTCGATCGTGTCGGGCTCTCGGAACTTTCCGACCGCCTGCCCGGCGCGCTTTCGGGCGGACAGAAGCAGCGCGTGGCGCTCGCCCGGGCACTGGTCATCGAGCCACCGCTGCTGATGTTCGACGAACCGCTATCCAATCTCGACGCCAAGCTCAGGATCGACATGCGGGTGGAAATCCGGCAGTTGCAGCGAGCCAACGGCACGACTTCCGTCTACGTCACCCACGATCAGGAAGAGGCGTTCTCCATTTCCGACCGGGTCGCAATCATGAACGCCGGGCGCATCATGCAATTCGATACGCCCGAAATTCTTTACCAACGGCCCGCCAACGCGTTCGTCGCACGTTTTGTCGGTTTCGAGAACCTGATCCCGATGAAGGTGGCCGAGCGCGAGGACAACAAGGTCACCGCCGAGGCGGCAGGCGGGGCGCGGCTGCACCTCGACCAGGCGCGCTTCGGCGAGATAGCCGACGATTTCGTGCTTGCCACCCGCCCGGATGGGCTGGCGGTCAGCGCCGACCCGCAAGGCGAGGGCATTCCGGCGTCGCTCGGCCTCAGGACCTATCTCGGCCGGGCCTACCAGTATCAATGCGAAACAGAGGCGGGTAACCTGATCGCCAACGGCCCGCTTTCCGTGCCGTTGCAGACCGGCGCCAGGGTCCGGCTGGTGCCGGTGGCCGACCAGTGCTGCATCCTGGCAGCGGAGCGGTGATGACCACTCTCATCACCAACGCTACGCTGCTTGCCTGCACACCCGACATGCCGGTGGTCGAGGGCGGCTTCGTGGTTGTGGAAGGGACCGCGATCGCCGCTACCGGCGACAGCCCGGCGCCCGAAATTCCTGGCGCGGAGGTCGTCGATGTCGGCGGCGACATCATCATGCCGGGCATGGTGAATCCTCATTGCCACATGGCGATGACGCTGTTTCGAGGGCTCGGCGAAGACGTCGACGACCGGCTCTACCGCTACGTACTCCCGCTGGAGCGCAAGTTCGTCACGCCGGAGATGGTGCGCACCGGCACCGCGCTCGCCGCGCTCGAACTTATCGAGGGCGGCGTCACCACGGTCGCCGACATGTACTATTTCGAGACCGAAGTCGGCCGGGTCGTCGACAAGGCCGGCCTGCGCGGCGTGGTCGGCCAGACCATCGCGGATTTCGACCCGCCCGACCACAAGACCATCGATGAGGGCTTCGCGCTGACCGAGGCCCTTGTGGCCGAGTTTTCCGGCCACCCACGCGTGATCCCGTCAATCGCCCCGCACGCGCCCTATTCGACCGACATCACGGTGATGAACCGGGTCGCCAGATGGGCCGACGAGCATCCGGACGTTCCGGTCCAGATACACCTCGCCGAAATGGATTCGGAAATGGAATGGTGCGCAAAGACCCATGGCTTGCGCCCGGTCGAGGTCGTCGAAAAAGCCGGCCTGCTTCGCAAGGGACTGATCTGCGCTCACTGCCTGCACGTTTCGGAGAGCGACATCAAAAAGATGGCGCATGCAAAGGTCTGTGTCGCCCACAATGCCCGCTCCAACGCCAAGGCCGGACGCGGCATCGCGCCGGTCGAGGCGATGCAAGCGGCGGGTCTGCCGGTCGGCATCGCCACCGATGGGCCGATGAGCGGCAACACGCTCGACCTTTTCGCGCAGTTTGGCCCGGTGACCATGTTCCAGAAGCTTCTCGGACACAGCCGCAAGCCGATGCCGTCGGTAGAGGTGATCCGCATGGCGACGATCGAAGGCGCTCGTGTACTCGGCCTGGACGGCCGCATCGGCTCACTGGAACCGGGCAAGGAGGCCGACCTGATCCGCATCGATCTTTCCGCCCCACGCATGCAGCCAGTCTACGACGTTTACGCGACGCTGGTCTTTTCGGCGATGGCCGGTGATGTACGCGATGTAATGGTCGCGGGACGCTGGCTGATGCGCGACCGGGTGGTCGAGACCGTCGAACGCAAGAAAGCGATGCGGGACGCACTGCAGACCGCCGTGCGCTTCAAGGCCGAAATGTCCCGCATCGACGCCGCCGGCTGAGCCGCTGGACCGCGTGATCGCTCGCCGCCGTTGCGTGCTCGATTGGCCTCGCATCGATCGAACCGGCGGCCACCATAAGGAGGAAAAGATGAGCGCACCGTCAGCCGAAAAACTTGCCGCGGTCCTTGACCATATCGATGCCCATCTCGACGCCAGCGTCGAGCGGCTGTTCGACTTGATCAGAATCCCTTCCGTCTCCACCGACCCTGCCTATGCCGAAGACTGTCGACGCACGGCGGTGTGGCTCGCAGAAGATCTGAAAGCGATCGGCTTCGACGCCTCGGTGCGACCGACCGTCGGCCATCCCATGGTGGTCGGGCACGCGGACGCCAGCACAGGGCCGCATGTGCTCTTTTACGGCCATTACGACGTGCAGCCGGTAGATCCGCTGCCCTTGTGGAACTCCGACCCGTTCGAACCGACGCTTGTGCCACAGGAGAACGGCGATACCTGGATCGTTGCCCGCGGCGCTTCCGACGACAAGGGACAACTCATGACCTTCGTGGAGGCTTGCCGCGCCTGGAAGGCGGTGACCGGCAGCCTCCCGGTCCGCGTGTCGATGCTGTTCGAGGGTGAAGAGGAATCGGGCAGCAAGAGCCTCGCACCGTTTCTCGATGAGGCGGGGGAAGAGCTGAAGGCCGATATCATGCTGGTCTGCGACACCGACATGTGGGACGACAAGACGCCGGCGATCACCACCATGCTGCGCGGCATCGTGCAAGAGGAATTGACTATACGCTGCGCCAGCCGCGACCTTCATTCCGGCATGTTCGGCAACGCGGCCCGCAACCCGCTACAAGTGCTCTCGGATGCGATTGCCACCCTGCGGGCGCCAGACGGCAGCGTTACGCTTGACGGATTTTATGACGGCGTCCGGCCGCTTCCTGGCGAGGTCGAAGAACGCTGGAAGCGGCTGCCATTCGATCAGAAGGGCTTTTTGAACGATATCGGCCTGTCGATCCCGGCGGGGGAAACCGGCTATTCCGTTCTCGAGCAGGTCTGGGCGCGGCCTTCCTGCGAGATCAACGGAATGTGGGGCGGCTACACTGGTGACGGCTTCAAGACGGTGATCCCCGCCGAGGCTCACGCCAAGATTTCGTTCCGCCTCGTGGCTGGGCAGGACCCCGAGAAGATCAGGGCGGCATTCCGCGACCATGTCCGCGCGCACGTCCCGGCCGACTGCAGCGTCGCGTTCGCCGTGCATGGTGGCAGTTCGGCGACGGTGATGCCGATCGACAGTCCCCTCCTCCAGAAAGCACTCGGCGCGCTGTCGGAGGAGTGGCAATGCGAGGCCGCGGTCGCCGGCACCGGCGGTTCGATCCCGATCGCCACCGTCTTCAAGGACCGGCTCGGAATGGATTCTCTTCTTGTCGGCTTCGCCAAGTTTGACAACCGCATCCACAGCCCGAACGAGAAATACGACATGTCGAGCTTCCACAAGGGCATTCGCTCCTGGGCACGCATCCTGGCGGCCTTTGCCGGCCGCCAGCCATGACGCGCGTGAATGCCACGAAAAGCCCCGTGAAGCGCGAGGTGCCCAGCGCATGAGTGAAGCCACGGCACGCCCGGTCTTCATCGACACCGACCCCGGCATCGACGACGCCGTGGCGATCCTTTTCGCTCTTGGCTCGGCACTCTTCGACATCCGCGGCATCACGACGGTCGCCGGCAATATCGGGATCGAGACGACGACGCGCAACGCCTGCCGCATCCTGGCACTCGCCGGCCGCAGCGACATTCCCGTCGTTGCCGGCGCCTCCGCCCCGCTGGCGCGCCGGGGTTTCGATACCGCCGATATTCACGGCGGCGACGGTCTTGGCGGCGTGCCCTTTCCGGAACCCGCAGCGCCGCCGCTCGGCGGAGATGCGGCTTCGTGGCTTGCCGAGCGCCTTCTGAAGCACGAGCCGGGAACATTCGACATCCTCGCCCTCGGTCCGCTGACCAATCTCGCCAAGCTGTTGCGTGATGCACCGGAGGCCGCGGGCCGCATCGGACGCATTGTCGCCATGGGAGGCGCCGTCGAGGAGCCCGGCAATGTCGGGACGCATGCCGAGTTCAACTTGGCCGCCGACCCCGAAGCCGCTGACATGATCTTGCGGAGCGGGCTCGACCTGACACTGGTCCCGCTCGACGTAACGCGCCGTGTTCGCGCCTCGCGTCCGTGGGTGCGATCCTTGAGGGAGACGGGAACCGTAGCGGCAGCGGCCTCGGCTGACCTGATCGAGGCCTATTTCCAAACGACCACGGGCGGCGAAAGCCGCCCCCTCCACGATCCTTGCGTCATGCTTTTCGCCATTCGGCCGGATATCTTCTCGTGCGAGCGCTACGCGCTGACAATAGATATCAGCGACGGCAGCGATGCCGGCGCGCTGCAGCCCGCCGAAGATGGCCCGATTGCGAGCGTTGCGATGCGCGTCGATGCGGAAAGGGCGCTCTCACTGCTGCTGGAGACACTGGGCCGGCGCTGAGCGTCAGCCTGCCCCCAGTTCCAGTTCGACCAGCCGCGTCCAGAACCTGACACCCGCCGGGATCGCCGCATCGTTGAAATCGTAGCGGCTGTTGTGGTGCAGCGCGCCATTCTCCGCCGGCCCGTTGCCGAGCCAGACATAGGCTCCAGGCACATGCGATGAAAAGACGGCGAAGTCGTCGCCCGCCGTCGACGGTGGGAACGCCGTCACCACCCGGTCCGTTCCGACGGCCTTTTCGGCCGCCAGTTGTGCGATTCGCGTTACCTCCGGATCGTTGACGACGGGCGGAATCTGCCGGAAATAGCGATAGTCGCAATCAACACCGAACATCGCAGCGGTCGACCGCGCCAACCCGCCGACCTCCCCCTCCAGCAGGTCGCGCACCTCGGCCGAATAGGCCCGGGTGGTGCCGCCGATGCGGGCTTCGTCGGGAATGACGTTCAGCGCGTCGAAATCCCCGGCGGCGAGCGCGCAGGCGCTGACTACTGCTGGCTCCAGCGGATCGACGCGGCGTGCGACGACGGTGTGGATGGCGGTGAGGAAGTGGCCGGCTGCGGTCACCGTATCGCGGCCGAGATGTGGCTTGGCGCCATGCGTGCCAGCGCCGCGGAACGTCACATGCCAGCGGTCGGAACTCGCCAGTTGCGGTCCCGCGACCACCGCGATCTGATCCGGAGCCAGGCCCGGCATATTATGCAGGCCATAAACCGCGTCGACGGGATAGCGTTCGAAGAAACCGTCATCGATCATCGCCTTGGCGCCGCCCCTGCCCTCCTCGGCGGGCTGAAAGACAAAATGTACCGTACCGCGAAGATCGTTTCGTCGCGCCAGGGCCCTCGCCGCACCCAGCAGCATCACCGTGTGGCCGTCATGGCCGCAGGCATGCATACGGCCATCGACAACCGATCTGTGCGGCCGTTCGACTGCGGTCTCGCTCATGGCGAGTGCGTCCATGTCGGCGCGCAGCGCGATGCGCCTTCCCTTCTCGCCCGCACTCAGGGTGGCGACAACGCCTGTCTTGCCGAGGCCGTTGTGGACCTCAAGTCCCGCCTCCGAAAGCAGCTTGCGCACGAGCGTGCTCGTGCGCTCCTCCTCGAAACCGAGTTCGGGATGCGCGTGAAGATCGCGCCGCAATGCGGTGAGAAACGCGATTTCGTCATCTTGACCATGGTCTTGCCCCGACGCCATCACTAAACTCCCGGTACGCCATTCGGTCCTGCCAACGATGCTGAACGCTATTGGCCCGTCACACATCCAAATCTGCAACAGAAGGCCAAGCCTTGCCAATCGCTCCGCACGAATTCTGGCAGGAAATCTTCCCGCCACACAGCTTTTCTGCCGATGCGAAAGGCCAATACCGTGACTTCTTTCCCGCGACCTTGCCAGACGGTCGTCAGTTCCTTCTGCCGATCCGGGTTCTGCCGGGCGGAAGCGGGCGCGCGGTTGCCTCGCTCATCGTCAACCAGGCGAGCTTTGCCGTGGAAGACGCCCTCGCCGAGGCCATGACGGCGACCCTGCGACCCCTCTCGCCGGACGTCGTGGTAGGCGTGCCGACCCTCGGCCTGCCACTCGCCAATGCTGTGGCGCGGCGTCTCGGTCATGCCCGCATGGTAGCGCTCGGGACGTCGCGGAAATTCTGGTACGATGAGAGGCTCTCGGAGCCGATGTCTTCGATCACCAGTCCCGGGCACGAGCGCACGCTGTTTCTTGACCCACGGATGTTACCATTGCTGGACGGCCGTCGGGTCGTGCTGGTCGATGACGTCATCTCCACCGGCCGTTCGACGCTGGCGGCGGTGCGGCTGCTTGAGAAAGCCCGTATCCGCCCTGTCGCGCTTTGCTACGCCATGGCGCAGACTGTCAGGTGGCGTACGAGCCTGGCTGAACACGAACGGCACCTGCCGGACCTCGTGCGCGCGGCGGTCACGACACCCTTGCTCGCAGCCGGGACTGACGACGTTTGGCTGCCCTTGTCCGACGAGTAGTCACAACCGTCCGGCAATCCGTCGCAAAAGAAAAGCCGGGCAAGCCCGGCTTTTCTGGACATCGATGATTCCGCGTCTCAGTTGACGGCGTCTTTCAGGCCCTTGCCTGCCGAGAACTTCGGCACGTTGCGGGCCGGAATCTGAACCGGCTGGCCGGTCTGCGGATTGCGGCCGGTCGATGCCTCGCGCCGCGAAACCTCGAAATTTCCGAAACCGACGAGACGGACGTCGCCGCCCTTCTTGAGTTCCCCGGTGATCACAGAGAACACGGCTTCAACGGCAGACTGGGCGTCGCTCTTCGAGAGGCTGGCCGCTTCGGCGACGGCCGATACGAGTTCGTTCTTGTTCATGAAATCCTCATTCGCTGAAAAACCGCATTTGTCGCGACTCAATCCGCCGCGCCCGGACTGTAGGGACTCGCGCCGCCACAACCAAGCAGCAAATCGGCTAAATACCGGAAATGCGCGGTTTCGCGGGCGTTTTCCAACGAAAAAGCCGGGCGCAAGGCCCGGCTTTCCACTCATGGTTGCGCACAACCTTCGAGACGGCTAGTGCGCGAGGCTCTGCGCGCCGGCATCCTCGGCCGTGGACTTGGCGGCCTCGACGGGTTCGACCCATTCGATCGGCTCCGGCATGCGCTCCAGCGCATGCTTGAGCACCTCGCCGACGCGCGCGACCGGAATGATCTCCAGCCCGCTCTTCACATTGTCCGGTATTTCGGCCAGGTCCTTGGCGTTCTCCTCGGGGATCAGTACCTTCTTGATACCTCCCCTGAGCGCGGCCAGCAGCTTTTCCTTGAGGCCGCCGATCGGCAGCACATGGCCGCGCAGCGTGATCTCGCCAGTCATGGCGACATCCTTGCGCACAGGAATACCGGTCAGCACCGAAACGATTGCCGTCACCATCGCCACGCCAGCCGAGGGGCCGTCCTTCGGGGTCGCGCCCTCGGGCACATGGACGTGGATATCCTTCTTGTCGAAGGTTGGCGGTTCGATGCCGAAATCGACAGCCCGGGAGCGGACATAGGACGCCGCCGCCGAGATCGATTCCTTCATCACGTCGCGCAGATTGCCGGTGACCGTCATCTTGCCCTTGCCAGGCATCATGACGCCTTCGATCGTCAGAAGTTCGCCGCCGACCTCGGTCCAGGCAAGCCCGGTGACGACGCCCACCTGATCCTCGCCTTCGGCACGGCCGAAGCGATAACGCGGCACGCCGAGATAGTCGGCCAGGTTCTTCTCGGTGATCTTGACCGACTTCTTGCCGGTCTTGAGGATCTCCGTGACAGCCTTGCGCGCCAGCTTCATCAGTTCCCGTTCGAGATTGCGCACGCCTGCCTCGCGGGTATAAGTGCGGATCGCGAGACGAATGGCTTCCTCGTCGACCGAGAACTCCTTGGGTTGCAGCGCGTGATCGCGGATCGCCTTGGGCAGCAGGTGCCGCTTGGCGATCTCGACCTTCTCGTCTTCGGTGTAGCCGGCGATACGGATGATCTCCATGCGGTCCATCAGGGCCGGCGGGATGTTCAGCGTGTTGGCCGTCGTCACGAACATGACGCTCGACAGGTCGTACTCCACCTCCAGATAGTGGTCCATGAAGGTCGAGTTCTGCTCAGGATCCAGCACCTCAAGCAGCGCGGAGGACGGATCCCCGCGGAAATCCATGCCCATCTTGTCGATCTCGTCGAGCAGGAAGAGCGGGTTGGACTTCTTGGCCTTCTTCATCGACTGGATGACCTTGCCGGGCATCGAGCCAATGTAAGTGCGCCGGTGGCCGCGAATCTCGGCCTCGTCGCGCACGCCGCCGAGCGCCATGCGGATGAACTCACGGCCGGTGGCACGCGCGATCGACTTGCCGAGCGAGGTCTTGCCGACGCCGGGAGGGCCGACGAGGCACAGGATCGGCCCCTTCAGCTTTTTCTGCCGGCTCTGGACGGCCAGGTATTCGACGATGCGCTCCTTGACCTTCTCGAGCCCGTAGTGGTCGGTGTCGAGAACCTCCTGAGCGAAATGCAGATCCTGCTTGACCCGCGAATTCTTGCTCCACGGGATCGACAGCAGCCAGTCGAGATAGTTGCGCACGACCGTGGCCTCGGCCGACATGGGCGACATCGTGCGCAGCTTCTTGAGCTCCGCGTTCGCCTTCTCGCGCGCTTCCTTCGACAGCTTGGTCTTCTTGATGCGTTCCTCGAGTTCGGCCATCTCGTCGCGGCCATCCTCGCCTTCGCCGAGCTCCTTCTGGATCGCCTTCATCTGCTCGTTGAGGTAGTATTCGCGCTGCGTCTTCTCCATCTGGCGCTTGACGCGCGAACGGATGCGCTTTTCCACTTGGAGCACGGAAATCTCGGCCTCCATGAAGCCCATCGCCTTCTCAAGGCGCTCGCGCACCGGCAACGTGGCCAGCATTTCCTGCTTCTCGGGGATCTTGATCGCCAGATGCGAGGCGATGGTGTCGGCCAGCTTGGAGTAGTCCTCGATCTGGCTCGCGGCGCCGACGACCTCGGGCGAAATCTTCTTGTTCAGCTTGACGTAATTCTCGAAGTCGGCGACGACCGAGCGCGCAAGCGCCTCGATCTCGACCTCTTCCTCCTCGGGCTCGTCCAATATCTCGGCATGCACCTCGTGGAAATCCGCCCGATCGGTGAAATCGGTGATGCGAGCGCGCGACGCGCCTTCCACCAGCACCTTCACCGTGCCGTCTGGCAGCTTCAGCAGCTGAAGGACGTTGGCCAGTGTACCGACCTCGTAAATGGCATCTGGAGCCGGGTCGTCATCGGCGGCATTCATCTGCGTGGCAAGCAGGATCTGCTTGTCCGCACCCATCACGTCTTCGAGCGCCTTGATCGACTTCTCACGGCCCACGAAAAGCGGCACGATCATATGCGGGAAAACGACAATGTCCCGCAGCGGGAGGACCGCGAAGACATTGCCCGACGAAGCGCCGGTGGACCGGGTGGATGTGGTCATATTCTTGCCTTTCATTCCACGGCCGCCAAAGAGCCAACCGCGAATCTCATTTTAGCGGCAGCGCGCCGTTCCGCCTATGATTGCGTTACGCAAATCCACGCCAAGCACGGAACCGGGTCGGGCTGCCTCGACTTTCCTTAGGTGGCGCTGTGTCGACCAAAGATCAAGGGCACTGACCAGGCGGGCAGGACAGTCAACAAGCACATACGCATGACGGAACATAACGACCGCTTGCCCTCCGGGATCGGAGGGCGCGGTCCTTGCCCACGCAAGACCGATCAGGCGCTTGCGTTGGCCTTTTCCTTCTTGGGTTCGGCATAGATGTAGAGCGGCCGCGCCTGGCCGGTCACGACTTCTTCCGAGATCACCACTTCCTGAACGCCTTCGAGCGCCGGAAGCTCGAACATGGTGTCGAGGAGGATCGATTCCATGATCGAGCGCAGGCCGCGTGCGCCGGTCTTGCGCTCGATTGCCTTGCGGGCGATGGCCAGCAGAGCGGATTCGTGGAAAGTCAGTTCCACGCTCTCCATGTCGAACAGGCGCTGGTACTGCTTGACGAGCGCGTTCTTGGGCTCGCTGAGAATTTGCACCAGGGCCTCTTCGTCGAGGTCTTCGAGGGTTGCCAGCACCGGCAACCGCCCGACAAACTCGGGGATCAGCCCGAAGCGCAGCAGATCTTCCGGCTCGACCAACCGGAACAGTTCGCCCGAACGACGATCCTCAGGCGAAGCGACCTCGGCGCCGAAGCCGATCGAGGTCTTGCGGCCGCGGTCGGAGATGATCTTGTCGAGGCCGGCGAACGCGCCGCCACAGATGAACAGGATATTGGCGGTGTCGACCTGAAGGAACTCCTGCTGCGGATGCTTGCGCCCGCCCTGGGGCGGCACCGAGGCAACCGTGCCTTCCATGATCTTCAGCAGCGCCTGCTGGACACCTTCACCCGACACGTCGCGGGTGATGGAGGGGTTGTCCGACTTGCGCGAAATCTTGTCGATCTCGTCGATATAGACGATGCCGCGCTGAGCGCGCTCGACGTTGTAGTCGGCCGACTGCAGCAGCTTCAGGATGATGTTTTCGACGTCTTCGCCGACGTAACCTGCCTCTGTCAGGGTCGTGGCGTCGGCCATGGTGAAGGGCACGTCGATGATACGTGCGAGCGTCTGCGCGAGCAGGGTCTTGCCGCAACCCGTCGGACCGATCAGCAGAATGTTCGATTTCGCAAGTTCGACGTCGTTGTTTTTGGTCGCATGCGCGAGCCGTTTGTAGTGGTTGTGGACAGCCACCGACAGCACGCGCTTGGCGTAAGACTGGCCGATCACGTAGTCATCGAGAACCGTGATGATTTCCTGCGGAGTCGGCACGCCCTCGCGGGACTTCACCATCGAGGTCTTGTTCTCCTCGCGGATGATGTCCATGCACAGTTCGACGCATTCGTCGCAGATGAACACGGTCGGGCCGGCAATGAGTTTGCGCACCTCATGCTGGCTTTTGCCGCAGAACGAGCAGTAAAGCGTGTTCTTGGAGTCACCTCCACCACCGCCGCCGCTGTTGCTGACCTTGCTCATGCCTTCAACCCTTTCAGTCCCTTCCGGCCGGGGCCGGGCAGGTTCCGCTCTCGTCAGGCTAGCCCGAACGTCGCCTCCGTCCAGCGCCTGGCTCTTACGAAACACACTTTGAGTGACGCGGCAACGATTCGCCAAACCCCGTCCGAGGGTATTCCCCCGAAACTCAACATACGCTTAACGTAGGCGTTCGCCCCTGCGGTGGGAACACCCGAATGTGACAGAATTGCCGCAGAATGTTTCAAAAATGCGTCAAGCGCCCGCGTCGCTACATTCAGCTGGAAGGCTGGCCCTTGGCCTCCGTCTCGATCGCCGACCGGCTTGCGATGACCTTGTCAACGAGGCCGAAGTCGCGAGCCTCCTCCGACGTCATGAAGTGATCGCGGTCTAGCGTTTTCTCGATCGTCTCGTAGTCTTGGCCGGTGTGCTTGACATAGACCTCGTTCAGACGCCGCTTCAGCTTGATGATATCCTGGGCATGGCGCTCGATGTCGGACGCTTGGCCCTGGAAGCCACCAGAGGGCTGGTGGACCATGATGCGGGCGTTGGGCGTCGCAAAACGCATGTCCTTGTGGCCGGCGCAAAGAAGCAGCGAGCCCATCGACGCGGCCTGACCGATGCACAGGGTCGACACCGCCGGCTTGATGAACTCCATCGTGTCGTAGATCGCCATGCCGCTCGTCACGACCCCGCCCGGCGAATTGATGTAGAGCGCGATTTCCTTCTTGGGATTCTCGGCTTCGAGGAACAGCAGTTGCGCGCACACAAGCGTTGCCATCCCGTCCTCGATCGGGCCGGTGATGAAGATGATGCGTTCCTTGAGGAGCCGCGAGAAGATGTCGTAGGCCCGTTCGCCGCGATTGGTCTGCTCAACGACCATCGGAACGAGGTTCATCGCGGTTTCGACTGGGTCTCTCATCGGGCGTCCCCTTTCACGGAAGGCATTCCAGGTGCTGCGCCGATTCGGCAGCATCGATTCTGCGCTAAATAAGGCGCGCGAGCCCGGTTCCGCAAGGCTTGCGGGTCCGCGCCTGGCCAAAAGCTCAGGAATGGTTTACGCCGCTTCGGCGCGCAGGAAGGCAATGAGGCGGGCAAAATCCGGCCTCTCGATATGGTCGGCCACGCGCCGCCCCACCGCGGCGCCGAATTTGTAGCCGTGTCCGGAGCAGGCCGACACCACGAGACAGCTGCCGCGCTCCACGGCAAAGAATGTCTCGTCGGGTGTGAAGGTGTAGGCGCAGGTAACGACGCTCTCGACCTGATATTCCTTGATACGCAGCATGGGTGGGGAAAACAGGTCGCGGATCGCCTCGCCCTCCCCCGGTTCAGGTTCGCGCCGCGAATCGGCATCCGCCGAGGCAAACTTGTGCAGCCCGGAACCGAACTTCAGACCGCCTTCGCCGGACGGCGGGATGATGTAGCCGTCGGTGTTGCCGCCAACGTCGAGGATGACGGGCGCCCCGGACCAGACCTGAGCCAGATCGTTCGGCGGTCGCAGATAGACGACGGCGGTGCGGTAGGCGGTCAGGTCCGCGGCCAGGTCGGGAAAGAGTTTCGTGACCCAGGCGCCAGTGCATATCACCAGCCGATCGGCAGAAAGTGTCTCACCGCCTTCAAGCCGTATGGCCGCCCGGTCCTCGTCGACAGCGACCACACGGGCATTTTCCCGCACCACCGCACCGTGTTTGCGCAACCACCCGACCATGTCGAAGGCGATCCGCCGGCAATGCAGGGCGCCGCCCTCGGCAGAGACGTAGGCGAAGCGCATCGCACCTGCGTCGAGGAACGGCCAGCACTCCGCCGCCTCGCGAGGCGCCAACTTCTCGAATGGATAGCCGCCGGCCTGCAGTCCGGTCAGGAAATCCTCGGCCTCGTCGCCGGCCTCCCGCGACACGCAGAGGAAGCCCCGCGCATCGAGATGGCTATGTGCGAGATCGTCCCAAAGGTCATCCCAGGCGTCATAGGCCTCGGTAATGGCGTGGCCGTATCCGGTGGCAGAACCGTAGGCGCGGCGAATGATCCGGTGATGATCACCAGAGGCCGAACGCGGATTGGGAATCGGTCCCTGCTCGACCAGCGTCACCGCGTGTCCGCGTTTTGACAGCGCCCAGGCGGTGGAAAGGCCGGAGATACCGGCCCCAACAACAATTACCTTCATGCAACTCCCTTGGGTGACGGACGTCGGGACCCCTGACGGGCACAGCGGTCCCGCGTCCTAACGCCAGGTTCGCACCAGCGAAAGCCCTTTGCCCTTCCTCGTGCCTTAACGCCCGCCTCGGTCTATCGCCGCTCTGCTCGCTCTTGCCTGCGACGGCATGGCGCCGCCTTGACGCGTAGGCTATGCACGGGCGATGACGTCAGCGCCGCCCGCCTACCTCAACGCCGATATCGCCCGCCGGTCGGTCCGGCTCGATCCGCGCGAGCCGGCCTTCTTCAACGATCCCTATCCCGCCTATGGCTGGCTGCACGAAGCGATGCCGAGCTTCTTCTGGCAGGAGTTCGGCTTCTGGTGCTTTGCGGGCTACGACGTCGTCAATCGTCTCCTGCGCGACCGTCGCTTTGGTCGCGAAAACCGCTGGGGTCCGCCGGGCATCGTCGATGACGGACGTTCGCACCTTGCCGATTTCGACGCCGTCGAGCGGCGGTCGCTGCTGGAACTCGAGCCGCCAGCGCATACGAGGCTCCGAACGCTGGTCAACCGCGCCTTCGTGTCGCGTCAGGTCGAACGGTTGCGACCACGCATCGAGCAGCTTTCGCACCAACTGATCGATCGCATCGAGGAGGACGGCGAGGCCGACCTGCTGCCGGCCTTCGCAACACCGATCCCGGTGACGGTGATCGCCGAAATGCTCGGCGTGCCGGCGGAGTCCGGACCGCAACTCGTAGCGTGGTCGAACCGCATGGTGAGGATGTACACGCTGGCGCCGGGGCCGGAAACCGAGCGGGATGCCAACGCCGCCGCACGCGACTTCGCAACCTTCCTGCACGAGCATGTGAACAGCCGCCGCGGCGACCCGCGCGACGACCTCCTCACCCATATGATCCAGGCGAGCGAGGACGGCGAGAAACTCGACGAGGCCGAACTCGTCTCCTCGGTCATTCTGCTTCTCAACGCCGGCCACGAGGCGACCGTGCACCAGACCGGCAACGCCGTGCGCACGATCCTGCGGCAGGGAGGCGACCCGCGCCGGTTCTTTGCGACGCCGGGAGCAACGGCTGCGACTGTAGAGGAGTGCCTGCGCATCGACGCGCCGCTCCACATGTTCACACGCTATGCCTATGAGGATGTCGAGATCGAGCCCGGCATCACGGTCAGGACGGGCGACAAAATCGGTCTTCTTCTGGCGGCGGCCAACAACGATCCCGGCGCCTATGTTGCGCCTCGACGCTTCGATCCGACACGGAGCGACCAGAAGAACGTCTCCTTCGGGGCCGGCATCCATTTCTGCATCGGGGCGCCGCTGGCGCGTCTTGAACTGCAAGCAGGGCTGAAGGTGTTGTTCGAGCGGCTGCCAGAGCTGCGGTTGGCGGAAGAGCCGCGCTATCGCGACAACTACCATTTCCACGGGCTGGAGAAGCTGGTCGTAAGGTTCTGAGGTCGCCTAGGAGGTAGCTCGCGGGCCCAAAGCAGCCCGAAAACAAGGAAAGCACCGAGATTGCTCCCGGTGCCTCCCTGTTCAGATCGGCCGCCTCGTCGTGGTCGTCCGAAAACTTCCCGATCGGACCTGCCTTTCTGACGGTTGCGAAAGCAGCGAATTCCCGAAAGATATTCACCTTCTTCCGAACCCCGCGCACCGACCACTCGGATCAGCACACGCACCGTCGAAGGAGTTGACCGCCCTTCACGGCAGCATCGGCTTTGCCTCGGCGTTCCAGACCGCTTTCGGCGTTCCGCTGGACCTCTGGTTCGTACCTGGCTTGCGGGTTACCCCGCCGCCCCGGTCGTGGCCAGTGCGGTCTCAGGCTTGCTTTTCCGCTTGATCCCGCTGTCCTGGCGGGGCGTCCAAGCTCCTGAGATGACCCGACGTTACGTCCGTCCTGCGAAGCCGGCAAGAATGGGTGGCCTGTGGAAATCGGGGATCAAGGGGATAACCGGATGACGTTGCGCACAGGGGTCATCTACGAGCGATGCGATGGGCCGATCAGGCGCGGATCACATATTCCTTGCGCGTCGTTTCGACAACCTCCCAAGTGCCCCTGAAGCCGGGACGGATCACGAAACTGTCGCCGGCACGCACCGTCTGCGCCACACCGCCTTCCTCCTCAATGACCGAAACGCCGTCGAGGACGTGGCAGAATTCCCATTCGTCATAGGAAATGCGCCATTTGCCCGGTGTCGCTTCCCAGACGCCGGCGAAGAGCCCTCCATCGGCCTCTTCGACGTTCCAGGTGCGGAAGGTCGGGTTGCCTGCGATGACACGGTCGGCCTGCGGCGCACCCAGTTCGGGCTCGCTGCCGTCGATGGCAATCCTCACAAGGTGCGCGCTCATCAAACTTCTCCATTGCCCCGCCACCCCGGCACGCCTGGCGTCGTCGCCGAGTCAACCAAGCACCGGGGGCCGGTGCCGGCCCTCATCCCGCCTTGGCCAGCGCCTGGTCCAGGTCGGCGATTATATC
Source organism: Nitratireductor mangrovi (assembly GCF_007922615.2). Lineage (NCBI taxonomy): Bacteria > Pseudomonadati > Pseudomonadota > Alphaproteobacteria > Hyphomicrobiales > Phyllobacteriaceae > Nitratireductor > Nitratireductor mangrovi. The sequence continues at coordinate 833,876 of NZ_CP042301.2, read as the reverse complement.
TTCCGCATCCTCGATGCCGACCGACAGCCGCACGACGTCCGGACCCGCACCTGCCGCCGTCTTCTGCTCGTCGGAGAGCTGGCGGTGAGTGGTCGAGGCCGGGTGGATAATCAGCGAGCGCACGTCGCCGATATTGGCAAGGTGCGAGAACAGTTCGACGCTTTCGACCACCTGGACGCCCGCCTCGAAGCCTCCCTTCAGCCCGAAGGTGAAGACCGCGCCCGCGCCCTTGGGCGAGTATTTTTGCATCATCGCGTGGTTGGGGTCCGACGCAAGACCCGGATATGAGACCCAGGCGACCTGCGGGTGCTTTTCCAGCCAGGCTGCGACCTTCAGCGCGTTGTCGCAATGGCGCTGCATCCTCAGCGCCAGCGTTTCGATGCCTTGCAGGATGAGGAAGGCATTGAAGGGCGAGATCGCGGGCCCGAAGTCACGCAGGCCAAGCACGCGGCAGGCAATCGCGAAGGCGAAATTGCCGAAGGTTTCGTGCAGCACCATGCCGGCATATTCGGGACGCGGCTCCGACAGCATCGGATAATTGCCAGACTTCGACCAATTGAAGGTGCCACCATCAACGATCGCGCCGCCCATGGAATTGCCGTGACCGCCCATGAATTTGGTCAGTGAATGGACGACGATGTCGGCGCCGTGCTCGATCGGACGCAGCAGGTAGGGCGAAGCCATGGTGTTGTCGACGATGAGGGGCAGACCGTGCTTGCGGGCAATGTCACCGATCTTCTCCAGGTCGACGAAATCGCCGCCGGGGTTGGCAAGGCTTTCCACAAAAATGGCCCGGGTCTTGTCGTCGATCTGGCTTTCGAAGCTCGCCATGTCGTCGACATCGGCCCAGCGCACCTCCCAGCCGAAGTTTTTGAAGGCATGACCGAACTGGTTGATCGAGCCCCCGTAGAGCTTCCGGGCAGCGATAAAATTCTCGCCCGGGCGCATCAGCGTGTGGAAGACGATAAGTTGCGCGCCATGTCCCGACGAGGTTGCGAGCGCAGCGGTGCCGCCTTCAAGCGCGGCAATACGTTCCTCCAGCACCGCCTGGGTCGGGTTCATGATGCGGGTGTAGATGTTGCCGAACGCCTTCAGCCCGAACAGCGAGGCGGCGTGGTCGACATCGTCGAAGACAAAGGAAGTCGTCTGGTAGATCGGGGTTGCCCGTGCGCCGGTGGCCGGATCCGGCTGCGCGCCGGCGTGAATGGCAAGCGTGTCGAATCCCGGCGTGCGTTGGGTCATGTTTCCCCTCCTTCATTCAGAAGCCACTGTAGCGCCCGCCTTCATGGCAAAGCGGGCCGACAATGGCAAAGGGGATTTTCGACCACGAGCCGGTTGGGAGGACGAGGTCGTCTTGCGCGAGGAAGGCGTCCGCCCGCGCGTCAGCGCTCGATGGTGGAATTGCGCCTGATCTTCTGCTGCAGGAGGAGCACCCCATAAAGCAGGGCCTCCGCTGTCGGCGGGCAACCCGGCACGTAGATGTCGACCGGTATAATGCGATCGCATCCGCGCACGGTCGAATAGGAGTAGTGATAGTAACCACCGCCATTGGCGCAGCTTCCCATCGAAATTACGTAGCGCGGCTCGGCCATCTGGTCGTAGACCTTTCGCAGTGCCGGAGCCATCTTGTTGGTGAGAGTGCCGGCGACGATCATCAGATCGGCCTGGCGCGGCGTGCCGGGCAGCGCCATGCCGAAACGCTCGAAATCGTAGCGCGGGCCGAACATCTGCATCATCTCGACCGCACAGCAGGCCAGACCGAACGCCAATTGATGTAGCGAGCCGGTGCGCGCCCAGCCGATCAGGTCACTCATGCTGGTGACGAGATAGCCCTTGTCGGCGAGGACGTCCGAGAAGCCGGCAAGAGGTTCGCGCACATCCTGGACGTGAGGAGCGTTCTGTATTGGCATGGCTCAAGCTCGCTCGTTGAGAGGAGCCATGGTTTTGCCCGGTGTGGTGGGGAGCGGTATAGAAACGAAACGACACCAAGCGGATGCGCATGAACCCGCCAGCCACTCAATCGCAACGGGCGAAGGCCATGATGCTCCTGCCGCGACCTTCGCTCGCGGCCTGTGTCGTCCTGGGGATCGTACGGGACACGAGGGGCAGTGCCCTTCCCCACAAGGACCGCTTCAATCACTTTCCGCTTTCGCCTTACTGCGCGCTGACCTGGCATCTCGAAGGCCAACTGCACCTGGTCACCAACGACTCGGAAAAGGCCGCACCAGAAACCGGCGTCGCGCTGCCAAGGCTGATGGTCTCAGGACCGGGTAGCGCGCCAGTGACGACCTGGAGCCCCGGCCAGGTTCTCGTCTTGACGGTCGGCTTCTACCCTGATGTCTGGGAAGTTCTCATGGGGACAAGCGTCGCGCCGCTGTTCGACAAACATCTTGCCGCGGCAGACGCCCTGCCTCCCGACTTGGTAGAAACGCTGGCCCCTGTCTTTCAAGCTGGAACGGTCGGGCAGCGATTTGCGCGCTTCGAGGATGAGATCCTGCCGCTGTGGGCCAGGCGGCGCCCTCAGAGCGGGCTATCGCCGTTCTGGATGCGGGACTGGACCCAAGCCCTGGCAACGCGCGCAGCCCTCTCCGGTACCGGGCGAAGCCTGCGGCAGTTGCAAAGGCGCATCAAGCGCCAGACAGGCCGCACGCAGCGCGAACTTTCCCTCCTTGCCCGCAACGAAGAGCTTTTTGCACGGGTGATGACGGACGACGCCAAGCCCGACTATGCGGGGCTTGCGGCCGACAGCGGCTTTGCCGATCAGGCGCATATGGGGCGCGAGGTCCGCCGCATGACCGGCATGCCGCCTGCGACAATCCTCAGGCTGATCGCTACCGAGGAAAGCTACTGGCCCTACCGGCTGCTCGGCATGCGCTATGTGTAATGGCGCGGCTGCCTAGCGCTGACGGATGCCGAAGCTCTGGAAACCGGAACGCATCAGCGGTTTTTTCGCGGAAATCACACGGCTATTGACGCCATTCCAGCCGATTTCGCCGGAAAGCCGCGCATACTCGATCTTCGGACACCGATCCATGACGACCTTGATGCCGGCGGCCTCGGCGCGGGCGGCCGCCTCGTCATCGCGAACGGTGAGTTGCATCCAGATGACCTTGGGAAGCGGATCGAGCGCCAGCGCCTCGTCGACAATCGCTGGCACCGCCGCCGAGGGGCGGAAGATGTCGACCATGTCGACCGGCTCGGGAACATCCGCCAGGGTCGCAAACACAGGCCGGCCGAGGATTTCCTTGCCGGCCTGGCCCGGGTTGACCGGAAACACCGTGTAACCCTTGTCGATCAGATATTTGGTGACAAAGAAGGAAGGACGGACGTCATTCGCCGAGGCGCCGACTATGGCGACCGTCTTCACCGAGTTGAGGATGCCGGAGATATAGGTGTTGTCGTAGGCGTCGTGGTTCATGGCAACGCATGTGCCGGAAGCCGCCGCATCAATCAAGCGGCAAGCGCTCGGCGACCGGACGCGTTCTTTGCTATTCGCCCTTCCACTCGGGCTTACGTTTCGAGACGAACGCATCGATTCCCTCGTCGGAATCGCGCGTCATGAAACCTTCGACCATCACGGCGGAAGCATAGTCATATGCTTCCGAAAGGCGCATGTCGGCCTGCTCGTGGAAGGCGCGCTTGCCGCGCGCGATGGCGGCTGGCGACTTGGAGGCGATGGCGGCGGCATATTTCGCCGTCACCTGGTCGAGATATTCCGGCGGCACGACGCGATTGACGAGGCCGAAATCGCGCGCCGTCTGGGCGTCGATCATCTCGCCGGTAAGAAGCATTTCCATGGCGTGTTTGCGCGACACGTTGCGCGACAGCGCCACCATCGGCGTCGAGCAGAAGCCGCCTAGATTGACACCGGGGGTACAAAAGCGCGCCGCCTCCGAGGCAATCGCAAGATCGCAGCTGGCGACGAGCTGGCAGCCGGCCGCAGTCGCGATGCCGTCAACCCTGGCAATCACCGGCTTCGGCAGGCGAACGATTGCCTTCATCAGTTCCGAGCAGCGACGGAAAAGGTCTTCGAGGAACGCGCGGCCACCGTCGGGATCGGCGCGATGGGCGGCCATCTCCTTGAGATCATGGCCGGCACAAAAGATCTTGCCGGACGAAGCAAGCACCAGCACGCGCACTGCCTTGTCGGATCGCGCGGCATCGAGGGTGCGATGCAGCGTCGCGATCATCTCCATGGAAAGCGCATGCGCCGGCGGATTCGACAGGGTGACCGTGAGCACGCCGTCTTGAAGGTCGGTCGCGACAAGTCCGGTCGAACTCTCCTCGAGATCGAGAGCGACAATTTCCGCCATCGCGTCTTCTCCCTTTGTGGGCCCTGCCCTTGCATTCGAGAACTATCACGATGCGGCTTGAAGAACAGCCCGGAAACGGCAATGCTGATTGACGTTTACGAAAACGGAAGATCGGCGACGGGAGGAAGCAGGTGGCGAAGGTTCACTATGAAAAGGACGGGCGGATCGGCCGCATCACGCTTAACAGACCCGACGTGATGAACGCCATCGACGATGACCTGCCGCGCGAACTGGCCGCGGCGGTGGAGCTGGCCAATTCCGACGCGGGAGTCCATGTCATCGTACTTTCCGGCGCCGGCAAGGCGTTCTGCGCCGGCTACGACCTCGCCTACTATGCACAGGCATCGGCAGGCCGCGGGCATGAGATGACCCAGGAGATGCCGTGGGACCCGATGAAGGATTACGCCTTCATGATGCGTAACACGGAGCTCTTCATGTCCCTGTGGCGCAGCTACAGGCCGGTCATCTGCAAGGTTCACGGCTTCGCCGTCGCCGGCGGCTCAGACATCGCGCTCTGCTGCGACATGATCGTGATGGCGGACGATGCAGAGATCGGTTACATGCCGGTCCGGGTCTGGGGCTGCCCGACGACGGCGATGTGGGTCTACCGGCTCGGCCCCGAACGGGCCAAGCGCATGCTCTTCACCGGTGATCGCATCAAGGGAACGGAAGCCGAGCAAATCGGGCTGGTTCTGAAGTCCGTGCCGGCCGCCGAACTCGACGCCGAGGTCGAGCGGCTCGCCGAGCGCATGGCCGGCGTGCCGGTCAACCAGTTGATGATGCAGAAACTGGTGGTCAACCAGGCGATCGAGGCGATGGGGCTGAAACAGACGCAGATGTTCGCCACCATCTTTGACGGTATCACGCGCCACTCGCCGGAAGGGCTCAACTTCAAGCACAGGGCCGAGGAACGCGGCTGGAAGCAGGCTGTACGCGAACGCGACCTCGGCACCTTCGATTGGACACAGAACCAGCCGATCAACGCGCCGAAATAGGGGAGAGTGAATTGGCGAGCAATTCCGGCCTCGTGCCGGTCTTGAGTGTCGAGGAGGTCAACGCGCTGATGGAGCGCGAGTTTCCGCAGCTCAATTCCGGTACGTCGAGCTTCTACGCCACCGCGGTCGTGCCGGGCGGCTGTTCGGTCAGGCTCGACGCGACCGAGAAGCATCTGCGCCCGGGCAATACCGTCTCAGGCCCTTCTCTGTTCACCTTGGCCGACATCGGCGGTTATGTTTGCGTTTTGTCGCATGCGGGCCCCGACGCGCTGTCGGTCACGACGAACCTCAACATCAACTTCGTGCGCAAGGCGCCGGCCGGACCCGTCGATGGCCACTGCCGCATCATCAAGCTGGGCAGGAGCCTGATGGTCTTCGAGATCGACATGAGGGCCGGGGCCGAAGGAGTGACCGTCGCACACGCGACAGGCACCTATTCGATCCCGCCAAAACCTAAATAATCTGCGGTATTTTGATACCATATTTCTAACCTGTTGAAATTGCTTTGATAAATTTCACACAACAAGATGTTCTGACTTGACGGCGTTGTCGTGAGCCTCTATGAGCCCTGCGACCGTACCGGGAAACTGGTGCGGTCTGTACTTTTGTCGGCGACCTTCACCGGTGCCGGCGAAATTCAAGCAACAAGAAACGCCTTCGTTCGCGAAGGTCCATTCGGAAGCACAGACCATGAAAACCTATTCGCAGAAGCCTGCGGACGTGGAGAAGAAGTGGGTGCTGATCGACGCCGAAGGTCTCGTCGTCGGCCGCCTCGCCTCCATCGTCGCCAACCGCCTGCGCGGCAAGCATAAGCCGACCTTCACCCCGCATGTCGACGACGGCGACAATGTCATCGTCATCAACGCCGACAAGGTGGCGCTCACCGGCAAGAAGCTGTCGGACAAGATCTACTACTGGCACACGGGCCATCCCGGGGGCGTCAAGCAGCGTAGCGCGAGCCAGTTGCTCGAGGGGCGCTTTCCCGAGCGCGTCATCGAAAAGGCCGTCGAACGCATGATCCCGCGCGGCCCACTCGGACGGCGCCAGATGAAGAACCTTCGCGTCTATGCGGGCACCGAACATCCGCATGCCGCCCAGCAGCCGGAGGCGCTCGACGTCGCCGCGCTCAACCGCAAGAACAAGAGGGCCTGATATGGCTGAGCTCAATTCGCTCGAAGAACTCGGCGCCGCCACCGGCGTTGTCGCCACCGAGGAGCCTGCGGCACCGGTGCATGTCCAGAAGCTGGACGCGCATGGCCGCGCCTATGCGACCGGCAAGCGTAAGGATGCGATCGCGCGCGTCTGGGTCAAGCCGGGTTCCGGCAAGATCACCGTCAACGACAAGGAATTCGACAAGTACTTCGCCCGGCCGGTGCTGCAGATGATCCTGCGCCAGCCGATCGTCGCGTCGAACCGCGACGGCCAGTACGACATCATCGCGACGGTCACCGGCGGTGGCCTTTCCGGCCAGGCCGGTGCCGTGCGTCACGGCATCTCCAAGGCACTGACGCACTATGAGCCGGAGCTTCGCTCCACGCTCAAGAAGGGTGGCTTCCTGACCCGCGACAGCCGCACCGTCGAGCGAAAGAAATACGGCAAGCGCAAGGCCCGCCGGTCGTTCCAGTTCTCGAAGCGCTAGACTTCACAACTGGCAGACAATCGGAAAAGCGGGCCTTCGGGCCCGCTTTTTTTGTGCATTCACCCTCGACCAAATCACTGTCAATCACTATGATTGAGTGTGATTGGAGACGACAATGGAAACGAAGGTCCTGACAGCGCATGTCCCGCTGCCGCTGGCCGAGAAGGTCGATGAGATGGCGGCGCGGCTGGAGCGGTCGCGTGGCTGGATCGTGAAGCAGGCGCTTTCGGCCTGGGTCGAACAGGAAGAAGAGCGACGACGCCTGACACTCGAGGCAATGGCGGACGTGGATGAAGGACGCGTGATCGATCATCAGGCTGTCCAGGCCTGGGCCGACAGCCTCGACGACGACGATCCCCTCCCGCCACCGCGCTGATGGAACTCTTCTGGACGAGCAAGGCCTCTGCCGATCTGGTCCGGCTCCACGATTTCCTCGCCGCCGTCAACCCGCGTGCCGCAGCGCGGACCGTGCAGGCGCTCGCTGCGGCGCCGCAACGCCTTCTCGAACAGCCGCGGATCGGTGAAAGGATACAGGAGTTCGACCCCCGCGACGTTCGGCGTATCCTCGTCGGCAAATATGAAATGCGTTACGAGATCAGTTCATCGCAAATTTACGTTCTGCGCCTGTGGCACACGCGAGAGGACCGCTAGCAAAATGCCATCCAAATCGATCGATCACGCCTTCACCGCCCGAACGAATGTGGGTGCGGCGGGCGACCCGACCTATGCCGGGGCGCTGTCCTTCATGCGCCGCCGCTACACCAAGAACGTCAAGGGCGCGGACGCGATCGTCTGGGGCATCCCGTTTGACGCGGCCGTCACCAACCGGCCTGGCGCCCGCTTCGGTCCGCAAGCGATCCGGCGGGCGGCGGCGATCTTCGACAATGACCCGCAATATCCGTTCGATCGCGACCTTTTCGCCGACCTTGCCGTCGTCGACTATGGCGATTGCCTGCTCGACAACGGCAATCACCAGAAGACGCCGGCAACAATCGAGCGCGAGGCGAAGAAGCTGCTGAAGTCGGGTGCCTTCCTGGTTTCGCTTGGCGGCGACCACTTCGTCACCTGGCCACTGCTCAAGGCTCATGCCGAACGCCACGGTCCCCTCGCACTGGTCCAGTTCGACGCCCATCAGGATACCTGGTTCGACGACGGCAAGCGCATCGACCACGGCTCCTTCGTCGCCCGCGCCGTGCGCGACGGCGTCATCGATCCCGGCCGCTCGATCCAGATCGGCATTCGCAGCCATGCGCCGGAGGATTGCGGCATAAGGATCATGTACGGTTACGAGATCGACGAGATGCGGGCGGCCGACATCGCCTACCAGATTGCCGAACGGACTGCGGGCAGAAAGGCCTACATCACCTTCGACATCGACTGCCTGGACCCAGCGTTTGCGCCGGGCACCGGCACGCCGGTGGCGGGTGGCCCCTCCTCGGCCAAGATGCTTTCGGTGCTGCGCCAGCTCGGCCAGCTCGACGTTGTCGGTGCGGATATCGTAGAGGTCTCGCCGCCCTATGACCACGCCGACATCACCGCGATTGCAGGCGCGACGGTGGCCCAGCACTATCTTGGCCTCGTTGCCGAAAGGAGGGCGCGCGGATGACGACCCGACGACGCAAGGATGCCTCCACAGGCTGAAGCCAGCGGCTGAGAAACTGATTCAGCATGTTCACGCGGGACCTCAGGCCCATCGGAAAGTGATGCCACCAATGGCGACAAGCCATTGAACGCAGATTCCTTTTTGAATTAAGACAAGCCATGAAACCGAAAATCTTCATCGACGGCGAACACGGCACCACCGGACTGCAGATCCGGACGCGGCTTGCCGGGCGGACCGACCTCGAAATGCTCTCGATCCCCGAGGTCGATCGCCGCGACCGTGGCCTCCGCGAGGAGATGCTCAAGGAAGCCGATATCGCCATCTTGTGCCTGCCGGACGACGCGGCGCGCGAATCCGTGGCCATCCTCGACGGTGTCAACTCGACGCGTGTGATCGACACCTCGACCGCGCACCGGATCCATCCGGACTGGGCCTACGGTTTTGCCGAGATGACCGAAGGCCAGAGCGAACGGATCGCCAAGGCGCGGCTAGTGGCAAACCCGGGCTGCTATCCGACCGGCGCCATCTCGCTGATCCGGCCGCTTCGCGAAGCTGGTATCCTGCCCGCCGACTATCCAGTCACGGTCAACGCGGTGTCTGGCTATACCGGCGGCGGCAAGCAGATGATCGCGCAGATGGAGGACGGGGCGCATCCCGAGCACATCGCCGCGCCGCATTTCCTCTACGGGCTCGCTCTGTCGCACAAGCACCTGCCGGAAATGCAGACGCATGGCCTTGTCGACAGGACGCCGATCTTTTCGCCCAGCGTCGGGCGTTTCGCGCAAGGCATGATCGTCCAGTTGCCTCTGCACCTCGCCGATCTCGACGGGGCACCATCGCTCGGCGACGTATACGCCGCGCTGGATCGCCACTATGCCGGAAAGACGATCGTCGAGGTCGTCCCGCTGGAAGTGAGCCGCAGCCTTTCCCGCCTCGATCCGACCATGCTCAACGGGACCGACACGATGAAGCTTTTCGTCTTCGGCACCGAAGGTCGCGGTCAGGCCAATCTAGTGGCCGTCCTCGACAATCTCGGCAAGGGCGCATCCGGCGCGGCGGTGCAGAACATGGGTTTGATGCTGGGACAAGCGGCATAGATTCGCGCGTGCCGGGCCACAGGCAACGTGCTCAGCATGATTGCCCGGCCCGGTCATTGCCCCAGCGGTCGTTGCGCAAGTCGAACAGGGCGACCACCAGTGCGGTGGTAACGAAACCTGCCGCGACCAGGAAGGTAAGCGAGAAGGCGGTGCCAACTGCTTCGGTGCTGGCCTTGGTGACGTCCGCAGTACCCGCAGCCGCTGCGAAGACTGCTCCCAGCACCGATGCTCCGGTCATGAAGCCGAGATTACGCGACAAGCCGAGCAGGCCCGACATCATGCCGCGCTGGTTATCCCGCGCCGTCAGCATGGCGACCGTGTTGTTGGCCGCCAGAAAGAGCTGATAGCCAGGCGTCAACAGCATCAACGACAGCACAAAGCCGGTGATGCCCAAGAGGCCCGGAAGGACGGAAATACTAACCAGGCCAACAATCGTCTGCACCAATCCTGCAACCAGCGCCACGCGGCCGCCAAACTTGTCGGTGATGCGGCCGGCCGGTATGCCAGACAGCGCGGCCATCGTCGGTCCGACAGCCATCGTCAGTCCAACAACCGCATCGTTCAGCCCAAGGGCAAAGGCCAGATAGAACGGCCCCACCACCAAGGTTGCCATCATCACCGCCGAGACGAGAAGGTTCATCAGAAGCGCCGCGGACGTCGTGACGTTGCCGAGTGCGGCCAGTTCGACGAGCGGCGTTTGAAGCCGCCTTTCCACGAGTACGAATGCGACGGTACCGAGGACTGCCGCAAGGAGCAAAAAACCGCGAGGAAGAAGAAAAAAAACGGTTTCGTCGGTAACCGCGAGCGCGAAGGCCAGGAGCGTCAGGGTCAGCACCGCCGCGCCGGGCAGGTCAAGACCATGGCCCTTCCCCGAACTCAACGGCCTTTTGGCCGGAAGAGCTCGCGCCGAGAAGACGAGGACCAGCAACGCCATGACGGCCAGCACCAGGAAGGTCGCCCGCCATCCGGTCCATGCAATGAGCAGCCCGCCCAGCGACGGGCCAAGCGCGGTGCCCACAGCCGACATCGTGCCGAGCAGTCCCATCGCAGAACCTGTTCGCTGCGTGGGAACGGTGTCACGCACGATCGAGACCGGCAGAGCCATCAGGACGGCGCCGCCGATGCCTTGCGCGATCCGCGCCGCGATCAAGGCCGGAAGGGTCGGCGCGATGCCGCAAAGGAGGGAGGACAGGGCGAAGATCGCGAGCCCAGTCAGGAATACCGGTCTATGGCCGATCATGTCTCCCAGCCGCCCGCATAACACAATGGCTACCGTGACGGAGAGCAGGTAGCCGAGGACAACCCACTGAACGTGGGTCACCGACATGGAGAAGTCGCGTGCCAGCGTCGGCAGGGCGACAGTGGTGATGCTGATCCCCAAAGAGGCCAGCAACATCGCGAGGCCAAGAGCGGCCACGCTCAGATCGCGGCCGCGTGGAAGCGCCGTCGAGTCATTCGTTTTCATACGTATGCCTTGCAAGAAGTTGAGCTGGATGGCACTGTGCCACTTCAAGTCAACTTGAGGTCAAGCATGAAATTGCTCGATATCGGCGAGGTTTCCGAGCGCACCGGGATTCCGCCCTCCACCCTGCGCTACTACGACGAGTTGGGCCTGATCGACTCGGTCGGCCGGCATGGTTTGCGGCGGCAGTTCGGCCCCGAGGCGATCTGGCAGCTATCGTTGATCCTGCTGGGCAAGAAGGCCGGATTTTCGCTTGACGAGATCGGGGCCGTCTTCGGCAAGGACGCCGCGACGGAGTTGCCGCGCCCCCGACTTCAGGCTCGTGCCGACGAGATCGATCAGCAGATCCATGATCTTGCCGTCCTGCGCGACGCGATCCGGCACGTCGCAGCGTGTCCGGCACCTTCACACATGGAATGTCCGCGGTTCAGAAAGCTGCTGCGGGTGGCTGGGCGGCGCACGAGGCCCAAGGGCTGACCGGTCGCGATCTGCCCGGTTGGGCGAGGCCGCCCTCAGTTCCTGATCTCGACCTCGGTTTGGCGCGGGTACGCGCCCTTCGTGCCGCGCCAATGGGCGGCGGCAAAGCCGAGCACGACCAATGCTGCCGCTTGGTGCAGCAACGCCCAGCCGAGCGGCACCTGCAGGACAAGTGTCGCCACGCCGATCGCCGCCTGCCCCGTAACCAGCAGGAAGAGAATCACCGCGCGGCGCGCGTGGGTCGTACCGGCATTCGCCTGCATTGCGGCGATCATGTGCCAGAGCGCGGTCAGGAAAACGACATAGGCGCCGATGCGGTGGACGAACTGCACCGTTTTCGGGTTCTCGAAGAAGTTTGCGATCAAAGGCGACTGCACCAGAAGCCCGCCGGGCACCAGGCCACCGTCCATCAGCGGCCAGGTGTTATAGGCAAGACCGGCATCGAGCCCGGCAACCAGTCCGCCGAGATAAATCTGCACCAGCACGAGAGCCAGCAGAATGCCGGCCCAGCGCCTCGTCGCGAGTGCCGCCGGCCCTTGCGAATGCGGGGCGAGCCCCCGCGCCACCACAATCGTGGCAGCAAAGATCAGGCAAGCGAGCGTGAGATGCGTTGCAAGCCGGTATTGGCTGACGCTGGTACGCTCCACCAGCCCCGAGGCGACCATCCACCAGCCGATCGCACCTTGCAGCGCGCCGAGCGCCAGGATGGCAAGGAGCTTGGGCTTCAGGCGGCGCTCGAGACGCCCGCCCAGCCAGAAATAGGCCAACGGCAGGGCAAATACGAAGCCTACGCCGCGCGCCAGCAGCCGATGCGCCCATTCCCACCAGAAGATTACCTTGAACTCGGCCAGCGACATGCCTTCGTTGAGCTGTTCATACTGCGGGATCTGGCGATATTTTTCGAATTCTTCCAGCCAGTCCGCTTCCGACAACGGCGGAATGATGCCGTGGATCGGCTTCCATTCAGTGATCGACAGGCCCGACTCCGTCAGCCGCGTCGCGCCACCGACGAGAACCAGTGCGAACAGCACCACGACGACGAAATACAGCCAGTAGCGCACAAGAGCACGGTCGCGGTCGGCCCGCGCCAGTGCTCCGTTAAGCGGGGTCCCCGCAAATGCCGTCATCGCGACCGTTCCCGCGCTGTCAGTGACCGCCAAACAGGTGAACCAATTGCGACGGGCTGGCAAGTCGGCCCCGCGCGGCACGCGGTCGCGCCGGGCTTTTCCGGTACCGTCGGGATTGCCGGCGTAGGCGTGAAGCGCAATAAGCGTGCCGAACAAGGAGACGCCATGCCCGTCCGGCTGAAAAAACTGATCGGCACCGTGCTATTGGTGGCACTGGTGGTGGTTTATGCGGTGCTGGCAACGGCAGTCGCCACTGCGCAATTGGCAGAAGCGGGCGCCCTCGTCCATTTGCTCTATTTCTTCCTGACCGGGCTTTTGTGGATCCTGCCAGCCATGTTCATCATCAAATGGATGGTCCGGCCGCCGAAGCCACGCGCCTAAAGGCCGTCAGAAAGCGTCCTACGCGGTCTTAGATGGTGACGACGCGGCGGCCGCGATTGGCGATCGGCGTGGTGATGCCCGACAGCATCGTGCGCACATGGGCGATACGCTGGTAGCGCCCGTTGACCGAAATGCGCGGCAGTGAGTGCAAATGATCGGCGTGCTCGGCCTGCAGCAGCCCGTGACGCGTCGTTACGGCTGACCGGTACCCTGCCTCGCGCGCAAGTTCCACTTCGCGTGGCCCCACCGCGGAAGCATAGCCGTACGGATAGGCCATGTGCCCCGGCCGTGCGCCAAGCTCGATCTCGAGAATGCCGGCGGCGTCGGAGATCTCGCGGCGTGCGCGGTCTTCGCTGAGCCGCATGAGATTGTAGTGGTGGACCGTGTGAGCACCGATCGTCACCAGCGGATGCGCCTTTGCGGCCCTGATCTCATCCCAATTCATCAAGGTGGCACGGTTCGCGGCGATCGGGTCGATGCCCGCCGCCGCGGCCAGGTCGCGAATGACCGCCACCTGCTCTTCCTCGCGCAATTCGCAAGTCAGGTAGTCGTGAATTTCGCGGTTCGCACGCACCTTTTCGGCGGGCGTCGCGCAATCGAACCGCAGCGGACCGGCCGGCGTCGGCAACTGGACGGTATCGCGCTGCAACACAACCTGTTCCAGCACGTCCCACCACAACAGCACCTTGCCCTCGATCAGCCCCGGCGCGACGTAGATCGTGATCGGCGCGTTGTGTTTTTCAAGTACGGGCAGAGCTTCGGTGACGTTGTCGCGATAGGCGTCATCGGCCGTGATCGTGACGAAGCGCTCCGAGGCCGTGCGTGCCTGGAGGCGGTCGACGGCCTCGTCCATGGAAACGAAGCGATACTCACGTCTGCCGATTTCGGTCAGCAGCGCGTCGAGGAAGTCGGGCGCGACGGTCAGGTGGCGGTTCACACCGAGCGATTCATCGCGCGCCGCGGTCACGCGATGCAGCATCAGGATCGCGCCGACACCGCCGAGGAAGCTGCCTGCGATCGGGCCCAGGAGGCTGTAGCGCGCAACATTCAGGGCCAGTTTGCGGAGCAACTCCCCCCTGTCGATCATTCCTTCACCATTGTTGGTTAGGTTCAGCACGCTGGAGCGGACTTGAACCAACCCCCTGTCCACCGGATGAGGTCTACACCCGAAGGTTAAAGGTATGGTTGACGGAAACGGATCGGAGGCATCGGCAACCCAGGCCGTGCGCGCTGCCCCCCGGCAGGCCGACACCGCGATCGAAGCGTATTGTGTGGCAGGAGCGGAGGCGATTTCCCTCTATTCCGCCTTCTGCGGCGAAGCACGCTACGCTCCGCCACAGGATCCGCGCTGGGTCGGCACATGGGCCGAGAGCTGCAAAACCGAGATCGTGACTGCGGTCCTGGAGAGCGCAGGACGGCCGCTCCTGGCCCTGGCGCTAGAGGTGACCATGGAGGGGCCGATCCGTGTCGCCCGTTTCGTCGGCGGAACGCACGCCAACGGCAACTTTCCCGCGATCGCGGGCAACACCACCAAGCATATCGGTGAGGCTGATATTCGCGTGCTTCTCCGGGCCATCGGGCGTGAGCGCAACGACATAGACCTCGTGAAACTGGAACGGCAGGTCGGCCAATTGGCAGGCATCGCCAACCCGTTGCTGCGGATCGGTGCCGGGCCGAGCCCCAATCCCGCCCTGGCGGTCGACCTTTCCGGCGGTTTCGACGCGGTGCTCTCGCGCACGAGCGGGAAGCGGAAACGCAAGAAGCATCGATCACAGACACGCAAGTTCGAGGCGGCCGGCGGTTTCCGGCGGGTCGAGGGCCAAACGCGTGCGGAGACCGATCGTCTTCTCGACGCATTCTTCGAGATGAAGTCGGTCCGCTTTGCCGCGATGGGCATCCACAACGTTTTCGCCGACGCGGCGGTGCAGCACTTCTTTCGCGAGCTTTTCGGCCGCGAAGCGGGCCATGTCAGGCCGGGTTTCGTCCTGCATGGCCTCGAGGTCGGCGGAAAGCTGCGCGCGGTGACCGGGTCAAGCATCACCGAGGACACGATCATCTGCGAATTCGGCTCGATCGCCGAAGACGACCTCGCCTTTGCCAGCCCCGGCGATTTCCTCTTTTTCGAGAACATCCGCGAAGCCTGCGAGATGGGACTGGCTGTCTATGATTTCAGCGTCGGCGACGAAGCCTACAAGCGGCTGTGGTGCGACATCGAGACGCCGCACCACGACGTACTTTTCCCGCTATCGGCGAAAGGTCACGCAGCAGCTTTGGCGCGCAGGACCGCCGGGACGGCGAAACGCCTGATCAAGGGCAACCCGCTGCTCTGGCAAACGGTGAAGCGGCTGCGTCGCTCCGCGGCGGGCAAGGCCGCGGCGCGGTCGGCGCCGTCCAAGGAAACGATCGGCGAGTAGCATCAGGTCCTGCCGGCTGCGCGTCCAGCAGGTGCCGTCAGGCTGCGGATTTCTGGCCTGGCAGCGGTCCGACCGGCGGCACGTAACCGACCGGCGTTACCAGCATCGTGTTCTCGAAGCCGCCGGTGCGCAACTCCGAGGCCGTGGTGGTCACCGCGTCATCATTTTCCTCGATGACGCTGACCAGAACCTCGGTGCCGCTACCAACGAGGCGCTGGAGGCCGGAGGCATCGGCCGGACCGCACTCGACGATGACGAGGTCGTAGGCCGTCGTCAGCGACTCCATGATGATCGGCAAGCGGTCGGCGGCACGCATGGCAAGCGCCGGATCGGCAGTTCCGGCCGGGATGACGTGGCAGTCGGAAAAGTGATCCGGATGAATGACATCGGTGAATTGAGCCTTCGAGCAAAGGAGGTCGGTGATGCCTGGCAGGCGCGTGGTTTCGAGCATCGGGTAGGACGCAGCCGCGGTCGCCGTGAGATCGACCAGAAGCGTGCGCAGGCCGGCATCAGCCACCTCGCGCGCCACCATGACCGCGGAAGCCGCCCCCTCGTCGCCCTCGGGCGAAACGAAAAGGGCTCGGGCCGCACCCGTGGCGATCAGTTTCTCAGCGGCCGCCTCGATGCCGATCTGTCCCTTGGTGAAAACCGGAACCTGCATTGCATCGTCAAGGTCCGCAACGGAGTCCGCCTGGGGCTCGTCTTGTCCAGATGAATCTTCGCTCAGGGTGGGTTCGGTGGGAACCGGTTCGATTGGCGTGTGCTGCGGCATGACAACGTCCTGCACCGGTTCACCGGCGAAGCGGCGTGTCGGGCGCATGGCGCGACCACTGAACAATTCGGAAAGCAGCGTTCCCACCGCCACCAGGAGAAGCACCGCTACCAGCGTGGCGCCGGTGATCGGCAGAATCTTCGGGAAGTAGGGCTCGCCGGGCACGATGGCGCGCGAGAAGATGCGTGCATCCGCCGGCAGGTAGCTGCGGTCCTTGCGCGACAGCGCCTCGCGGTAGCGGGAGAGATAGGATTCCAGCAACTCGCGCTGGGCGGCCGCCTCGCGCTCCAGGGCGCGCAATTCGACCTCCTGCTCGCCGACGCGCGCAGATTCGGCCTTGAGCTGGTTGAGCGCGGACACCAGTTCCTTTTCGCGCAGCCGCGCGGCCTCGGCTTCGGTCTCCATTCCGTCGAGCACCTTCTCGGCCTCGGAACGAATCTGTCTGTCGAGATCGGCAAGTTGTGAGCGCAGGGCACGAATGCGCGGATGGTTGTCGAGCAGCGTCGCCGACAGGTCGGCAATGTCGGCCTTCAATTGTACCTGGTTTTCACGCAGGCGCTGGATCAGCGTCGAGGAGAGCACGTCGGGCAGCGCGTCGATCGAGGCGCCGTTGCGCAGCGCTTCACGCATCGACGCAGCATTTGCCTCTGTGGAGGCGCGATTGGCGCGCACCCGCGACAGTTCGGTGGACAGTTCCGAAAGCTGCTGAGTGGCCAGCATGGAGTTGTTGTTGCCAAGCAGCAGGTCGGACTGGGCGCGGAACTCGGCGACCCGGCCTTCGGCTTCCTTCACCTTGGCGCGCAGGTCGGCGATCTCCGGCTCCAGCCACTCGGTGGCATCGGCATTGGACTGCAGCTTCGCGCTCTTCTGCAGGGCAATATAGGCATCCGCGATGGCGTTCGGCACCTTGGCCGCCAGCCTCGGGTCCTCCGACGAGAACTCGACCACGATGACGCGTGAGCCTTCGACCCGGTAAACATTCAGTTTTTCACGGAAGACCTTGAGCACGCGTTCTTCCGGCGGCAGTTCGATCGGGTCACCGCGCATGCCGGCGATGATCATCAGTCGCTCGAGGATCGAGACCGAGCCGTCTGCCTCGAACTCGGCGATCGCGGCCAGATCGAGTTCGCGCGCCACGCGGGTCAGGATGTCCGTCGAGGAGATCACCTCGACCTGGCTGGTTACCCCCTGCTCGTCGAGAATGGCGGTATCGTCGTTCTGCTGTTCGGGGCGAGTAAAGATGGATTCGCGCGTCTCGATCAGGATGCGAGTCTCGGCCTGATAATGACGCGTCGCCACCGAGGAGAGCAGGAAGGCCAGCCCCGCCGCCGCGAAGGCCACGATGACTATACGCACCCAGTTGCGCACAAGGCTCGCAAACAGTGCGGCGATGTCGATATCGAGGTCCTGATTCTGGTTCTGGACGCCGGCCATGTACACGCTCCGGAGGATTCGTCCGGCGAAAGTAAACGCCTATGGTAACCGGCTGGTTAAGATGCGTGAGCGCCCAGCGAGCCCGCCTGCGAACTGTGCCGCACCGCGCCGGAGAGCCTTTACCGGGCATTAACCCTAACAGGACAATAACGGACCTGGTTTCCAGCCCGCCCGCCGGCGGTCTGAGTCAAGCAAAGGTGCGTCGCCCGTCATGAAACGCCGGATCGCAATCTCGGTCGCCTTGCTCGCGCTTTCGCTTGCTGCGGGCTGTTCGGGCTACCGCCCTGCCCCGCCCGCCTTCCATGCGGCACTGACCAAGCCCTATGTGCTCGATTCCGGCGACCGCGTTCGCGTGACCGTGTTCGAGCAGGAAGGGCTGACCAACGTCTATAGTGTCGATCAGGCTGGTTACATCGCCTTCCCGCTGGTGGGCGCGATCGCTGCACGCGGCCACTCTGCAGCCGATGTCGAGGCCCAGATCGCCAGCAAGCTGCAGAACGGCTATTTGCGCGACCCGGACGTGTCCGTGGAGATCGACCGTTATCGGCCGGTCTTCGTCATGGGCGAAGTCGGCGCAGCCGGACAGTATTCCTACGTGCCCGGCATGACGGTGCAGAAGGCGATCGCGGCGGCCGGCGGTTTCACCGCCCGCGCCAACCAGGGCAGCGTCGACATCACGCGCGACATCAACGGCAAGGTCATGACCGGCCGAGTGCAGACGTCTGACCCGGTGCTGCCGGGCGATACGATCTACATCCGCGAGCGGTTCTTCTGATTGGCCGTGAGCGGCAGCCCGGTGACTTCCAGTCTTCGCATCGTGCACTGTTTCCGCTCGCCGGTCGGCGGCATCTTCCGGCACGTGCGTGACCTCAGCGAAGCCCAGGTTGCGGCTGGACACCAGGTTGGCATCGTCTGCGATTCAACAACAGGCGGCGATTACGAGGCGCAGCTTTTCGAGCAGATCGCCGACCGGTTGCCCCTGGGCGTGGCGCGCACGCCGATGCAGCGCCACATCGGCCCCGGCGATCTCGCATCGGCCGCCAGGACATTCAGACTCATCAAGAAATTGCAGCCGGACATACTGCACGGACACGGCGCCAAGGGAGGCGTTTATGCGCGCGTTTTCGGCTCGATGCTGCGGGTATCCAGGTCTCGCGTAGCCCGCCTCTATTCACCGCATGGCGGCAGCCTGCACTATGACGAGAAATCGCTTACGGGCCGCTTCTTCTTCCTGCTGGAAGCCATGATGGCGCGCTGGTCGGATCATCTGCTCTTCGTCTCGGAAGAGGAGCGCAGCATGTTCCGGCGCAAGGTCGGCGAGCCGCGCGCCCCTCACACGGTGGTCTATAACGGCATCCGCGAGGAGGAATTCGAGCCCGTCCCAGCAAACCCGGACGCGGCGGATTTTCTCTACATCGGCATGATGCGTAACCTGAAGGGCCCGGATCTCTTCATCGAAGCCCTTGCGCAAGCAGAGAAGCGCCTCGGCCGGCGGCTCTCCGCCGTCATGGTCGGCGACGGAGACGACCGCGAACGCTGCATTGCGCGGGTCGCCGAGTTGGGTCTGGCCGATCGCGCCCGCTTTCTGATGCCGATGCCTGCGCGTAAAGCGTTTGCGCTTGCGCGTGCCGTGGTGGTGCCCTCGCGCGCCGAAGCCATGCCCTATATCGTCATCGAAGCGCTCGGAGCCGGCAAGCCGATGATCGTCAGCGCGGTCGGCGGCATCCCGGAGATCTTCGCCGAGGCGACGACTGCGCTCGTCCAGCCCGACGCCGACGCGATCGCGACCAAGATGGCGGAGGCGCTTTCCGACGAAACCACCTATGCCACTTCAATGCCTGGCCGTGATTTCCTGAAAGACCATTTCAGCGCTCCGGCGATGGCCGCGAAGATCGAGAAAATCTACTTCGATGCCCTGGCGAAAGTCTGACGGAAAGAAATCTTTGACCGCAATGCGAGCAGCCCCATCAAGGGAATCTTAGCAGCTTGCTGATAGGGCATCGAAGCGCATGAGGCGTTTGCGATGAACAAGGTCGATCCAAAACACCGCTACACGATCGACGCCGTCCGAGACTTCGACGACGGCGGCGCGTCGCGCGAGACGGCCGCCTTGGGCGACACCGCACGCACGATCGCCAGCCAGTATCGCCGCGACACCATGTCCCCGGTGATGGTCATGGGCATCCTGCGACTGGTGGAGTTCGCGATCTTCGCGCTCTCCGGAGCGCTGATGTATGCCTACTACGTCGGCTTCCAGACCCACCTCTATTGGGAATACCCTGCGGTCATCGTCGGCGGGTCGCTGTGCGCGGTGGTGCTGCTTGAGTTCGCCCACGCCTATCAGATCGCCGCGCTGCGCAGCCCGCTACGCTACGCCGGACGGATCGTGCTGTTCTGGTCCGGCACCTTCGCACTGATGGCGCTTGCCGGCTTTTTCATGAAGAACTCGTCCGAGTTTTCGCGCTTCTGGTTCGCTGGCTGGTTTGTTTGCGGCCTCGCCTGTGTGCTCGCGCTGCGCTTCGTCATGTCCAGGCTGATCCGCCGCTGGGCCCGCAACGGCGTCATGGAAAGGCGCGCCGTCATCGTCGGCGGCGGAACCGCAGCCGAACATCTGATCCGCTCGCTGGAGCGCCAGCCCTTCAACGATATCCGCATCTGCGGCATCTTCGACGACCGCGACGACCGTCGCTCGCCGCCGATCGTCGCTGGCTATCCCAAGCTCGGAACCATCGCCGAACTGCTTGAATTCGCGCGGATCGCACGCATCGACATGCTGATCGTGTCGCTGCCGATCACCGCTGAACAGCGCGTGCTCTCAATGTTGAAGCGGCTTTGGGTGCTGCCCGTCGACATCCGCCTTTCAGCCCATTCGAGCGCGCTGCGGTTTCGTCCGCGCGCCTATTCCTTCATTGGGTCCGTACCGCTGCTCGATATCTTCGACAAGCCGATCAACGACTGGGATTCGGTCGCCAAGCGCGCCTTCGACATCGTCTTCAGCCTTTTCGGCATCGTCCTGTTCGCTCCGGTGATGATCGCGACGGCGCTCGCCATCAAGCTCGACAGCAAAGGCCCGGTGCTGTTCCGCCAGAAACGGCACGGCTTCAACAACGAGGAAATCGAGGTTCTCAAGTTCCGCTCGATGTACACGGAGCAGTGCGACCCGACGGCACGCCAGGCCGTGACCAAGAACGATCCGCGCGTCACCCGCGTCGGACGCATCATCCGCAAGACATCGATCGACGAGTTGCCGCAGTTCTTCAACTCGCTGGTCGGCAGCCTGTCGCTGGTCGGTCCGCGCCCGCACGCGGTCGCCGCGCAGTCGCACAACCTTCTCTACAACGAGGTGGTCGACGGCTATTTCGCCCGGCACCGGGTCAAGCCCGGCGTCACCGGCTGGGCGCAGATCAATGGCTGGCGCGGCGAGGTCGACACCGACGAGAAGATCAAGATGCGGACCGAGTACGACCTCTATTACATCGAGAACTGGTCGCTCTGGTTCGACCTCAAGATCCTGCTTCTGACGCCGATCCGACTGTTGAAGACGGAAGCCGCCTATTGACCACGCTCGACACCGGGATTGCGCGCCAGGCGATCAACGCGAAGCTGGTCGCCATGCTGGCTTCGGCAGCGATCGCAATCGGTGTTTTCCTGTCCGGCTTCGTCATCCGCGAGCCTGCCCCTTACGAACTCTACATGGTGGTCCTGATCCCGATCTGGGCGCTGTTCGGACTGCGTATCTCCCGCGGCATCGCGCCGCTCCTGGCGTTGCTGCTGGTCTTCAATATCGGCGGCATGATCTCCATGCTGCAGATGTCGGCAATCCGCGACACGCCGCTCTACCTTGCCGTCTCCGTTTTCCTCGCGCTGACCGCTGTCTTCTTTGCCGCGATCCTCGAACGCGAGCCGCGCTTTTTCCGGCTGATCTTTCTGTCGTGGATGGCGGCGGCGGTCTCCACCGCGGCGCTCGGCATTCTTGGCTATTTCAACGCCTTTCCGGGTTCGGAGATGTTCACCCGCTACGAACGCGCGGCGGGCGTTTTCGAGGATCCGAACGTGTTCGGGCCGTTCATCACGCTGCCCGCCATCTATCTGCTTCACCGGGTCCTGACCGGCCCACTGGACCGCATGGCAGTGCAGGCCCTGCTGCTCTTGGTGATAACGCTCGGTGTCCTTCTGTCGTTCTCACGCGGCGCCTGGGGACTGTTCGCCTTCTCGGCGATCTTCCTGACGCTGGCCGTGTTCATCCAGCATCGCAGTGGAACTTTCCGGTTCAGGATCATCCTGATGTCGGGCCTGGCGCTCACATTATTGATCGTGGGCCTGATCGTCGCGCTGCAGATCCCGGCGATCGCCGAGCTCTTCGAAGCGCGCGCCCGGCTGGTGCAGGAGTATGACGGCGCTCGGCTTGGCCGCTTCGCGCGGCATGCCATCGGTTTTGCCATGGCGATGGAACACCCGCTCGGCATTGGCCCGCTGGTCTTCGGCCAGATCTATGGCGAGGACACCCACAACATCTGGCTCAAGGCGCTGCTTGACTATTCCTGGCTCGGATTCGTGGCCTATGTCACGCTGATCGGCTGGACGCTGGCGGCCGGCCTGCGCATCCTGTTTCGCGATCGGCCGTGGCAGCCCTATTTCCTGTGCGCCTACGTCGTGCTGGTCGGCCACATCCTGCTTGGCACCGTGATCGATACCGACCACTGGCGCCACTTCTATCTGCTTCTCGGGCTGGTCTGGGGCGGCATCGCAATCGAATACCGCCGCGAGCATCTGGCACGGCGGCGCTGAAAGCCGTCCTCGCCCTATCAGATGGCGAGGTACTCGTGGCGAAGCGCCTCGTTTTCGAGGACTTGCCCGGCAGAACCTGAGAAAGCGATCTCGCCCGTGTCGAGGATGATTGCGCGGTCGGCGAGCTTCAGCGCCGCCACGGCATTCTGTTCAACCAGGATCGTTGTGATGCCGGCTGTGCGAATTTCGATGAGCGCCTTTTCGATGTCGTGGCGCACGACCGGCGCGAGGCCTTCATAAGGCTCGTCGAGAAGCAGCAGTTTGATGTCGCGTGCCAGTGCCCGGCTGATCGCCAGCATCTGCTGCTCACCGCCCGACAAAGTTGTGCCCTCCTGCCGGCGCCGCTCCTTGAGGCGCGGAAACAGCGCGTAGATGCGCTCGTAGTCCCAGCCGGCCTTGCCCGAGATCCGCGCCAGGTCGAGATTCTCCTCGACCGTCATGCCGGGGATGATGCGTCGATCCTCGGGGACCAGCTGCACGCCGAGTTCGGCTGCCTGGTAGGATTCCATCTCGTGCAGGCCCTGCCCCTGCAGCCAGATCTGACCGCTGCGCAGTTCCGGGCTTTCGGTTCTGGCGATGGTTCGCAGCGTCGAGGTCTTGCCGGCGCCGTTGCGGCCGAGCAGCGCAAGGATTTCTCCCTCGTTGACGTCGAAAGACACGTCCTGAACGATGTAGCTGTCGCCGTAGTAGGCCTTAAGACCGCGTACCGAGAAGTAACGCTGGCGCGGGTCGCGCGCGATCTCGGCGATCGACCGGCTTTGGGGAGCGGCTACGTTCATACCTCTTCGTCCCCCAGATAGGCTTCCTTCACCTTCGGATTGTTCTTGATTTCCTCCGGCGTGCCCTGCGCGATGATCCGGCCGCCGGCGAGCACGCTGATGCGATCGGCCAGCGAGAAGACCACGTGCATGTCGTGTTCGATGATGACCTTGGTCAGGCCGGCTTCCTTGATTTTCTTGAGGAGATCGATCGTCGCGTTCGTGTCATGGCGCGCCATGCCGGCGGTCGGTTCGTCGAGCAGCAGCAGCTTGGGGTGCTGGATCAGTCCCATCGCCAGTTCGAGCCGACGCTTGTCGCCGCGCGACATCGACGATGCCGCCACGTCGAAATGGGCGTGAAGACCGACGCTTTCCAAGACACTGTCGGCTTCGTCGCGAATCTCCTTCTCACGGGAGAAATTGCTGAACGGGTTGAGACGAAAATGCCCGTCGCGTTTCGAAAGCGCCGACACCATGACGTTTTCGCGCGCGGTCAGGTCGGGAAAGACCTCGGGTGTCTGGAAGACGCGGGCGACGCCGAGTTGATTGATCTCGTGCGGGGATTTCCCGGTCAGGACCGTGCCGTCGAAGACGACCGCACCCCGGTCGGGCTTGAGCCGGCCGACGCAGACATTGAGCAACGTCGATTTGCCGGCGCCATTCGGGCCGATGATTGCATGCGTTTCGCCCTGCCGAACCTCCAGGTCCACATCGGACAGGGCGTGCAGTCCAGCAAAGCTCTTGTGTACGTCGTCGATATGCAGGACGGCGTTGGGCGTGCCGCGCTCGAACTCACGCGCAGTTTCCTCGGTTCTTAGTGCCGCGACGTTCACGTCGATATCCCCACTGACAAGCGATCAATTCCTCATTCGGCCGGCTGCGGACTGTTGGTTGCCCCCGCATCGCTCGGCTTGCCGGCTTGGCGAGGGGCCGTCTCGCGGTTCTGCGGCCGGCGGAAGGCGGCGGACAGCCTGCGGAAACCTTCCATCAGGCCGCCCGGAAGGAAGATGACAATCACCATGAACATCAAACCAAGCGCCATGTGCCAGCCCTCGCCGACGAATAGCGAGGTGAACGACACCAGGAACTCCTGGACCGGCTCGGGCAGGAAGGAAAAGAAGTCGGACAGGATGCCTTCGTTCCAGGACGAGACTTTCTGCTCGGCATATTTGATCAGCGCGGCGCCCAGAACAGGGCCGACCAGCGTGCCGACGCCGCCAAGGATGGTCATGAGGACCACTTCACCTGACGCGGTCCATTGCATGCGTTCCGCGCCTGCGATCGGATCGGTAACCGCCATCAGCGCGCCGGCGAGGCCGGCATACATGCCGGAGATCACGAAAGCGGCGATCAGGTAGGGGCGCGTGTGGATGCCCGTGTAGTTGAGCCGGTTCTGGTTCGATTTGATCGCTTTCAGCATCATGCCGAAATTGGACCGGGTAATGCACTGGGCGATGAAGAAGCAAATGATCAGGATGACGGCGCAGAAGAAGAAGCCCGAATAGCCACTCATGTCGAGGCCGAAGAAATTGGTCGTCGGCACACCGATCTCCTGGATGCCCAGTGCCTGGTCGATGATGCGGATGTCGCCGTCGAGGAGCGACGTCTCGGGGTTCGACCTGATCGCGCGCGTCTGCAAGCCGGTCTCGCCGTTGGTGATCGGCGTCAGCACCGAATAGGCGAGGCTGTAGCACATCTGGGCGAAGGCAAGGGTCAGGATCGAGAAGTAGATGCCGGAGCGGCGCAGCGACACATACCCTATCAGCAACGCAAAGATGCCAGCCACGATCACCGCGAAGATGATCGCCGGCAGGACGTTCATCGTGAGCAGCTTGAAGCTCCAAAGTGCGGTATAGGAGCCGACGCCTATGAAGGCCGCGTGGCCGAAAGACAGGTACCCGGTCAGCCCGAACAGGATGTTGAAGCCGATCGCGAAGATGCCGAAGATCGCGATCTTCTGCAGCAGATCGGGATAGTCGGCGCCGATCGGTATCAGCAGCCATGGCAGCGACAGGATCACCACCGCGAAGCAGATGAGGACGAGCGTGTCCTTGAAAACCGGATTGTTCCGCAAGGCTCAGTCCTCCATCACGCCTTTGCGTCCCATCAGGCCGCGCGGCAGCGTCAGAAGCACGACGACCGCCACCAGATAGACGATGATCTGACTTATGCCGGGGACAAGATCCTGGATGACATTCATTGCCGCGAAGCTTTGCAGAATGCCGAGCAGGAAACCCGCCAGGACGGCGCCCCCGAGTGAACCCATGCCGCCCACGACGACCACCACGAAGGAGAGGACAAGGAAGTCCATGCCCATGTGGTAGTCGGGCGACAGGATGGGTGTGTACATGGCGCCGGCCACACCGGCGACGACGGCAGCGAGTGCGAAGACGATCGTGAAGCGCCGCTGGATATTGATGCCGAGCAGCCCGACCGTCTCGCGGTCCTGCATCCCGGCACGCACCACCATGCCGAAGGTGGTGAATTGCAGGAAGGCGAAGGTCAGCAGGATGACGAGCGCAGAGAAGAAGAAGTAGACCAGTCGCCACCAGGGATAGATGACGTTGGGTCCGAGCCCCAGCCAACTGCCGACATTGGCGGCACCGGCGAAGTCCGACGGCGCTGATTGCGGGATGGGATTGGCGCCGAAATAGTGGCGCACGATCTCCTGCAATACGATCGCCAGGCCGAAGGTGACCAAAATCTGGTCGGCGTGCGGACGACGGTAGAAATGCTTGATCAGGCCGCGTTCCATGACAATGCCGATCAGGCCCATGACGACGATCGCCAGGAGGATCGATATCGGCACCGAGTAATCACGGAGGAAGACGCTCCAGTCCTCGCCGACGAAATCCGCCAGATACGGTATCTGCTCCTTCAGCGGCTTGCCGAGGAAGTCGGTCTCGGTCTCGCTGATGCGCTCGTATGAGAGGTTGAGAAGGCGTTCCAGAGACACCGCGCAGAAGGCGCCGAGCATGAACAATGCGCCATGCGCGAAGTTGACGACGCCGAGCGTGCCGAAGACGAGAGTCAGTCCCAGGGCGATCAGCGCATAGGCTCCGCCCTTGTCCAGCCCGTTCAATATCTGAAGAAAGATAGCGTCCATCAGTCGTTCGGAACGGCCGCCACCGTTCCTGCCTCCCAGCCCTGTACCGCGCGGAGCAATGTTGCCCCGCCACGGCGGGCGAAGCAACACATGGGGCCGGCCGCCCCCTCGGGCGCGGCCGGCTCAGTTTCGTTAGATCAGCAGTTGTCGTTATACGGGCCGAGTTCGCCGCCGAGTTCTTCGGCCGCATACTCGACCTGCGCGCGCGGCGTGACTTCAACCACCTCGAGCAGATCGAACTTGGATGAAGGCGCTTCCTTGCCCTGCACCACAAGAACGTCCTTGAAGCACTGGTGATCGGCTGCACGGTAAAGCACCGGGCCATTGCCAAGGCCGTCGAACTCGAAACCTTCGAGCGCCTTGCCCACCTCGGAAGGCTTGAAGGTGCCGGCCCGCTCGCAGGCATCGGCGTAGAGCAGAGCCTGGCAGTAGCAGGTGTGCGCCGCCTGCGACGGCGGGAAGCCATACTTCTCGCCAAACGACTTGACGAACGCGGCGGAACCGTCGTCCTCGAGCGACCAGTTCCAGTTCGTCGAACCGTAGATGCCCTTGATCGACTCCCCGGCGCCCTGCGCCATCAGACGCGAGAACAGCGGCACGACGATCTGGAAATCCTTGCCGTTGGCCTGCTTGTCGCGCAGCCCGAACTGGACGGCCTGGGTCAGCGAGTTCACCATGTCCTTGCCGTAGTGGTTGAGCACCAGCACGTCGGCGCCCGAATTGAGAACCGGTGTGATGAACTGCGAGAAGTCGCCGGCGCCCAGCGGGGTGCGGACCGCTTCCACGGTCTCCCAGCCGAGTTGCTCGGTGTACT
This sequence comes from Nitratireductor mangrovi, assembly GCF_007922615.2. NCBI lineage: Bacteria > Pseudomonadati > Pseudomonadota > Alphaproteobacteria > Hyphomicrobiales > Phyllobacteriaceae > Nitratireductor > Nitratireductor mangrovi. The sequence goes on along the minus strand of NZ_CP042301.2, from coordinate 806,696 downwards.
TCTTGATCGAACCTTCCTGAGACCAGCCCCAGGTGTAGTCGGCGGTCAGGTGGTAGGCCCGGCGATCGGTGCCGAACGCGTTCTTTAGCACGGGAGCAAGTGCCGCGCCGGTCATTTCGGTATTGAAGAAGTGCCGGAAACCGTTGGCGCGCTTGTCCTTGCCGGTGGTGTCGTTGGAGTGGGTCAGGCCGGCCATGAAGATGACGCCGGCTTCCTGGCAAAGTCCCTGCACGGCAATCGCCACGCCCGACGACGAGCCGCCGGTGATCATCAGCGCGCCGTCGTTTTCGATCATGCGCTTGGCCGAAGCGCGCGCGGCATCGGACTTGGTCTGGGTGTCGCCAGTCACGAAGGTGACCTTCTTGCCCAGCACGCCGTTGCCGCCGAGCGCCTTCGAAGAGAAGGTGTTGAGCATGCCGCCGTCGCCCTCGCCGTTGAGGTGCTCGACCGCAAGTTCGTAAGCGCGCAACTCGTCGGCGCCCTCGTCCGCGTAGGCGCCGGTCTGCGGCACGTTGAAGCCGAAGACGACCGAATCGCCGGTCGGCATGTTGCAATAGTCCTGCGCGCGCGACGCGCTGGTGAAGATGGTCGGCAAGGCAAGGCCAGCGCCGACTGCGGCGCTGCTCTTCAAGAAGCCGCGGCGGTTCAGTCTGTCGAAATTCATGAATTCCTCCCTCGGGTGTCGATACGGCACGATGCCGAGTGGCGAACGAGACGCCGCCCAACCGACCAATGCGTCATATCAGTCATTTTTTCAATAAGCCTTTGGTTTAAAAAGCTATTTTTGTAAATTTCTTGTGGTCCTCTTGCAATCTTCTGTCATTTATTTACAAAAGACGCTGGAGGATGAGCGATGCCACAGGCACTGACCGGGCTCAAGATCAAGGCCCTGCGCAAGGCACGCGGCCTGACGCAGCACGAGCTGGCGCGACGCGCCGGCATATCCGCGTCCTATGTGAATCTGATCGAGGCCAACAAGCGCCCGGTCCCGATGGCCCTCCTCGATCGCATTGCCGTCGCGCTCGATGGGGACCGGGCCGAGCTTGACGGAGAGAGCGAGCGGCGGCGTCTTCATAACCTCAACGAAATTGCCTCCGATCCGGCGATCGCCAATGGCAGAGCCGATCCGGCCGGCGCGGAGGAACTGATCGGACGGCAGCCGGAATGGGCCGAGATCATCCTCAACCTCTACCGGGCCTATCGCGACCGCAACGAGGCGGTGCTGGCGCTCGCCGACAGGCTTAACCGCGATCCGTTCCTGGGCGAGAGCATCCACAGCGTGCTCACGCGCGTCACCTCAATCCGTTCAGCTGCCGAGATCCTGATCGATAACGACAGCCTAGGCGCGCCAGATCGCCAACGATTCCTGTCCATCATTTCTGACGACAGTGGTCGCCTTTCCGATACGGCGCGCGAACTGGTGGCCTTCTTCGGCAATACCGACACGCGGGTACGCTCGGCCACGCCGATGGAAAACGTCGACGCCTTCATCAGCGACGCCGACAACCATTTCCCCACGCTGGAAAACGTCGCGGAGACGTTTTTGCGCTCGTTCGGCGGAGGTGCCGGTGCGGCACAGGAAGCGTCGCGGATCGTTGCCGAAGGCGGGGCCGCTGCCGCGGAACCGACTCCCAAGGGCCGGTTTGCGTTGATGCGCAAGGCAGCGGAGGAACTGGCCAGCGATGCCGTGCAGGCCATCGTGGCGGAGCATTCCTCGCTTGGATCCGATGTCGCGCGCGAACTCGCCGCGAACGCTCTCTACAGCTATGTCGCCGGTGCAATCCTCATGCCCTACGAGGCGTTCGCGCGCGCCGCCCTGGACCGTCGCTGCGATCTCGACCAGTTGATGGAGCTGTTCGGCGTATCCTACGAGCAGGCCGCGCATCGCCTTGCCACGCTGCGACGCCCCGGCGCCGAAGGCGTTCACTTTGCCTATATGCGCTCCGACCCGTCCGGCTATGTTACCAAGCGTTTGCCTTTGCCTGGTCTGCACTTGCCGCGCTACGGCACGGCCTGTCCGCTCTGGGCCATCTACGGCGCGTTCCAGACGCCTGGCGTTACGGTGAGGCATTTCGGCGCCCTGCCCTCCGGCGACGAGTTTCTGTTCTTCGCAAGGGCCGTCGACAAGAGCCCGGCGACGATTGGCCGGCCGCGCCACCTGCAATCGATCCTGCTTGCCTGTGCTGCCTCCGAAGCCGATCGGGTCGTCTATGGCGACGGCATCGACCGCGCCCAGGCCACCATCCCGGTCGGTACGGTCTGCCGCCTGTGTTCGCGCGAGACTTGCCGTCACCGTCAGGAGAAGCCACTGCTGGTATGAAGCGCGCCGTCATTCCGACCAAAGGCGTATGTCTGGCGAGGGCCGATATGTGTAGGACACTGGATAGACAGGGGGAAAACAGTTGGGCCGCGACCGTATCCTGATCGTCGAGGACGAGCCTAACATCGTCGAATCACTGCGCTTCATTCTGGAAAGGGCCCAGTTCGACGTGGAGGTTTCCTCGAGCGGGAGTGACGGCCTCGACCGGTTGCGCAGGCAGTCCTTCGCCGCCGTCATCCTCGACATCATGCTGCCGGGCATCAACGGCCTCGAAGTCCTCAAGCATATCCGCGATGACCACAAGATCGGTTCCATGCCGGTGCTGGTGCTGACGGCCAAGGGCCAGGCGCGTGACCGCGAGGCGGCCGAGGGCCTGGGTGCCGACGCCTTCATCACCAAGCCGTTCTCGAACGCCGAGCTTGTCGAACGGGTGCGGGAAATTGCCGGACGGTGAACCCCGCGACGCCGGCGGCGAAGCTCGTGGCGCGCGCGATGCGGCGTCGGTGCTGCCTTTTGTCGTCACGGTCCTCTTCGTTCCGCCGATCATCCTGATCTTCGCCGCTCCGCTGTCGCTGGCAGGCGTGCCTCTGATCGTGCTCTACCTGTTCGGTGTCTGGGCGCTGGCAATCGTGGCAGCCTTCATGCTTGCGCGTAAGTTGGCACCCAAACCACCCGCTCACGGGCGGGAAGGCCGGCCCGGCGGGCCGTCGTCATGAAGCTCCCCACCGACCTCGTTATCTTGGTCTGCCTGGGCTACGTCGCGCTCCTGTTTGCGGTCGCCTTCGCCGGCGATCGCCGCGCGCGGATGCGGCCGGGCGGCTGGCTCTCCTCGCCGCTGGTCTACACATTGTCGATCTCGATCTATTGCACGTCGTGGACGTTTTTCGGGGCCGTCGGCTCGGCGGCGCGCAACGGGCTCGAATTCGTGACCATCTATCTCGGGCCGACCATCGTGTTCGTCGGCTGGTGGCTGTTTTTGCGCAAGCTCGTGACCGTCGGCCGTACCTATCATACCACCTCGATCGCCGACCTGATCTCGGCCCGCTTCGGCAAGAGCCCAGCACTTGGCGCGCTCGTGACCTTGATGGCCGTGGTGGCGACGACACCCTATATCGCACTGCAGTTGAAGGCCCTGACGGCAAGCTTCCAGGTGATCACCTTCCCCGCCGGGGCGGTGACGGCGGCCAATATCGACCTGTCTCCCGACTACCAGATCGCCTTTCTGCTCGCCGCCGGCCTGTGCCTTTTTGCGATCATCTTCGGCGTGCGCAACATCAGCGCCAACGAGCGCCACCATGGCGTCATCGCCGCGATCGCGGTCGAGGCGGTGGTCAAGCTGGTGGCGCTGATCACGGTCGGCTTGTGGGTTCTGCTGAGCCTTGGCGGGAGTGCTACGGACATCTTCGCAAACGCGCCGTCGAACCTCGCCGAGGCCGAAGCCACCTTCGGCCCGCGCTGGGTCACGCTGTGCTTTCTGGCCGGCGCCGCCGTGATCTGCCTGCCACGCCAGTTCCAGGTTACCGTGGTCGAAAACTCCAATGAGGGGCAACTGCGCACCGCGTCATGGCTGTTTCCGCTCTATCTGTTCCTGATCTGCCTGTTCGTGATCCCGATAGCGATCGCCGGGCTTGAGCGCCTGCCGGCCGGCTCCAATCCCGACCTTTATGTGCTGACGCTGCCGCTCGGGGCCGGCGAAGGCACCATCGCGCTCCTGGCTTTCCTCGGCGGCTTCTCTTCGGCGACCTCGATGGTCATCGTCTCCTCGATCGCGCTGTCGACGATGATCTCCAACCACATCGTCATGCCCCTGGCGCTGCGGTTCCGCCTGGCGCCCATCGCCAGCGCACCGCTGATGCGGAGTTTCATCCTTACGACGCGGCGCGCCAGTATCGTCTTCATCGCGGCGCTGGGGTTCCTTTATTTCTGGCTGAGCGGCACCTCCGACGCTTTAGCCGCGATCGGCCTCATCTCCTTCTGCGGTGTGGCGCAGTTCATGCCCAGCCTGGTCGGCGGCCTCTACTGGCGACGCGCCACCCAGTCGGGCGCGCTGGCGGGGCTTGCCGCGGGCTTTGTGCTTTGGGCCTACACGCTTTTCCTGCCGAGCTTCGAGGGTAGTTTTCTTATGTCGGCGGACGCGATCAACGCCGGGCCGTGGGGCCAGGCGTGGCTGAAGCCCCGGGCCCTGTTCGGGCTCGAAGGCTTCGATCCACTGGTGCACGCGTTGTTCTGGAGCATGATCGCCAATGTCGGGCTCCTGATCGGCATTTCGCTCGTCACCGAGCCGACCCCGCTTGCCCGCTACCAGTCGCGGCTTTTCGTCGACATTTTCCGGCGCCAGACTGAAAGCGAAATGCGCGTCATGCGGCGCACGGCCAAGATCCGCGATCTGCGCAATATCGCCAACCGCATCCTCGGCGCCGAGGAGGCGGTCAACCTCTTCGCCCGCGAGAACGCCCGCGACCATGCGCGGATCGCCAATGACGACCTGATCACGCTGGTTGAGCAGAAGCTGGCCTCCAATGTTGGCGCGTCAACGGCCCGCTCGCTGGTCTCGACCGTCGTGACCAGTGAGACGATTTCGGTCGAGAGGCTGCAACGGCTGGCTGACGAGACCGAACAGATACGCGCCTATTCGGAGGAGTTGGAGCGCAAGTCGCGCCAGATCGAGGCAACGGCCGAGGAACTGGCGCGGGCGAATGCGCAGTTGCGCGAGATCGACCAGCGCAAGGACGAATTCCTGAGCCAGGTCAGCCACGAGGTGCGTACGCCGATGACGTCGATCCGCTCCTTCTCCGACATCCTGCTGCAAAACCCGCAGGTCAGCGATGCACAGCGCGAGCGCTTCCTGCGCATCATCCAGGACGAAAGCCTGCGCCTGACCCGCCTGCTCGACGGAATTCTCGATCTCAACCAGCTCGAGCCCGGCGAAGCGGCGTGGGAGCGCATTCCATTCGCCCCCGAGACCGCGCTCGATCAGGCGCTGGAGAGTTGCGAAGCGCTGGTGCGCGCCGCGGGAGTGACAATCACGGTGGAAAAGCGTGCCCGCGACGCCGTCATCGAAGGCGACCGCGACAAGCTCGCCCAAGTCTTCATCAACCTGATTTCCAACGCGATCAAATACAATACCAGCGCTTCACCGGCAGTCGCGGTATCGAGCAGCTACCGCAAAGGGATCTACGAGGCCACGGTTTCCGACAACGGCCCGGGCGTGCCCGAAAGCGAGCGCGAGCGCATCTTCGCGAAATTCTCCCGTGGCGCCGCCTCGCGGCACGCCGGAGCTGGGCTCGGCCTGGCGATCAGCCGGCAGATTGTCGAGATGCTCGGCGGAACGCTGACAGTGACCGAGGCGAAAGCCGGAGGCGCCAGGTTCGTCGTGCGTATCCCGGGCAGACGGGCGACATAGTTGAGCCCTGCCGTTGCTAGGGTGGACGACGCATCGCCGCGTCGGCTTTTTGCGCTTGCGCGGCTCCTCACGAGACTATAAGCCTTGCCGCGGTTCGGAGCGTAGCGCAGCCCGGTAGCGCACTTGACTGGGGGTCAAGGGGTCGTGGGTTCGAATCCCGCCGCTCCGACCATTCTTCTCCGTCGCTCGTCGCTGTTGGGCACTGATCATTAGATGCCGCCGGCTCGCCGTCGCTGTGCCAGTCACAATGATGCCGGCATCGCGCGTTACGCCACTGCCATCAACAACGAGTGGCCGACAGTCTCCGTGCCCTGATCCTTCTGCCTTTCGAGCATTGCCAACTCCCGTGACGGGAGAATTGCGTCTGCTCGAAGGAGAACATCATGGCCAAATTGTCCATCCGCCTCATGCCGTCCGCAAGACAGCATACGCACAGCCCGGACGCCTTGCGTGAAGCCGCGATGGCGGCATTTTCTGCCGCCGGCGGCGGTGACATCCGTGTACTCGCCTTTTCGTGCGAAGGGCGTCACTACGCCTTGTCGACTCGCATCGTCGTCGAGGTCGACTGGCTTCCCGGCCGCGTTCCGCCGCGCGTGCTGCGGGAGCCTTCCGACAAGCGGTTGCCTCCGCGACGGCGGCGGCCGTAACCCGTTCACTTCCACGGCACCCGGTTTGCGGACGCGTCAAGGCACGCTAAGGTTCCCGGATCGGGTGCGTGGGAGCATCATGTGAGCGAGTACAGCATCATCGTCGAGTACGAGACGATTCCGGGCCATTCCGCCGAGTTCGTCGCCATCATGACCGAACATGCCAGCCGGACCCGCGAGGAGGAACCCGGCTGCCTGCGGTTCGAACTCTTGCAGCCTGTCGATGGCAACGGACAGCCGATGGCCGACCGCTTCATCGTCAACGAGCTTTACGCCGGGCGTTCGGCCGTCGAGACGCATGAGCGCAGCCCTCGCCTTGCCAGGGTGCGCGCGGCGTTGACGCCTCTGGTGGCCACACGCCGGCTCATCAAGTCGGTGGCGATCTTTCCGCATTGCGCGGACGAAGGCATCAGGCCAGAGGACCTTAACGCTGCCAATGACGGCTAGGGGGCCGGCGTTACCGTCTACCTGACCTGGTCAAGCAAGCGTTTGCACTCCAGCAGGTCGAACAGCGCCTCCTGGAGCAGTGCGCGGTTGTCACGGGAAAGCTTGTCGTCGCCAGTCGCCGGTCCATCATCGCCCTGGCGGCCGAGCCCGAAGAAACGCCGGCTGGGCTTTGCCTTCGGTTCGCCGACCAGCATCTCGTCGTCATTGCCGCGTGGCGCGGGCGCCGGCTGGGGCGCAGCTTGCTTGCGCATGGTGATCGCCTCGGCCGCTGCGAGATCGCCGGCGCCGATGGCGGTAAGGAAGCCGACGCCGTTCTCGCGCAGCAGCTTCTGTACGCCCTTGATGGTGTAGCCCTGCTCGTAGAGCATGTGCTTGATGCCCTTGATCAGGTCGACGTCCTGAGGGCGGTAGTAGCGGCGGCCACCGCCGCGCTTCATCGGCTTGATGTGATTGAAACGGGTCTCCCAGAAGCGCAACACATGCTGCGGCAGGTCGAGATCCTCGGCAACCTCGCTGATCGTGCGGAAGGCATCGGGGGATTTGTCCATCACGTGCTCCGGGGCGCCGATGCGCCCGATTCGCACGTCATTCCAGCCCTTCCGGACCGCGGTTTCAAGTGCGAAGAACGTACGAACAGCGTGGGACGCCCGTCACCTGACAGACCGGAGGAAACGGCCGCCTATTCCGCCGCCGCTCCGCGCCCTTTGTGCGCGCGCAGGATGCGCTCCTTCAGGACGTTGGATGCCTTGAAGGTCATGACCTTGCGCGGAAGGATCGGCACCTCCTCACCCGTTTTGGGATTACGCCCGACCCGTTCGTTCTTTTCGCGCACATGGAAGGTAGCGAAGGAGGAAAGTTTCACCGTTTCGCCGCGGACAATGGCCTCGCAGATCTCGGCAAGCACCATCTCGACCAGTTGCGCCGACTCCGTGCGCGACAACCCGACCTTGCGGTAGACCGCCTCGGCCAGATCGGCACGCGTAATGGTCTTTCCCCCCATCCGGTCATCCAGTCTCGTGCTGAATTGCTTAGATTATTCAAAAGTGTGGAGACGTTAGAAAATCGGGGAGACGAGGTCAAGGACCGCCGGGCCGGAAGCTGACCGCAGCTACCAGCGCACCAGCACCGCGCCCCAGGTGAAGCCCCCGCCCATGGCCTCCAGCAGCACCAGATCGCCCTTTTTGATGCGGCCATCGGCGACCGCGCAGCCGAGCGCCAGCGGCACCGAGGCAGCGGAGGTATTGCCGTGCAGGTGAACTGTGGTGACGACCTTCTCCTCGGCGATGCCCAGTTTCTTGGCCGAGGCATCGATAATGCGCTTGTTGGCCTGGTGGGGCACGAACCAGTCGAGATCATCGGCAGTGATGCCGCCGGCCGTGAAGGTCGCCTCGACGACATCCGTGATCATGGCGACGGCGTGCTTGAAGACCTCGCGCCCCTGCATGCGCAGATGGCCGACGGTCCCCGTGGTAGAAGGTCCGCCGTCGACATAGAGCTTTTCCTTGTGCGTGCCGTCAGAGCGCAGGCTCGATGCCAGGACGCCGCGGTCGGCGACAGTGCCCTCCCCTTCCTGGGCTTCCAGCACGACGGCGCCCGCGCCATCGCCGAACAGCACGCAGGTCGTACGGTCGCTCCAGTCGAGGATACGCGAAAACGTCTCCGAGCCTATGACCAGGACACGCTTCGCGAGCCCTCCACGGATGTAGAGATCGGCTGTCGTGATGGCGTAGACGAAGCCGCTGCACACCGCCTGCTGGTCGAAGGCGAAGCCGTGCCTCATGCCCAGCCTCTCCTGAATTTCCACCGCGGTGGCAGGAAAGGTGTGGTTGGGTGTCGACGTGGCCAGCACGATCAGGTCGATGTCGTCGGGCGTCAATCCGGCCGCCGCCAGCGCATTGCGCGCCGCCGCCTCTCCCAACGACGCCGTCGTCTCGTCGTCGGACGCGACATGGCGCTGGCGGATGCCGGTCCGCTGCACGATCCATTCGTCCGAGGTCTCGACCATGCCCTCGAAATCGGCGTTGCGCATGATGCGGCGCGGCAGGGCGGTTCCAACACCGCGCACGACGGATCGTTTCATCTCTTCGCCCCTAGATCTGTTCGCGGTCCGCAGCCTCCGGGGCGCGGTTGCCGGCCGCCCGACCGGCGTGGAAGCGGTCGAAGTCGGCCTTGATCTTGTCGATCAACCGGTTGCGGACCATGTCATAGCCAAGTTCCACGGCGGCAGCGAAGCCCTCGTCATCGGTGCCGCCGTGGCTCTTCACGACAATCCCGTTGAGACCGAGGAAGATGCCGCCATTGATCTTTCGGACGTCCATTTTCTCGCGCAGCCGCGCAAAGGCGTCGCGAGCGAAGATGTAGCCGATGCGTGCCATTATCGTCCGGCTCATGGCACTGCGCAGATACTCCGCGAGTTGCTTGGCCGTGCCTTCGGCCGATTTCAGGGCGATGTTGCCCGAAAATCCTTCCGTGACGACGACGTCGACGGAACCTTTGCCGATATCGTCGCCCTCGACGAAGCCATGATAATTCATGGTCTCGAGATTGGCCTCGCGCAGCATGCGGCCCGCCTCGCGAACGTCTTCCTGGCCCTTGATCTCCTCGACCCCGACATTGAGCAGGCCGACCGTCGGGCGATCGAGCTGGAACAGCGCGCGCGCCATCGCAGCACCAAGGATGGAAAAATCGATCAACTGGTGCGCGTCGGCCCCGATCGTCGCGCCGACGTCAAGCACGACGCTCTCGCCGCGCATCGTCGGCCAGATCGCCGCGATTGCCGGCCGCTCGATGCTTGCCATCGTTCGCAGGCAAAACTTCGACATCGCCATCAAGGCGCCGGTGTTGCCGGCCGACACACAGACGTCGGCCTCATCCTTCTTGACCGCCTCGATCGCCCGCCACATCGACGATTTCCAACGGCCGTGGCGCAGCGCCTGGCTCGGCTTGTCGTCCATCCGCACCGCGATCTCGCAATGCACAAATTCGGAGACCGCCTTCACCCGGGGATGACGATCGAGAACCGGCGCAACGGCGTCCTCATGACCGAACAGCAGGAAGCGGGCGTCGGGTCTGCGTTCGATCACCTTCTGAATGCCCGGAATGATCACGGAAGGTCCGTGGTCGCCCCCCATGGCGTCAATGGAAATCCTGATCACGCCTGTCTCATCTCATTCGTCGCGGTGCCGGGGGCCTCTTGCAAGCCCGGCGAAAATAGCGGTTTTGCCCGGTGGCACAACCGGATTCGGTTCGGCGCGGGCACAGTTGTCAGCTTTTGCGCTTGAGGGAAAGCAATTTCGCGAAGGGCGAATCCTCGTCGGACCGCCTCGCGTCGTCTTCCATCGAAACCGGGTCCGTCGCGTGCTTGGCGCGTGGATAGGGGTCGATACCGAGTTCGAAAAATTCTTCGGCCAGGGCGCCGACATCAATGCTGTCGCCGGAATAGGTTTCAGGCGCGTCCGGCCCCTCGGGATCGAGCAGGATTTCGCCTTCGGCAGAGTATTCGGGCCGTGTCAGTGCCGAGCCTTCCGGCAGAAAGACGGCATCGATCGCCTCGTCAACCTCGCCGGAGACGGGTTCAAGGGTCACCACGCAGGGCTGGACGATGCTGGCCTTCACCCTGCCCCGCACGCGAACACCCCGCTTCTTCCACACGCTCACCAGCAGTTCGGCACGGAAAGTTGCCACCGCCGACAGTTCGTGCGCCTTCGCCAGCGCGTCACGTTGCTCCGCATCCGCCTCGAAGGTGACCACCATGCCTTTCTGGGGCAGGCTGCGCACATTGACCGCAAGGGCGATCGGACCCGTCGCGGTTTCGCGGTTCTTTTGCCGTCCGTGGCGCATCTTTCAGACCGGATGCTTCTCGAGGCCCGCCTGCGGGAAGGTAATCTCTCCTCCGAGCAGATGCCGGGCATCCTGTTCCTTCAGCAGACCATGCGCCTTCACGACATAGTCGGCAAGGCCGTGCGCCCCCGGCCACACGTCCGAATCCGGTCGGACGTTGCGGGCAAGCGCCACCGCCAGCGCCTCGTCGTCGCCGGCGTCGAGCGCCTGTCCATAAGATTGCGCGCGCCCGTAGAACATACGCGCAAGCCGTTTCATGCGCTTGGAGATACCAAGGTCGCCGATGCCCAACTCGCGCAAGGAGTGGTCGACGTCGCGGAAGAATTCGTCCGTCAGTTCCTGGACCAGCTCTTTCAGGGCTGCGTCGTCGCGCGCGCGATGCATCAGCAGAAAGACATGCAGCGACAGCACCTCGAAACGGCCCAGCGGCGTGTCGGGAACCTGCCAGATGGAATAAAAGCAAGGTTGCCGTGACGCCGCCACGATTTGCGAGTAGAGCGCGTCCACAATGGCTCTGTTCGGATTCTGCCCAAGGCCGAAAAGACGTTTGAACATGCCGGGCTTTCTCCCTGCGGCCGCGCCGGCGGCCAGTTGCATCGGCGCGAAAGCTGGTTTACCGAGTCCGCGCCGCGGCGCAAGCCGTGTGCGACCCTAGATGGAGATGTCGTTGCTGCCAGTCAATTTCAACCGGATCGCCCGTCGGCGCCGCGTGCTGGCGGCTGTTGCCGTCGGCCTCCTGCCACTCGCCGGCTGCAGCACATCGGAATCGCTCAATCCCACCGAAACCTTCACCCAGGGTTATGTCATCGACGAGGAAGCACTTGAACTCGTCCCGGCCGGATCGAGCCGCGAGCAGGTGCTTCTGGCGTTGGGCACGCCGTCCACCACGGCGACCTTCGACAACGAGGTGTTTTATTACATCTCGCAGACACGCGTCCGTCCGGTCGCCTTCATGAACAAGCGCATCGTCGACCAGCGCGTGCTCGCCGTCTATTTCGGCGAGGACGGCCGTGTCGAGAGCCTTGCCAACTACGGCCTGCAGGACGGCAAGGTCTTCGACTTCGTGTCGCGCACGACGCCGACCGGAGGCAAGGACCAGACGTTTGTCGGTAGATTGCTCTCCGGCCTTGGCAGCGGCAAGCCACCACCAGGCGGCCCGTTTGGTGGCCCACCCGTCTGACGTCCAGGCAAGGGATCAACGAAAAACCCCGCCGGATCGCTCCGGCGGGGTTTTTCGTGTCCTTCGGGAAGGATCAGTGTGCCAACACGGCGAGCAGCAGCAACGCCATGATGTTGGTGATTTTGATCGCCGGGTTCACGGCGGGGCCGGCGGTGTCCTTGTAGGGGTCGCCGACCGTATCGCCGGTCACGGAGGCCTTGTGCGCCTCCGAGCCCTTCTCGTGCTTGACGCCGTCCTTGTCGACGAAGCCGTCCTCGAAGCTCTTCTTGGCGTTGTCCCAGGCACCACCGCCCGAGGTCATGGAGATCGCGACGAACAGGCCGTTCACGATCACGCCCAGAAGCGAAGCGCCGAGTGCGGCGAAGGCGGACGCCTTGGAACCGGAGATCAGCAACACGCCGAAATAGACGACGAGCGGCGCCAGAACCGGCAGCAACGACGGAATGATCATTTCCTTGATCGCAGCCTTGGTCAGCATGTCCACCGCACGCGCATAGTCCGGCTTGTCCTTGCCTTCCATGATGCCCGGCTTCTCGCGGAACTGCCTGCGCACCTCCTCCACGACCGCGCCGCCGGCACGACCGACCGCCGTCATCGCGATGCCGCCGAACAGATACGGAATCAGGCCGCCGAAGATCAGGCCCGCCACGACATAGGGGTTCGACAGCGAGAACGAGACGTTGCCCATGCCTTCGAAATAGGGGAACTGCGCCGCATTGGCGGCGAAATACTCCAGATCGTAGGAATAGGCGGCGAACAGCACCAACGCACCGAGACCGGCCGAGCCGATCGCGTAGCCCTTGGTCACGGCCTTGGTGGTGTTGCCGACCGCGTCGAGGGCGTCGGTCGACTGGCGCACTTCCGACGGCAGTCCGGACATTTCGGCGATGCCGCCGGCATTGTCGGTCACCGGGCCAAAGGCGTCGAGCGCAACGATCATGCCGGCAAGGCCGAGCATGGTCGTCACGGCGATTGCGGTGCCGAACAGGCCGGCAAGCTGGAACGTGGCAATGATGCCGGCCACGATCACGATTGCCGGCAGCGCAGTCGCCTCGAGCGAAACGGCGAGGCCCTGAATGACGTTGGTGCCATGGCCGGTAACGGACGCCTGGGCGATCGAGTTGACCGGACGCTTGTTGGTGCCGGTGTAGTACTCGGTGATGACCACGATCAGGCCCGTGACGGCCAGCCCGATCACGCCGCAGATGAACAGGTTGGTGCCGGTCATCGCGGAAACGCCGGTCGCCGACGGCGTGATCTCGCCCCATCCGATGGTAAGCGAGGTCGCAGCACCGATGCCGAGCACGGTCAGGAGCCCGGTCACGATCAGGCCCTTGTAGAGCGCGCCCATGATCGAGCCGTTGGCGCCGAGGCGCACGAAGAAGGTGCCGATGATGGAGGTGATGATGCAGGCCGCGCAGATCGCCAGCGGATAGAGCATGACGCTTGCCAGCACCTCGGTGCCACCGAAGAAGATGGCGCCGAGCACCATGGTCGCGACAACCGTCACCGCGTAGGTCTCGAACAGGTCGGCCGCCATGCCGGCACAGTCGCCGACATTGTCGCCGACATTGTCGGCGATGGTGGCCGGGTTGCGCGGATCGTCCTCGGGAATGCCCGCTTCCACCTTGCCGACGAGATCGCCACCGACATCGGCACCCTTGGTGAAGATGCCGCCGCCGAGACGCGCGAAGATCGAGATCAGCGAAGCGCCGAAGCCAAGCGCGACCAGCGCGTCGATGACGGCGCGGTCGGCCGGGGCGTAGCCCATCGGGCCGATCAGCACATAATAGTAGACGGCGACGCCGAGCAGCGCGAGGCCGGCAACCAGCATGCCGGTGATGGCGCCCGACTTGAAGGCGATGTCGAGGCCGGCGGCGAGGCTGTTGGAGGCCGCCTGCGCGGTGCGCACATTGGCGCGCACAGACACGTGCATGCCGATGAAGCCGGCAACACCGGAAAGGATCGCGCCGATCGCAAAGCCGACCGCCGCAGCGCCGGAGAGCAGCCACCAGGCGAGCAGGAAGACCACGACGCCGACGATGGCGATCGTGGTGTACTGCCGGCTGAGATAGGCCTGCGCACCCTCACGGATGGCGCCGGCGATTTCCTGCATGCGCTCGTTGCCCTGATCGGCCGCGAGGACCGACTGCGTCGCCCAGATGGCGTAGAGGACAGAAAGCAGGCCGCAGGCGATGACGACGTAAAGCATGGTCATTGCCGAATTTCCCTGGGTTTGGCCCGGAAGAACCCCTCCCCGGGCCGTTGAAGGAAGGCCGGAGCGCCCACGAAAATGGGCGGAGTCCGGCCGATCGAGGCGGCTTATGCGAAACGCCCGCGCCAACGTCAAGGTTTTGTTACGGTTTTGCCCGGCTTTCGCCGCTATCGCGCAACCGACTTTGGTCGAAACTATCTGCGCTTCACCAGCACCGGGCCGCCGCCCTCGCGCGAGCGTTTGACCTCGACCGAACCCATGCTTTCGGCAAGACCACTCAGCTTGCGGAAACCATAGTTGCGCGGGTCGAAATCGGGCATGCGCTTGTTGAGTATCTGGCCGACCTCACCCAGGGGAGCCCAGCCATCCTCGCCGGAGAGGTCGTCGATGGCCGCCAGGATGTCGCGTGTCGGCGGCGAGACCTTCTTGCGCGGCTTCCTCTTCTGATCCTGCTCCTGCTCTTCTTCCTCGAGCAGCAGGTCGCAGTAGAAGAAGCGGTCGCAGGAACGCACATAGGCGACCGACGCCTTCTGTTCGCCGAAACCGTAGACCGCCACGCCCTCCTCGCGGATGCGGCTTGCCAGCGTTGTGAAGTCGCTGTCGGAGGAAGCGATGCAGAAGCCCTCGATCTGGCCTCGGTGGAGCAAGTCCATCGCCTCGATTGCCAGCTTCATGTCGGTGGCATTCTTGCCCTTGGCGGCGGGGGGGATGTGCACCGGCGTCAGAGCATGTTCGTGGACAAGCGCATGCCACGACTTCATCGCCGAACTGGCGAAATGTCCGTAGACGCGCTTCACGGTGATGGTGCCGTAGGCTGAGGCCTCGCGGATGATGATGGGCAAGAACTCCGAGCGGACATTATCCGCGTCGATCAACAGGGCGAGGCGAGCCCGCGTATCGGTCTTCTCCGGCATGTCGTCTCCTGTTTGCGCGAGCCGACGCTAGCACGGCCACGCATCGCCTGTCGCCACGGCGAGACGATGGTTCAGGCGGCCACGCGGCGACGTTCGGCCGCCACCAGCAGCGCAAGCGCGGCGATACAACCGACGACGACCGGGAAGATGATCCAGTTGAGCATCTCCCAACCCCAGGCGTTGTAGACCTGGCCCGACATCAACGAGGCGAACGCGACCGACCCGAACAGGAAGAAGTCGTGAATGCCCTGCACCTTGCCCTTCTCGGCTTCGCTATAGGTTTCCGAGACCATGGCCGTGGCGCCGATGAAGCCGAAATTCCAGCCGATACCAAGCAGGATGAGGGCGGACCAGAACTGCCACAGTGCGATACCGGACAAGGCGACCGCCGCACAACCGAGAAGCAGAATCAAACCGATCGCGACGATCGTCTCCTTGCCGAACCTGGCAATCAGCCGCCCCGTGACGAAACTCGGCGCAAACATCGCCATGACGTGCCAGGAAATACCGAGCGCGGCCTCGTCCGGGGTAAAGCCGCAGCCTACCATGGCGAGCGGAGCACCGGTCATGACAAAGCTCATCAAGGCATAAGAGCCGATGGCGCACAGCAGGGATACGACGAAACGGGGCTGGCGCAGGATCGTGCCAAGCGGGCGGACGGGCGCATCACTGGCCGCGACCGCCACAGCCTGCCGGTCATGCAGACGCAGGAACGACAGGATGATCGCGCCGAGCGCGGCGAGCCCGATCACCGCGGCGAAGGAGCCCGCGAACATCACCGGCGCGAACAGGTCGCGGGTGAAGATGACGACCTGCGGGCCGACGATCGCCATCACCACACCGCCAGCGAGCACAGTTGAAATGGCGCGCGCCTTGAAGTGCGATGGGGCATTGTCGGCGGCGGCGAAACGGTATTGCTGAACCGACGCGCCGCCGAAACCGATGACCAGTAGGCCGAGCGCGAAGAGCCAGAAATTGGCGTCGAACAGGGCCAGCGTAGCGACGGCGCTGCCGACCGCGGTGGCGACCGTTCCGGAGATGAAGCCATTGCGCTGGCCGACCCTGCGCACCAGCCAAGCGAGCGGCAGCGCGCCAAGCGCGACGCCGAGCGTGTAGGCGGTGACCGGTGCGGTCGCGAGCGACTTGTCCGCCCCGAGCAGATAAAGCCCGGCAAGGCCGCCAATCGAGATCGAAATTGGTGCCGCCGCACCGACGATGGCACTGGCGCTGGCAAGGATCAGCGCCGTGCGGCGCGCTTCCTTTTCGTTGAAGCCGGCCGTCATCGGCCGGCCTTGGCCGCATCCTCGCCGCGCAGGCGCCGCGCAACGCGATCGAGTACGGCGTTGACCACCTTGGGTTCATCCTCTTCGTAGAACGCCTTGGCGATATCGACATATTCCGAGACGATCACCGCTGTCGGCACGTCCGAGCGTTTCATCAGTTCGTAGACAGAGGCACGCAGAATGGCACGCAGCGTCGAATCGAGACGCGACAGCGGCCAGTCTTCAAGCAGCGACTGCCGGATCACCGGATCCAGAGTCTTCTGGTTTTCGACCACGCCGGACAGGATCGCGCGAAACCACTGCGGGTCGGCCTCCCGGTAGAGGGCGCCGTCAAGCTCCTTGCCGAGACGGAAGGTCTCGTATTCGGCGGTCGTCTCCAGCAACCCGGTGCCGGCGACATCCATCTGGTAAAGCGCCTGTACAGCGGCCAGGCGCGCGGCGCCACGCTTGTTGGCTTGGCGCGGCTCACCTCGCGTCCTGTCTGCCGATGCGTTCAAGGTTCAGGCTCCGAGCGTCTCGCGCAGCGCGATCATGGTCAACGCTGCGCGCGCCGCAAATCCGCCCTTGTCACCCTCCCCGCGCCGCGCGCGCGCCCATGCCTGGGCTTCATTCTCGACCGTCAGGATGCCGTTGCCGATCGCGGCGGATTCCTCGATGGAGATATCCATCAGGGCGCGCGAGGATTCATTGGCGACAATCTCGAAATGATAGGTTTCGCCACGGATGACGCAGCCAAGCGCGACGAAGCCGTCATAGTCGGCACCACCCTCCTCGGCGGCGTCAAGCGCGAACGAGATCGCGGCAGGCACTTCCAGCGCGCCGGGAACGGTAACGACGTCGTAGGCAGCGCCGGCGGCGTCAAGCACCGCCTTGGCGCCTTCCAGAAGAGCGTCCGACAGTTCGTCGTAGAAGCGCGCCTCCACAATGAGGAGCCTGAGCTTTGCAGGTGCTTTCATTCAAGGAAACTCCGGGACGTACACGGCGGCGAGAGGTCGCCGGATGCTCTATGCCTCTTTGGCGGCTTCCGCAAGCCGCGCCGCGTAACGCGCCATGGTGTCGACCTCGAGGTTGACGGCGTCACCGACGCCGCGTTCGCCCCAGGTGGTCACGGCAAGCGAGTGATGAATGAGAAGCACGTCGAAGCGCACGCCATTTACCTTGTTGACGGTCAACGACGTCCCGTCCAGAGCAACCGACCCTTTCGGCGCGATGAAACGGGCAAGGTCGGCCGGCGCCTCGAGCGTAAAGCGCACGGCGTCTCCTTCGTCCTCGCGACCCACGATCGCGGCCATGCCATCGACATGGCCCGAAACGATGTGACCGCCGAGTTCGTCACCGATTTTCAATGCGCGCTCGAGGTTGATACGGGTTCCAGATCGCCAGCCACCAGCTGAGGTCAGCCGCAGTGCCTCCTCCCAGGCCTCGACCTCGAACCAGCGCGCATTCGAACCGGCTTCCGGCAATGCAACCACTGTCAGGCACACGCCGGCGCAAGCGATGGACGCACCGATCGCGATCGTTGCCGGATCGTACGACGTCTCGACCCTGACGCGCGCACCCTTGGGCAGTTCTTGGAGCGTCGAAACAGTGCCGATGTCGGTGACGATGCCGGTGAACATGGTCTTCAGCCAAATCTTGCCAGTTCGATGAAGGTATCCTCGCCGAAACGCGCCTCGCGCACGACATGGAAGCCGTCAGGCAGATGGTCTCGGTCGATCGGCGCGGCAACCCCACCGGCACCGATTTCGGTTGGACCAGCAAAGAGCGCGATCCGGTCGACCAGCCGTTCGGCCAGAAAGGCACGCGCGGTATCGGCCCCTCCTTCGACCAGAACGTTCGACATGCCACTGGCGGCAAGGTCTTCGAGCAGTTCCGGCAGCGCGACGGCATTGTCGAACGCCTCGGTTGCCAGCAGTTCGACGCCGGCGGCCCGGAGCGCTGCCTTGCGTTCCTGCGCGCCATCGGGCACCGCGGCCAGCAGGACCGGCACCTCACTCGCCGTGCGTACAAGCTTGGATGTCAGCGGCAGCCTGGCCGAACTGTCGAGCACGATGCGCGCCGGAGAGCGGTTTTCAAGTCCGGGCAGGCGGCATGTAAGTTCGGGATCGTCGGCAAGCGCTGTGCCCACCCCGATGACGATCGCGTCCGCCTCCGCGCGCATCAGGTGCACCTGCGCTCGCGACACCGGACCGGTGATGGGAACCTGGCCTTCGCCCTGCCGACCGATCATGCCGTCGGGCGAAACCGCAAGTTTGAGAATCACTTCCGGACGCTTTTTCACCGAACGGGTAAGGTAGCCCGCCATCACGTCCGCGGCCTTTGCCGCCAGCACGCCTTCCACCACCTCGACGCCGGCCGCGCGCAACATCGCATAACCCCGCCCGGAAACGCGCTCGTCCGGGTCGGAAGCAGCACCCACGACCCGGGAGACCCCGGCGGCGATCAGCGCCGCAGCGCAGGGCGGGGTTCGGCCATGATGAGCGCAAGGTTCGAGTGTGACATAGGCGGTGGCGCCGCGAGCCCTTTCGCCGGCCTCGGCGATCGCCTCGGTCTCGGCATGCGGACGCCCCCCGCGCGCGGTGATGCCGCGGCCGACGATCACCTGCCCGTCACCGTCGTCGGCGACGATCAGCGTGGCGACCGAGGGATTGGTGGCGGTCAGGCCGAGGTGCCGGCGGGAGAAGCGGACGGCGGCCGCCATGAAGCGGCGATCGGTCGTCTCCTGCTGTTCCGGACCGCGCGAGGCCGTCATTGCTCCTGCGCGACCTCCTCGCCGCCGAGTTCGCCGAGCAGTTCCTGGAAATCCTTGGCCTCGCGAAAGTTCCTGTAGACGGAGGCAAAGCGCACATAGGCAACGTCGTCCAGCGCCTTCAGTGCCTCCATCACCAGCCGCCCGATATGATCGGCTGCAACCTCGGTCTCTCCCGAACTTTCGAGCTGGCGCACGATGCCGGAGACGGCCCGCTCGACACGTTCGGGCTCGACATTGCGCTTCCTGAGCGCAATGTCGAAGGACCGCATCAGCTTGTCGCGGTCGAATGGCACCTTGCGCCCGGATTTCTTGACGACGACCAGATCGCGAAGCTGCACCCGCTCGAAAGTGGTGAAGCGCCCGCCGCAGTCCGGACAAACGCGGCGACGCCGGATCACCGCCCCGTCCTCGGCGGGCCGGGAATCCTTTACCTGTGTGTCCTCGGACTGGCAGTAAGGGCAGCGCATCGCGATCCTTGTCGGTTGGGGCCGGAGGGCCTCGTCATCCCATATAAGGATAGAGCGGGAAGCGCTCGGTGAGCGCGATGACCTTATCCTTGACCGCGGCTTCCACGGCGGCATTGCCCTCGTCCGAATTGGCCGCCTTGAGGCCGTCAAGCACCTCGGCGATCAGCTGGCCGATCTCGCGGAACTCGGCTTGGCCAAAACCACGCGTGGTGCCAGCCGGGGTGCCGAGCCGGATGCCGGACGTCACGAACGGCTTTTCGGGATCAAAGGGAATGCCGTTCTTGTTGCAGGTGATGTGGGCACGGCCGAGGGCGGCCTCGGCGCGCTTGCCGGTGGCGTTCTTGGGCCTGAGGTCGACAAGCATCAGGTGGTTTTCGGTGCCGCCCGAGACGATGTCGAGGCCGGTCTCCTTGAGGCTTGCCGCCAGCGCCTTGGCGTTCGCCACGACGTCGCGCGCATACGCGCGGAACTCCGGCTGAAGGGCCTCGCCGAACGCGACCGCCTTTGCCGCGATCACATGCATCAGCGGCCCGCCTTGCAAGCCCGGGAAGACGGCGGAATTGACTTTCTTGGCCACCTGCTCGTCATTGGTCAGGATCATGCCGCCGCGCGGGCCCCGCAGCGATTTGTGCGTGGTGGTGGTCACAACATGCGCGTACGGCAGCGGCGAGGGATGGACGCCGCCGGCGACCAAGCCGGCGATGTGGGCCATGTCGACCATCAGCCAGGCGCCGACCGAATCGGCGATCTCGCGGAAGCGTTTCCAGTCCCAGATGCGTGAATAGGCGGTGCCGCCGGCAAGGATCAGCTTCGGCTTGTGCTCGTGCGCCAGGCGTTCGACCGCGTCCATGTCGAGCAGGTGATCGTCCTCGCGTACGCCGTAGGAGACGACGTTGAACCACTTTCCCGACATATTGACCGGCGAGCCGTGGGTCAGATGGCCGCCGGAATTCAGGTCGAGCCCCATGAAGGTATCACCCGGCTTCAGCAGGGCCAGGAACACGGCCTGGTTCATCTGGGAGCCGGAGTTCGGCTGGACGTTGGCGAACTGGCAGTCGAACAGCTTCTTGGCGCGCTCGATGGCCAGTTCCTCGGCGATGTCGACGAACTGGCAGCCGCCATAATAACGCTTGCCGGGATAACCCTCGGCATATTTGTTGGTCATGATCGAGCCTTGCGCCTCAAGCACGGCGCGGCTGACGATGTTCTCCGAGGCGATCAGTTCGATCTCGTGGCGCTGGCGACCGAGTTCCTTGCCGATCGCGCCGAAGATTTCCGGATCAACCTCCGCAAGCGGGCTGTTGAAGAAGGTGTCGGCATTGCTCGATACGGCAGTGGCAGTAGCCATGATTGTTGGTCCTCGACTAATTGTTGTCTTGGGATAAGCGGGCGCATTAACACACTTCGCCACGCGCTTCCACGCGGCTTGCCGCGAAATCCGCTGGCGATTTTGCGACGGCGACAGAGCTCGCATCGAGGGGCATATCCGCCAAGAGTTAGCTCCATACGTCCTGGTGGATAACGGCTTCGTGACCGAGCGCTGCGGCGAAATCACATGAGCGCGAGGCCGGATAGGCTTATGATCGGCCTGCCGGGCGGCACACGGGAGGAACCGCCATACCGTCCGGCCGGGCGCGGCCGGTTGGCGCCGCCCATGGCCAACGTCTTCCGGGCCTACGCAACCGGACGTCGTCGGCGAATCCAGCAAAATCGGATCTTCACCTCCGGGAGTAGCCAAATGGCGACCATCAATATCAACGGACAAGATCACCAGCTCGATGTCGAGGACGACATGCCCCTTTTGTGGGCGATCCGAGACATCGTCGGGCTGACGGGGACCAAATTCGGTTGCGGGCAAGCCTTGTGCGGTGCCTGCACCGTACATTTGGACGGCACACCGATCCGCTCGTGCCAAACACTGGTCGGCGACGTGGCGGGCGCCGCTATCACGACAATCGAAGGCATCGGCGGCAAGGTTGCCGAGACGGTACAGACGGTGTGGGCGGAGATGGATGTGCCGCAATGCGGTTATTGCCAGTCCGGCCAGATCATGTCGGCCGTCGCGCTGCTGAGCGAAACACCGAAGCCGACGGACGAGGACATCGATTCCGCCATGTACGGCAATCTCTGCCGTTGCGCGACCTACCACCGCATCCGCGGCGCGATCCATGAATCCGCCCGCCGCCTGGAGGCCTGAGCCATGTTGACACATCTCACCATGCCGCGTTTGGCAATGCCCGATATCAAGGCGACGCGCCGCGGCTTCCTGCTTGGATCGGCCGCTGTCGCTGGTGGCCTCGCGATCGGTTTTCGGCCGGCCTTGGCGGCCGGCGATGAAGCAGCCGCAAGCAACCCCTTCGACGCCTATCTGACGATTTCGCCTGATGACCGGGTGACGGTCATCTCCTCGCAATTCGACATGGGCCAGGGCGCCTACCACGGTGTT
The DNA here is from genome assembly GCF_007922615.2 of Nitratireductor mangrovi. NCBI lineage: Bacteria > Pseudomonadati > Pseudomonadota > Alphaproteobacteria > Hyphomicrobiales > Phyllobacteriaceae > Nitratireductor > Nitratireductor mangrovi. The sequence goes on along the minus strand of NZ_CP042301.2, from coordinate 784,782 downwards.
GCAACGCTGGTCGTCGAGGAACTCGGCGCCCGGTGGGACCAGGTCGACGTCACCGGTGGCTACGGCAACATCAAGCAACTGGGCAACCTCGCCATGGGCGGCGCAGCGCAGATGACAGGCGGCTCCACCTCGATGGTCTCCTCATGGGATCGCTACCGCATGGCCGGCGCCGCGGCGCGGATGATGCTGGTGGCAGCGGCCGCCGCCGAATGGGGCGTACCGGAGGCCGAGATCACCGTCGCCGACGGCATGCTGAGCCACGCCAGCGGAAGCAAGGCGAGTTTCGGCGCGCTGGCGGCAAAGGCGGCCACGATGCCGGCGCCCGCCGACGTCAAGCTCAAGGACGCCGCGGAGTGGACCCAGATCGGCAATGCCGACCTGCGCCGCTATGACAGCGCGGCCAAGACCAACGGCACGCATTCCTTCACCATCGACATCAAGCTGCCTGACATGCTGACGGCGGTGATGATCCACCCGCCGAAGTTCGGCGCGACGGTGAAATCGTTCGATGGAACGGCGGCCAAGGCCCTGCCCGGGGTCGTCGACGTCGTGCAGACCCCTCGCGGCGTGGCCGTCGTTGGTGAACATATGTGGGCCGCGATCAAGGGGCGCGAAGCGGTTACGGTCGAGTGGGACGAGAGCGGCGCCGAAACGCGTGGTTCGGACGCGATTCTCGCCGAATATCGCGAAGCGGCCGGCAAGGCGCCCGAAGCAACCGCACGCAAGGAAGGCGACAGCGCCGCGGCCATGGGCTCCGCCGCGAAGGTGCTCGAGGCGCAGTATGAGTATCCCTATCTCGCACATGCCGCGCTTGAGCCGCTCAACGCGGTCGCCCGCATCAACGCCGACGGCACGGTCGAGGTATGGGGTGGTCACCAGATGCCGGACCTCAACCAGTTCGTCGCCTCCAAGGTCGCCGGCACGACACCCGACAAGGTGACACTGCACGTCATGAAGACGGGCGGCGGCTTCGGGCGGCGCGCGGTGGCTGACGCCGACATCATCGTCGACGCCGTCGGAACGGCGGCGGCACTTGGCGGCAACCGTCCCGTCAAGGTGCAATGGACTCGCGACAACGACATGAAGGGCGGCCGTTACCGTCCCGCCTATGTCCATGCCATGAAGGCCGGCCTTGATGCCGACGGCAAGATCGTCGCCTGGGAACAGCACATCGTCGGCCAGTCGATCTTCAAGGGCACACCGATGGAGGGCATGATCCAGAACGGTGTCGATCCGCTCTCGGTCGAAGGGGCAGCCAATCTGCACTACGCCTTCCCCAATCAGACGATCGGGCTGACGTCTCCCGATGTCGGCGTGCCGGTGTTGTGGTGGCGCTCGGTGGCATCGACCCACACGGCTTTCTCGGTCGAGACCTTCCTCGACGAGTTGGCCGAAGCAGCGGGTGCCGATCCGGTCGAATACCGGCTTGAACTGCTCAGGGAGGCCCCCCGCCATGCAGGGGTCATCAGGCTGGCCGCAGAGAAAGCCGGCTGGAGTACGCCGCCACCGGAAGGGCGCGTGCGGGGCTTCGCCTTCGCGGAAAGCTTCAGCACCTACGTGGCACAGGTGGTTGAACTCACCGCCGACGGCGGCGGGATCAAGGTCCACAAGGTGGTGTGCGCGGTCGATTGCGGTGTCGCCATCAACCCGGACAATGTCCGCGCCCAGATCGAGGGCGGTATCGGCTTCGGCCTCGGCTCGATCCTCGACGAGGAACTGACGTTGAGCGGTGGCGAGGTCGACCAGGCCAACTACGACACCTACACCCCGCTCAGGATCGACGCGATGCCGGAGATCGAGGTACACATCGTGCCATCCACCGAGCGCCCGACCGGCGTTGGCGAACCGGGCGTGCCGCCGATCGGCCCGGCCGTGGCCAACGCGATCTATGCCGCGACGAAAAAGCGCGTGCGGATGCTACCGGTCTCCAAGGCAATGAGTTCGTAGAACCAGTTCGCACGTTCAGCCACGAGGCTCCCCGGCCCAGGCCGGGGAGCCTTTTGCATTGTCCCCGCGGCAGGCAACGGCCGGACATTCTATTCGCCCGTCGCTCATGGTAGGATGAGATCGTTCGCCGGGTGTGGCCATGGAACACAGGCTTGCCGCCGTTCTCGCTGCCGACATGGTCGGCTATTCGCGGCTGATGGAAGCCGATGAGCGCGGTACGATCGAAAGACTGCGGACGCACCGGATCGAACTGATCGACCCGTCGATCGCGAAGAACCAGGGCCGCATTATCAAGACGACCGGCGACGGGATGCTCGTGGAGTTCCAGAGCGTCGCCGACGCGGTGCGCTGTGCGGCGGAAATCCAGCAGCGCATGCGCCGACGCAATGCGGACGTGCCCGAGGAGCGGCGCATCCAGTTCCGGGTTGGCATCAATCTCGGTGACATCATTTTCGACGAGGGCGACATCTACGGCGAAGGGGTCAACGTCGCCGCCCGGCTCGAACAACTGGCGGAGGCCGGCGGCATCTGCGTTACGCAGGCCGTTTACGATCAGGTCGGCGACCGGCTTGGCCTCACTTTCGAAAGCCTCGGCACACGCTCGTTCAAGAACATGTCACGGCAGTTGCCGGTCTGGCGCGTGGTCCTCGACGAAGAGGCTCGGGCGCGAAAGAGCGAAGCAGGCGAACAGCGCCCCGTGGTCAAACCGACCATTGCCGTGATGCCGTTCACCAACATGAGCGGCGAAACCGAACAGGAATTCTTCTCCGACGGGCTGACTGAGGACATCATCACCGAGCTGTCGCGCCGGCACGAGCTTTTCGTCATCTCGCGCAACTCAACCTTCGTCTACAAAGGTCGATCCGCTAATCTGCGCGAGGTCGCCCGCGACCTCGGCGCGCAGTACATCGTCGAGGGCAGCGTTCGCAAGGCGGGCGACAATCTGCGTGTGACCGTCCAGCTTATCGATACGGCCACTGATGCCCATATCTGGGCCGAAAAATACGACCGGAAGCTGGACGACGTGTTCGCGCTCCAGGATGAGGTGACCGCTGCGATCGTCGCAACGCTGCCCGGCCGCGTCGAGGCGGCGCAGAGGGATCTGATCGGGCGCAAGACGCCATCCAGTCTCGCCGCATACGAATGTGTCCTCGCCGCGAAGGTCCTGCATCACAGGAGCACGCGGGCCGACAACGCGGAGGCGCAGAAGCTGATTGCCCGCGCCGTCCAACTCGACCCCGACTACGCGCATGCGCGTGCCTGGCGCGGCTGCATCCTGGGTCAATCCTGGGTCTATGGCTGGTGCGAGGACAAGGACGCCGTCCTCGAGGAAGTGGTTTCAGAGCTGGAACGGGCGCTCGTGCTTGACGACAACGATGCCGACGTTCATCGCATCCTCGCCGCCATCAATGTCGGCACCAACGATCTGGTGCGCGCCCGCTATCACCAGGAGCGCGCCCTTGCCCTCAATCCCAATTACGATCTCGTCGTTGTCCAGCAGGGGGAACTATTCACCTGGTTGGGCGCAGCCGAAGAGGGTGTTCAGTGGATCCGCAAGGCGATGCGCCTCAACCCGCATCATCCCGAGCGTTTCTGGAGCCATCTCGGCAAGGCCTACTTCAATGGCCGTCAGTACGCCGAGGCCATCGAAGCGTTCATGCACCTGACGGCCATGGACGCGATCCAGCACGCCTATGTGGCGGCAGCCTATACCTGGATGGGAGATACCACGGCCGGCGCGGCGCACGGCGCCCGCATCCGCGAGGTCGACCCGGAATTCTCTCTCGACACGCTTCTTGCGAGCCTGCACTACGCCAAGAGCGAAGACCAGGCACACCTCGTCGATGGGCTTGAGCGGGCTGGCATCGTTCAGCGCCCTGAGGCACTCGCCCAAGGCGCGAGCTGACGCCGCACCTTCGGGGTCACAAGCCTGTTCAGAGCGCCGAGGAAATCATCAGTTCGTCGACGCCGTCGCGGCCGTAGATGTCGTCCCGGAAATGCACGACAAGGTCGCCGGTCGACCAGGCCGAGACATAGGTGAAATAGACCGGCACCGGCTCGGAAAGGGCAACCGGAGTCGATTCGCCCGTCTTGATGGTCTGTTCGAAGCGCTGGCGGTTCCAGCCATCGGTGTCGCGCAGGAGCCAGGTGACGAGGTCGCGCACGTTCTGAACGCGCACGCAGCCTGAGGAATCGAACCGCATCAGCTTGTTGAAAAGCCCCTGCTGCGGCGTGTCATGCATGTAGACCGCATGGGGATTGGGGAAGTTGATCTTCACGGAAGCCATGGCGTTGATCTTGCCCGGATCCTGCCGGAAGCGAAGCTTGGCCGCCTCCTCGGTCGACCAGTCGATGGTCGTCGGCTCGATTTCGGTGCCGTCGGGCCCGAGAATGCGAATGTTGTTCTCGGTGAGATATTGCGGGTTCTTGCGCATCAGCGGGATGATGTCCTTGCGGACGATCGATTCCGGCGCGTTCCAGTACGGGTTGACGATGACCTCGTTGATCTTGGAGTTGAGGATCGGCGTCTGGCGGTCGATCTTGCCGACGATGGCGGTGTGGCGCGACACGACGCGGCCGTTCTCGACCGCCTCGATCTGTGCCGCCGGGATGTTCACCATGACATAGCGCTCGCCGAGGAAACCGGACATCGAGCGCAGCCGCACGATATTGGTTTCGAGCTGACCAAGGCGGACGGCGGCCGAAACGTTCATCGCGGCGAACGTATAGGGACCGAGCACGCCGTCTTCGGGCAGTCCGTGACGCGACTGGAAGCGCTTGACGGCGGTGTCGACATAGGTGTCGAAGGCCGGCGACATGCCGGCTGTCTGGGAAAGGTCGCCTGAGATCATCAGACGCCGGCGCAGCGTCTCGACACTGGCATCGACCACGCCCAGGCGCAGCTTCCTGGCGGCGGGAACGGTCGGCCAGCCGCCCCGCGCGACGATGTTGGCATATTGGGCGATGGCGCGCTCGATATAGCTGACCGTCTCGGGGCTGAAGATGGGCAGATTGGACGCGACCTTGTCGCCCTCGCTGGCGCGCGCGTCGAACTGGTCGTTCCAAACGCCACGGCGCGGCGACAGGATGATGTCGCGGATGACGTCCTGCGCGCGGGCGGGAACAGTGGCCATCGACGCGGCGGCCAGCCCAGCGCCGGCAAGGAATGTGCGGCGATCGGTCTTCATGAGCCTGTCAGCCTCTTTCTCACGTTCGTGCGGAATTTGTTTGCGGCGAATGGACACTAGGCGCGCCGCGTTAACAAAGCGCCAACCATATATAACCGTGCCGCGGGCATCCTCAACCGCACGGCCTGTCCGGTTCCTACACCGACGAATATGGCGTGATGAAGGCTTTGCTGCGACACATGTTCGTGAGGGCGTTGCAAACACGAAAAAGCCGACGCGAGCGCCGGCCTTTCGTTGTGCAATTGGCCTTGCGGCTACATGCGGTACGCGATCGTGTCGTTCCAGAACCGGTCAAGGCGCTGCAGGGCGCGGTTCATCTGGCGGAATTCCTCGATGTTGATACCACCGACCTGCTCGATCGAACCGACATGGCGGTTGTAGAGGTTGCCGACAACCTCGGCGATCTCCTGACCCTTCGACGTCAGGCTGACGCGCACCGAGCGACGGTCGACGCGCGAGCGCTGGTGGTTGATGAAGCCGAGTTCAACCAGCTTCTTCAGATTGTAGGAGACGTTCGAGCCCAGGTAGTAACCGCGCGAACGCAGTTCGCCGGCCGTCAGTTCGGAATTGCCGATATTGAACAGCAGCAGCGCCTGAATGGCGTTGATGTCACTGCGTCCGTTGCGGTCGAACTCGTCCTTGATCACGTCGAGCAGCCGGCGGTGCAGACGCTCCACGAGTTGCAGCGATTCCAGATAGAGAGAGCGGATTGCATCCTGCCGGTCGTCCTCGACCGGGACGGCCTCGTGGGCCTGTCGTGACTTGATCATCGTCTTTGCCTCTTGTTTGACGCCCGGTGATTGTTTTTTCTTCACCTTGGCCGCCACCATAGCGACGACGAATAAAATTCGACTTAAACCTCAGCCTTAACAAGCGATTACGGGTGGAAGACAAAAAGATGCGTTAATTTTCCGTCAACGCCGCGCGGGACGCCGCGAAAAATAAATCGCCAACCGGAAGCCGATATAGAGGGCCGCTACCAGCGCGTGGGCGACCACGATCATCGGCCGATGGCCGTAGATTTCGGGGAACCCCCAGAACATGGTCACCTCTCCAACCGCACACAGGAACCAGATCACCGGGCCCCACGAAGCGGTCATCCACAAGCCGATCCCGGCGAAGGGGAAAAGCACAGCCAATGTTGCCGATGCAACCTGCCACTCGACCGGCATCGTGTCGAAGCGCCAGAGCGCTCCGTCATAATAGCCGATGAGTCTGACCCAGTACGTCATGCCGAACATGAGGCTGTAGGCGGCAACCACGCGCAGGAACCAGGGGAAAGCCGCCTCGGCGAGATTGAGCCGCAAGGCCGCGGCGTCGACGCCTTCCTCGCTCACAACGACAGTTCCTCCGCAAGCGGCGCGAAATAGGCGTCGACCATCTCCGGGGCAACGGCACCAAGCTGGTCGGGCCGCCAGGCCGGCGTCGCGCCCTTTTCGATGATGGCGGCGCGAATGCCCTCATAGAAGTCGTGACCGGCCAGCATCCGCGAGACAATGCGGTATTCCATGCGCATGCACTCGGCCATGTCGTATCCGGCGCCGGTGGCAATCTGGCGATGGGCGACGCGCACGCTGGTCGGCGAACGTGCCAGCATCGTCTCCAGCGTCTTCGCCGCGAAGGCGTCGCCCGTGTCGGCTGCGCTACGCAGGCTGTTGAGCGTAGCGTCTAGCGTGTCATGGCCGAAATGACGCGCGACTGCCGCGCGGGTGTCCGCGTCGGTCTCGCAGTCTGCTTGCACGGCAAAGCGGTCGCAGGTCGCATCGGCGTCACCGGTGTCGGCAAGTCCGGCGACGATCACCTCGATATCCGTCTGCCTAATGGCATGGCTCGCCAGCCCGCACCAAAGCGCGTCGCCTTGGCGGATGCGGGTACCGGTCAGCCCCAGATAGAAACCGAAAGCGTCTTTCAGCCGGGGCAGGATATAGCTACCGCCGACATCGGGGAAAAAGCCGATCCCGACCTCCGGCATGGCAAAGACCGCATTTTCCGTCAGGAGGCGATGACTGCCATGAAACGATACCCCGACGCCGCCGCCCATGGCGATGCCGTCGACAAGCGCCACGTAGGGTTTCGGGAACCGGGAGATGGCGAGGTTCAGGCGGTATTCGTCGGCGAAGAATTCGATAGGGGGATTGCCGGCCTTGCCGGCCTCGTAGATGTGCAGGATGTCGCCGCCGGCGGAAAAGGCCCGCCCCTCGCCCTTGATGACAACGAGCGCGACTGAAGCGTCGTCCTTCCACGCCTCCAAAGCGCGCGAGAGAGCCAGCACCATCCGGTGGGTGACCGCGTTGAGCGCCTTGGGCCGCGTCAGGGTTACGACCCCTGCCGCGCCGATGCGCTCGAAACGAACCTCGTCCCCTCCCCCAAAATCCATCGCGTCCTTCCCGTTCCTTGCGTACTGCGTGGCTTAGGCGGCGCCCGTGGCTGCGTCAATTGCAACGTCGGCAATGCGGCTTCGCGGCTTTGTCGGACATTGCGCCCGTGCTATTCGTCACGCGATTTCAGGAGGTGCAGATGAACCGCATGTTCGGCGACCGCAAGCTCGGCGCGCGCAGCGTCGACGAGATTACCGGCTCGCGCCGTTTGCGCCGCATGCGCAAGGCCGACTGGTCGCGGCGGCTGGTGCAGGAAAACCGGCTCTCAGTGGACGATCTGATCTGGCCGATCTTCGTCATCGAGGGTGAAAACCGCCGCGAGGAGATCGCCGCAATGCCCGGTGTCTACCGGCTGACGCTGGACCTTGCGGTCAAGGAAGTCGAGGAGGCGGCAAAGCTCGGCATCCCAGCGATCGCCACCTTCCCCAACATCGCGCTGGAGCGGCGCGACGAAACCGGCTCCCACATCCTCGATGCCGACAACATCCTCAACAAGGCAAGCCGCGCCATCCGCGACGCCGTGCCCGAGATCGGAATCATCACCGACGCGGCACTCGACCCGTTCACCAGCCATGGCCATGACGGCATCCTGCGCGACGGCATCATCGTCAACGACGAGACTGTGGCGCAGATCGCCGAGGCGGCCGTGCTGCAGGCGGCCAACGGTGCCGACGTCGTCGCGCCCTCCGACATGATGGACGGGCGCGTCGGCGCGATCCGCGACGCACTCGACGCCAACGGCTTTCAGGACGTGGCGATCATGTCCTACGCGACCAAATTCGCCTCCGCCTTCTACGGCCCCTACCGGGAGGCGGTCGGTACCGCCGGACTGCTTAAGGGTGACAAGAAGACCTACTATATCGACCACGCCAATTCGGACGAGGCCGTACGCGAGGCCGAGCAGGATCTTGCGGAAGGCGCCGACATGATCATGGTCAAGCCCGGCCTGCCCTATCTCGACATCATCCGCCGGCTGAAGGATGAATTCGCCGTGCCGACCTTCGCCTACCAGGTCTCGGGCGAATACGCGATGATCAAGGCGGCCGGCGCCAATGGGTGGATCGACGCAGAAAAGGCGATGCACGAATCGCTTCTGTGTCTTAAGCGCGCCGGCTGCGACGGCATCCTGACCTATTTTGCCCCGGACGTGGCGCGCTTGCTGAAGGCCGATTGAAGGCAGCGCGCGTGACCATACAACCTCCAGGCCGTTGGAGCCGGGTCTTCGTTACCGCTGCAGGGCTTTGCGGCGCTGCCGGCGTCGCGCTGTCGGCCGCTGCCGCGCACAACGGCGGCGGCAATCTGGCAACGGCGGCGCAGTTCCTGCTCCTTCATGCGCCGGCCCTGCTCGTCCTCGGGCTGGTCGCCGGCGGGCAACTCATGCGCTCAGCCGGTGCCGTGCTGCTCGTCGGTGTCCTGTTGTTTTGCGGCGATCTCGTCATGCGGCACTACGCCGGCGATCGCTTGTTCCCGCTGGCGGCGCCGGCGGGCGGCGCACTGATGATCCTCGGCTGGCTTGCGATTGCCGTGTCGGCCCTCACGCGGTCCAGGGCGGGGCGCTGATCAAGCCGGCGCGGCCGCGACCATGCCTAGAAACTTCGAGCGCAGAAAATCGATTGTCAGACGCGTTCGGCGCGGCAGGAAACGCCGACTCGGATAGACAAGCCAGGCACCGGTGTCGAAGCTGGTCGCCGTCACGCGGTGGCCAGGGTAGAGATCGACAAGCCGACCGGCCCTAAGGTCATCGCGCACCAGCCAGTCGGCCAGAAGCGTCGGCCCCAGCCCTGCGAGCGCAGCGTCCCTCAACGCGAGAACATTGGAAATGACGATGTCGCCGCGAACCGGCACCTCCACCACGTCATCTGCTTTGTCCTTGGCGAAGAGCCAGCCGGTACGGAACTCGGGCAGGTTGAGCAACAAGCAAGACATGTCCCGAATATCCTTTGGCGAGAGGCGCGGGCCAAGCGAAGCGGCATGGTCGGGCGAGGCAACGACATGGTAGCGGGTTGGCATCAGCCGCACCCCGACCAAATCGGCGCGAAAACTCGGCGCTAGACGCAGGGCGAGATCGATCCTCTCGGTCACAAGGTCGAGATTGTCATCGGTCAGCAGCAACTCCAGCCGCAGATCCGGGTAGAGGCGGCGGAACTCGGGCACCAGCGGCATCAGGCACACGGTGCCGAAGGCCACTGAGGCCGTAAGCCGCAAGGTTCCCGACGGGCTGGTGCGAGCCGAAAGCACTTCCTCGCGCGCCCGCTCCAATTCGTCGAGTAGTGGCCGGATACGGGCCAGATACAATTCGCCGGCTTCTGTCAACGCCATCGTCCGCGTGGTGCGGTGGAAGAGCCGCACACCCAGCTCTGCCTCCAGTTGTGCGATGGCGCGCGATACGGATGAGGCGTCGACGGCGCGCTCGCGAGCCACCGCCGCAAAGCTGGGCTGATTGGCTACGTCAGCGAATATCCGCAACAGGTTGGTGTCCATTGATGCGTTCTTCGCATTATTATTCTGCACTATCCACGGTTTTATTGCCTGATCCACTCTAATACCAACGTCAGACGGCGGCGTGCGTTGCCATCCAGAAACCGGAGATAGGAAATCACCATGCCGAAAAAAGTCGCCTTTCTCGGCCTTGGCGCGATGGGCAGGCGTATGGCCACCCGTCTCGTCGGGGCCGGCCACGAGCTGGTTGTTTGGAACCGGACCGATAGCGCTGCGACCGTATTGGCGGCGGCTGGTGCGGCGGTCGCAGCGTCTCCGCGCGACGCGGCGCGCGGCGCCGAGATCGTTTTCTCGATGCTGCGCGACGACGAGGCTTCCGCTGCCGTGTGGGATGACGCCCAAGCGGGCGCCCTCGCCGAGATGGCAGGCGATGCCGTTGCCGTCGAGTGTTCGACGCTCAGCTTGGCGCGGGTCGCCTTCCTTGCCGGTCGTTGCGCCGAACACGACGTTGCTTTCATCCACGCCCCCGTCGCCGGATCCCGACCGCAGGCGGAAGCAGGTAATCTGATCTTTCTTGCCGGCGGAGATATGTCTGAACTTGACCGGCTTCGCCCCCTGCTGGAGCACATGGGACGCGTGCGGCATGCCGGTCCGGCCGGCGGCGGCGCGGCCCTGAAATTGGCCGTCAACACGCTTTTTGCGACACAGGTGGCGGCGATGGCCGAGATCGTGGCCATGCTGGAGGCCACCGGCTGCGACCCGGAGTCCGCGCTTGCCATCCTCGGCGATATGCCGGTTGCCAGCGCTGCGGCGAACGCCGCCGCGGCTGCAATGCAGGCGGGCAACTTCACACCGCAATTCCCGATCGAGCTTGTGGCGAAGGACCTTGCATACATGCATGCCGCGGCACCACACGCGCCACTTGCCAAAGCTTGCCGGGCAGTCTTCGCTGACGCTTCAGCCCGAGGTCTCGGGCACGAGAACCTCACGGCGATCGTGAAGCTCTTCCGCGCGGCACACACCTGAGGATTGCAAACTGCCGTTGGTTGACCGGCGCAACTTCCTTGAAATCAAGAGCTTCATCCCCATTTGCGAAAGGCGTCCTGCCAAGGACGCTTTGCGAGGAAAAAGATGAGCGAACAGATTCTCGATGGTGAAATCCTGGCTTCCAGGCTCGACGACTGGCGGGTCTATGAAGGCGTGCGCTCGCGGCGCGTTTTCGCCTTCCTGGTCGACTACCTGATCATCGGCCTGCTGCTGATCCCGTTCGCGATCCTTGTTTTCCTGTTGGGCATCCTGACGCTCGGCTTGGGCTGGGCTCTTTTCGGCATCCTCGGTCCCGCCGTGGCGCTGATCTATGTCTGGAACACTCTCGGCGGCGCCGGTCAGGCCACACTCGGCATGCAGATGATGGGCATCCGCCTCGAACGGCTCGACGGACAGCGCGTCGACGGCCTGCTCGCGGTTGTCCATACAGTGCTGTTCTGGGCCGGCAACGCCATCCTGACGCCGCTGATCCTGCTTGCCAGCCTCTTCCTCGACCGCAAGCGCACCCTGCATGACCTGTTGCTCGGCACGGTGGTCACGCGCAGCGACCGCTGAACGCGGGGCGCCGCTGAAACGACGCTTCAAAATTTCTCAACGCGCCCTGCCTCGGCTTCGCCCAAGAAACGGTTGACGTTTCTGGCGCACAGTCCAACCTATGTGCGGACCAGATTCCGAGGCCCATGACGCAGCATCCGACCCAATCGCCGCAGTTCTTCCTGACCGCGCCGTCGCCGTGCCCCTATATTGAGGGCCAGTTCGAGCGCAAGGTGTTTACGCATCTGGTCGGTGAGAAAGCGCCGGCACTCAACGACCTGCTCACGCAAGGCGGGTTCCGCCGTTCGCAGAACATCGCCTATCGGCCGGCTTGCGAGACCTGCCGTGCATGCGTCTCGGTGCGCATCCTCGCCGAAGAGTTCCGCCCGTCTAAGAACATGAAACGGATCCAGCAGCGCAACGCCGACCTGATCGGCGCCGTGCATGATGCCGAGCCCACGACCGAGCAATATTCATTGTTCAGGGCCTATCTTGACGCCCGCCACCGCAAGGGCGGCATGTCGGACATGACGGTGCTCGACTATGCGATGATGGTCGAGGACACCCATGTCGAGAGCAAGATCATCGAATACCGACGCCGCGGCCCGGACAGCATCGTCACCGGCGTCGGCCACGGCGAACTGGTCGCGGTAGCCCTGTCGGACAAGATGGCCGATGGGCTTTCCATGGTCTATTCCTTCTACGATCCCGCGCAGCACGACCGCTCGCTCGGCACCTTCATGATCCTGGACCACATTGCCAGGGCGCGCGCCGCCAGCCAGCCGCATGTCTATCTCGGCTATTGGGTCAATGGTTCGCGCAAGATGGCCTACAAGATCCGGTTCCAGCCGCAGGAACATCTCGGGCCCAAGGGCTGGGAACGCTACGACCACGAAGCCGTCCGAAGCTGAGCCGCGACTCCAACGCTTCGCCCCGAAACAGTTTAGTCCGGAACGAGGCTGGCCGCGCCGCCCCGGCCGTGGTCGATGCAAGTTTCCGTGCCTTCGAAAGTCGCTCTCATGACCATTTCCCTCGATCACCGCAAAGGCCTGCTCATCACCGCCATCGGCGGGCTGACGCTGACCGTCGACATTCCGCTGATCCGCCTCGCCGACGGCGACCCGTGGACGATCCTCTTGCTCCGAAGCGGCGCGACACTGATTGCCACGCTGGCGATATGGCTCATCTGGCGGAAGCTGAGGGGCGACGCACCAGCGTTGATACCGGGCCGTGCGGGACTGGTGGTCGCCGCACTCTACGCGGGCACCTCGATCGCTTTCATGATGGCCGTGTTCAACACCTCGACGGCGGATCTTGTGTTCATCCTGGCCTTCAACACCATGTTCGCGGCGCTGCTGTCATGGCTTCTTCTCAAGGAGCGACCAAGGCCGGCGACCCTTGTCGCCATGGCGGTCATGCTCCTCTGTGTTCTGGTCATCGTCTATGACGGCGTCGGCACCGGGAAGCTGCTCGGCAACCTTCTGGCGCTCGGCTCGTCATTCCTGCTGGCCTCGGCCATCACCGTGACGCGGCGTTCAGGCCAGGATATGGGCTTCACTGCGCTGGTGGCGGTGTCAGCCCCCCTCGTCATTGCTGTCTTCATGGTTGCCAAGACCGGCTACAACGTCGAAGCGCCGTGGTGGATCATCTTCAACGGCGCCGTCATCATGCCGGTGTCGTTCTTCTGCCTCGCAACCGGCCCGAAATACCTGTCCGGGCCCGAAGTCGCGATGTTCTATCTGCTGGAAACGGTGCTGGCGCCGATCTGGGTCTGGATGATCTTTTCCGAGGCACCGACTGCCGCCGTCCTTGCGGGCGGCGCGGTGCTCATCGCCACTCTGCTCACCCACTCACTGTGGCAGTTGAACGACAGCCGGAGACGGCGGGCGGCACTCGCGGTTCGCCATCCGGCCTGAACTCAACCGGCGGGCTGTGCGGCTGCCTCAGTATTTCCGTGGCACGTAAAGCTCCGGCGGCAGCACAGCGCGCTCGTAGTTGGGATTAAAGACCCTGTCCGGCAAGGCCACGTCCTCGTGCGGCACCGGCTCGTAGGGGATCTGCTGCAGGAAATGGTCGATGCAGTTGAGCCGCGCGCGCTTCTTGTCGTTGCCCTCAACGATGTACCATGGCGCCTCGGCGATGTTGGTGCGTGCAAACATCTCTTCCTTGGCCTTGGTGTATTGCTCCCAACGCACCCGCGATTGCAGGTCCATCGGTGACAGTTTCCACTGCTTCATAGGATCGTGGATGCGCATCAGAAAGCGCATCTGCTGTTCTTCGTCGGTGATCGAGAACCAATATTTGATGAGGATGATGCCCGAGCGTACCAGCATGCGCTCGAATTCGGGCACGTCGTTGAAAAACTCCTCGACCTGATCGGCCGAGGCAAAACCCATGACACGCTCGACGCCCGAACGGTTGTACCAGGAGCGGTCGAACAGCACGATTTCGCCACCGGCCGGCAGATGCGGGACGTAGCGCTGGAAATACCATTGCGTCTTCTCGCGATCGGTCGGCGCGGGCAAGGCGACAACGCGTGCGATACGCGGATTGAGGCGTTGGGTGATACGCTTGATGACGCCGCCCTTGCCGGCCGAATCGCGGCCTTCGAAAACCACCACGATCTTTTTCTTGTGGTAGGCGACCCAGTCCTGGAGCTTGATCAGTTCCGACTGCAGCCGGATCAGTTCGTGGAAATATGTCCGGCGATCGATCGTCTCCGGATGAGCGTTCTTGTAAATCTTGCGTATTTCAAGTGAGAGCGCCGGCTCGGAAAGCTCCAGTTCGTAATCCTCGTCGAGTGTGTCCTCGAGTTCGGCCTCCAGCCAGTCCTTGCCCTCATTCGTTTTGTCCATCGTCGCCTCTCCGGTCGAGCCGCCACCTGACGGGCACGCTAGCCTGACGAACTAGCCTTGGCCAATGACGGAATTATTGCAGCCGGGCGTTGACGATGCCGACGCGCCTGGCCGATTGGCCGCGATGAAGCCAACAGCTAGGTTGCAATTCTCCTTTCCGGGCAATCCTGCTACCTGTCCGAGTGCACAGATCCAACGCGGAAGCCCCGATGAGCCAGCATGCCTTCCTCAACCAGATAAGGATCAGCTTCGGCGACTGCGATCCCGCCGGCATCGTCTTTTATCCGAACTACTACCGCTGGTTCGACGCCACGTGCCACGCCTGGTTCCGCACGGCCGGCGGCCACGAGGCGCTCTGCCGCACACTAGGCGCGATCGGCATCGGACTGGTCGACTCCGGAGCCGCGTTTCGCTCGCCTGCGAGCGACGGCGATCTCCTCGACCTTGCGCTCGATGTCGAGGAGTGGCGCAACAAGACCGTTCGCCTGCGTTACGTGGGCCGGATTGGCGAGCGGATCGCGGTCGAGGGCTTCGAGATCCGGGCCTTGCTGATGCGCGACGGCAATCGCCTGCGCGCCGGTGAGATGACACCGCTGCGCGCGATCATGGATGGCAGCTACTGAGAAAACGGCCGAATGTCGCCGGCGCTACAGCCGGCGTCTTCGGCGGGTTTTCTCACGCAAAGTCGAGCGCGATGTCCTTGTCACCCTCGCGCAGTCGAGTGGGCAGGCCGATGCGGTTGAGGATGCCAAGAAACGGCCTCGGGTCGAGATTTTCGACATTGACCATCTTTTTCACGTCCCAGCTGCCGTCGGCGATCAGCATCGCGGCGGCAACGGGCGGCACCCCGGCCGTGTAGGATATCGCCTGGCTGCCGACCTCCTCATAAGCCTGCTTGTGATCGCTCACATTGTAGATGAAGAGCTCGCGCTCCTTGCCGTCCTTCTCGCCCTTCACCAGGTCGCCGATGCAGGTGTTGCCCTCGTAGTGCGGTGCCAGCGAAGCCGGATCGGGCAGCACCGCCTTGACGACCTTCAACGGCACGACTTCCAGTCCTTCCGCCGTCGTCACCGGCTGTTCCGACAACAGGCCGAGGTTCTTCAGCACCGTGAAGACCGTGATGTAGCGCTCGCCGAACCCCATCCAGAAGCGGATGTCGGGCACGTCGAGGTTCTGCGACAGCGAATGGATCTCGTCGTGGCCGGTCATGAATGTCTGGCTGTTGCCGACCACCGGCAGATCCCATTCCTTGCGGATTTCGAACATCCTGTTCGAGGTCCACTTGCGATCCTGCCACGACCACACCTGGCCGGTGAATTCGCGGAAATTGATCTCGGGATCGAAATTGGTCGAGAACCAGCGATTGTGGCTGCCGGCATTGACGTCGATGATATCGATGGAATCGATACGGTCGAAATAGTCGTTGTTGGCGAGTGCCGCATAAGCATTGACCACGCCAGGGTCGAAGCCGACGCCGAGCACTGCTGTGACACCGGCCGTTTCGCACTCCTCGCGGCGCTTCCACTCGTAGTTGGCGTACCATGGCGGGGTTTCGCACACCTTGTCCGGCTCCTCGTGGATCGCGGTATCGAGATAGGCCGCCCCGGTCGCGATGCAGGCCGAAAGCACCGGCATGTTGATGAAGGCGGAGCCGACATTGATGACGATCTGGGCGCCCGTGCGTCCAATCAGCGCCTTTGTCGCCTCGATATCGCGTGCATCGAGTTCGTGGGCCTCCAGAACTCCCGGCTGTTTGAGCGCCTTCTTTTCGTGGACGCTGTCGTTAATGGCGCGGCACTTTTCGACGGTGCGCGAGGCGATGTGGATGTCACCGAGCACGTCGTTGTTCTGCGCGCATTTGTGGGCGACGACCTGAGCGACGCCGCCGGCGCCGACGATAAGGATGTTTTTCTTCATTTTTCCGGCGCGGGCCTCCATTGTCTCCGGAAGATGTCTGGCGCGGCCCTTCCGGTTCCACCGCGCCGTCTTTCAAGGCCTCAAGAGAGGCTCGACACGTAGTCGTCGAAGGAGAACGACCTGACGACCTCTATGCTGCCGTCGAGTTGCCGTACGGCGATCGCCGGCATCGCTACGCCGTTGAACCAGTTCTTCTTGACCATGGTGTAGCCGGCCGCGTCCTCGATCGAGAGGCGATCGCCGACCTTGAGCTCTTTCTCGAAGGCGAACTCGCCGAAGATGTCACCGGCCAGGCACGACTTTCCGCAGATCATGTAGCGGTGCGGCCCGGTGTCGGGCCTGAGCGTCGCACGCTCCCGATAGATCAGGAGATCGAGCATATGCGCCTCGATCGAGGAATCGACGATGGCCAGATGCTTGCCGTTGAAAAGTGTGTCGAGCACCGTGACCTCGAGCGTCGTACTCTCGGTGACGGCGGCCTCGCCGGGCTCGAGATAGACCTGGACACCGAAATTGTCAGCGAAGCGGCGCAGCCGTTCGCAGAAATCGTCGATCGGGTAGCCCTCGCCGGTGAAATGGATGCCGCCGCCGAGGCTCACCCATTTGGCTTGCCGCAAAAGCGCGCCAAACCGTTCCTCGATCTCGCCCAGCATGCGGTCGAAAAGCCCGAAATCGGCGTTTTCGCAATTGTTGTGGATCATGAAACCGGAAATGCGATCCATCACCGGTTCGACGCGCGCGGGATCCCACTCACCCAGCCGGCTGAAAGGGCGCGCCGGATCGGCGAGGTCGAAATCAGAACTGCTGACGCCCGGATTGAGGCGCAGGCCGCGAACGACCCCTGCCGCGGCGTTGTCGAAACGATCGAGCTGACCAACCGAATTGAAGATGATCTTGTCGGCGTTGGCCACCACCTCATCGATCTCATGATCGGCATAGGCGACGGAATAGGCATGGGTCTCGCCGCCGAACTTTTCGCGCCCGAGCCGGACCTCGTAGAGCGACGACGAGGTGGTGCCGTCCATGTATTCGCGCATGAGATCGAAGACCGACCAGGTGGCAAAGCACTTCAGCGCCAGCAGCGCCCTGGCGCCGGATTGATCTCGCACCTGCGCAATCTTCTCCAGATTGCGCAACAGCTTCTGCTTGTTGATCATGTAATAGGGCGTCTGGATCATCGGCCGGTGGTCGCTCCGCGAAATGTGCACCTGTTTCGGGGTTGCGCCTGGCCAGCCTGCGCGTCGCGCGCGGCCGGCCCTACGGTCGTGGCCTTACTAGCCCGTTGCCGGCGTCGACCGCAACGCCCGCCGACCAAAAAGAACGCCGCCCGATGGGCGGCGCCTGGGAGGCTCCAGAAAACGGTTGCGCCCGCCGCCAGCTTATTCAGCGGCCAGCGGCAGTTCGCGCGGCGGAATCACCGAATGCGGCCCCGTCGGGGCATAGGGAAGCTCCGGGGCCGGCTCATCCCTCTCGTTCGGGCGCACCAGCCATGCGAAAAGCCGCGCCATTCCCACCGCGGCGTCGTCCATGATCGTGTAGAACGACGGCACGAAAATCAGCGAAAGCACGGTCGAAACGAGCAGGCCGCCGATCACGGCAATCGCCATCGGGGCGCGGAACTCGCCACCGTCGCCTAGCGCCAGTGAGGCGGGCACCATGCCAGCCGACATGGCGATGGTGGTCATGACGATCGGTCGCGCCCGCTTGCGGCCGGCATCGAGCACGGCTTCCGCGCGCGAGACACCCTGCTTGACCTCCTCGATGGCGAAATCGACAAGCATGATCGCGTTCTTGGTCACGATACCCATCAGCATCAGGATGCCGATCACGACCGGCATGGAGACGGCCGAGTTGGTCAGCCACAGCCCCGCCACCACGCCGCCGATCGACAGCGGCAGCGAGCCGAGAATGGTGATCGAGTGGAACACCGAGCCGAAGAGCAGGATCAGCACGACCAGCACCAGCATCAGGCCAGTGACCATCGCGGTCGCGAAGCCGGCGAAAACCTCGCCCATGATCTCCGCGTCACCGGTCTCCTGGATGCGCACGCCATCGGGCAGGTTCTGCACCTGGGGCAGCGCATTGACGATCGCCAGCCCCTCGCCGATCTCGTAGCCGGGCGCCATGTCGGCGCCGATGACGACGCGGCGCTCGCGATTGAAACGTTCGATCGAGGACGGGCCCTGGCCGAAACGGATTGCGGCAATCGAGGATAACGGGACCGAGGCGCCGGTCGCGGTCGGAACCGGCAGCGACCGGATCACGGACAAGTCGTCGCGCGCCTCCTCGTTGAGCTGGACGCGGATCGGGATCTGACGGTCGCCGACCGTGAACTTGGCAAGGTTGGCGTCGATGTCGCCGATCGTCGCGACACGCAACGTCTCGGACAGCGCTGCCGTCGAGATGCCGAGTTCGGCAAGCCGGTCGAGATCCGGCTCGACGATGATCTCCGGCCGGTCGAGGGCGGCATTGGAAGTGATGGCGCGGAACTTGCCAGTCGCGGCCATGGCGCTTTGTACCTCGCGCGCCTTCTCGTCGAGCAGATCGCCGTCGGTGCCCATGACGCCGAAGGCCAGCGCGCGCTCGCCGCGATCGTTGACGAAATAGATGCGGATATCGGGCACCGTCGCCAGTTTCTGCAGCAGCGTTTCCTCGATCTCGGCTTGCCGGACCTCGCGTTCGGACTTGTGGACGAGGTCGGCGACCACCGTGGCGCGGCGCGGTTCCAGCGTCCCGGTCGGGCTCGAGCCGCCGATGACATAGACGTTCTCGACCTCGGGCACCTCGCGCATGATGTCGGTCACCATGTCGGTGGTACGGCGGGTGTCCTCGAGCAGCGTGCCGGGCGGCTGTTCAAGCGAGAAGACGATGCGGCTGGCATCTTCCTTCGGGATGAAGCCCGACGGCAGGAAGCCGATGGCGTAGATCGAAACGGCGAAGAAGCCGATACCGGCGAGAAGCGTCAGCCAGCGGAAGCGCAGGGTCACCCGCAACAGCCACAGGTAGAGCCGCATGAAGATACCGGGCTTCGGCTCGTCATGGCCGTGGCCGCGCATGAAATAGGCGGCCATCATCGGCGTGATCAGCCGCGCGACCAGCAGCGAGAAGAAGACCGCGACGGCAACGGTCAGGCCGAATTGCTTGAAATATTGCCCGGCGACACCACCCATGAAGGAGACCGGTGCAAAGACGGCGATGATGGTCGCCGAGATCGCGATGACCGCGAGCCCGATTTCGTCGGCCGCCTCGAGTGAGGCGCGATAGGGCGACTTGCCGAGCTTGATGTGGCGGACGATGTTCTCGATTTCGACAATGGCGTCGTCGACCAGGATGCCAACCACCAGCGTGATGCCGAGCAGGCTCACCAGATTGAGCGAAAAGCCCATCAGGTCGAGCGCCCAGAAGGTTGGAATTGCCGATAGCGGCAGGGCAGCGGCGGCAACCAGCGTGGCGCGGACGTCGCGCAGGAACAGAAACACCACCAGAACGGCCAGCACCGCGCCCTCTATGAGTGTTTCCATCGCCGAATCGTAATTGCCGACGGTGTAGGTGACGGAGTCGTCGACCTTGACGATCGAGACGTCCGGATGCTGGGCCTCCAGTTCGGCGATCGCCTTGGTAGCGCGCTCGTTGACCTCGACATCGCTTTCGCCCTTGCCGCGGAAGACGCCGAACGACACGACGGTCTGCTTGTTGAGGCGCGCGAAGCTCTTCGGCTTTTCCCATGAATCGCTGACAGCGGCGATGTCGGACAAGGTCACCCGCCGGCCGCCGGCGAGCGGCACTTCCAGCGCCTTGAGGCCCGCGATGGTCTGCGCGCTGCCCAGCGTGCGGATGGTCTGGTCGCGGCCGCCGAACTCGCCGCTGCCACCGGTAAGGTCGACATTGGCGGCGCGCAGCGCCCGGTTGACGTCGGCAGCGGTGACACCAAGCGCGTTGAGCCGATCGGGATCGAGTTCGACCTTGATCTCGCGCGTGACGCCGCCATAGCGGTCGACGCGCGCCACGCCCTTCAGCCCTTGCAGTTTGCGGATGACCACGTCGTCGACGAACCAGGACAGCTCTTCCAGCGTCATCGCGGGGGCTCGCACAGCATAGGTCAGGATCGCCTGGCCCTCAACGTCGATGCGGTTGACTACCGGTTCCTCCGCCGTCGCCGGCAGGTCGGAACGGATCCGCTCGACGGCGTCCTTGACGTCGCTGACGGCGGTCTGGGTGTCCACCTCGAGCCGGAATTCGACCACTGTCTGCGAGCGTCCCTCGGTGATGGTCGACATCACGTTCTTGACGCCGGTGATATTGGTGACAGCGTCCTCGACTTTCTTGGTGACCTGGGTCTCGAGCTCGCTCGGCGCGACGCCCGGATCCTGGACAGCGACGGCCACGAGCGGAATGTCGATGTTGGGGAAGCGCGTCACCGGCAGGTTGGCGAAGCTCATCAGGCCAAGCGCCGTCAGCACAATGAAAAGCAGGATCGACGGAACCGGGTTTCGGATCGACCAGGCGGAGAAGTTCCAGTTCATTGGCCGACCGCTCCCGTCTGCTCGTCACGCATCGGCGTGATCAGGTCGCCATCGGCAACGAAGGTACCGGCGCGGGCGACCACCTCGTCGCCCATGACGACGCCCTCGCGTATCTCGACCCAGGCGCCTTCCCGTGCCCCGATGGTTACCGGGGTCGTCGCAATGCGGTCATCCTCGAGCTTCTGCACGAACGCATCCTCGCCGCGATAGACAAGCGCCGAGGCCGGCACTGCCACGGCCTCGCGGCGCAAGAGTTCGATCGCGCCGCGGGCGAAATTGCCGGCGCGGACATCGTTGTCGTCAGGCAACGAAACCCGGATTGTCCCCATGCGCAGCTTCTGGTCGACCTCCGGCTCGATCATGCGGATCGTGCCCGACAGCGGCTCGGAGATACCGGGAAGGCGCACGGCGACCGGCATGCCGGGCTTGATGCGCGCCAGCGACGTTTCCGGCACGCCCGCGGCCAGTTCCAGTTCGCCGTCGATGGCGATGCGGAACAGCGCGCCGCCGCTGGCGCCGACGATGCCGCCGAGCGTGGCGTTGCGCGACAATACCAGCCCGTCTGCCGGCGCCTTCACCTGTGTCTTTTCGATCTGCAACAAGACGTTGCTCTTTTGAGCGTCGATGACGGCCAGCTGGGCCTCCGATGCGGCAAGTGCCTTCTCGGCCGCGATCTGCTTCGCGCGGGCGCTGTCAAAAGCGTTGACGGCGTTGTCCAGCTGCGCCTGCGCGGCGACGCCTTTTGCCTGTAGCCGGCGCGCACGTTCAAGCGCCTCCTCGGCCTGGCGTACGCCGATCTCGGCATCGGTGATCTGGGCTCGCACCTGGGCGATGCTCGCCTCGGCCTGGGCCCGGTTGGCATCCATCTGGGCGAGTTGGGTGTCGAGCATGGAGCGGTCGAGCACCGCGAGCACGGCACCCTTCTTCACCCGGTCGCCGCGGTCGACGGTCAGTTCGTTGACGATCATGCCATTGAGGTCGGTACCGACAGCGGCTTCCTGTCGCGGCAGCACGGTGCCTGTGACGTCGAGCGTCACCACCATCTCGCGGCGCTGGGCAGCCGCGACGCGGATCGACGGCGCGGCACGCTCGACGGTCTCGGCGAGGGTTTCTGCGGCAAGTGCGGGCAGCGGCCCGAGTGGGGCCGGAAACAGGGCCGCGCCAAAGAGGGCAGCCGAAAGAAGCAGGATGAAGCGGGCGGGTTTCGGCATGGGTTTCCCGTAAGAGATTGGCCGGGCGGGCGAGGTCAGGCTTACTTCGGATGGTTGGGGCGAAACATCGCCTCGACAGTGACGCGCAACAGCGCCTCGATGCGTTCGATCGGTACACCCTGTGCTGGGAGGTCATTGAGCGCCAAGCCTTCGCCGATCGCCATGATCATCGGCAGCATGACGTCAAGTTCGACGACCGGGTCGATATCGCCACGCTCGATCGCGGCCTCCAGATAGCGGCGGAAGGTGGTCTGCACTTCGCCCATGGCGTTGTGGCAATGCAGTTCGACTGCCTCGTTGCGCATCGACTCGGCGCGGATTTCGGCAAACAACGGCGCGTTGCCGCTTTCGTGCATGTAGCGAATATGTGCGATGGCCGCGTTGACGAAGCCGTCAACCACGCAAGGGTTCTTGTCCATCTCGGCAAAGATTTCGGCGTCGTGCCTGCGGTCGGCCTCGGTGATCGCCTCGATGATCGATTCCTTGGAGGGAAAATAGCGATAGAGCGCACCCGGGCTCATCCCGGCCTCAGCGCAGACCTGATGCATGGACGCGCCCTGGAAACCAGAGCGCACGAAGCAGGCCTTGGCCGCTTCCATGATGCGCTGCGTCTGCTGGTCGCGCTTTTCGGCGCGGGACAAGGGCTCGGCGTCAAGTTCAAAATCGGCTTGCGCGTCGCCAGCGATCGAATCGAGGGCGCTCAAGGATCAGCTCCGGGAACGAGAGTGAATGTTCATTCGCAATTTATGCGAACGATCATTCTCAGTCAAGATGCTGCAATGCACCATGAGACCCCTTCATCGTGCTTTCGGCTGGACTGAATTTCTTTTCATATGGGTGCGGTTTTCCGTCAGCCAACCTCTTTCAGCATTTTTTCTATCGCGGTGAGCCGCGTCCGCACGTCGGCGAGTTCGTCGGCCAGCTTCTGGTCGAGGGCGGCCGCCGCTGTCCGTGCCGTCACGGCCTGCTCGGCCAGACCCCGATATGCCTCGTCGCGCGCCATCGCCGCACGCGCCCGCCAGGTGGCCGCGAACTGGATAATCACGGTGACAAGGACGATCGTACCCAGCGTGAGCACGGTAGCGCCCATGATCACGCCAATCTGGGAATCAGTCATTCCTGTTCTCCTTGCTTGCTTTGCCCGCCTCGCCCGAGAGCGTTGTTGCCGCTTGCGCGATCGCTTGCGGTGTGAGCGTGAAGGCGAAGTCGGTTGCCACGAAATAGTTGTGCGCCTTGCCGTCGTCGGAGACCTCCAGCGTGCCCGATACCAGGCCCGCTGCCTCCAGACGCGCCAGGTGCATGTGCAGCAATGGCCGGCTGATGCCGATCTCGCGCGCCAATTGGCTGACATAGTTGCGCCCGCCAGTCGCTAACGCCGCAATCACCTGCAGTCGCACCGGATTGGCGAGCGCCGACAAGGCCTTGAGCAGTTGGTCCCCCGAGACGGCCGACAACGCCTATTCCTTTCTTTCATATGTCATAATTTTTTGACATATGAAAGCCTGATATGTCAACAGCGATCGAGTGCGCCGCTATGGCGCGTGTTCGGCAGCGGACCAGAGTTGCGGATAGTCGGTGACGAAGCCGACCGGCGACACGGTCAGCGTCGCGGCGTAATCGTAGACCGGCGCCGCATAGTCGTAGGTGGCCTCGCCGCTGCGGCGGTAATGCTGTTCCAGCCGGTCGAGCCGCAGGTCTGGAAATGCCAGATAGGCGGCGGGCGCCGGCCTCTCCTTGCCGACATCCAGCGCGAAGCGCCGCAGCACAAGCAGATTTGTCGCCGGCGTGAAGCCGAGGTCGACGTCGACACAGTCACGCGGTGCTGCTTGCGGCACCCCGTTGAGCGTCCAGCCGCCGGTCGGGTCGCGGACGATCGCGACCTCGACCGGGTCCGTCCCGACAAATCCGTTCACCGTCGCCCGGCGCGTCGCCCAACCGGCATCGCAGTCGACGCGATAGGTGAGCGCGCAAGGCCGGCCCGCCTCCTCGAACACCGCGCTGCCGGCAAGCTCAAAGCCGTCAGGCCGCGCCCACAGAGCGCAGGCGTCGTGCCCTTGCCGGTCGAGCCGGCGCCAGAATATGGATGCGATCGCATGGTCCATGGCAGCAATATCCTCTCGCCGCCACGAGTAGGCCCCACACGCGCCTGCCGGCAAGCGCCGTTTCTCGCTGCGAGCCATGGATGCTGACAGAAGGTTGTCAGGAAGCGCCGCGGGCCTCCACGTCGTTGCTCTCGGCCCGCATTCGTGGCCTGCTAGCGCAACGTGTCCTGGAGGTGCATGAACCATGCGCAAGACAATCGTTCCTGCGGCGTTGCAGGCAGTCTACGACAATTGGCATTTCGCCCCGGCGGTGGTGGCGAACGGGATGATCTATTGTTCCGGCATCGTCGGCACCAGCCCGGGCGGAGAAACCCCTGGCGCCGATGGCCTCAAGGGCGCCGAATCGACACTGCAAGGCGCGGAAGACGCCCCGCTGGCGGCCCTGATGACTGTCCGCGACCCGGAGGCCCAGTTCGCAACCGCGTTCGAGGCCCTGAAAGCGATCCTGTCCGAAGTCGGCGCCGGGCTTTCCGACGTCGTCGAGATCACAACCTACCATGTCGACATCGCCCGGCACATGGAGACCTTCATGCGCGTGAAGGACCGCTACCTGACGGCCCCCTACCCTGCCTGGACCGCGATCGGCGTCAGCGAACTGATCGTGCCCGGGGGCCTTATGGAGATCAGGGCGGTAGCGATGCTACCCTACCAAGTCCGATCGAACGTTGATGGCGGCTAACCGCCACTAGCGGTGCTTTTTCCGCTCATCCGAACTTCCCGGTCCGCGGAAAGCCTTTCGGGGCCATGCGGCCGGCGGCGGCGCGGGCGCCGATCCATTCCGCCAGTTCCTCGCGGCTGCGGGTGAACGTCCGCTCGGCCGAATCCTGCCAGGACAGCCCCTCCTCCATGGCAAAGGTCTTGATGTCGGCGATGCCGCCATCCTTGTATTTCTGCAGCCGGACCCCCTTGCCGCGCGTCATCTCCGGCACGTCGGAGAGCGGGAACACCAGAAGCTTGCGGTTCTCGCCAACGATCGCGACGTGATCGCCGGCAACCGGAACGCAGAGCTTGGCCTCGTCCGGCGCCTTGACGTTCATCACCTGCCGGCCCTTGCGGGTGTTGGCGACGACCTCGGCCTCCGGCACCACGAAGCCGTTGCCGGCCCATGAGGCCAGAAGCAGGCGGCGCTGCGGGTCGTGGGCAAAGGCGGTGACGATCGCCTGGTCGTTGTCCATGTCGACGATGATCCTGACCGGCTCGCCATGGCCGCGCCCGCCTGGCAGCCGGTCGGCGCCGATGGTATAGAACTTGCCGCCGGTGGTGAAGATCAGCACCTTGTCGGTGGTCTGGGCGTGGAAGGCGAGCTTGAGCTTGTCGCCCTCCTTGAAGGACAGCGCCGAATAGTCGGAAAGATGCCCCTTCATGGCGCGCAGCCAGCCCTTTTCCGAGACCACCACCGTTACCGGCTCCTTTTCCACCATGGCGTGGTGGATGTCGGAGAGGTCGTGGTCGGGGGCTTCCGAGAAGGTGGTGCGGCGGCTGCCGAGTTCAGGGTTGTCCTCCGGGCCGAACTTCTTGCCTATCTCGCCGACCTGCCAGGCGACCGTCTGCCACTGCTTGGCCTCGGAGGCGAGCAGCCCCTCGATCTGCTTCTTTTCCTCGCTCAGTTCGCCGTGCTCCTTGCGGATCTCGATCTCTTCGAGCTTGCGCAGGGCGCGCAGCCGCATGTTGAGGATCGCCTCGGCCTGCGCGTCGGTCAGGTCCCAGCGGACCATCATCACCTTCTTCGGCTCGTCCTCCTCGCGGATGATGCGGATCACCTCGTCGATGTTGAGATAGGCGATCAGGTAGCCGGCGAGGATTTCCAGCCGCCGCTCGATCTCGGCCAGACGATGGCGCGAACGCCGCACAAGCACTTCCTTGCGGTGTTCGAGCCACTCCTGCAATACGCCCTTGAGCGACAGGACGTTGGGCACGCGGCCGCGCGAAAGCACGTTCATGTTGAGCCCGATGCGGCTTTCGAGCTCGGTCAGCTTGAACAGCGACTCCATCAACAATGCCGGGTCGACCGAACGGCTTTTGGGTACCAGCACGACGCGGATATCTTCGGCGCTTTCGTCGCGGATATCCTCTAGCAACGGCAGTTTGCGCGCCAGAAGCAGTTCCGCAGTCTTCTCGATCAGGCGCGATTTCTGGACGCCGAACGGGATTTCGGTCACCACCGCGATCCACGTGCCTCTACCCTGATCTTCCTGGTGCCAGCGGGCACGCACCCGGAACGAGCCGCGCCCGGTTTCGTAGGCGTCGAGAATGGTGGCGCGGTCGTCGACGATGATGCCGCCGGTCGGAAAGTCCGGTCCTTCTACGAACTGCATCAGGTCGGCGACGCTGGCGTCGGGCGCAGTAATCAGATGAAGCGCGGCGTCGCAAAGCTCGGCGACATTATGCGGCGGGATCGAGGTTGCCATGCCGACGGCGATGCCGGACGAGCCGTTGGCGAGCAGGTTCGGGAAGGCGCCGGGCAGCACCGCCGGCTCCTCATCCTCCTCGTTGTAGGTCGGGCGGAAATCGACCGCGTCCTCGGTGATGCCTTCGAGCAGATGCGTCGAGACGTCCGTCATCCGCGCTTCGGTGTAGCGCATGGCGGCGGCGCTATCGCCGTCGATATTGCCGAAATTGCCCTGGCCGTCGACCAGCGGGTAGCGCATCGAGAACGACTGCGCCAGCCGCACCAGCGCGTCGTAAATCGCCTGGTCGCCATGCGGATGGAACTTGCCCATCACGTCGCCGACGATGCGGGCGCATTTCGCGAAACCCTGGTCGGGGTTCAACCGCAACAGCCGCATGGTGTGCATGATGCGCCGATGCACGGGCTTCAGCCCGTCGCGCACATCCGGCAGCGCGCGGTGCATGATGGTGGACAGGGCATAGGCGAGATAGCGCTCCTCGAGGGCGCGCCTCAGATCGACCGGCTCGATATTGTCGCCGTCGTCGCCCCCCGGCGGAACAAGGCTGTTTCCCATGGTTTCCGGTTAGCCGACGCGCTGATTCGCGGCAAGTGCGTGGCCAGGCTTCCCCCAACCCGATATGATCGATAGCCATCCAACGTTCGGGCGTGGCGCACGATGACGAAATGGCCATTGCTAGCGGGGATCATCATGGTCCTGTTGCTGTCGACCGCCCATGCCGGCCCGAAATCGGCGGGCGATCACCGCTTCGACTGGCTGACGGCCGAACCCTATGTCGGCGCCGGTTTCGGGCCTGTCCATCACACCGGTTACGTGCCCGGCGCGCCGCTCAGCACCAAGCGGTGGGTCGCCGGCCAGAAGGTCTTCGCCGGGGCCAGCGTCACCTCGGTGCTGGCGATCGAGTTCGCCTATTATCGTCTTGGCCGCTCGCCGCTGGCCTTCGGCGTGGCGACCGAGCACGCCCATGCAGCAGCAGCGGCCCTGATCGCCCGCCATCCGCTCAACGAAAATCCCTGGTTCCGCCGCCCGTGGCTCGACAGTCTGAGCGTCTTCGCCAAGGCGGGCGGCGCCTACAAATGGATCAGGCAGACATCGACCGCCGGCGGATCGGTGGCGGAGGACGGCCCGACCTATCTGCTGGGTTTTGGGCTCCAGCACGATTTTCCTGACGGTCTTTTCATGCGCGCCGAGTACGAATATGTCGGCCAGATTGGCACGCGGCGGATCGTCGACGCCCAGCACACGCTGGTGTCGGTCAGCATCGGCTTCGCGTTCTAGCGGCCGCCGAGCCTCCGCAACGTTTAGCATTCGCGCGGGAATATGTGGCGGCAGTGCCGACAATCGGCCAAAGTGGCGCAATTCACTGACCCTGCGTCAATTTTCGCAGCAGGACATCATCCGGTCCTTTTGTTCGCGGACATAGGGGCCACAGGGACGTGTACGCCAACTCAGGGAACCGCATTATGTCGTATCATCGCTCGCGCCTCATGGCCTTTCTCACCACCGGCTTCATCGCCGCCGCTCTGCCGCAGGGCGCATGGGCGGCGAGCGCCGAGGAGGTGGCCCAACGCATGGAGGCGATGTTCGAAAAGCAGGGCATGGAGGCGACCTGGGCCGGCGTCAGCGGCGACGGCACGCAGGTCACCCTGGAAGGCGTCGTCGTGCAGCCGGTCGGCACCGACAACCAGATTCCGCTCGGCAACATCCAGCTTGGCGACATCTCGGACGATGGCGACACGATCGTCGTCGGCACGCTGTCGATGCCGACCTACTCCTTTGCCAATGAAGGCGTGAACGTCGAAATCTACGGAATCTCGGTTTCCGGCCTGCAACTGCCGCCGGAGGGTGGCGACGACGTCGCCTCCAAGATTTCCTTCTACGAAAGCGCCGACCTCGACAGCCTCACGGTGACGCGCGCCGGCAGCACGCTGTTCTCGCTCGAGCAACTGCATTTCGAGATGTCGCCGCCCGGCGACGATGCGCCGCTGGAATTCTCCGGAGCGGCCGAGCGGTTTTCGGCCGACCTCACCGCGATCGAGGACCCGCAGGCCAAGGCCACGGTACAGGCGCTCGGTTACGAGCAGATCCAAGGCTATCTGGAGATGGCCGGCTCGTGGAACCCCGCAGACGGGCGCATGGTCGTCGACCAGTACGACGTCTCGATCGACGAAGCCGGCACGATCGGCCTGACCATCGACATCAGCGGCTATACGCCGGCCTTCATCGACGCTATGCGCGACGTGCAGACGAAGATGGCCGAAGGCGAAGGCCAGGACCAGTCGGCGCAAGGCATGGCCATGCTCGGCCTGATGCAGCAGCTGACGCTGAACGGCGCCGCGCTGCGCTTCGACGACGACACGCTGACCGACAAGGTGCTGGCCTTCCTCGCCGCCCAGCAGGGGGTGAAGCCGGCCGACATCGCCAACCAGGCCAAGGCGATCCTGCCCTTCGCCATGGCGCAGCTCAACAATCCGGAACTGACCGCTGCGGTGAGCGCGGCCGTCAACAAGTTCCTCGATGATCCGCAGAGCCTGGAGATTCGCGTCGCGCCCGCAAGCCCGCTGCCCTTCGCGATGGTCGCCGCCGGCGCCATGACGGCGCCGCAGGCGCTGCCGCAGCAACTCGGCCTGACGATCAACGCGAACGAATAGATGCCGCTTGCCGAAGCGTGAAAACGGCCCGGCCTGCTCCGGGCCGTTTTCTTTTGCGGCGTCGGTCAACGCCTCATGTAGAGCCACAATGTCGTCGGCGCGAGAACGATGGTCAGCACGACCGGTGCCAGCAGCGCCAGGCCGATCTCCATCGCCGTAGCGCTGCCGCCCATCAGGCCGCGCAGCGCCGTTGTCATCAGCGACACCGGGTTGACGTCGACGAAGGCGCGCAGCCAGTCCGGCATCGTCGCCGGGTCGACCATGATGTTGGAGGCGAACACGACCGGGAACAGGAAGGTAAAGCCGACAGTCATCACCGTCGTCGGCGTGCGGATCAGGAGGCCGAGGACCAGGAACACCCAGCCCATGCCGAAGCCGATCGCGACCAGCATCAGAAACGACGCCACGACGCCGGCAAGACCTGCCTCGGGCCGGTAGCCGAGGATCAGTCCAATGCCCAGAATGATCGCCGCGGCGATCAGGTGGCGCAGGATGTCGCCCACCATCAGCCCGGCGAACGGCGCCAGCGGCCACACCGGAAGCGAACGAAACCGGTCGAACAGCCCCTTGCCGAGATCGGTCGACAGCCCCATGCCGGAATAGACGGCGTTGAAGACCACCGTCTGCACCAAGATGCCCGGCAGGAAGAACTGCAGGTAGTCGCTGGTCGAGCCGGCCAGCGCGCCGCCGAACACGAAGGTGAAGAGCAACGTGAACATGATCGGCGTCATGACCAGGTCGAAAAGCTGCTCCGGCACATGCTTGAACTTCAGCACCGCGCGCCAGCCGAACACGAGCGCGTTGGAAACGGCGGACGGCCGGCGCGGCCGCTCGACGCCGTGCAATACCGCGGCGGTCGCTGCCACATCGTTCATTGCCCGTTCTCCTTGTCGGCATCGCCCTCGGCCGGCTGGCCGGTCAGGGCGAAGAAGACCTCGTCGAGGCTCGGCTGGCCCATGGCGAAGTCGGAAAGCTCCATGCCGGCGGCCATCAGAGCCGCAACAGCCTCATTGGCGGCGCCCGCGCTGCCCGCCATCACCGAAAGCTGCGCGCCCTCGACGCTCGTCTGCACCGTGTTGCCGAGTTGCGCCTCCAGCAGCCGCGCTGCTTCGTCGAGCCGCGCGCGATCGGCGAGCGCGACATGCAGGAAGCCCTGCCCGGTCTGCGCCTTCAGCTCGCGGCTGGTGCCCTCGGCGATCTTGCGGCCGTGGTCGATGACGGCGATGCGGGCCGCCAGCTGGTCCGCCTCCTCCAGATATTGCGTGGTCAGGAGGATGGTGACGCCGGCCTCGGCCAGTCCGCGGATCATGCGCCAGACCTGCTTGCGCGCCTTGGGGTCTAGCCCGGTGGTCGGCTCGTCGAGGAAGAGCACGCCCGGCGTCACGATCAGCGACGCGGCGATATCGAGCCTGCGCCGCATGCCGCCGGAATAGTCCTTCACCTGCTTGTGGGCCGCGTCGGAAAGCTCGAAGGCCCGGAGCAGATCATCTGCGCGCGCCTTGGCTTCCCGGCCGCGAAAACCCCACAACCGCGCCAGCATCAAGAGGTTCTCGCGCCCGGTCAGATCCTCGTCGAGCGAGGCGAACTGGCCGGTCATGGCGATCACCGAGCGCACTTCGGCCGGCGCGGCAACGAGGTCGTGGTCGAGGATGGTGGCGGTACCCCGATCGGGTTTCGAAAGGGTGGCGAGCATGCGCATCAGCGTCGTCTTGCCGGCGCCGTTGGGGCCGAGAATGGCGAAAATCATGCCGCGCGGCACGTCGAGGTCGATGCCGTCGACGGCGCGCACCTTGCCGAAATGCCGGACAAGGCCACGGGCCGAGATCGCCAGCGGCACCGCGCCGGCATCAATGGCGGGTTTGCGAAGGGGCGAGGCTTCGTTCATTGCGGTTGGTCCGGTGGCGGGTACGGGGCGGCGGCTAGCGCGGCCCGTTCAAGGCGCCGCCCTATAGCAGAACTGCGCTGCCTCGGCACGCACCGCAAATGCGCCTGCTGACAGCTACGGACGGCGTGAGGTCTACCCCGTCCTCAGGCTCCGGCCACCCCTCGGCCGCTCCGCCAGGCGGCAACGCAGGCTGCAAGGATCGTCAGCGCGCCTTCACGCAGGCCATCGGCACTCATGGCGAAATCCGGCCCCTCACCGACCAGCGGAACATGGACAAAGCCGCTCATTGCCGGTGCCAGGCCGTCACAAGCGCCGGCGCGCGAAAGCGTGAAGACGGCGTTGCAGAGATAGCCGCCGGCGTCGTCCGACCACTCGACCGGCAGGTCCTTGGCTGCCAGCGCGACTGCGATCTCCTGCAAAGGCAGGCTCGAACTGAGTGTGGCCGGCGCTTCGCATATCGTCGCCGCTGCCGGCAGCGCGCCGGCATTGTCGGTGCGCGCGCCTGCGTGGCTGTTGCGCGCGGTCTTCTCTAGCCGGAAGCCGCGGCATTCGTTAGCCAGGCCAAAATGCACCGCAATGTCGGGGTCGAAGCCGGCCGCCGCACCGGAGAGCTGGCCGCCGATTGTCGCATACTCGACATCGAGGATGGCCGTGCGCAAACTGCCCAACCCGTCAAGGTTTGGCGGATCGGTGCGCAGTCCCTCGACCAGCGCCTGGGTGGGGTTTACGGCCGCGCCGGGAAACGGCCCGAAGCCGGTCACCAGAACGCGCGGTGCGGCCTCATGTACCGCGCTCACGGGCTCACCGCCCGCACCATCCGCGTTGCAGAGGAGAAACCGAAAACGGGTCGCATTATGCCGGTCCTTTCGACCGCTTCGGCGACAAACCCCTTCCGGAGGTAGAGCGCCTTTGCGCGCGGATTGGTATCGATGACGTCGAGGCGCACATGCCCAACGCTACGCCGTGCGGCTTCCTTGCAGACCGCGTCGAGAAGAGCAGCGCCAATACCCTTGCCACGCGCCTGCGCCGCGACCGCGATGCCGTCCATCAGCAATTGGCCATCTGTCAGGTCACGCTCCAGCGCCGAAAGCAGGAGCCCGCGCCAGAGCCCGCCAAACCAGCCATAGGCAGCGGTCATGTCGGCCAGGCTGCCGCCGACCAGGGAACCCTCGGCAGTCTTGAAGCCGGCGATCCCGAGCAGCGAGGCGCCGTCGTCGCTCACCGCGCAAATCGCGAAACCGGGGTTCATCACCGACGCAACGAAGCTTTCGCCCCGCCCGTCACGGCCGAGGATGCCGCCGATCTTGCCCGCGAAAGCCTCGAAGTAGAGCGCTGCCGCCTGTTGGCAAAGGTGTTCCGGGAAGCCCCGGATGATGCGCCAGTCCGTGTCCACACGGCTCTCCTTGTCCGTACACCAATGAGGATGGGTGGCGACTTGCCACGAGCGTCCCGGCGAGGAACGCCCCAAGGGAAGATGGTGAGCTATGTGGTCCGGTGCAACTCAGTCCTTCTTCGGCGCGACCACCCTCAGGCTCAGTTCACGCAATTGCTGCGGCGTCGCCTCCGACGGCGCGCTCATCAGAAGATCCTGCGCCTGCTGGTTCATCGGGAACATCGTCACCTCGCGCAGGTTCTTCGCGCCGACCAGAAGCATGACGATGCGGTCGATGCCGGCCGCCATGCCGCCATGCGGCGGCGCGCCGTACTGGAAGGCACGGTAGAGCCCGCCGAAACGGTCCTCGACCGTCGCACGGTCGAAGCCGACATTCTCGAATGCCTTGACCATCACCTCCGGCAGATGGTTGCGGATGCCGCCCGAGGCGATCTCGAAGCCGTTGCAGACGAGGTCGTATTGCCAGGCCTTGATCGACAGCGGGTCGGCGCCGGACAGCGCTTCCAGCCCGCCCTGCGGCATGGTGAACGGGTTGTGGCCGAAATCGAGCCGCTTTTCCTCCTCGTCCCACTCGTAGAACGGGAAATCGACGATCCAGCAAAGTTCGAACCGGTCACGGTCGACTAGGTCCAGCTCCTCGCCGGCGCGGGTTCGCGCCGCACCCGCGAAGGAGGCGAATTTTTTCGGGTCGCCGGCGGCGAAAAAACAGGCGTCGCCATCCTCCAGCCCGAGTTGGTTGCGGATGGCCTCGGTGCGCTCCTCGCCGATGTTCTTGGCAATCGGCCCGGCGCCCCCGAGGCTCTCGCCCTCCTTGCGCCAGAAGATGTAACCCAGCCCCGGCTGGCCTTCGCCCTGCGCCCAGGAATTCATGCGGTCGCAGAAAG
The DNA here is from genome assembly GCF_007922615.2 of Nitratireductor mangrovi. Classification (NCBI taxonomy): domain Bacteria; kingdom Pseudomonadati; phylum Pseudomonadota; class Alphaproteobacteria; order Hyphomicrobiales; family Phyllobacteriaceae; genus Nitratireductor; species Nitratireductor mangrovi. Next base: position 751,420 of record NZ_CP042301.2, on the reverse strand, counting down.
CACGTGAACCGCCCGTCTTCGCCGGAATGGCCCAGACCTCGGCCTTGTCGTCATTGGCCAGGATGTTGGCGAAGACCTTGAAGCCCGAGCCGCGGAAATGCTCCGAGACGTCCTGCATCTCGATCGGATTTCTGAGATCGGGCTTGTCGGAACCGTATTTGCGCATCGCCTCGTCATAGGGGATGCGCCGGAATTCCTGCGTCACCGGCTTGCCGCCGGCAAAAGCCTCGAACACGCCGCGCATCACCGGTTCCATGGTCGAAAAGACCTCGTCCTGCTCGACGAAGCTCATTTCGAGATCGAGCTGGTAGAACTCGCCCGGCAGGCGGTCGGCGCGCGGATCCTCGTCGCGGAAGCAGGGCGCGATCTGGAAATAGCGGTCGAAGCCCGAGACCATGATCAACTGCTTGTATATCTGCGGCGCCTGCGGCAGCGCGTAGAACTTGCCCTCGTGCAGCCTCGACGGCACCAGGAAGTCGCGCGCGCCCTCGGGCGACGACGCGGTCAGGATCGGCGTCGAAAACTCGGTAAAGCCCGCCTCGGCCATGCGCGTGCGCATGTCGGCGATGATCTTCGTGCGCTGCACGATGTTCTTGTGCAGCGTCTCCCGGCGCAGATCGAGGAAGCGGTATTTGAGGCGGATATCCTCGGGATAATCCGGCTCCCCGAAGACCGGCAGCGGCAGTTCCTTCGCCGCCGACAGCACCTCCATGTCGCGCGCGAACACCTCGACCTCGCCGGTCGGCAGGTTCGCGTTCACCGTCTCCTCGGTGCGCGCCTTGACCTCGCCGTCGACGCGGATCACCCATTCGCCACGCACGGTCTCGGCGACCGCGAAACAGGGCGAATCGGGATCGGCGACGATCTGGGTGATGCCGTAATGGTCGCGAAGATCGATGAAGAGCAGGCCGCCATGATCGCGGACGCGGTGGACCCAGCCAGAAAGGCGGACGCTGGTGCCGACATCGGCTTTTCTCAATCGGGCGCAGGTGTGGCTGCGGTAGCGGTGCATGAGGGAGATTCCGGTTGATGGAGTGTCGGGGGCCGGCGCTCGGGCGCCCGGTCCGAAAGTGGCGCGAAAAGCGCATGCGTTTGGCGGTTTGTCAAGGTTGCGGGCCCGGCCAGACGCATGGCGACCGAGCACATGTTAACGCCCGTCAGCGGCCCAGTCGGTCCAGCACGGCACCAAGACCCAGTTGGCGCAGTACGGCACACAGATGGGCGCGCAGCTCCGCCTCGCCTTTTTCGCCCGGCTCGAGCAGCATCTTGTGCATCATGGCGCCGCCGAGCATGGCCTGGAACAGCTCCGGATCGGTATTCGCTGGCAGCACACGCTCGCTACGCGCCCGCTCGACGATCGCCGAGAACGCGGCCCGTCGCGGCGCGGCATAGACCTCCCAGAAGGTCTGGACCAGTAGCGGTGCATCGGGCACGGAACCGGCGACACGCGCCAGCAGCCGGCGCGCGTCATTGTCCACCCAGGCCTTGGGCCCGTACTCGACCATCATCTCAACGAGTTCCTCCAGCCGCATCTTTTCCCAGCGGGCGCCAGCCCCTTCCTCCGATTCCTCCTTCAACCTGCCGAGCGCCCGGGCGATCATTTCCTCGCGCGAGGCCCAGCGGCGATAGATGGTCGCCCGCGAAACGCCGGCGCGCCGGGCCACCTGCTCGAAACTGGTGCCCTCGAATCCCGCCTGCAAGAAAATCGACAACGCGGCATCGAGGATGGCGACGTCGGTCTCCTGCCGCCGCGGCCGCCCCGTTCCCCGTTTCACCTTCCTTGTCATCAATTCATCGTTCCTCCTTCTTGCGTCAGATCAATGCTCCGCAAGCGCGACCGTGGCCCTGTCGGTCCGGATATGGAAACTTCTATTACGATACAGTATCGTATTCAAATGATTGCCGCCTGCGGTCGGAGCCGAAAATCGTGAAAGCGCTGCGCTACCTGCTGTTCCTCGCCGCATTCGTGGCTGCTGCGGCGGCGGGCTACTGGTACTGGACGCGACCTACCGAGGTCACGGTTGTTTCGCCGACGCGCGGCGATGCCGCCGAGATCGTCTACGCGGCCGGCATCATCGAGCCTAGAACTTGGGCCAAGGTCACCTCACTGGTGCGCGAGCGCATCGTTTGGGTCTGCAACTGCGAGGGTGAAGTGGTGTCGCGAGCCGACGAACTCGCCCGCCTCGACAACACCGAGGCTGCCGCGGTTCTGGCCGAACTCAGGGAACGCCACAAGCTCGCCTCGGCCGAACGCGACCGTATCGCGCTGCTGGTCGAACGCAACGTCGCCAAGCAGTCCGAGCTCGACCGCGCCCATTCGGCCGTCGCGCAGCTCGACGCGCTGATTGCCGGACAAGAGGCGCGGCTTGCCAACTACGTGCTCGCCGCGCCCAGCGACGGCGTCGTGCTGCGCCAGGATGCGGAGGTCGGGGAGATCGGTGAGCCGGGAGCGGTGCTGTTCTGGGTAGGACGCCCGTCCCCGCTGATCATCGTTGCCGAAGTCAACGAGGAAGACATCCCGCGCGTGGAAGCCGGGCAGCGGGCGCTGCTGCGCTCGGACGCCTTTCCGGCCCGCGAGCTCGCCGCCGAGGTCGAGAGCATCACGCCGAAGGGCGACCCGGTCACCAAGACCTACCGCGTGCGGTTGTCATTGCCCGAGGACACGCCGCTGCGCATCGGCATGTCGGTCGACGTGAACATCGTCATCCGCGTCTCGCGCGACGCGCTTCTCTTGCCCACGCAGGCGATTGCCGGGCAAAGCATCTTCGTGGTCGAAGGCGACATTGCCCGCAAGCGGATGCTCGAGACCGGCATTCGCGGCACATCCAGTGTCGAGGTACTTGCCGGCATTGCCCAAGATGCGCGTGTAATCTCGCCGTTCCCGGAAGAGATCGCGGACGGGGAACGTGTTCGCATCGCGGACGCCGATTGATGCACCTCATCCTCGACATCGCGGTGACGCACATCCTCGGTCGCGGGCGCCAGACCCTTGTCGCCGTCATCGGTGTCTCGGTCGGCGTCGGCTTCTCCATCGCCATGGCCGCCCTGATGCAGGGCGGCCAGGACGATTTCGTCGAGCAGTTGATCGATACCATGCCGCATGTCCAGGTAACCGACGAGCGCCGAGCCCCGAAACGGCAGCCGGCGGAAGAGCTTTTCGCCGCAGCCGAGATATCCGGCCTCCGGCCAGCTGACGACCGGCGCGGCATCATCAACCCGACAGCGGCAACAGCCTGGCTCGACGCCTGGCTGCCGGGGCGGTACTCGGCCAGCCTCAGGACGCAGGGCGTCGTGCGCTACGCCGGCCGTGAAGCCGGCGCTTCGATCGTCGGCGTCGATCCCGGGACCGAACGCGCCGTCTCTCCGATCGTGGAAGACTTCACCGAAGGCAGCTTCGCCGCGCTTGCCTCCGGCGGCAACAACATCGTGATGGGCGACCGCATGGCCGAGAAGCTCGGCGCCGGTATCGGGGACACCGTTGCCGCCGTTTCATCGACTGGCCTGATGCGTCCTTTCCGCATCGTCGGACTGTTCCACACAGGCACAACGGCGCGCGACGAGGGTGAGGCCTACATCCTGCTCAAGAACGCGCAAATCCTGTCCGAACGTGCCAACGCCATCAACGACATCAGAATCAAGCTGGGCGATCCTTACGCCTCGCCAGGCGTCGCGCGCCGCATCGAGGCCGAACTCGGCTACAAGGCCGTCGCCTGGCAGGAAGCCAATGAAGGCATCATGGAAGCCTTCGTCATCCGCAACGTCATCATGTACACCGTCGTTGCCGCTATCATGCTGGTTGCCGGTTTCGGTATCTTCAACATTGTGTCGACCATCACCCATGAAAAGGCGCGCGACATCGCGATCATGAAGTCTCTCGGCTTCTCGCGCAGCGACATGCAGCGCATGTTCGTCATCGAAGGGCTTGCGATCGGCGCCGCTGGCTCGGCAGCCGGCTGGGCGCTCGGCTTCGCGCTTACCATGGCGCTCGCCTCGGTGCGCTTCGAGCTTGACGCCGGTGGGCAGGAGATCACCAACCTGCCCATTGCCTGGAGTACCCTGCACTACGTCATTGCCAGCGGCTTCGCCCTCGGCTCCTCGGCAGTGGCGGGCTACCTGCCGGCGCGGCGCGCGGCCCGGCTCAACCCGGTCGACATCATCAGGGGCGCGTCATGAGCAGCCTGGTTCGGGCCGACAAGCTGACCCGCATCTTGCCCGAAACCGTGCCGGTGACGCTGGTAAGGGACGTCTCGCTTTCCATCGGCGAGGGTGAATTCGTGGCCATCACCGGCCCGTCGGGTTCGGGCAAGTCGTCGTTGCTCTACCTGCTTGGCCTGCTAGACCTGCCGACGTCCGGCAGCCTAACCATCGAAGGACGCGACTGCGCAACGATGGACGACGGCGAGCGGGCGCGGCTGCGACTGGAACGGATGGGCTTCGTCTTCCAGTTCCACTTCCTGCTGCCTGAGTTCTCGGCCCGCGACAACATCGCCATCCCCATGCGCAAGCTCGGCCGCATGTCGCGGCGCGAGATCGACGATCGCGCCGAGGAGTTGCTGGTCTCCCTTGGCCTTGGCGACCATGTCCACAAGAGGCCGTTCCAGCTTTCCGGCGGCCAGCGGCAACGGGTGGCGGTCGCCCGCTCGCTGGCCAACGACCCTGCCCTGCTTTTGGCCGACGAACCGACCGGCAGCCTTGACTCGAAAAGTTCCGAGCAGGTGTTTGCGACCCTCGAAGGCCTCGTGCGCGAACAGGGCCGAACCGTGCTGGTGGTGACGCATGACATGGAGATGGCCGGTCGCATGGACCGCCGCATACATCTCGTCGACGGCATGCAGGCCGAGCCAGAATAGCAGATGGCGACGATCAGATTGACGCCATGTCGTCTGCGACGCATCATCCGGCCACGAGAGGGGAAGCCATGCTTGCCACGCTTTCGGGCAAGGAAGTCGACAGTTTCGTCGCGCTCGGCAGGGCGATGATCGAAGCGCCGGATGCCCATGCCCTGCGCGAGGCGGCCGGGCCGCTGTTGCTCGACCTGTTTGCGGCCGACCAGTTCGCCTCCTTCGTGTTCGATGGAGACGCGGACGATACACCGGTGATCATCAACATGGACCCGGGCAATGTCGAACGCTACCGCGCCTACTACCAGTACCATGATCCGATCACGTCACGCATGCGCCGCTGCGGACGGGCCGTCCACGTCAACGACGTTCTGGATCAGGATGCGCTGGAACGGACCGAGTTCTTCAACGATTTCCTCGCCCGCGACGGGCTCTGCCACGGCATGAATTTCCACGCCTTCGCCTGGCGCAATGGACGGCGCTGCCATCTCGGCGACTTGCGCGTCTGGCGTGCCCGCAAACGCGGCAATTTCGGCCGCCGCGATGTCGAACTGCTGCAGGCCGTCGGCGAGCTGTTCCAGGCCTCGCTTGCGGCCAAGCCGACAAGACCGGCGAGTGCGCCGCCATCGGCACTCGAAATGTTTGCCACGCGACATCGCCTGACCGCCGCCGAAGCGCGCGTGCTGGAATGCCTGTCGCATGGCCGCCGTGACAACGCGATCGCCGCACGTCTCGAAATTTCGCCCGAAACGGTACGCAGTCACCTGAAGGCGATCTTCCAGAAAAGCCGCCTCCCCGGTCGGCTGGCAGTGATTTCGGCCCTTCTCGAGGAAAGATAGCCGCACCTCCCCGAAACCGGGGATGCGCCTTTTCCAGGTTCGACCAGAATCGCCCCCTACCGACAAAAGGGGAACGCAAATGCGAACAAGTTTCGGCCTTGCCGTTGTCACCGGCACTCTGGCGCTTGCGGCCGCCGCGGCTGCAGCGGAAATGACCACGCGCGACATGGCGGCGGCCGTGCGCGACGGAACGACGACGTCCGCCGCACTCGTCGACGCTGCACTCGCGGCGGCGGAAAGAAACGCCGACCTCAATGCCTTCGTCACGCTCGACAATGATGGCGCGCGCACGGCGGCCGCTGCCGCCGACGCCGCTGCCGACAAATCGGGAGCGCTCTTCGGCGTGCCGATCGTGGTCAAGGACAACATCGCCTCGGCCGGCCTGCCGACGTCGGCCGGCACCGCGGCGCTGAAGGACTGGGTGCCCGAAGCCGACGCTCCCGTACTGGCGCGGCTGCGCGCGGCGGGCGCCATCCTGATCGGCAAGACCGGCCTGCACGAGCTCGCCTTCGGCATCACCTCAAACAACGCCACCTTCGGGGCGATCGGCAATCCGTGGGCGCCGGAGCGCTTCGCCGGCGGCTCCTCGGGCGGAAGCGGGGCCGCGGTCGCCGCCGGCATCGTGACGGCGGGGCTCGGCACCGACACTGGCGGGTCGGTGCGCATCCCGGCGGCGCTGAACGGTATCGCGGCGCTGCGCCCCACGGTCGGTCGCTATCCCGGCAAGGGGATCGTGCCGATCTCGAAGACACGCGACACTGCCGGTCCCATGGCCAGGACCGTCGACGACCTCGTGCTTCTCGACGGTGTCATCACCGGCGGCGAGACGAGTGTCGAACCGGTATCGCTCGCCGAGGTTCGGCTCGGCGTCGCCGCGCCGCTCAACGCCGACCTTGACCCCGAGACGAGCCGTGTCATGGACCAAGCACTGGCGGCACTCGAAAAAGCGGGCGCGACGCTTGTGCCGGTCGACATGAACGGCTTGATGGAACTCAATGGCAAGGTCGGCTTCCCGCTTGCGCTGCACGAGGCAAAGACTGGCCTCGTTGCCTTCCTGGCCGAAAACGGCACCGGCGTGACGATCGAGGAGCTCGCCGCCGGCATCGCAAGTCCTGACGTCAAGTTCGTCTTCGACGAGTTGGTGCTCGGACCGCGGGCGATCCCCGACGCGGTCTATGAGGCAGCACTCCATACAGCGCGGCCGCAACTGCAGGCGCTTTATGCCGAGACTTTTGCCGCCCACAAGCTCGACGCACTGGTGTTTCCGACAACGCCGCTGCCCGCGCAGCCGATCGCCGGCTCGGACATGAACGTCCTCCTGAACGGCCGCGAGGTGCCGACCTTCCAGACATTCATCCGCAATACCGATCCCGGTTCCAATGCCGGGCTTCCTGGCATCTCCATTCCGGCCGGCCTGACAAGCGACGGCCTCCCGGTGGGGCTGGAAATCGACGGCCCGTCCTTTTCCGACCGGCGGCTTCTGGCGATCGCACTTTCGATCGAAGCCGCGCTCGGGCCGATCGGCGCGCCGCCGGCGCGATAAAGGACGCAATCACAGCCGATTAGGTCGGCCTGGCTCAACCGGACGGCCACCGGGCGGCGCATCATCGTGCCGCCCGTCCCGATTCCACGCTTGCGGAGCCAATGTCCTCGATCCGGCCGCTGATCCCCCTCCTCATCGCCGCCGGCATCCTGCTCGGGGGCAACGGTCTGCAAGGCACGCTGATCGCGCTGCGCGGCGCCCAGGAGGGCTTTTCCGCTTCCACCATCGGCCTCATGGGTACGGCCTATTTTGGCGGCTTCCTGATCGGCTGCCTGGCGATCTCGCGCATCATGAAGGCGGTCGGCCATGTTCGCGCCTTCGCGGCACTCGCCGCCATCGCCTCGGCCGGAACGCTGCTGCTCGTCCTCCTGATCGACCCGGTCATGTGGTCGGCGGTGCGCTTTGCCAGCGGCTTCTGCTTCGCAGGCCTGTTCACCGTCATCGAGAGCTGGCTCAACTCCGGCGTCAGCAATCGCGACCGGGCGCAGGTGCTGGCGCTCTACCGGATCGTCGACATCGGCGCGGTCACCGGCTGCCAGTTCCTGATCCCGGTCTTCGGCGCAGGCGGATTTTCCATCTTCGCCGTCATGTCGATCATGATCACGCTGTCGCTGGTGCCGGTCTCGCTCGGCGACCGCTCCAACCCCACTCCCCCTGACGACGTCCGTCTGGACCTCGGTCGCGTCTGGCGCATTTCGCCGGTCGGCGTCATCGGCTGCGTGGCGATCGGCATCACCAACAGCGCCTTCCGCACGCTGAGCCCGGTCTATGCCGAGGCGATCGGCATGTCGGTCACCGACGTCGTCACCTTCGTCAGTGTCGGCATCATCGGCGGCGCCGTCATCCAGTACCCGCTCGGCTATGTTTCCGACCGCTGGGACCGGCGCACGGTACTCTTGATCACCACCGGCTGTGCCCTCGGCGCCGCGCTGGCGCTTGCCTTCTTCGCCGGCACCGCGCCAATCGCCAACTTCGTGCTTGTCTTCATCTTCGGTTCCTTTGCCATGCCGCTCTTTTCGCTGTCGGCCGCGCACGCCAACGATCGCGCCGAGAAGGGCGAGTTCGTCCTCGTCAACGCCGCGTTGATGCTGTTTTATTCGCTGGGCGCGATCGGCGGCCCCTTCGCCGCCTCGACCGCGATGGAATGGCTCGGCCCGCGATTTCTTTTCGTTTTTGCGGCCACCGTCTATGCGGTCTTCATCGCTATCATCCTCTACCGCATGGTGGCGCGCGAGGGTGTTCCGGCGCATGAGCGCGGCCGCTTTACCGCCCTTTTGAGAACCTCCACCATCTTTGCCAGGCTTGCCCGCAAGCCGGGCGAGGAAGACAGCAAGCGCGAGCGAACTTGACGCTCTTCGCGCCGGTCCCATTGGCGGCAGCGCCGGCATTGGGGACGGCAACATGGCTGTTTTCAATCGCCGGAGACTTGGCTAAAGACCGCCCATGCATCTGATCACCACCACCGACGAACTGGCGGCCGCCGTTTCCGAACTCGAAAAATCCGACTTCGTCACCGTCGACACCGAATTCATTCGCGAGACCACCTTCTGGCCCGAACTGTGCCTCATCCAGATGGCCGCGCCCGGCGTGACCGCGCTGGTCGACCCGCTCGCCTCCGGCATAGACCTCGCGCCTTTCTTCGCGCTGATGGGCAACGAGAAGGTCACCAAGGTCTTCCATGCCGCGCGCCAGGATATCGAGATCGTCGTGCATCGTGGCGATCTGGTCCCGCATCCGATCTTCGATACCCAGGTCGCTGCCATGGTCTGCGGTTTCGGCGACAGCGTCTCCTATGAGCAACTGGTGCAAAAGGTCACCGGTGCGCGTATCGACAAGTCGTCGCGCTTCACAGACTGGCGCCGCCGGCCGCTGAGCGAGCGCCAGCTTACCTACGCGCTCGCCGACGTCACTCACCTGATCGAGGTCTACCAGTATCTGCGCGACGAACTCGAGAAAGAGGGGCGCGCCCACTGGCTCAACGAGGAGATGGAAATCCTCACCACCCGCGAGACCTACGATCCGCATCCGGAGGACGCCTGGAAGCGCTTGCGGGTCCGTCTGCGCAAGCCGCAGGAGTTTGCCGTCCTGCAGGCGATCGCGGCCTGGCGCGAGCGCGAGGCGCGCGAGAAGAACGTGCCGCGCGGACGCGTGCTCAAGGACGAGGCGCTAAGCGAGATCGCCATGCAGCAGCCGCGCGACCAGGCAGCGCTCGCCGCGCTGCGCACGATCCCCAGGGGGTGGGAGCGTTCCGCGACGGCCGCCACACTGCTTCAGGCGGTCAACGCGGCGATGGAGATCCCGCGCGACGATTTGCCGAAACTGCCACGCCAGCAGCATCCGCCGGAAGGCGCGGCGGCTGCCGCCGAACTCCTCAAGGTGCTGCTCAAGCATGTCGCGGAAAAGCAGGGCGTGGCGCCGAAGATGCTCGCTTCCAGCGACGACATCGACCGTATCGCCGCCAATGGCGGCGAGGCCGACGTGCCGGCGTTGCATGGCTGGCGGCGCGAGGTTTTCGGCGAACAGGCGCTGAAGCTGGTCGGAGGCGACCTTGCATTGCGCTTCGAAAACAAGAAGGTCGTCGTTTTCGAGCCCTAGCCGGAGTATCCAGCCTTCAGTCCCCGGCGCGCAATTCCAGCGCGCAGCCGCTCAGGCGCGCCAGTTGCTGCAGGCGCCCCTCCGGGCGCTCGCCAAGAAGGGCCGCATGCGATTTGGGGACGACAAGCACGAGCTGCTTGTCGCCCTTTTTTGCCCAACGTAGTTGCGGGATGATGCCCGGCATCGAGGCCGAGAACAGATAGACCACGCGCAACAGGCCGCCGAGTAACCGAGCGCGCTCCTGCAGCCGCTGGGTCGCCAGCGTCTTGATCTCGGGCGCGGCCTCGTCGTTGAACAGCCCCTCGTGCCGGTAGAGGTTGGCGAGCGCGATGAAGGCCCGGCCGGGGTGGTCGACTCCGATGAAGGAGCCGTGCGCGATGATGTTGAGCGATTGCGTGCCGCGATAGTCCGGGTGGGCGCGCCAGCCGATGTCTGCGAGCAGACAGGCCGCGCGGCGATAGCGGGCCTCGTCCTCGGTCTCCTCGATCCCGAAGGCGGCCAGCGCCTCCCCGGTCCATTCGGCCAGTTCGCGCGCATGCGACACCGACCGCGCCCTCAGCACAGCGAGTTCCTCCGAGGCCGAGACGAGCGGATCGGCACGCCTTTCGTTCTCGTCCAGCAGCGAATAGAGGTAGCCTTCGCGCACACCGAGCGCGGAAACGATGATCTTGCCCGGTTTCATCTCGCGCACGACTTCCTGCAGCACGGTCGCGCCGTAGGGCAAGAGGCCGCGCCGGTTCTTCGAGACGTGCTCGATACCCTTCATCTTGTCTACGTCGCCGCGCGCCACGCGCTTGAGGAAGTCGGCGGACTTTGCAACATCCAATTCATAGTGGTGCATCACCTGCAGAGGGTAACCCGTCACGTTCATGTGCAGGCGGGCGAGGTTTCGCCAGGTGCCGCCGACGCAGTAGAAGTTTCGGCCCTGTGCCTGCTTGAGCAGATCGGCACGCGCAATCTCTCGTCGTGCGATGCGCGACGCCTCCGAGAGCGATCCTTTCGCCATGTCCTGCAGCCGCAGTCCGCCGAGCGGCAGCGTGATGCCGTCGCCGATGGTCTCACCGCGCACGTCGATCAGTTCGAGGCTGCCGCCGCCGAGGTCACCGGCGATTCCGTCCGCGGGATGGAAGCCGCAAATGATGCCGAGCGCCGAGTAGTGCGCCTCCTCGCGCCCGCTCAGCACGCGGATGCGAGCGCCAAGGATCGCCTCGGCCCGCTGGATGAAGTCGGTGCCGTTTTCGGCCTCGCGCACCGCGGCCGTCGCTATGACGTGCAGCGCTTCGGCGCCGGCCTGCTCGGACAGGGCGCGGAAGCGGCGAAACTCCTCGACCGAGCGGCGAACCGCCTCCGGGTCAAGCCGGCCCGTCGAGACCAGCCCCTTGCCGAGGCCGGCCAGCATCTTTTCGTTGAAGAGCACCGTCGGCGCGCGCGCGATGCCTTCGTAAACAACGAGGCGGATCGAGTTGGAGCCGATATCGATGATCGACAGGGGATGGCGGTCCTGAAGCCGTCCCTGTGAAATCGAGTTCATGCCGGAGAGGCTTGCCTTGAGCCCTTGCGGCGCCCGTGGCGGACAATCCGTTTCGGCGCGTTCGACTTGAGCGCGTCACCGCGCCCCGAAAGGCTCGGATTGGTCATGAAATATTCCTGCGCATTGAACGGTTCCTCTCCCTCTTCAGGCGTCATGCGCCGCGAGGTCCCGTCAGGGAGTATTTCGAAACTCTGCTGGTTGTCCATGATGTTTCCGAGCATGATCTGGTCGAGCACCTGCTCATGCACAGTTCGATTGGTGATCGGCACCAGCGTCTCCACCCGCCGGTCGAGGTTACGCGGCATCAGGTCGGCGGAAGAGAAGTAGACGATCGCCTCGTCGGAAGGCAGGCCGTGCCCGTTGCCGAAGCAGTAGATGCGGCTGTGCTCGAGGAAGCGCCCGACGATCGACTTGACCCGGATATTGTCGGACAGGCCCGGCACTTGCGGCCGCAGGCAGCAGATGCCGCGAATGACCAGGTCGACTTCAACGCCGGCTCGGCTGGCATCGTAGAGCGCGTCGATGATGGCCGGATCGACCAGCGCGTTCATCTTCATCCATATCTGCGCCGGTCGCCCGGCGCGGGCATGCGCGATCTCATCCTTGATGTGATCGAGGATGCGCTCGCGCAGCGTGAACGGCGAGATCGCCAGCCGCATCTCGCGCGCCGGCTCGGCATAGCCGGTGATGAAGTTGAAAATCTGGGCGACGTCACGGGCCATCTGGGCATCGCAGGTGAAATAGGACAGGTCCGTATAGATACGCGCAGTGATCGGGTGATAGTTGCCGGTGCCGAGATGCACGTAGTTCCTCAGCTTCTGGTCCTCGCGCCGCACCACCAGCGACATCTTGGCGTGCGTCTTCAGTTCGATGAAACCGAACACGACCTGGACGCCTGCGCGTTCCAGGTCGCGCGCCCAGCGGATATTGGCTTCCTCGTCGAAGCGCGCCTTGAGCTCGACCAGCGCTGTGACCGACTTGCCGGCTTCGGCCGCGTCGATCAGCGCCCGGACGATCGGGCTGTCGTTCGACGTCCGGTATAGCGTCTGCTTGATCGCCACCACGTCGGGATCCTGCGAGGCCTGGCGCAGGAACTGGACCACCACGTCGAAGGATTCGTACGGGTGGTGGACGATGATGTCCTTTTCGCGCACAGCGGCGAAACAGTCGCCGCCGTGATCGCGGATGCGCTCGGGAAAGCGCGGATTGTAGGGGGCAAACTTCAGGTCGTCGCGCGGGATGGCGACGATCTCCGATATCTGGTTGAGCGCAAGCGGCCCCTTCAGAACGCTGATGCGGCCGGGCGCCACACCGAGTTCGCCGGCAACGAAATCGCGCAGCGCTTCCGGCATCTCGTCGTCGAACTCGATGCGGATCACCGAGCCGCGGCGCCGCCGCTTCAGCGCGGTCTCGAACAGCCGCACCAGGTCCTCAGCCTCTTCCTCGACCTCGATGTCGCTGTCGCGGATGATGCGGAACGTGCCCGATCCCCTGACCTTGTAGCCGGGGAAAAGCCGATCGATGAAAAGCCCGACGACGTCCTCCAGCGCGATGAAGCGCACCTTGCCGTCGCTGTCGGGCAGCCGCACGAAGCGCCGCAGCGCGACCGGCAGGCGCAGAAGCGCCGTCATTTCCTCGCCATCCTGGCGCCGAGCCAGCTGCAGCGCGATCGAGAAGCCGAGATTGGGAATGAACGGGAAGGGATGCGCCGGATCGATGGATAGCGGCGTCAGGACCGGAAAGATCGCGTCCAGAAAATGCTCCGCGAGCCATTCCTTCTCCGCGCTCGAAAGCCGCTCGGCGCGCACGATCTCGATGCCCTCGCCTTCCAGGAGATCGCGCAGCGCGACCAGGCATTGCTGCTGGTCGTTCTGCAAATGCTCGACCTCGCGCAGGACCTGCTCGAGTTGCTGTTCAGGGGTTCGGCCATCCGCGCTGCGCAGCGCGATTCCCTCGCGTACCTGGCCGGCGAGGCCGGCGACGCGCACCATGAAGAATTCGTCCAGATTGGCGGCGGAGATCGACAGGAAGCGGACGCGCTCCAGCAGCGCATGGCGCGCATTTTGCGATTCGTCCAGCACACGGCGATTGAACTGCAGCCAGGAAAACTCGCGGTTGACGAAGCGCTCCGGGCTCTCCTCGCCCAGCACAGCGCCATCCGCGACCTCCTGCTGAAACGCACTGGTAACCGGTCTGATCTCGTTCATGGTGGCCGCACTCGATTCCAACTCGCCGTCCGCCACATGGGGACCACGCCACCCCGGTGTCACCCGTGGAAGCGTCTGTCAATCGCCGCGGCGGCCTTGCAAACCGGTCGATTATGGTACAAACGCGGAGGACATGTCACGCGCTGCCGCGCGATCCCGCAGGAGCCTGAAATGGCCGGCCATTCCATCCCTCACTTCCAGAACGATGCCGGCCACGGCGTCATCGAGATCGGCGTCAGGGAATTCATGTGCGTCGGCGCCTCCGAGCCATATGACCATCCGCATGTGTTCCTCGATATGGGCGACGATTCCGAGATTGTCTGTCCCTATTGCTCGACGCTCTACCGCCACAGCAGCGATTTGAAGGGAACTCAGACGCGCCCCGAAGGCTGCCAGTTCAAGGACAAGGCCGCCTGACGCGCCAGGAGACTTCCTGGTGGCCAGAACGCCCCCCAACCTGCAGATTCTGATTGCCGGCGGCGGCATTGCCGGCCTCACCGCGGCGATTGCCTTTGCCTCGCGCGGTTTCTCGGTACGACTGTTCGAGCAAGCGCCGGCCTTCTCCGAGATCGGCGCCGGACTGCAGCTGTCTCCCAACGCGACACGCATCCTGCGCCGGCTTGGCGTTCTCGACCTGCTGCTGCCGGCGGCAGTCCGGCCACAGGCCGTGATCCTGCGTGACGCGCGCAGCCTGACCGAACTCGCCCGCGTACCGCTCGGCGCCGAAGCCGAGAAACGCTGGGGCGCACCCTATCTGACCGTCCACCGGGCGGATTTGCAGAGCGCGCTTCTCGCCCGTGCCGGTCAGGAACCCGACCTTCGCATCATGACCGGCGCCAAGGTGCGCGACTCCGCCGCCCATGCGCACGGCATCACGATCTCGGTCGACCGCAACGGCAATATCGAGGAGTACGCCGGCCATCTTCTGATCGGCGCCGATGGCGTCTGGTCTAAGCTGCGCCACCGTATCCTCGACGGCATGGACAATTCCTTCACCGGGCTCACGGCATGGCGTGCGACCGTGCGCCAGGGTGGCGGTGGATTCCCTGAGCGGCTGATCGCGCCGGATGTCGTCACCGCCTTCCTCAACCGGAACTTCCATCTGGTCACCTACCCGCTCAGGGCCGGCGCCGCCCTCAACCTCGTCGCGATCACCAGGGGCGGCCCGCTGGCCGAAACCTGGGATGCCGGCTCCGGCGCGCAACCGCTCTTCGACGCGATGGACAAGGCCGCGCGCCCGCTTGCCGAATTCGCGGCCAACGCTTCCGGCTGGGTCTGCTGGCCGCTCCACGTCGTTGATGCCAAGGGGCCTTGGACCAGGACCGAGGGTGTCGCGCTGATCGGCGATGCGGCCCATGCCATGACACCGTTCGCTGCCCAGGGCGCGGCGATGGCGATCGAGGACGCCGAGGTGCTGGCCGGCATCGTCTCGCGCCACGCCGGCGAACTCGGCCGCGCCCTTGAAATCTACGAGACCGAGAGGCGTCCTCGCGTCTTGCGGGTCGCACAGCGTGGCGCGCTCAACCGCCTCGCCTGGCACGCGGCGGGTCCTGTCGCGCTGGTGCGTAACCTGGTGCTGCGGCGGCGCTCGGGTGGCCGGCTTGCCGACGACCTCGACTGGCTCTACGGCCAGGACGCCACGAAATCCTCGGCCTGACGACCGCGAAGTTTCCGCGCTCCCGACCAGAAGGCGTCACCGCACCGGCGGCTTTGCACCACAATGCCGCAATACGCTCCGGCTCGGGCTGGAGACAGGGCATGGGCGTTTTCTTTCGCATCCGTCGCGCGATCCTGCGCGCCGCGGCCGTTGCGGGCATCTCGATCGCGGGCTCCGTCGCGCAGGCCGACCCGCCGCGACCGCCGGCGAAGGCGTCCATCGGCGACATCACCTTCAACTTCGATCCCTCGGTCTGGCAGTTCGCGAGCGATGGCGACGGGCTGGTGGCGACCTGTGTAGGCATCGATTGCCGTGGTGTCGTGATCGACATCAGCCAGCGTCCCAGCGAGGGCGGCTGCACCAAGGACTTCGTGCGCGAGACCGCGCGGCGGATGTTTCCGTGGACAGACCGCCATGCCGTCAACACGCTGGCCGCTGGCCGTTTCGGGCTGGTGCTGTCGCAGAGTCGCCTTGGTCCCAATTTCGACGTGCCAAGCTATGTGTTCGCCTGCCTCGACTGGCAGGGTACCGACTACCGCTTCGCCATACGGCCGGAAACGGTGGGCGAAATTTCCTGGACCGGCGGGGCATTGCATTATCTGGTCAGCCGCGCCTCCGCGCCGCCCGCCCGCATCGAGCGCGTCAGGCTCGGCGCCATGACGCTGGAGATACGGACGAATGTCTGGGACATCGCGACTGTGCGGCCGAACGAGTCGGCCATGCTGATCTGCCGCCCGCCGACCTGCCACGATCGTCCCTTCGTGATCGTGTCCGCGAGTTCCGGTATCGAGCCGCAGGCGGCGATACCCCCCTTCGGTCGCGGATGGCGCGACTCCAGGACCGAGATCTATCGCGGCGATCATTCCGACGCTGTGACCTTTTCGGTGACGACCACCTTTTCGCCCTGCCGCAACTATGTGCCACCGGAGGTCGTCGCGGCGGCGCATCACGGCGGGATGACATACCGGATTTCCACCCCGGCACTAACCGGCTGCCGCTCCGCCCGTGCGGTATCGGGCCGCGTCTTCGAAGCCCTGCTCGACAGCGCTCGTATCGTCGACACAGGCGCGCCCTGAGGCGTCGCAAGCCGGCGGGCTTCATGGCAACTCGTTGAAGGCCTCCAGCGACCAGACGAGGCTTTGCGGCAACGGGTTCCATGCTCCGGTGCGCAGGCCTGCCTCGCGCAGGACGGCGCCGGTCCAGGTATTGCAGCCCGCGAACGCGTTGAACCAGCCCACGGCCTCGTAGAAGCGATCATAGTCTCCGTAGGCAACACCTTCGATCAGGGTCACCCGCCCCGCCCTGTCGCGTGCGAAGCTGATCGAAATCGCATCGACCATCTTCTCGAACGCGGCAGGCGACAGGTCGACCGGCGTGACCCCCTCCGCGTCGGAGTTGATTTCGCCGGCGAGCGTCACATGCATCACGGATCGGTCAACCGTCAGCGCGCGCAGGACCGGGCCGGGTTTCAGTTCCGACCATGTCGGCGTCTGCAGATAGAATTCCCGGCCGCCCCACCCGACGATGATCCATTCGACCGCCGGATCAAAAAGTGGCAGGCCGCCATCGGCGAGAAAGGAGAACGTCCGGCGAATGTCTTCATCGGCCGGCAGTGCGATGTCGGTGTGGATCGGGTTGGCCAGAACCAGAATCCGGCGGGCGGTCGAACTCTTTACTTCTCCTGCCAGCGGGAACAGCGGGCGCGGCACGAAAGCGCCCGCCAGCGGCGCGACGGCAAAGACGGCGAGCGCTGCCAGCAGCCGGCGGCGGCGCAAGCAGGTTCCCCTAATGCAGGATCTGGCTCAGGAACAGCTTGGTGCGCTCGTGCTGCGGGTTGTCGAAGAACGCCTCCGGCGTGTTCTGCTCGACGATCTGGCCCTGGTCCATGAAGATCACCCGGTTGGCGACCTGGCGCGCGAAGCCCATCTCGTGGGTCACGCAGATCATGGTCATGCCCTCCTCGGCCAACCCCACCATGGTCTCCAGCACCTCCTTGATCATCTCCGGATCGAGCGCCGATGTCGGCTCGTCGAACAGCATGATGCGCGGGTTCATGCAAAGCGAACGCGCGATCGCGACGCGCTGCTGCTGGCCGCCGGAGAGCTGGCCCGGATATTTGTTGGCCTGTTCGGGGATCTTGACCCGCTCCAGGAAATGCATCGCCGTCTGCTCCGCCTCCTTCTTCGGCGTCTTGCGGACCCAGATCGGCGCCAGCGTGCAGTTCTCCATGATCGTCAGGTGCGGGAACAGGTTGAAGTGCTGGAACACCATGCCGACTTCGCGCCGCACCTCGTCGATCTTCTTCAGATCGTTGGTGAGTTCGATGCCGTCGACGACAATCTTGCCCTTCTGGTGCTCTTCCAGCCGGTTGATGCAGCGGATCATGGTCGACTTGCCGGAACCCGACGGGCCACAGACGACGATACGCTCGCCGCGCATGACCTTCAGGTTGATGTCCTTGAGCACATGGAAGTCACCATACCATTTGTGCATGCCGACGATCTCGATCGCGACGTCGGTGTCGGAGATTTGCATCTTGGAACGGTCAACGGCGATCTCTTCCGCGCCGACCGCATTTTCGCTAGCCATCGAGTTTCCCCTTTTATTCTCGTTCGTGGCTCGACTTCTTGTTCGCGTCTATCGCTTGTGTCCGGTGTCCAGCAGCCTTTCCATGAAGATCGAATAGCGTGACATTCCGAAGCAGAAAATCCAGAACACGAAACCGGCGAAGACGAGCCCGGTCATCGGCGTCTGCGGCGAGGCCCAGGCGGCATCGGAGAAGTTCTGGCGCACCGCGCCAAGCAGGTCGAACATGCCGATGATGTAGACCAGGCTGGTGTCCTTGAAGAGACCGATGAAGGTGTTCACGATGCCCGGGATCACCAGCTTCAGCGCCTGCGGCAGCACAATCAGCCACATCTTCTGCCAATAGCCGAGGCCGAGCGAATCGGCGCCTTCGTACTGGCCCTTGGGGATCGCCTGCAGACCGCCGCGCACCACCTCGGCCATGTAGGCGGAAGCGAACATCGCCACCCCGATCAGGGCCCGCAAGAACTTGTCGAAAGTGACGCCAGCCGGCAGGAACAGCGGCAGCATGACGCTGGCCATGAACAGCACCGTCACCAGCGGCACACCGCGCACGGTCTCGATGAAGATGACGCAGATCATCTTGACCACCGGCATCTTGGAGCGGCGCCCGAGCGCCAGCACGATACCGAGCGGCAGCGACACCGCGATGCCGACAAAGGACAGGACCAGCGTTACCATCAGTCCGCCCCAGAGCGGCGTCTCGACGAATTCGAGGCCGAACCAGCCGCCGACCAGCAGGAAGTAGGCGACAACCGGGAACACGCCGAAGAACAGGATCGCATTCAACCCCTTGCGCGGCACCTTGGGGATCAGCAGCGGCGCCAGCAGGACCACGAACAGAATGCCGGTGAGCGCAACGCGCCAGCGTTCGTCGACCGGGTAGCGGCCATACATGAACTGTTCGAACTTTGCCCCGACAAATGCCCAGCAGGCGCCCGACCAGCCGTCGGGCTGCGAGCCCCCCTGAGCCGCAGTGGCGCAGAACGAACGGTCGGAGCCGGTCCACTGCGCACTGATGAAGGCCCAGTCGATGAGCGGCGGCAGCGTGTAGGCGATGAACAGCGCGCCGAGGATGGTCAGCACGCCGTCGAGCGGCGTCGCAAACAGGTTGACGCGGATCCAGTGACCGAAGCCGGTCTCGCTCTTCGGTGCCGGCTGGTTGGCCACCATCTCGGCGCGGACGAAGGAGAGGTCGTGTTCCTGCATCCTACCTCTCCACCAGCGCCATGCGGGCGTTGAACCAGTTCATGAACAGCGAGGTCGCGAGGCTGAGCCCGAGATAGACCACCATCCAGATCGCAACGACCTCGATCGCCTGGCCGGTCTGATTGAGAATGGTGCCGCCGACCGCGACAAGATCCGGGTAGCCGATGGCGATCGCCAGCGACGAGTTCTTGGTCAGGTTCAGATACTGGCTGGTCAGCGGCGGGATGATGATGCGCAGCGCCTGCGGGATGATGACCAGCCGCAATGTCGGTCCCGGTCGCAGGCCGAGCGCGTGCGAGGCCTCGGTCTGGCCCTTGTTCACGCCGAGGATGCCTGCGCGCACGATCTCGGCGATGAAGGACGCTGTATAGAAGGACAGCGCCAGATAGAGCGCCAGGAATTCGGGCTTCACCGAGATGCCGCCGACCAGATTGAAGGTCGAAAGCTGCGGGAACTCGAAGCTGAGCGGGAAGCCGGTCAGCGCGTAGGCAAGCAGCGGCAGTCCGACGATCAGCGCGATCGACGTCCACAGCACCGGAAACTGCTGGCCGGTCGCCATCTGGCGCGCGGTCGCCCGCTTCTTGACGAAGAAGGCCATGGCGATCGCCAAAACCAGTGCCACCGCGATCAGCCAGGCGCCTTCGCCCCAGATCGGCTTCGGAAAGAAGAAGCCGCGGCTGTTCAGGTAGGAGCCGAAGGGCAGTCCGATCGAGTCGCGTGGCAGCGGCAGGACCGAAAGGACGCCGAAATACCAGAAAAAGATCACCAGAAGCGGCGGAATGTTGCGGAACACCTCGACATAGACGGTGCAGATCTTGCGGATCAGCCAGTTGCGCGACAGCCGACCGACGCCGACCATGAAGCCGATGATGGATGCGGTGATGATGCCGAGGACGGCGACGAGGATGGTGTTGAGCAGGCCGACAACCAGCGCCCGGCCGTAGGTGGAATCAGAGTCGAACGCGATCAAACTGGTCGCGATGTCGAAACCGCTGCGGCCGGCCAGAAAGCCGAAGCCGGAGGAAATGTTGGAACGTTGGAGGTTCTCGATCGTGTTGCCCACGATCCAGTAGACGAAGGCGAACAGTCCGACGAAAACGACGACCTGGAAGAAGATCCCGCGGATCTTCGGGTCATAAAGGATCGACGCCCTGGCGACGCCGTCGTCGCGGATGGTGTCCTGAGTGGCCATCTCTGATCTCTCCCGACCTCGGAAACCGGGAGACGCCTAGACCAGGCGCCTCCCGAAGGTCCCAGAAAAGATCAGCGGATCGGGGGCGCGTAGAGGATGCCGCCCTTGGTCCAGAGCTGGTTCAGGCCGCGCGCGATCTTGAGCGGGCTGTCCTGACCGATATTGCGCTCGAAGCTCTCGCCGTAATTGCCGACAGCCGTGATGATGTTCACCACCCAGGCGTTGTCGAGACCAAGATCCTTGGCCAGCGTGGAGTCCGGCTCCATGCCAAGCACGCGCTTGATCTCCGGATTGTCGGAGCCCTTCATCTCCTCGACGTTGGCCTGCGTGATGCCAAGCTCTTCGGCCGTGATCATCGCGTTGAGCGTCCACTTGACGATGTCGAACCACTGGTCGTCGCCCTGGCGCACCACGGGGCCGAGCGGCTCCTTGGAGATGATCTCGGGCAGAACGACGTGATCGTCCGGCGCGGCGAGCGTCAGGCGGATCGAATAAAGGCCCGACTGGTCGGTCGTATAGACGTCGCAACGGCCCGAGTCATAGGCCGCGTTGACCTCTTCGAGCTTCTCGAAGACGACCGGGTTGTATTCCATCTTGTTGGCGCGGAAGTAGTCGGCCAGGTTCAGTTCGGTGGTGGTGCCGGTCTGGACACAGACCGATGCGCCGGAGAGCTGCAGCGCGGAGTTCACGCCGGGCAGCTTCTTGGCGTTGATCATGAAGCCCTGGCCGTCATAGTAGTTCACACCGGCGAAGTTGAAGCCGAGCGAGGTGTCGCGGCTGAGCGTCCAGGTCGTGTTGCGCGACAGCATGTCGATCTCGCCCGACTGCAACGCGGTGAAGCGTTCCTTGGCCGTCGTCGGCGTATACTTGACCTTGCTGGCATCGCCGAACACGGCAGCGGCAACCGCCTTGCAGATGTCGACGTCGAAGCCGGACCATTCGCCCTGGTCGTTCGGGGCGGCAAAGCCGGCAAGACCGGTATTGACGCCGCATTGGATGAATCCCTTGGCCTTCACGTCGTCGAGCGTGGCCGCCGAAGCCGCCGATGCGGCGAGCCCGAGTGCCGCCGCGCCAAGTACGCCGGTCAAAACCTTCGTTTTCATAACTGGAACCCTTTTCTGTTTCCGGGGTCTATTCCCCGTTGTCATTTCCCTCTCGGAAGCAGAGCAGTTGACCTGGAACCCACCCGGGCCGACGCGCGCTGTTGACGCGCACCGTTCTGCACCTCCCGCTCACTGCCGCATCGAAGGCCATTATGACCATTTGGTCAAGGGCGAATGGCAGGATTGCCGCGCGGCCGTGACGATTATCCTTGACGCGACGCATCGCCGACCGGCTGCAACCCATCCGCGCGGCCTTCGGCCGGTTGTCATGCGGCGACGATCAGCCGCCATGACGATATCGGACGAACCGCGGCCGCGGCAGCAAGCCATCGCCTGCCGGTCGAAAAACGACGTTGCGTCGGGCCAGCCAGCGGGCCAGCCACAGTGCAAACAGCGCGCCAACCGCGAAACCGGCGAGCGCGTCGGACGGCCAGTGCGCGCCGGCCCCGACGCGGAAGGAGGCGAGCAGCATGCCCAGCGGCAAGATGACAGGAGCGGCGCGCGGCCAAAGCGCCACGGCGGCCACCGTCAGGGCGCCGGCGACGGTGCCGTGGCCCGATGGAAAGCTGCCGAAATCATAAGCGTCATCGAAGGGTGCGAAATGCGCCGGCCCGAGTTCCATCTCCGGCCTGGCGCGGCCGATGAGAAATTTCGCACCGCGCGTAAGAAGCCCCGACCCCGAAACCGCCAGGAAGGCAAAGCCGGCCTGCCCCGCGTAAGACCCGAGCGCGAAGCGATGGCGACGGTTCCTGGAATTCCAATCCACGACAAATAGGACAAGGAAAATCGTCAGCCAGCCGACCACATGAAGGCTCACGGCGGCAATGTCGGTCAGGCTCATGCTGACCGCAACGAAGGCCGGCACGGAGGACAGGGCCGCCGTGACGGGGACGTCGAAAGCGGCGAGCGCCAGCGTGGCGACTGCCGCCAGTACCGCGATCAGGCTCATCCGCATCGTCCAGGCAGGCGGGCTGCCGGTGCGCGGCGGCCGTCGCCACCCTGCGGCCGCCCGGCGCAGATGGGGCCACAACGGGCCGCCGCCTTTCGTCATCATTCCCTCTTGATGTCTTCTCGTCGTTGCAAGACTTGGCCGGCAACATGCCCGCGTTCAAGCCCCCGCGAAGTGGTCGGGCCAAGCCCGGCCAATTCCAGATTTAGCCGCCGAGAGCGGTTGCGCGGTCTTGCGCGGGACACTAAGCCTTGCGCGTCGATTTCCCGAGCGAGGCCCCATGAGCAGCGACCCGTCCCACCGCCAAGGCATCAACACGCGTCTGGCGCATGCCGGCAACGACCCGCGCGAGTTCCACGGCTTCGTCAACCCGCCGGTCGTGCATGCCTCCACGGTGCTCTTCCGCAACGCCGCCACCCTCGCCGCCCGAGACCAGAAATACACCTACGGCACCCGTGGCACGCCGACCAGCGATGCGCTGGCCAAGGCGGTCAACGAACTCGAGGGCTCCGCCGGCACCATCATCGTGCCCTCGGGGCTCGCCGCCGTCACCGTGCCGCTGCTCGCCTTCCTGTCGGCGGGCGACCATGTGCTGATCGTCGATTCCATCTACAACCCGACGCGCCGCTTCGCCGACACCATGCTCGCGCGGCTCGGCGTCGAGGTCGACTATTATCGCCCCGAGGTCGGCGCCGACATTCCCTCGTTGATGAAGCCGAACACCAAAGTCGTCTTCACCGAAGCGCCCGGCTCCAACACCTTCGAGATGCAGGATATTCCGGCGATCGCCGCGGCGGCGAAGAAAGCCGGCGCGGTCGTCATGATGGACAATACCTGGGCCACCCCGCTCTATTTCCGCCCGCTCGACCACGGCGTCGACATCTCCATCCACGCTTCGACCAAATATCCGGCCGGCCATTCCGACGTTCTGCTCGGCACCGTGTCTGCGAATACCGACCATTGGGAGCAGCTTTGGGAGACCTATCTGACGCTCGGCGCTTGCGCGGCGCCCGACGACGTCTATCAGGTGCTGCGCGGCCTGCGCACCATGGGCGTACGTCTCGAACGGCACCAGAAAAGCGCCATCGAGATCGCGCGCTGGCTGGAAGGCCTGCCCGGCATTTCCCAGGTGCTGCACCCGGCGCTCGAAAGCCATCCGGGCCACGCGATCTGGAAACGTGACTTCTCCGGCGCCAGCGGCATCTTCTCCGCGGTCCTCGACGGCGGCGGCAAGGCCCAGGCGCACGCTTTCCTCGACGCGCTCGAGATCTTCGGCCTCGGCTATTCCTGGGGCGGCTACGAAAGCCTCGCCGTTCCCGTCTTCCTCGGCGACCGCACCGTGGCCAGGGGCGACTATGCCGGCCCGGTGATCCGCCTTCAGATCGGCCTCGAGGACGTCGATGACCTCAAGGCCGACATCGAGCGCGGACTGGCCGCGGCGGCGCGCGCCGGCTGAAGCGGGCTTTCGGCCGTTAACCAGCGCATGTTTCCGCATTTGCCGGGTGGGGTCGGCTCCCCTACCTTGTCATGGGTACGACATTTCTCCGGGTGGCGCGGCCCGCGCAACCGGGAGGCGTTCGGGGAGTATGACCATGCGCCACAGCCTGTCGATCATCGGCCGCGTCCTCATGCTGACGGCCGCCCTCGCGATGACCTCGATCGCCCCGACGACGGCGGGAGAGCGTCGTGCCGACGGCACCTCGGCCGGCATCCGTGCCGAAGGCGGACACAGCTTTCGCCGCCATCGCGGTGACAAGGGCCGCGTGATCAAGAAGCGCGGCCGGCATGATGCCAAGCGATCGCACCGGGCCGAGCGCGGCGACCGCCATCACCGGCGTGACCGGCGGCTGTCGCGCCGGCATGATCGCGATCACGATTGGGGCGGTCGCGACTGGCGCGGCAAGAAGCTCTACCGTCACGGCAAGACCGACCCGCGCCGCTGGCGCCGTGTCTATCGCGGCGAGGTGCCGGCGATCCGCCTGCCCGGCGACGGGCTTGACGGCCGGCGTGAGCACCGCCGCCCCGATCGCCACGCGACCGGCAACCGCTATTTGCCGAGCCCGCAGGTAATCATCGAGGTCAATGCCTGGCTGGAGTAGTCGTTTCGCGGCCTGTCGCTGATGGGCGGCTTGTTGTTGTCGCTCATAAGATGAACCCGGGGTTGAGCCGACAGATGAACCCGGGGTTCAGCCGGCGCGAAATATTGGCAACGTCTGTCACGGTCTGATGGGCAAGGGCACTGCCTTGGCCAGATGGTCACAGCGTTGTTTCGTCATCCCGCTGTTTGAGGATATGTTGACAATAAGCCGGCGGCAACGGCGGCCTCCGGCGTGGATCAAACGCAGGAGAAGATCATGGTCACGACACCCAACTTCACCGACGGCACCTGGCGGATCGCCTCGACGCTGCACATCAACGGCGCGCCCTTCGGCGACATTCTGTGGCAGAACATTGCCGATCAGTCGCTGGTGCTGTGGCAGCAGAACGGTGCCACCACCGTTTCGATGGAGATCCTGCCCTCGGTCAGCAAGCACGAAGTCGCCGTGGTCGGTGATTTCGACGGTGACGGCCGCGCCGACCCCTATCTGCGCGATCAGGCTGTCGGCACCAACAAGGTGCTTCTGAGCAGCACCGGAGCGATTGCCAACTCCGCCTCCGCCTCCTCGGTCGCCGATGCCCGTGCGGCAACCGACCTCAACGGCGACGGCATGGACGACGTCATCTACTTCATCAACACCAATGCCAACCTGCTCACCTTCCAGATGAACGGCGCCTCGGTCGCGGGCACCAGCAGCTTCGCGTCGGGCTATGATACGGCCGACACGCTGCTCGCCGCCTTCGACGGCACCGGCTCCAGGAGCTTCTCCAGCTTCTGGTTCGATGCCTCCGCGGGCCAGTTCGACATCGCCACCTACACCGACGGTGTGCGCAACATCTCTGACAGCTTCAGCACCGCGCCAGGCAACGAATTCGTGCTTGCCGCCGATTTCGACGGCAATGGCAGCACGGATTTTTTGACACGCGACAACACCGGCTCCGATACCGGCAGCATCGAGATCATCACCACAGATGGCAACGGTGACTTCGATATCGGACGGCTGACCTTTGAGCGCTTTACATTCCAGGATCTGATCTTCGACACCGGCGGCGATTTTGATGGCGATGGCACCTTCGAACTGCTGGGCCGCTTCACGGGCTCAGGCGACACTTTCGTCGTGGAAGCGATCCCCGGCACGACGGCGACCGAGTCGCTCTTCGGCGGTTCCGGAAACGACATCATCGATGGTTATGACGGCTTCGACCGTATCTTCGGCGGCGCCGGCGACGACATCTTGATCGACAGTGGCACATCCGCATCCAGCTCCGACACCATCTTCGGCGGCGACGGCAATGACCGCATCGATACCGGTTCGGACGACGACACCGCTTATGGCGGCGCCGGCGACGACACCCTGCAGGGCCAGGGCGGCGAGGACGTGCTGATGGGTGGCGACGGCAACGATTCCATCAGTGGCGGCTCCGGCACCGACTTCATTTCCGGCGACGCCGGCAACGACATCCTCACCGGCTCGACCTTCGGCTACTCCCATATCAAGGGCGGCGACGGTGACGACATCATCAACCATTCCGGCGACCGCATGACCGCCGAGGGCAATGACGGCGACGACAAGGTCTACGGCGGCAACGAGGAAGACTTCCTCTTCGGCGGCAATGACGACGACATGCTGATCGGCAATTTCGGCGAGGACACGCTGTTCGGCGGTGCCGGCGACGACATCCTGATCGGCACCGACCTCGCCGGCACCGATACCTTCGACGACCACCTTTTCGGCGGGACCGGCCAGGATTTCTTCTATCTCGGCCAGGACGGCACCAACTTCTACATCGGCGCCAATCAGGCCATCATCAAGGACTTCGACATCTTCGGCAGCGATGCCGACTTCGTCGTCCTCAACGGCCTGGCAAGCTTTTACGACTTCGTTGATACCGGCAGTGACATCGAAATCCGGCAGTCCTCGGACTCCAACGTCATCGCCGTCGTCGAAGGGGTGGCCAACGTCGCCGACCTGGAGGCGAGGGCGTTGTTCATCAGCTAGCGCGCAGGAAAGGACAAGCGTTGACGGGCAACCTTGCGGCCGTCGCCGAAACGATGGCCGCGGGCTCGGA
Source organism: Nitratireductor mangrovi (assembly GCF_007922615.2). Taxonomy (NCBI): domain Bacteria; kingdom Pseudomonadati; phylum Pseudomonadota; class Alphaproteobacteria; order Hyphomicrobiales; family Phyllobacteriaceae; genus Nitratireductor; species Nitratireductor mangrovi. The sequence goes on along the minus strand of NZ_CP042301.2, from coordinate 725,001 downwards.
CGAGCTCGACTGAGGCAATGGCGGCAACAACCCGGGCGACCGACGCACCCGGGCGCAGCTAATGTGCGTTTTCTCGGCGGCTGTCGAGCCCACGTTGACAATCGAGCGCACGAAGCAGGCTAGCTAGATGCGCCCATTGACCTTCGTCTCAAGTTTGTCGCCGTTCCTCATCAATAAGCGGACGACCCTTGATAACGGGCGGTCTCATCCGCAAGAAGCGCCCCTGGACCTCGTAGTCGTTATATATCCGCGTCACGATCTCGACCACCGTCTCGATCTCCGTTTGCCGCTCGGACTTGCAGGTCATCTCGCCATTCGCCTGCTCGGTCCGCAGAAGAGAATAGTCCTGACACAGTCTCGATACGTCCTCGTCAGGAACCCGCTCCGGCGACTCGAAAAAGCGAAACTGCAGGCTCTTTGCCGTGCTGTCTTGGATGTCGATGGCGAATACGTTGTTGAAGTTCTTTCCCGTAAATAGGATGTCTTCGCCTGCCAATCGGCGGGATAGGACTTGTTGTATTACCAAGGGCACTGCCTGCCTCGGGTATCTGAACCCGTATTTCCTGACGCCACCCGCAAACAGTGCGATATACGCTACAAAAGCCGACAGCACTAAAGCGAATATCGAAAAGATGGCAGTAGTCAGGATGGACGCTCCCTTCGCACGGATCAAACAGTTCGGGTCAGTTGCAACACCTCAAGCGCCAAACAGGCGACGGCAAATATCGCGAACGAGATCATCAGAACTCCATGGAATTCCAAGTCTGCGGCGACGGAAACGACCGTATTCGACACAAGAAAGAAGACAAGGGTGAGGATCAGCGTTCTGCCGCGAAGAGCGGCAACAAAAGGAAGCCTTTGAACGGCCCTCAACAGCGCTACGATAGCCGAAGCGACAAAAGCCAACGCCACCGCAAAGAATTCGACCGAAGATTCAAACATCGTCAGCCACCAGATTATCCCTCTCTACATGGGATATCCTTGCTGTCCGCACAAGGGAAGCGACTACATGGATCGAGTATAAGGGCAGCTGAGAAAGCCGTTCGCACCCACTTTACGCCCTTCTCGAGAACCCAATCGAGGCCCCCACTGGCCGAAGGGTCCCCCTAAACGAAAGAGGAAACTCGCATAACCTATTGAAGAACTGGCGATCCCGGCAGGATTCGAACCTGCGACCATCGGCTTAGAAGGCCGGTGCTCTATCCAGCTGAGCTACGGGACCGTCACGCGGGCCGGCACGGCCCGGAACAGACTTCAAGGCCTCAGTGCGTCCACGGCATCTTGCGGTCATAGCGGAAATTCTCCGCATAGGACATCTGCCGCCGGCGCGGCTCCTTCGGCTCCTCGACGCGGTAGGCCAGCCCTTCCTTCCTGGCGTAGGCGATGGCCTCCTCGCGGGTCTCGAAGGAGAGCTTGATCTGGCTTCTCATGTCGCCCGAGGACGTGTAGCCCATAAGGGGGTCGATCTTGCGCGGCTTCTCCGGCTCGAACTCGAGCAGCCAGCGGCCGGTCTTGGCCTTGCCGGACTGCATGGCGGTCTTGGCCGGGCTGTAGATGCGGGCAGACATGGCTGGCGTTCCTCGTCGTTGTGGGACCGTTGGCACTGCACTATCCAGAATCGCGGCGGTTGCCAAGTGCGGGCGCGAAAGCGGTTGCGGCCCGAGCCGAACCTGTGTATCGACGCCTCGCCCGCCGGAGTGTAGCGCAGCCTGGTAGCGCACCTGATTTGGGATCAGGGGGTCGCAGGTTCGAATCCTGCCACTCCGACCATTTTTTTCGCATGGGATTCGAGCGTATCCGCCGCGAAGTTCCGGTCGATTTGCCACGGATTTTTCGCGGGCTTTCGGCGAAAATCCCGGAAAATACCTAGAAATCCAGCGATCCCTGGCCCTCGTCGAGCGCATTGACGATCCTGGCCGCCAGGGCGCGGGTGATGCGCGACTTCTCCTCCATCGCCGCCCGGTCGAGCCGCTCGACGACACCGTTGGCCGTCGACAGCGAACGCTCGATGCGCGCGATCAGATATTGCACGACATGGCGCTCGATCTCGACCTGACGGTCGGCGAAGAGCTTGGTGATGACCCCGGCGAGGAGCATGTCGTCGGGCTCGCGGATCTCGACCAGGGTGGCGGCGCGCAGCCGCGATTGCAGGTCGGCCAGGCTCACGCCCCAGGCGGCAGGAAAATGGCGCGAGGTCAGGAGCAGGCTGGAGCCGGCGGCGCGGACCTGGTTGATCAGGTGGAAGAGCGCGGTCTCGTCGAAACCGCCGGGCGCGACGCCGTCCACCACGACCGGGCGTTCGCCGGCGTCCGGGCCGGTCGAGGCGATGTCGCCCGGCGCGACGAAGACGGCTTCTGCCCGGTAGGCCCAGATACGGGCAAGATGCGATTTTCCCGAGCCGGTCGGCCCCGCGAGGATGGCGACCGGGGCGGCCCATTCGGGCCAGCGGTCGACAAGGGCGGCCGCCTCGGCATTGGCCGCCGAAACCACCAGATGGTCGCGCGAGAATTCGGGCTCGTGACCGAGTTCGAGCGGCAGTTGCCGCGGCCGCTCCTGGTGCGAGGGGTTCACGGGCCGCCGCCTCAATCGCCGCCGGAGTGATGGCCCTTGTAGACCGGCGAGGCGAGATAGCGGGCGATGGCGAAGCGCACCAGAACCGCGACCGCGGCAGCGGCCGGCACCGCGATCAGGAGGCCGACGAAGCCGAACAGCGAGCCGAAGGCGAACAGAGCGAACATCAGCCAGACCGGGTGCAGGCCGACACTCTTGCCGACCAGCTTGGGCTGCAGGATGTTGCCCTCGATGAACTGGCCACCGAAGAAGATCACCGCGACGGCGACGATCATCACCCAGTCGGGCCAGAACTGGACGAAGGCGACGCCGAGCGACAGGGCCAGCCCGACCAGCGAGCCGATATAGGGAATGAAGCTGATCAGCCCGGCGATCAACCCGATCAGCAAGCCGAAATTGAGCCCGACCAGGGTCAGGCCGACCGCATAGATGACGCCGAGGATCAGGCACAGCGTGCCCTGCCCGCGCAGGAAGCCGGCGGTGGCGGTGTTGATGTCGGTCGCGATCTGGCGAACCGTGTCGACATGCTCGCGCGGCACCCAGCTGTCGACCTTTTCGACCATGCGGTCCCAGTCAAGCAGCATGTAGAAGGCGACGACCGGCGTCACGACCAGCAGCCCGGCGATGTTGATCAGGGCCAGCCCCGACGACCACAGCGACTGGAACAGGCCGGTGAGGAAGCTCGCGCCCTGCGAGATCAGCGCCGACAGCGCCTCGCGCAATTCCTGCGAATCGACGCCCAGCGTGCGTTCGAGCCAGGCCGGATCGAAATTGGTCACCAGGGACTGCAGCTGCGACAGGTATTCCGGCAGCTTGGCCGCGAAGCCGGCGAGCTGGGTGGCAAGGATCGGCACGATGACCATCAGCGCCAGCACGAAGGCGAGCACGAAGCCGATCAGGATCACGATTGTCGCCGCAAGCCGCGACAGGCCGTAGCTCTCCAGCCGGTCGGCGACCGGATCGAGGAAATAGGCGAGCACCATGCCGGCCACGAAGGGCAGCAGGATCGAGGAGAAGACCAGGAGGAAGACGACGAGCAAAGCCGCGGCGAGCAGCCAGAAGATCACCTGGCGGCGGAAAGAAGCCGCGGCAAGGCGGTAGGCCTCGTCGCCGGCGTCGCTGTCAGTCTTTGTTGGACGTGCTCTCGCCATAACCGTTCATGTGCCTGAGCCAGGCCACGAGATAGGCCGCGGCGGAAGCCGCGGTCAAGAGCCCGGAGACGATCACCAGAACCCAGCGGGCAGGTCCGAAGTGCAGGGCGAAGGCGAGTTCGGCCAGCACCAGCGCGGCCAGTACGATCTGGACCGCGGTATTGGCCTTGGAGACGAAGAGCGGCTTCACCTCGACGGGATTGCCCATGATGGTGGACAGGAGCACCGCCGCCACGATCAGCGCGTCGCGCGACACCGCCGCGATCACCAGCCACAGCGGCAGTTCGCCCATGAAGCCGAGCACGACGAAGACGGAGACCAGCAACAGCTTGTCGGCCATCGGGTCGAGATAGGCGCCGAGTTCGGAACGCTGGTCGAAATGCCGCGCGATGAAACCGTCGACGCCGTCGGAAATGCCGGCGACCAGAAAGCCGGCCAGCGCCCAGCCCATTTCGCCGGTGAGCAGCGCGAAGACGACCGCCGGCACCAGGAAGAAGCGCAGGATGGTGATGATATTGGGGATCGTCAAAGGCGTTTCTCCAGGCCGCGCCGCGGCTCTTTTTTTCGCATAGATGGCGGCTTTCTCGTTCACCTGCAAGACGCCTGCAGCGGCTCCGCTTGGGCCAGTGGCTCCGCCCGGGCACCATCCACAGGCCGTCGCATGCGCCTTGCAGCGCGATCCCCTTCATGCGAAGAGCCGCCAGCAGGCCGCAGCAACGGAAACCGCCATGAGCCAGGGCAAGAACGGTCTCACCTATGCCGAGGCCGGTGTCGACATAGACGCCGGCAATGCCATGGTCGAAAAGATCAAGCCGCTGGTGCGGGCGACGCGCCGGCCCGGCGCCGACAGCGAGATCGGCGGCTTCGGCGGGCTGTTCGACCTCAAGGCGGCCGGCTTTTCCGACCCGATCCTGGTGGCGGCCAATGACGGCGTCGGCACCAAGCTCAAGGTGGCGATCGAGGCCGGCATTCACGACACGGTCGGCATCGACCTCGTCGCCATGTGCGTCAACGACCTGGTCGTGCAGGGCGCGGAGCCGCTGTTCTTCCTGGACTATATGGCGACCGGCCGGCTCGATCCGGATCAGGGCGCGGCGATCGTGGCGGGGATCGCTACCGGCTGCCGCGAGGCCGGCTGCGCGCTGATCGGCGGCGAGACGGCGGAAATGCCCGGCATGTATGGCGAGAACGACTACGACCTTGCCGGCTTCGCCGTCGGGGCGGCCGAGCGCGGCCAGTTGCTGCCGACCGACGACATCGCCGAGGGCGACGTCATCCTCGGGCTGGCATCGTCCGGCGTGCACTCGAACGGGTTTTCGTTGGTCCGCCGCATCGTGGCAAAGACCGGCCTCGACTGGACCGACAAGGCTCCGTTCGCCGAGGACCGGACCCTTGCGCAGGCGCTGCTGGAACCGACACGGATCTATGTCAAATCGCTGCTCGGCGCGGTGCGCGGCACGCACGGCATCAAGGCGCTGGCGCATATCACCGGCGGCGGCTTTCCCGACAACATTCCGCGCGTGCTGACCCACGACTGGTCAGCCGAGCTCGATCTCGACGCCATCGACGCACCGCCGGTCTTCGGCTGGCTGCAGAAGGCCGGCGGCGTCGCCGACCAGGAGATGCTGCGCACCTTCAATTGCGGGATCGGCATGATCGCCGTCGTGGCCGCCGGCCAGGCGGCGCAGGTCGCCGCCGTGCTCAACCAGGCCGGCGAGCACGTCACCTCGATCGGCCGCATCGTGCCGCGCCGCGACGCCGGCGTCATCTATCGCGGGTCGATCGAGCTATGAGCACGAGGAAGCGCGTCGCCGTACTGATTTCCGGGCGCGGCTCCAACATGGAAGCTCTGCTCGGCGCGGCCTCCGAACCCTCCTTTCCGGCCGAGATCGTCGCCGTGATCTCCAACCGCGAAGATGCCGCCGGGCTCGGGCTGGCGTCGCGCCGCGGCGTCGAGGCCATCGCCGTTCCGCATCGCGGCCATGCCGACCGGCAGGCGCACGAGGCCGCACTGTCGGAAGCCCTCGCCGCGCACGCGCCAGACATCATCTGCCTCGCAGGCTACATGCGCCTGCTGACACCGGATTTCGTCGCCCAATGGCAGGGCCGGATGATCAATATTCACCCGTCGCTGCTGCCCGCCTTCCCCGGCCTCGACACGCATCAGCGCGCGCTCGACGCCGGCGTCCGCATCCATGGCTGCACGGTGCATTTCGTCACCGAGAAGACGGACGAAGGGCCGATCATCGCGCAGGCGGCGGTGCCTGTGCTTGCAGGCGACGACGCCAATTCGCTCGCCACCCGCGTGCTGCTCGCCGAACACAAGCTCTACCCGCTCGGACTGGAACTGGTGGCGACCGGCAAGGCGCGGATGAGCGAAGGCCGAACCGCTTTCAGCGATCCGGCCGACGCCAGCGCCGAACAGCGGCTGTTTTCGCCCGAGCGGCAGGAACCCGTGACGGCGGTTCCGACCGACCTGGAACACCTCGCGCGGTTCACCCCCTGACGGATACCGTCAGGAACGGCCGGCAACCGCGTTGACTCCGCCAGTCGTGGGGTTCCAACATCGCGGGCAAGCTTACGGGAAGGCTTACCCATGACTGGCCCGCAATTCGCCGACCGCAATGTCGAGCAGGCTTTTGCCGCGCTGCCCGAGGCGGCGCGCGAGGGCCTGCTGGCCTTGCGATCAATGATTTTCGAGGTCGCGGCTCGCCACGAAGCCGTCGGGCGCATCGAGGAAACGCTCAAATGGGGCCAGCCTGCCTATCTCACGCCGGAAACCGGGGCCGGCAGCACGATCCGGCTCGGGGTGCCGAAATCGGCGGGGCACGACTACGCGCTGTTCGTCCACTGCCAGACCGACCTGACACGGCAGTTCGAGACCAACTATCCGGGCGCGTTCGATTTCGAAGGCACGCGGGCGTTGCTGTTCAAGGCCGGTGAGCCCGTCGACGCCGAGGCGATGACGCACTGCATCGGACTGGCGCTGACCTATCATCGTCGCAAGTGGCAGTAAGGGAAGCGTCCACTCAGGCTGCGCGGCGCCGCGACTTCCCTTCCAATTCGCCTGGTGGTAAATTTTGCTACCATTCACCCTGGAGCAAACATGTCCAGCGTCGAAAAAGTAAGCATTGCCCTGTCGCCGGAGTTGCTGGCGATGGTGAAGGAAGCGGTTGCGAGCGGTGATTACGCCTCGACAAGCGAGGTGGTCCGCGAGGCCCTTCGCGATTGGCGCGTGCGCCAGGAATTGCGCGAGGCGCAACTGCGGCGCCTGAGGGAAGCCTGGCAAGAAGGCATCGAGAGTGGAGCGTCGGCCGCGCTCGATATCGACGAGGTGAAGCGAAGCGCGCGCGAGCGCCTCGCAGGCGCATCAAACAACAGCAGCGATGGGTGACGTCAGAATCGTCCGCACCCCGAAGGCGGAGGAGGATCTGATCGACATCTGGTGCTCGATAGCGCTGGACAGTCCCCGCGCGGCGGATCGCATGCTCGATCGCCTTGCGCTGAGGATAGGGCGGCTGGCCGAATTCCCCGATCTCGGTGCCAGCCGTCCCGACATCGCGACCGGCGCGCGCCTCCTCGTCGAAGGCAACTATCTCATTCTTTACCGCCATGTCGACGAGGGGATCGAAATCGTCCGCGTCGTGCACGGAGCCCGCGATCTGACAACGCTGTTCTGACGAGGTGGCGCCTACGCCCTCCGAACCCAGACGCGGTTGTCGTGAAAGGCGGCGCCGCCACAGGGCGCGGCAGCGTCTGCGCCCGTAAGCACGTTGATTCCCTCGCCGCGCGCATGAGCCGAGTTGGGCCAGATGCCCTCGGCGATCACCACACCGCGCTTCATCCCGGCAGAGAGCTTGGCGTGCAGCACGATGTCGCCACGCCTGTTGCCGAGCTCGACGCGGTCGCCGTCGACAATCCCCAACGCCCCGGCATCGTCGGGATGGATCATCACCTCAGGCCGTCCCTCGCGCTTCTGCGAACCCGGCGTCTCGGTGAAGCTGGAATTGAGGAAATTGCGCGCCGGCGAGGTTGCCAGCCGGAACGGATGTTCGGCGTCCGCCTCCTCTATCAGGGCGACATGGTCGGGAAATTCCGGCAGGCGCGCATGCTCGCCCTGAAAGCCCATCGAGGGCGGCGGCAGGTTCGGTGTCACCGTGCCGGTCCAGTCCGGCCGGAAGCGGAACCTGCCGTCGCGATGGCCAAATCCGCCGATGAAATGCGCGGTGTCGAAATCGGGCTGCATGTCGGCCCATCGCTCCTCGCGGAACGTGTCGAAGGTGCCGAGGCCACGCTTGGCGAGCATGATGTCGATATGCTCGCGCGCCGACAGGCCGAAACCCGGCCGGTCGGCCACGCCGAGGCGCCTGGCCAGTTCCTCGATCACGTAGAGGTTGGGGCGCGGGCCATCGGGCGGGTCGATCAGCTTCGGACCGAGGATGATGTGCTGGTGGCCGCCGCCGCGATAGATGTCGTCATGCTCGAGGAACATCGTGGCCGGCAGCACGACGTCGGCGAGCTTCGCGGTGTCGGTCATGAACTGCTCGTGCACGCAGGCGAAGAGGTCATCGCGCAGGAAGCCCCGTTTCACCAGCCGCTGCTCGGGGCAGACATTGGCCGGGTTGGTGTTCTGGATCAGCATCGCGGTGACCGGCGGGCCGCCGTAGAGCGCCGCCGGGTCGCCGGTCAGGATCGGGCCGATGCGCGACTGGTCGAGATGGCGTATCCTCGGATCGCGCAGCTTGACGCCCTCGAGCAAGGTCTTGTCGAGCTTGAAGATGCCGGAATTGGAGTGGAAGGCGCCGCCGCCTTCGTACTGCCAGCAACCGGTGACGGCGGCGATCGACAGCGCCGCATGCATGTTGGCGGCGCCGTTGCGCTGGCGGGCGAAGCCGTAGCCGAGCCGGAAAAAGGTGCGCTTCGTGGTGCCGACCAGGCGGGCGAAGGCTTCTATTTCGGCGGCCTCGAGACCGGTGATGGCGGCCGCCCATTCCGGGGTACGGGTGGCCAGATGGGCCTCAAGCCCGGCCGGATCGTCGGTGTATTTTTCCAGATAGGCGCGGTCGGCGAGGTTGTCGCGGAAAAGGATATGCATGACCGCGCAGGCGAGCGCGCCGTCGGTGCCCGGCTTCACGACCAGGCCCAGATCGGCCTGCTTGACGGTGGCATTCTCATAGACGTCGATCGCCACGATCTTCGCGCCGCGTTCCTTGCGGGCGCGCACGGCATGGGTCATCACATTGACCTGGGTGACGACGGCATTGGTGCCCCAGATGACGACGCAGTCCGATTTCGCCATCTCGCGCGGGTCGGGGCCGGCAAGCAGCCCGGTGCCCATCACGAAACCGGTCCAGGCGAGATTGGTGCAGATGGTGTCGAAGAAGCCGGAATATTTCTTGGCGTGGCGCAGGCGGTGGATGGAATCGCGCTGCACCAGCCCCATGGTGCCGGCATACTGATAGGGCCAGACCGTTTCGCTGCCGTAGCGCGCCTCGGCGGCGAGGAACCTTTCCGCCACCAGATCGAGTGCCGCCTCCCAGCTTGCCTCCTTCCACGCGCCCTCGCCCTTGGCGCCGGCGCGCACCAGCGGCTTCGTCAGCCGGTCGGGGTGGTGGATGCGCTCGGCGTAGCGCGCAACCTTGGCGCAGATGACGCCGGCGGTGTAGCTGTTGTCCCTGGCGCCGTGCACCCGCCCGATCCTGTCGGGGCCGAGCAGTTCGACGTCGAGCGCGCAGGTCGACGGGCAGTCATGCGGGCAGGCGGAATGGCCGATGGCGATCTTGGCGTGCTGGTTCATGGGCGCGAAACTACCGGGTTTCGGCCGGCGGCAACAGGCGCGGGAGGCGAAAAGAATTGATCCAATCGATTGGCCGTGCTGATGAAAGGGCAAGTACGGAAGCCCGATGAACTATCGCCACGCCTATCATGCCGGCAACTTCGCCGACGTCGTCAAGCACGCGGTGCTGGTCAGGATCGTCGACTATCTGAAACGCAAGGACAAGCCGTTCCGGGTCATCGACACCCACGCCGGCGCCGGCGTCTACGATCTGGCCGCGGACGAGGCGGACAGGACGGGCGAATGGCGCGGCGGAATCCGCCGGCTTTTCGAAGCCGAGATCGATCCCGAGGCCGCCACCCTGCTTGCCCCCTATCTGGCCGCGGTGACGGCGCTCAATGCCGCCGAGCCGCTGCGCTTTTATCCGGGATCGCCGGTCATCGTGCGCCAGATGCTGCGCGGCCGCGACCGACTGACCGCGATCGAGCTGCATCCCGAAGACGCCTTCGCGCTCCGGTCGCGCTTTGCCGCCGACTTTCAGGCCCGCGTGATCACGCTCGACGGCTGGCTGGCGCTGGGCGCGCATGTTCCCCCGAAGGAAAAACGCGGACTGGTGCTGGTCGACCCGCCATTCGAGCGCGAGGGCGAGTTCGACCGCATCGTCGACGGGCTGGCGAAGGCGCACAAGCGCTGGCCGGGCGGCATCTACGCGCTCTGGTACCCGATCAAGGACCATGAGGCCGTCGCCCGCTTCCGCGCCCGGCTCGGCGCCACCGGCATTGGCCGCATCAGCGATTTCTGGGTGCTGATCCGGCCGCCCTCGCCCGAGCCGCGCCTCGACGGCTGCGGCATGATCGTGGTCAACCCGCCGCATGTGCTGGCAGAGGAAATGCGCACCGTGCTGGCAGCGCTCGCGCCGCTGCTGGCGGACCGCGGCGGCGCGTTGTGGCGCATCGAGACGATTGCGGGCGAAGCCGGGAGCGGCGCGGCCGGCTGATCAGCCGAACAGCCGCCGCTTGAGCCGCTCGACGCCGAGGAACAGCCCGCCGATGCCGTTTGGCCCATAGGGCTCGTAGGCCTGCAGCCGCGTCACCAGACCGCCCCGCGTCTCGACGACGAAGACCTGCGGAAAGGAGAGTTCCCGCCCGCCCTTGAGCACGTGGCTGGTGTCGACCTCGATCGCTGCGCTGTCGCCATCCCTGCCGGCAAAGACGTTGACGATGGTGAAGTGGAAACGCTGCATCACCGACAGTCCCCACTCGATGCCGGCGCGAATCTCCTCATGCCCGCGCATGTCGGGCTTGGGATAGTGCGGATCGAACAGGAAGGCGTCCCTGGCGAAGCAGTCGAGGGTCTTTTGCGTGTCGCGCGCCTCGAGCGCCTTGAAAAGACGCTCCATGGCGGCCTGCGCCGGTATGTGCATTCGACTCCCCCACGGCATTCGACGCCGCGCCCCGCCTCCGGTCTAGCACAAGCGCGGGTGCGGGCAAACGGCGCCGGCAACTTGACCGCCAGGGACCAATTCATCAAAGTGCCGCCACCTTCCCGCCGACTCGGAGCCACGAGAATGCGCCGCACCGTCCGCCTCGGTTTCGCAACGATGCTCCTTTCCGGGCTGATGGCCGGCGCGGCCGCCGCGCATGACCTGACGCCGCGCGACTGCACAGATCACCGCATCCTGTCGCGCATCACCTCGAAGTTCCGCCATCAGGTGCGCCACGTACCGCATCTGCCCGACGTCGAGATCGTCGATTTCCGCCGCGTCCACGAACGGCGCTACCTGCCGTTCCGCGAAAACAGGCCGGTCGCGCGCCGCTATTGCGGGGCGACCGCCGTGCTTTCCGACGGGCGCAAGCGCACCGTCTGGTACCTGATCGAGGACCGCATGGGTTTTGCCGGGATCGGCGACGGAGTCGAATTCTGCGTGTCGGGCTTCGACCGCTGGATGGTCTACAACGGCCGCTGCCGCGTCCTGCGCTGAGCCTTCACGCCCCTCGCATCCATCAATCCGCCGGAACGCAAAACCGATGCGCATTCTCTACGCTCCGCCCTCGCCCTACAGCGCCAAGGTTCGCATGGCCGCGACCTATGCCGGGATTGCCTTCGAGTCGGTCTCGGTAGACACCAACGCCGAGCCGGACCTGCTGCTCGGCGCCAACCCGCTCGGCAAGATCCCGGTGCTCTTCACCGATGACGGCGAGCAGGTATTCGACAGCCGCGCGATCACCCAATATCTCAACCGTTTGTCGAAGAACGCGCTGTTTCCGCGCAATGCGGCCAAGCGCACCGAGGCTGAGCGGCTGGAGGCGCTGGCGGACGGGATCACCGACTGCCTGCTCGCCCATGTCTACGAGCGCCGCTTCCATCCGGAGGAAAAAATCCACCAGCCCTGGCTCGACAAGCAGTGGGACAAGGTCACGCGGGCGCTCGATCATCTCAACGCCAACCCACCGAGGCTCGGCCGCAAGGCGCATGGCGGCCATCTCGCCCTGCGCGCGATGTTCGGCTACCTCGAACTGAGGTTCGGGACCGACTGGATGAAGGGGCGGGCGAAGCTGAAGCGCTGGATCAGGCGCTTCGACGAAAAGTTTCCGGAGCTTGGCGCGTTCCTGCCGCGTTCACCGGCCTGACAACGCCCGTATCACGCCTTGAGGCGAACCACCTCGCCTTCGCTGGCACCGGACGCAGCGCCGTTGCGTTCGGCCACGAACGCCAGCAGTTCCGGCTCGCGGCAGGCCGGGCGGTAGAGATAACCCTGAAACAGGTCGCAGCCGAACGCATGCAGGAAGGCTTCCTGGTTGCGCGTCTCGACATGCTCGGCAACCGCATCGAGCCCGAGCGTATTGGCCATGGCGAGGATGGTGCGCACCAGCGCGCGGTCGTTTTCGGACTCCTCGATGTCCTGGACGAAGCTGCCGTCGATCTTGACCTCGTCGAACGGCAGCGCCTTCAGCCGCGCCAAGGACGAATAGCCGGTGCCGAAATCGTCGAGCGAGAAACGCACGCCGAGCTTCTTCAGCGCCTCCATATGGGCGGTCACGGTCTGCTTGTCCTTGGCCATGACGTGTTCGGTAAACTCGATCGTCAGCCGTGATGCATCGATCCCGTGGTCGGCGATCAGGCCAGCGAGCAGCGGCACGAAGCCGCTGCCGGCAAAGGATTGCACGCTGACGTTCAGCGCGAGCCTCAGTGTCCGCGTCTCCGGCCGCCGCCGCCAACGCGCCAGGGTGGCAACGCCGGTCGCCATGACAAAGCTGCAGAGCTGGTTCATCAGGCCCGACTGCTCGGCGAGCGGGATGAAACGGTCCGGCGGCACCATGCCGAGGCGCGGATGGCTCCAGCGCAGAAGCCCCTCGGCGCCGGCCACCTGGCCGGTGCGGTCGATCTGCGGCTGGTAGTGCAATTCCAGCGCCTTGTCGGAAATCGCGCGGCGCAACTCGCCCAGCAAGGTGAAACGCTCGGTCTCGCCGTCCATCCAGCGTGGATCGAACAACGCCAGCCCGTCGCGGCCGGCGCCCTTGGCCTGATACATGGCAATATCGGCGCGCTTCAGCAGTTCATCGGCGCGACGCTCGCGACCGTCGAAGACGACGACGCCGATGCTCGCTGACGAATTGTGCCGGATTTCATCCCGTTCGAAGGGAATGCGCAGCGCGGCGAGCAACTGGTTGGCCATGACGATGGCGCGCGACGCGGCGGCGGCGTCGCTGTCGCCGAGATCTTCGAGAATCACCACGAACTCGTCGCCGCCCATGCGCGCAACGGTGTCGGTTTCACGTACGCATTGGCGCAGGCGCCCGGCGATGTCGACCAGATATTCGTCACCGATGTCATGGCCCTGGGTGTCGTTGAGCGTCTTGAAGTTGTCGAGATCGATGAAGAACAGCGCCGCGCTGCGGCCGCCGCGGCGGCAATTCCTGACCGCCTGCGCGATACGGTCGTTGAGCAGGCGCCGGTTGGGCATGCGGGTCAGCGGATCGTAATAGGCCAGTTCCTCGATCTCGAGCGCCTGGCGCTTGCGCAGCGAGATGTCGGACACGTAGCCGTGCCAGATGATCGTCTCCTCCGACCGCTCGGGCTTCGCCGTCATGCGCAGCCACTTCTCGGTGCCGGTCGCGGCGACGATGCGGAATTCATGGTCGAAGTGCCCGGTTTTCTTCGCTTGCCGGAAGGCGTCGTAATAGGCCTCGCGATCCTCTTCCAGCACCAGCATCTGGAACATCTTGCCGCGCCGGTAATGCTCGCTGACGGCGATCCCGGTCAGGTTCTCGAAACCCTCGCTCAGATAGGTGATCTTCATGTCGTCGGCGCAGGTGCCGCTGAACTGGAACAGGCCGCCCGGCAAGTGGTTTGTCAGCTTGCGGAACTGCTCTTCCAGGCGCAGGCGCTCCACGGTCTCGGTGATCTCGCGGACCGAGCCTTCGTAATAGAGCGGGCGCCCAGACCGCTTGTCATGCACGATGCGTGCGGATTCGGTGATCCAGATACGTTCGCGCGTCTTGTGGCGATAGATCTCGGAGACAAAATCCTCGACATAGCCGTCACGCTCGAGGATTTCGCGAAACTCCTCGCGCCGTTTCGGGTCGACATACCACTCCTTGCCGATGTCCTTGACGCCCTCGAGCTGCTCGGCCTCGCTGGCGTAGCCGTTCAGCTTCACAAGGGCGCGGTTGGCGCTGAGCTGTCGCCCGTCGAGCGACGACCGGTAGATGCCCTCGGTGAGGTTTTCCACCAGTTCGGCAAGATTTTCGCGCTCGCTGAGCGATTGACGGTAGAGCCCGTAGAAACGCAGCATCGCCGCGAAGGCTGCCGCGACCAGCACGCAGGCCAGCGGCAGTACAACACGATCAGCTGTGACAATGTCCCCCAGCAACTGCGCCGTCCAACCCCGTTTCTTGCGCCTCTTGGCGATCGAAACTAACGGCAGCGTGTTGCGAAAGCTCTAATAGCGGCAAATCGCGATATTCATGCTTAAGAAGCCATTATCGTGGCTGCGGCTTCCGCCAGCGTGTGGCGGCCTCGTCATCGGCCTCCCGTGCCTCGACCCAGTCTCCCGCCGTGCCGTCGGCGCGATGCTCCTTCTTCCAGAAGGGCGCCCGCGTCTTCAGGAAGTCCATGAGAAAGGACGCCGCCTCGAAGGCGGCCTCGCGATGGCTGGAAGCGGCCAGCACGAGCACGATGTTCTCGCCCGGCGCCATCTTGCCAAAGCGGTGGATGACGGTCAGCGCCGCGAGCGGCCAGCGACCTGCCGCCTCCTCGGCTATCCGCCCGATCTCGGCCTCAGCCATGCCGGGGTAATGTTCGAGTTCGAGCGCCGACAAGGCGCCGGCCTCATCGCGGCAGAGGCCCGAGAACGTGACCACGGCGCCGATGTCGGTTCGGCCTCCGGCGATCGTCGCAAGTTCGGCGCCAATGTCGAAATCGTCACGCTGGATACGGATGACCGGCGTCATCGGCAGAGCCTACCCGCCGGTCATGGGCGGAAACAGCGCGATCTCGCGCGCGCCCGCAATCTTTTCGGAATGGCCGACATGCTCGTGATTGATGGCGACCCGGATCGCCGAGGCATGCTGGAGCGCGGCCTCATAGCCCTCGCCCCGCCCCTTCAGCCAGGCCAGCAGGTCGCGGACCGTTTCGATGCCGTCGGGGAGTTCGACCTCCTCCTCGGCGTGACCGATGCGCTCGCGGACCCAGGCGAAATAGATGAGCTTCATGGCAAATCCGTCAGTCGATGATGTGCTTCAGCCCGGCGCGGAAATAATCGTAGCCGGTATAAAGGGTCACCAGCGCCGATACCCATAACAGCGTCAAGCCAGCCTCCGTGGTATAGGGCAATATCTTGTCGCCGGCCGGACCGGCGAGCAAGAAGCCTATCGCTATCAACTGGATGGTCGTCTTCCATTTCGCAAGCCGGGTGACCGGCACGCTGACCTTCAGTTCGGCGAGATATTCGCGCAGGCCCGACACGAGGATCTCGCGGCACAGGATGATGATCGCCGCCCATAACGACCACTTGTCGATGGTGCGGTCGTAGGCCAGCAGCAAGAGCGCCGCCGAGACAAGCAGCTTGTCGGCAATCGGATCGAGCATCTTGCCGATGTTTGACGTCTGTTCCCAGACGCGGGCGATGTAGCCATCCAGATAATCGGTGATGCTGGCCAACACAAAGATGGCAAGCGCCGACCATCGCCAGAAATCGGTCGGGCGGGTCCGCCCCTCGAGGTAGAAGCAGATAAGGATCAGCGGCACGGCCAATATCCGCCCGTAGGTCAGGATATTGGGAAGATTGAATGCGCGCTTGGACATGAAGGTCGGAACACCGGTTCGGGACGGCTACTCAAACCAGAAGGCCCTGCCACGGGTCAACATCGAAGGCGTCTTTGCCGGCAAACCGGCGTCGGTCTCAACCGTTTTCGTGGAAATGGGCATAAATCTGCTTCGCCATCGCCTCCGAGATGCCATCGACGCCGAGCAAATCCTCGACACCGGCGCGGCTGACCGCCTTTGCGGTGCCGAAATGGTGCAACAGCGCGCGCTTGCGCGCCGGTCCGATGCCCTCGATCTCGTCGAGAGGGTTCCTCACCATCTCCTTCTTGCGGCGCGCCCGGTGCGACCCGATGGCGAAGCGGTGCGCCTCGTCGCGCAGCCGCTGGACGAAATAGAGCACAGGGTCCCGCGGCGGCAGCATGAAGGGTTCGCGGCCGGCGACGAAAAAGCGCTCGCGGCCGGCGTCGCGGTCGACACCCTTGGCAACACCGATCGCGGTGACCCGGTCGGCGATGCCGAGATCGTCGAGCACCGAGCCCACGGCCGACATCTGGCCCTGGCCGCCGTCGATCAGGATCAGGTCGGGCCAGGCCGGCATCGCGCCGGTATCGTCGTCCTCTTCGGCGGCGCTGCCCGCTTCCGCGGTCTCTTCCTTCAACAGCCGCGCGAAGCGGCGCTCGATCACCTCGCGCATCATGCCGAAATCGTCGCCCGGGGTGATGTCGGTCGAGCGGATGTTGAACTTGCGGTAATGCGCCTTGGCGAAGCCCTCCGGGCCGGCGACGATCATGCCGCCGACCGCGTTGGTGCCCATGATGTGCGAGTTGTCGTAGACCTCGATGCGGCGCGGCGGCGCCTCAAGGCCGAACGTGTCGGCGAGCCCGGCAAGCAGGCGCGCCTGCGACGAGGTCTCGGCCAGCCGCCGGCCCAGCGCCTCGCGTGCGTTGTGCAGCGCATGGTCGACCAGGTCCTTCTTTTCGCCGCGCCGCGGCACCGAGATCGCGACGCGGCGGCCGGCCTTGGTCGAAAGCGCCTCGCCGAGCAGTTCCTGCTCCTCGACCTGATGCGAAAGCAGGATCGTGCGCGGACAGGGTTTGTCGTCGTAGAACTGGGTCAGGAAGGCCCCAAGCACCTCCGTGGCCTCCAGCGAGCCGTCGGCCTTCGGGAAATAGGCGCGGTTGCCCCAGTTCTGGCCGGTGCGGAAGAAGAAGACCTCGATGCAGTTCTGACCGCCCTCCTGGTGGATGGCGAAGACGTCGGCCTCCTCGACCGATTGCGGGTTGATGCCCTGGTGGCTCTGGACATGGCTCAAGGCGGCGAGCCTGTCGCGCAGGACGGCGGCGCGCTCGAAATCGAGCTTCTCCGACGCCTCCTGCATGGCCCCGGAAATCTCCGCCTTCACCTTCTGGCTGCGGCCGGAGAGGAACTCCTTCGCCTCGGCGACCAGTTCGCCATAGGCCTCGTCGCTGATCTCGCGGGTGCAGGGACCCGAGCAGCGCTTGATCTGGTAAAGCAGGCAGGGCCGGGTGCGGCTTTCGAACACCGAATCCGTGCATGAGCGCAGCAGGAAGGCGCGCTCCAGCGCGTTGATGGTGCGCCCGACGGCGCCGGCGGAGGCGAACGGGCCGAAATAGTCGCCCTTGCGCGAGCGCGCGCCGCGATGCTTGAAAATGCCTGGCGCGCGGTGGTCGCCGGTGACCAGGATGTAGGGAAACGACTTGTCGTCGCGCAAAAGCACGTTGAAGCGCGGCCTCAGGCGCTTGATCAGGTTGGCTTCGAGCAGCAGCGCCTCGACCTCGGTGCGGGTCACGACGAATTCCATCGCCGCGGTCTCGCGCACCATGCGCCCGATGCGGTTGGTGTGGCCGCGCCCCTGGGCATAGTTGGTGACACGCTTCCTGAGGCTGCGGGCCTTGCCGACATAAAGCACGTCGCCGGCCGCGTTCATCATGCGGTAGACGCCGGGCGCATTGGGCAGACGCTTGACGAAGGCGGCGATCACCTCGGCGCCGCTCTTGCCGTCGAGACCGGTGGGACCGGAATCCCATTCGATGCCGGCATCGGGCGGGGCGGCGGGCGCACCGATGTCCGCTGCCGGGGCATCGACGCCGTCCGTCAGGACCTGGCCCTCCTGTTCGTTCCCGTGCCTGGCGTTCATCATTCGCGCATGCCTGTCACATCGGCGGTCTGCCAGGCAAGGTGCTGGCCGCCGTCGAGGGCGATCATCTGGCCGGTGATCGACGGCGTTTGCCACAGATAACGGATGGTGGCGCCGAATTCCGTCAGGAGAGGCCCCTGTCCGAGCGGCAGCGCAGCGGCCTGGGCGGCGAAGTCGGCGTCGTTCTGGCGTTCGTTCTTCAGGGTCGGGCCGGGGCCGATGGCGTTGACCCTGATATGCGGGGCCAGTGCCTGGGCCATGGTGCGGGTCGCCGTCCACAAGGCCGATTTCGACAGCGTGTAGGAAAAGAACTGTGGCGTCAGTTTCCAGACGCGCTGGTCGATCATGTTGACGACAAGGCCGGTCTCCCCGGCGGGAAGCCCGGCCGCCATGCGCGAGGCGAGCGCCACCGGCGCCTTCAGATGCAGGGCGAAGTGGCGCTCCCATTTTTCCCAGTCGGGTGTGGCGGCGCTGTCGTCCTCGAAGGCGGAAGCATTGTTGACGAGGAGCCGCACCGGGCCCAGCTCGCCAGCGACGACGTCGGCGAGTGCGGCCGTCCCGGCCATGTCGGACAGGTCGGCGGCAAAGACGGCCGCGCGGCCGCCTTCAACGGCGATGGTCTGGGCAAGGTCGTCGGCAGCACGTCGCGAGCGATTGCAATGGATCGCGACGGCGAAGCCGTGCGCGGCCAGGTCGCGGGCGATGGCCGCGCCGAGCCTTTTTCCGCCTCCGGTCACCAGTGCGACGGGGCCTGCCGCGGTCATGGAATCCTCGCTCGTTAACATGGCAGACATATATGCGGCAAAATGACGATGGGAAGAAGCGGGTGCGTCCGCGTCCTGCCGAAACGGCTGTGGATGCAGGGCCCGGAACTTGCCGTTGCGCGCAACCAAAAGCTTTTTTGATTCAGATAGTTAGGGTGACAGCACGGTGCGACGCGGGCTGCAACCGACGCAGCCCTGTTGCGCAAACGTCACGTCATCTTTCCGCCGCATCGCCGCCAGCCAAAGATCAGATTTCCGGTGCGATTCAGCCGCATTCGAAACCGACATTCCGGCCTGTCGGGCTCGTTTCACCCCTCACCCTCCCAAGGCGGGTCCGGTCAAGTTCACGCGTTGAAGGTTTCGGCCTTCATCCTCTGGCTAAGGAGCTAACAACAATGACAGCCAAATCCACTTTCGCACGCTCGGGGCTCGCCGCGGTCGGCCTGACAGCCTTCATGGGAATCGCGCCCGCTTTCGCGGCCGATGTCGTCGAGCCGATTCCGGCCGAGCCGCTGCCCATCGAGGAAGTGCCGGTCTACACCTGGTCCGGCGGTTATGTCGGCGTCTATGCCGGCTACGGCTTCAGCGGCCGTACCGAGACGCCGGGCAACACGATCAACACGGACGGCTTCCAGGGCGGCGCCTTCGGCGGCTGGAACGGCCAGGACGGCATGCTGGTCTACGGCCTCGAAGCCGATATCGGCTACAACGGCAATGAAGGCGTCAATGCCGGCCAGGCCTCGCAGTCGGGCATCGACGGCACGCTGCGCGCCCGCGTCGGCGTTGCCGTCAACGACAGCGTGCTGGTCTACGGCACGGCCGGCGGCGCGGCCAGCCGGCTGGAAATGTCGGATGCGGCCACTGCCGACACCAACACGATGCTTGGCTGGACGGCCGGCATCGGCACCGACGTCAAGCTGACCGAACGCGTCTTCGCGCGCGGCGAATACCGCTATGTCGACTACGGCTCGGAAAACTTCGCCCTTTCGGGCGGCGCGACCCCGGTCGACGTGCGCGAGAACAAGGTGCTGTTCGGTCTCGGCATGAAGTTCTGAGTGGCATAGCCGAGCCGAACGAAAAAGCCCCGGTCGCGAACGACCGGGGCTTTTTTTGTTGCCGTCAGTGCGGCTGGATCAGCCGACGATCTCGATATCGGAAAACCAGTACTTGATTTCCTGCGCCGCGGTTTCCGGGGCGTCGGAACCGTGGACGGAGTTTTCGCCGATCGACTGGGCGAAGGCCTTGCGGATCGTGCCCTCGGCGGCGTCGGCCGGGTTGGTGGCGCCCATGACTTCGCGGTTCCTGGCGATGGCGTTCTCGCCTTCCAGCACCTGCACGATGGTCGGGCCCGACGACATGAACTCGCACAGTTCGCCGAAGAACGGGCGCTCCTTGTGCACGGCGTAAAAACCCTCGGCCTCGCGCCGGCTCATCCACACGCGCTTGGAGGCGACGACACGCAGGCCCGCCTCTTCCAGCTTGGCGGTGATGGCGCCGGTCAGGTTGCGCCGGGTCGCGTCCGGCTTGATCATCGAGAAGGTGCGTTCGATCGCCATCGAGAAATCCTTTGTTCGTGCGGGGAAAGTGGCGGCTCTATACAGGCCGCCCCCCGCCTTGCCAAGGGTTTCAGGCCGCCGCCGGCACCTGCCGCGCCATGCCTTCGTGCAGGGAAAGGCAACGCTCGAACCAGTCGGTCACGGGATCGCCGTCGGCGAGTATCCTGAAAGGCGAGATCACACGCGCCCACTGGAACGCGCCGAAGACGATGTAGTCGCAAAAGAGCGGGCGCTCGCCGCCGATGAAGGGCTGGACGGAGAGCATGTTGCGCAGCGGTTCGAGCCGCGCGTGGAAGCCGGCGAGCTTTTCCTCGCGGCCTTCGGGCATCTCCTCCAGCGGCTTGCCGAAACGGCCCTCGCGCGACTGGCGGAAATAGGCCTGGTCGGCCTCGCCGAGACGGTCATGGATGTCCATCAGCAGCGCGCCGCCGATATAGCCGTGCAAAGTCACCTGGCTCCAGCGCTCGACAAAGCGCGCCATCGCCTTGCCGCCATCGCCGCCGAAAAGCGTCGGCCGGTCGGGATAGGCTTCGTCCAGATAGAGCGCGATCTCGAAGGAATCGGCGACCAGGCGCTCGCCGTCGCGGATCAGCGGCACGATTTTGGTGGCGCCGTCCTCGATCTTCGGCACCTCGGTGAAAGGCGTCGCCACGCGCTCGAACGCCAGTCCCTTGTGGGCGAGCGCCATCGCCGCCTTCCAGCAATGCGGGCTGAACGGGCGCGCCGCGTCGGCACCGACGAGGTCATAAAGAAGGATTGTCATGGATCGGCTCCGGCTGGGATGGTAGGGAGGCGCAATTCAGCGCGTTCGGGGCCAAAAGAAAAGGGCATGAAGCACCATTTCCGCATGATGGCGGCCTATAACCGCTGGGCCAATGCCGCGATCTACGATGCGGCCGGCGAACTGACCGACGCCGAGTTCGCGCGCGACGTCGGCGCCTTCTTCGGCTCCATGAAAGGCACCCTCAACCACCTCCTGGTCGCGGACCGCATCTGGATGAAACGCTTTACCGGCGAGGGCGACGCGCCGAAGACGCTCGACGCCATCATCCACCCCAACCTCGCCCCGCTGCGGGTGGCGCGCGAGGCCGAGGACAAGCGCATCGTCGACTGGGTCGACGGACTCGACGAGACGGCACTTGCCGGCCGCTTCACCTATATCACCGTGACCGACATGCGCACGGTGAGCCAGAAGCTGGCGCCGGCCCTGTCGCACCTGTTCAACCACCAGACCCATCACCGCGGCCAGGCGCACACGGTGCTTTCGCTGCTCGGCCATGCGCCGCCCTCGCTCGACCTGATCTACTTCCACAGGACGGACGAGGGGCGGGAATACGCGTAGGCATGGCTTAGGCTCGCCGCATGGGAATACTGACCTTCAGCATCAAAGTCACCCTGGACGGCTGCATCGACCACCGGGAGGGCATAGCCGACGACGAGACCCACGCCTTCTTTACCCGCCTCATGGACGAGGCCGGGGCGATGCTGTGGGGTCGCGTCACCTATGAGATGATGGAGAGCTACTGGCCAGCGGTCGCCCGCGGCGACGTGGAGGCGCCGCCGGCGCTACGCGAATGGGCGGTCAAGCTGGAGGCCAAGCCGAAATATGTGGTTTCCTCGACGCGAACGGCCTTCCCATGGACCGGCAGCCATCACGTTGCAGGCGACCTGCGCACCGAGGTCCAGAGGCTCAAGGACACGACCGCGGATGGCGTGCTGCTGGGCAGCGGCAAGCTGGCGACCGAACTCGACCGGCTGGACCTGATCGACGAGTACAAGTTCCTTGTCCACCCGAGGATCGCCGGCCACGGACCGACCCTTTACGGGAGCGGCTTGCCTGGCACACGAAGGCTCGATTTGATCTCGGCGAAGCCGCTCCGCAACGGCGCGGTCGCCATGCATTACCGGCGCGCGCGCTGAATTGTCACCGTGTCAACGCGCCTTCACGACACCGTCGGGCGGGATACGCTCAGGCGCCGTGCCTTCGTCGGCGGCTATCGCCAGACCACCAGCCCCAGATGTTCCTCGATCGTATCGAAATCACGGTCGTTGTGAAGGTGCGCCACCCTGTAACGACCCGCAGCGAGCCCAACGCGGCTTCGACAAGGCGCAACCTTGGTCCTTCGCGCAAGCCCTGAAGCAACTCGACCAGGATCAGGTCTCCGACGATGGGCTGGTGGTCAGCCAGGACGGCATCGAGCCTTGTCGCGATGGCGTCTCCCGCTCCGCAAACGCCTCGATCCATATTGATGTATCGACGAGCATCAGTCCCGACGCATCGCGTCGAGGTCTCCACATCCAGGCTTGCGGCAGCAATGAACACTCTGCGCCCCTTGCATCAAAGGCGGCTCTCGGCCACAACGCCGCGGCCATGATCACCATCAACGACCTTTCCCTGCGCGTCGCCGGGCGCCTTCTGATCGACCACGCCTCGCTGGCGCTGCCCGCCGGCGTCAAGGCGGGGCTCGTCGGCCGCAATGGCACCGGCAAGACCTCGCTGTTCCGCGCCATCATGGGCGAACTTCCGACAGAAAGCGGCTCGGTGTCGCTGCCGAAAAACATGCGCATCGGCCAGGTGGCGCAGGAAGCGCCGGGCACCGACGATCCGCTGATCGAAATCGTGCTCGCCGCCGACACCGAGCGCGCCGCGCTGATGGCAGAGGAAAAGACCGCGAGCGACCCGCACCGCATCGCCGAGATCCACACAAGGCTTGCCGACATCGACGCCCATTCCGCCGAGGCGCGCGCGGCGACCATCCTTGCAGGCCTCGGCTTCGACGAGGATGCGCAGAAGCGCCCTGCCCGTTCGTTCTCGGGCGGCTGGCGGATGCGCGTGGCACTGGCGGCGGTGCTGTTCGCCGAGCCCGACCTGCTGCTTCTCGACGAGCCGACCAACTATCTCGACCTGGAAGGCACGCTGTGGCTGGAAAGCTACCTGGCGCGCTACCCGCACACCGTGCTCTTGATCAGCCACGACCGCGACCTTTTGAACCGGGCGGTCGGCTCGATCGTGCATCTCGACAAGCAGAAACTCACCTTCTGGCGCGGCGGCTACGACCAGTTCGAGCGGCAGTTCGCCGAAAAGCAGGCACTGCAGGAAAAGTCGCGGATCAAGCTCGAAGCCAAACGCAAGCACATGGAGGCCTTCGTCGAGCGCTTCCGCTACAAGGCGTCGAAGGCGCGGCAGGCGCAGTCGCGCCTCAAGGCGATCGAACGCATGGGCACCATCGCCGCAGTGGTCAACGAGACGGTGCGCCCCTTCTCCTTCCCGGCGCCGGTGCGGCAGGTCGCCTCGCCGATCGTGGCGATCGAGAACGGCGCCGTCGGCTACGCGCCCGGCAAGCCGGTCTTGAAGAACCTGTCGCTGCGCATCGACGAGGACGACCGCATCGCGCTGTTGGGTGCCAACGGGAACGGGAAGTCGACCTTCGCCAAGCTGGTCTCGGGGCGGCTGAAGCTCGAGACCGGGCGCATGACGCTGGCGCCGCAGATGCAGGTCTCCATGTTCGCCCAGCACCAGCTCGAGGAACTGCGGCCGGCCGAAAACGCCATCGAGCATGTTCGCCGCATGCTGCCAGACCAGCCCGAGGCCAAGGTGCGCTCGCGCGTGGCACAGATGGGCCTTGCCACCGAAAAGATGACAACGCCGGCGCGCGACCTTTCCGGCGGCGAGAAGGCGCGGCTTCTGATGGGGCTTTCGGCGCTCGAAGGGCCGAACCTCTTCATCCTCGACGAGCCGACCAACCATCTCGACATCGATTCGCGGCAATCGCTGATCGAGGCGCTCAACGACTATCCGGGCGCCGTCATCATCATCTCGCACGACCGACACCTGATCGAGGCGACGGCCGACCGTCTGTGGCTGGTGCGCGACGGCACGGTGGCGCCGTTCGACGGCGACATCGCCGACTATCGCGGCCTGGTCACCGGCGGGGCAAGCGACAGGCGCGAACGGCGCGAAGCCGACAAGGCCTCGAAGGCGGAGAAGCGGCGCGAGGCGGCCGAACGGCGCAAGGCGATGGAGCCGGTGGCCAAGCAGATCAAGGCGACCGAGGGGCTGATCGAACGCACCCGCAAGCGCATCGAATTGATCGAGACCGAGCTTGCCAATCCCGAGCTCTACGACAAAGACTCCGCCAGGGCAGCCCGTCTCGGCAAGGAACGCTCCGACCTCGCCGACCAGCTCGCCCGCCACGAGGACATGTGGCTGAACCTTTCGGCGGAGTACGAGGAAGGCATGGCGTCATGACGGTGACGGTCGAAAACAGGAACGAAATCACGATCGTGACGATCGACCGCGCCGAGGCGCGCAATGCCGTCAACCCGGCAATGGCGGAGGCGCTGTTCCGCGCCTTTGTCGATTTCGACCGCGACCCGGAACGCAAGGTAGCGGTGCTGACCGGGGCCGGCGGCGTCTTCTGCGCCGGCTTCGACCTCAAGCACGCGGCCGGCGGCATGGACGAGCAATGGTTTGCCGCCCACGACCTCGACCCGGCCTTCGACGGCCATGAAGACCAGCCGCGCAAGGGACCGATGGGGCCGACACGGCTGACCTTGACCAAGCCCGTCATCGCCGCGGTAGCCGGCCCGGCGGTTGCCGGCGGCATGGAACTGGCGCTCTGGTGCGACCTGCGCGTCATGGAGGAGAGCGCCTATATGGGCGTCTACTGCCGGCGCTGGGGCGTGCCGCTGATCGACGGCGGCACGGTGCGCCTGCCGCGCATCGTCGGGCACGGCCGCGCCATGGACCTGATCCTGACCGGGCGCAAGGCGGAAGCGCAGGAATGCCTTGAAATGGGACTCGCCAACCGGCTGTGCGCAGATGGCAAGGCGCTGGAGACGGCGCTGGAACTGGCCACCGAGATCGCCCGCTTCCCGCAGGCCTGCATGCGTGCCGACCGCAAATCGGCGATGCAACAGTGGTCGCTCGGCATGGCGCCGGCGCTCGGCAATGAATGGAAAAGTGCGGCTGCTTTCCGCGCCGAAGGCAGCGAAGGCGCGGCGCGCTTCGCCTCGGGCAAGGGCCGCTCGGGCGACTTCGGCGAGATTTGAACGGCGTGGCCGCCCTGTTCAATCCGACTTGCCGCCCCTGCCCCAGCGCGGCTTCTTCGGTTCGGAGCGTTGCGCCTTGCGGCGGCGGCGAAACCGGAATGCGACGACAAGGCCGATGAAGCCGACCGCCATCAAGGCATAGCCGGCGGGCACGGCGCGCGGGTCGAGGTCGAAGGCGCCGGCGCGCAGGATCAGGTCGACCCTTTCCATCTCGACATCTTCGGCATCGCCCGGCCCGACGGTGAACATGTAGCGGTGCTCGCCGTCGACCGGGTCGATGACGCCGACCTCGTCGCGATAGACATGGCCGGCGACCTGGGGGCTGTCCTGATGGGTGGCGGCGTGCACGAAGGTAACGGTTTCGGCCAGCACGGTACGGCCGTCGGTCGACGCCGTCACGGTCAAGACGGTGCGGTTGTTGGTCGGACGGAAATTGCCGGTGGCGGCCATGTCGACCAGCACACGCACCGGCGCCTCCGACGGCGCCAGCGCCACTTCGGCCGGGCTGAACCCGCTGCCGCGCTCGAAGACGCGGTAGTTGCCGATCTCATAGCCGGAGACATTCTGCACGGCCCAGGGATAGCCGATGCCGAGCGCCAGCCCCGCCGCCAAGATGATCAGGAAGAAAAACCGCAACGTGACGTTCCCCTGCTTTCGGGCCCTCGCCTTTGGCCCTCGCTTCTTGCCGCGTCAGCGATGTGGCACGGCCTCCGGGCGATGTCCAGAAACCGCGCCGGCCGCTCTCAGGCCCGGCGCCATTCGGCGAAGACGTGCGGACTGGTCCGGTCGGGCCGCTGGAAGGCGAAGCGGGTCTCGTTCACCAGCTCAAAGCCGAGATGCGCGAAATGGCCGGCCTCGTCCTCGGTCAGCGGCCATGGCGGGCCGTCCACCGCCTCGCCCACCGGCCGCAGCCGCGTGTAGACCAGCAGCGTGCCGCCGGGCGCGACCAGCGAGGCGATCGCCTCGGTGAACGCACGGTGCATCGACGGCGCCACGGACTGGATGGTGTAGCATTCATGGACGAGATCGAAGACGCCGATCCAGCCGCGCGGCAATTCCAGGAGATCCGCGACCCGATAGTCGACCGGCGAGTCTGGGAAGCGTTGCCTCGCCCAGTCGATCGCCTTTCGCGACAGGTCGAAGGCCGTGGTCCGGTAGCCGGCCGCGGCCAATGCCTCGGCATTGTCGCCGAGACCGCAGGCGACGTCGATCGCAGTACGGCCGGCGCCAGCGTGATCGGCCAGCCAGTCGGCCAGTTGCTTCTTGGCCTGCAGGTCGGCCCATGGCACCGCCGCGGCGTCGCCCCCGGCCTGTTCGTAGACCTGGTCGAAGAAATCCTTGCGGTCGGGCTGGCGTTCGAGCTCGCGCGAATCGAGGCGGTCGATGCGCTTTTTCGCCTCCTCGCGGCGGCGCTCGAAATCGTCCGTCACGCCTTGCGCTCCCAGCGCCGGTCCTCTGTCTGCTGCCAGTAGGTCGCCTGATGGCCGGCAGCCTTCAGCGCCTTCCAGTGGCGGCGCGCGGCTTCCAGATGTGCCTCGTCATGGCCGTCGAACATGATCACGGCACGTTCGTAGCCGCCGAGGTCGGGCGGCTCGGCGCCATCGACGACGAAGCGCACGGTGGCGCCGTTGGCGTTGTCCGGCCCGGTGGTCAGGAGCACCGGCTGCTCGTCCGCATGCGGCTCGCGGTCGGTGGCGTGGCCGATGAAGGAATCGTCGCGCCAGGTCCACAGATGCTGGTCGAGCGCGTCGCGGCGCTCCTCGCTGCCGGTCTGGACCACCACCTTCCAGCCGCGCTGCAGCGACCGTTCGACCAGGGTCGGAAGCGCGTCTTCCAGCGTCGAGTCGGTCAGGTGGTAGAACAGAACCTCGGTCACTTCTCGTAGCTGTCCCTCACCATGCGATCGAGCAGCCTGACGCCGTAGCCCGAGCCCCAGGACTGGTTGAGATCGTTCGATGGCGAGCCCATGGCGGTGCCGGCGATGTCGAGATGCGCCCAGGGCGTATCCTTCACGAAGCGCTGCAGGAACTGCGCTGCTGTGATGGCGCCGCCATAGCGGCCGCCGATGTTCTTCATGTCGGCGTTCCTGGAATCTATCAGCTTGTCGTATTCCGGCCCCATCGGCATGCGCCACACCTTCTCGCCGCTCGCCGTGCCCGCCGCGGCGAGGTTTCCGGCAAGTCCGTCGTCGTTGGAGAACAGGCCGGCATGCTCCTGGCCGAGCGCAATCATGATGGCGCCCGTGAGCGTGGCGAGGTTGATCATGAATTTCGGCTTGAATCGGTCATTGCAGTACCAGAGCGCATCGGCGAGCACGAGCCGGCCTTCGGCGTCGGTGTTCAGGACCTCGATGGTCTGGCCCGACATCGAGGTGACGATGTCGCCGGGGCGCTGGGCATTGCCGTCGAGCATGTTCTCGACCAGGCCGATGATGCCGACGGCGTTGACCTTGGCCTTGCGGGCGGCGAGCGCGTGCATCAGCCCGGTGACGGCGGCCGCACCGCCCATGTCGCCCTTCATGTCCTCCATGCCGGCGGCGGGCTTGATGGAGATGCCGCCGGAATCGAACACGACGCCCTTGCCGACGAAGGCCAGCGGCGCGTCCTTGGCCTTGCCGCCCTTCCACTGCATGATCGCCAGCCGCGGCGGCCGCGCCGAGCCCTGGGCAACGCCGAGGAGCGCACCCATGCCGAGCTTCTTCATCTCCTTCTCGGTGAGCAGTTCGACCTCGACGCCGAGTTCCTCGAGCGCCTTGGCGCGCGCCGCGAATTCGACCGGGCCGAGCAGGTTGGCCGGCTCATTGACGAGGTCGCGGGCAAGGTTGACGCCGCCGGCGATCGCCTCGCCATCGGCGAAGGCCTTCTTGGCACGGCCGGGATTGGCGCACTGGATGGTGACGCGCACCGGCTTGTCCTTGTCTTTCGCCTTGTCGCCGTCGTCGTCCTTGTCCTTGCGGGTCTTGTATTTGTCGAAGGCATAGGCCCTGAGCAGAATGCCGAGCGCACAGGCGGCGGCCGCGGCCTCGTCCGGCGTCTCGTCGGCCGCGTCGAAGACGATAACGGCCTCGCCCGCCTTCTTCAGCAGCGGCCAGCAGGCGCCGCCAAGCCGCATCCAGACGTTTTCGTCGCGCTTGGCGGCCTCGCCGGCTCCGATGACCGCGAAACGGTCATAGGGAGCGCCGTCCGGCGCCAGTATCTCGAGCGTGGCGCCGGCCTTGCCCTTGTAGTCGGCAACCTTGATGGCGCGGGCGATGACGCCGGCCGGATCGAGGGCGCTGGCGGTGTCGGCGATCTTGTTGTCCTGCGTGGCGATGACAAGCACGCTGCCCTTCCGGGGGGCGGAAAACTTGGCAAAACTGATCTTGGGCGATTGCGGCATGAGATTCCCGAAAAAGACTGAGGAGATGGGGATTGCGGTTGAATCGGCGCAGACCCTAGAAAGTCCGGCAGAGCGAGGCAAGCGAATCGACTCGGGAACCGGTGGCTTAACCTTTCGCTAACCGCGTCCCTTGGTCCTTTTTTAGCCTTGCTTGGGCACGATCGTCGCGGGACACGGGATCGCCGCCTGAACCTTGTAGGAACAGCCCGCTTTGCCTAGTTTGGCGGCGGGGTTGAGCGCCGGGCGCGCCACGAACAGGGACGTCAACACTTTCGCGATGAAGCTCGTCGAAAGATATATCTTCTCACGCGCGTTCAAACTGTCCGCGGGGGCGCTCCTGGTGGCGCTGGCGATCGCGTGGACGACGCAGATCCTGGCGCGCATCAACATCGTCACCGACAGCGGCCAGACCGCCGGGACCTTCCTCGAACTGGCGACTCTGCTGTTGCCGAAGGTCGTGCCGGTGGTGATGCCGTTCGCGATCATCATCGGCATTTCGCAGACGCTCACGACGATGAACCAGGATTCCGAGCTGGCCGTGATCGCGGCGTCCGGCTCCTCGCGCTCGACCATCCTCAAGCCGATGCTCGTCCTGGCGCTGATGGCCTGCGTGCTGGCCTTCCTGGTCAACAATCTGGTCGAACCGCTGTCGCGCCAGCGCGTGCGCGAGATCGTCGCAACCGCGCATGCCGACCTGCTGTCGACCGTCATCCAGGAAGGCACGTTCCGCAAGATCGACGAGGGCCTGTTCGTGCAGATCGCCGAGCGCCTGCCCGACGGCCGGCTGGGTGGCATCTTCGTCGCTGATTCGCGGCAGGAGGGCATCGATCTCAACTACTACGCCAAATATGGCGAGGTGCAGCAGCGCGATGACCAGCAATTCCTGTTCATGATCGACGGCGAGGTGCACCGCAAGAGCCCGGGCGGCGACGTCTCCGTGGTGCGCTACGCCTCCTACGCCTTCGACCTCTCCGAGTTCGCGCCGAAGGCGGCGGCTGCGCAATATGCGCCAAAGGACCAGACGCTCACCTATCTGCTTTGGCCGGATCCCAACGACGGCTATGTGAAGAACGCGCCGGCCTTCTTCTACGCCGAACTGCACCGGCGCTTCACCGAATGGGCCTATCCGCTGGTCTTCGCGCTGATCGCGCTGGCGGCGGCCGGTGACGTGCGATCGCACCGACAGGCCAGGGTGCATCCCATGGTGACCGCGATCTGCTTCGCGCTGCTTGTGCGCTGGGAGGGCTATTTCGTCGCCGACAAGGCAGAAAACTCGAGTGCCTTCGTGCCACTCGTCTACGCGGTACCGATCCTCAACGGCGCGTTCGCGGCCTATTTCATCGCACGCAACAAGGTGTTCGAGTTCCCGGCGTCGTGGACCGACCGCGTCGCCGGGCTCTTCAACGCAGCGCGCGCTCGTCTGCTGAGGTTGCGCTTCGGCGTGTCCGGGCGCCGCCTCGAAGGGGGCAGCCCGTGATCGGCTGGACCCTCGGGCAGTATTTCTTCCGCCGCTATCTGGTGATCACGGGCTGGTTCCTGGCCGGGATCTTCGCGCTCGTCTACATCATCGACTTCACCGAGCAATCGGGCCGCTTCTCCGGACTGCCCGGCTATTCTCTCGATCTCGGCCTGCTGATGAGCACGTTGCGGGTGCCGATGGTGCTCCTGCAGACCATTCCCTTCGTGGCGCTGTTTTCGGCGATGGCGACGCTGGTTTCGCTCAACCGCAAATACGAACTCGTCGTGACAAGAGCGGCAGGCGTCTCGGCCTGGCAGTTCCTGCTGCCGATCTGCATTGGGGCGCTCTTGTTCGGGCTGGCGTCGGTGCTCCTCCTGAACCCGATCGCGGCAAAGGGCCTGGGCCGCGTCGAGGAACTGGAAGCGGAGCTTCGCTCGGGGCAGTCCAACGTGGTTTCCGCCTTCGCGGCACCCTGGCTGCGGCAGCGGACCGACGACGGCGACACCATCATCGGCGCCCGCGCCGTGCTCGACAACGGACTGACGCTCTCCGACGCGGTCTTCATCCACCTCGACGACGACGGCGACATCGTCGCCCGCCAGGACGCCAAGCGCGCTCAACTCCGCGACGGCTACTGGGCGCTCGAGCAGGTGCGGCGCTTCGAGACCGGCGACAGGCCGGTTACGCTCGAATCGGCGCGGGTGGCGACGGGACTCAGGCCCGAATTCGTCGAGCAGCGACTGGCGCGACCCGAGGCGACGCCGTTCTTCGAACTCGGCGAGAAGATCGAGACCGCCAAGGCCTACGGATTTTCCGCCAGCGCATTTTCGATGCATTATCATTCACTTGTGGCACTTCCGCCACTACTGGTCGCCATGACGCTGATAGCGGCAACGGTTTCGATGCGCTTCGTCCGTCTCGGCCAGTCCGGGCACCTGATTCTGGGTGGCATCGTGGCCGGCTTTCTGCTTTATGTCGTGTCGACCTTGGTCAAGGCGTTCGGCAGCGCGGGGATCGTGCCGCCCGTGGTCGCGGCATGGCTGCCAGTTGTCATTGCAGCATTGTTCGGAGTTACATTCTTGCTGCACAAGGAGGACGGTTAGTGGGGTTGAGGAGGGCTAGCGGCGAAAGGCGCCTGCAAAGGCGCCTTCTGGGGAGTGCGACCGCGCTCGCCGGCCTGCTCATTGCCGGCGCCGTCGACATCCCGTCGGCCCGTGCCCAGATCATCGACGATCTTGGCGCCAGCGTCAGCTCCTCCGACCAGTTGCTGCTGGAAGCCGATACCCTTACCTACGACAACGTCAACCAGACGGTGACCGCCGAAGGTTCGGTGCGCATCGACTATGGCGGCAACAAGATGGTTGCCCATCGCGTCGTCTACAACCAGGCGACGGGCCGCCTGGTGGCGACCGGCAATGTCGAGATCGTCGACCCGCAGGGCACGCGCATCTTTTCCGACGAGATCGACGTCACCGACGACTTCAAGGACGGCTTCGTCGCGGCGCTGCGCGTGGAGACCGCCGACAAGACCTATTTCGGGGCCGAGAGTGCCGAGCGGCGCGGCGGCACCGTGACGACCTTCGTCAACGGCGTCTACACCGCTTGCGAGCCTTGCGAGGAAAAGCCGGACAAGGCGCCGGTCTGGCGCATCAAATCGCGCCGGATCATCTGGAACGCCGACGCCAAGACGGTGCGTTTCGAAAAGCCGCGCTTCGAGCTGTTCGGCCTGCCGATCGCCTACCTGCCGGCCTTCGAGATGGCCGACCCGACCGTCAAGCGCAAAAGCGGCTTCCTGTTTCCCGGCATCGGCTTTTCCGACGACCTCGGCAACAGTGTCACGATACCCTACTTCTTCGCGCTGTCGCCGACCTATGACCTGACTATCGCCCCGACCTATTACGGCCGCCAGGGCTTCATGGGCGAGGTCGAGTGGCGGCAGCGGTTCAATTCGGGCGAGTATTCGATCAAGATCGCCGGCATCGACCAGCAGGAACCGACCGCCTTTACCCCCGGCTATGTCGACCGGACCGTCACGACACGCTTCATGGCCGGTTCCAAGGGACGGTTCCAGATCAACCCGCGCTGGACCTTCGGCTGGGATGTGCTGGTGCAGACCGATCCGAATTTTTCGCACACTTACGGGATAGGCGGCTACGCGGAATATGTACGCCGCAACCAGATCTACCTGACCGGCATCAACGACCGAAACTATTTCGACCTGCGCTTCTACAAGTTCCAGGTCCAGGAAGTGACACCGCGGACCAGCGCGGCAGCGCGCGACCCGGTGCAGCCCTGGGTGCTGCCCTCCTTCGACTATTCCTACACGGTCGACGAGCCCGTTGCCGGCGGCGAGCTCAGCTTCGACATCAACACGCAGGTCATCCACCGCGATCGGCTCGATTTCCTGCCGGGGCGGCCGGCGGTGCCCGGCTATGACGGCACGAACGGGCGTGTCACCGCGGAGGCGGAGTGGAAGAAGACCCACGTCACCTCCGGCGGGCTCCTGGTGACGCCGTCCCTGCATGCGCGGATCGACGGCATCGGGGTCGACACCAGCGCCGCCGCAATGGGAGCGGTGGGCACGATGGCGGGGGGCATCTCTGGCGCGGCCTATTCGAACGACGGAACCGCCTACGGCGCTGTCGCGGCCGATATTCGGTCGTCGTATTTCCGGGCGATGGCGACGGCCGGGCTCGAGGCGCGCTGGCCGGTGCTGTTTTCCACCGCGAGTGCAACCCATGTGCTCGAGCCGATCGCGCAGCTGTTCATCCGCCCAGACGTCGCCCACGCGGGAACGCTGGGCATTCCCAACGAGGACGCCCAGAGCCTTGTCTTCGACGCCTCGACGCTGTTCGAACGCGACAAGTTTTCCGGCTACGACCGCATAGAAAGCGGTGTGAGGGCCAATCTCGGCTTCCGTTACTCCGGAAGCTTCGCCAATGGCTGGGCGGCGAACGCTATCTTCGGCCAATCCTATCACCTGGCCGGCGACAACCCGTTCGCCTCGCCCGATCTGGTCAATGTCGGCGCCTTTTCCGGCCTGGAAACCGATGTGTCCGATTTCGTCGGCATGGCCAGCGTGACCTCTCCGGGCGGCGTCATCTTCAGCGCCGGTGGCCGTTTCGACGAAAAGACGCTGGCCATGCGCCGCGCCGAAACGAGCATCTCGATCCCGTTCGACGGTCACAGGATCAACGCCGGCTATACGTTCATCGACGCGCAACCGCTCTACGGCTTCGCCGCCGATCGCCAGGAGGTCACCCTCGGCGGGCGGGCGCAACTGCACGAATACTGGAGTGTGTTCGCTTCCGGCACCTACGACCTCGTGTCCGACACGCTGGCCAGCAGCTCGTTCGGTTTCGCCTATGATGACGAGTGCTTCAACTATTCGATGACATTCTCGCGCTCGCAGAACACGATCTCGCAGGCGGTCAGCTACAGCGTCGGATTCACCCTTTCCTTCCGCACGCTCGGCGATATCGGAACGTCATCGGGCGCTCTCGGAAACAATTGACGTGGGAGGCCGTCATCCTTTCGCCGTATAGGCGGAGCACGGGCTTGGTCCCATGAATGGACACCCAACCAGTAGAGAACGGAGCTCAGCCATGAAACCAGCTCTGCACCGCCTTGCATCGGCGAGCCTTGTCGTGGCCCTCGCCCTGTCCCTTCATATGGCAGCGCCGGTCGCCCCGGCAGCGGCGAGCGAGATCCGCTACATCATCAACAACGTCCCGGTGACCTCCTACGACATTGCGCGGCGCAAGGCCTTCCTGCGCCTGCAGCGGCGTTCGGACAACGCAAACGAACAGATGATCGAGCAGACGCTGAAGGCGATCGAGATCAGGCGTCTGAACATCAAGGTGCCCGACCAGCAGGTGGACGAGGCCTATGGCCGCTTTGCCTCCGGCAACAAGCTGTCGCTCGCCCAACTGGACCAGATCATGGCGCAATCGGGCGTCACCAAGGATCATTTCAAGGACTTCATCCGGGTACAGATCGGCTGGAACAGGGCGCTGGGCGCGCGCTTCCGGGCCCAGGAGCGCATGACCGAGCAGGACGCCGTCCACCGCATGCTGCAGGAGGGTGGCAACAAGCCGTCCGCGACCGAGTACATGCTGCAGCAGGTCATCTTTGTCATTCCGGCCGGAGAACGAGGTTCATTGCTCGGCAAGCGGCGCAAGGAAGCCACCGCCATGCGTGAGCGCTTCAATGGCTGCGACGGCACGCGCCAGTTCGCCAAGGGCCTGATCGATGTCACAGTCCGCGATCTCGGTCGTGTGGTGGCGCCGGAACTGCCACCGGACTGGAAGGACCAGATCGTCAACACCAAGCCTGGCCAGGCGACACCGTTGCGCGAGACCGAACGCGGCGTCGAGTTCATCGGCATCTGCAGTACGCGCGAGGTTTCCGACGACCGCGTCGCGCAGATGGTGTTCGAGAACGAAACCGCGACCGACGAGAAGGCCGACGAACTCAGCAAGAAATATCTTGCCGAACTGCGCGAGAAAGCCCGCATCGTTGAACGCTGACGGCGGACCGCCGCTTGCCCTGTCCTCGGGCGATCCTTCCGGCATAGGCCCCGAAATCGCGCTCATGGCGTGGGCGGACCGCAAGCGGCTTGCCCTGCCCTCTTTCTATGTGCTCGGCGACGTCGCGCTCCTGAAGGGACGGGCCGCCGCCCTCGGCATCGACATCCGGGTTCAGGAGACCGCGCCTGGCGAGGCCAGCGACGCCTTTGACGGCGCGCTGCCGGTGGTTCCGCTCGAGAACCGGTTCCTGGATCAGCCGGGGCTGCCCAACGCCGCCAACGCGGCCGGGATCGTCGAGGCGATCGACCGCGCCGTGGCGGACACGATGGGGGGCGCAGCCAGCGCCGTCGTCACCTGCCCGATCGCCAAGAAGCCGCTCTACGACGCCGGCTTCGCCTTTCCCGGCCATACCGAATATCTCGCCCATCTTTCCGAGAAGGCGACCGGCCGGGCCGTGACACCGGTGATGATGCTGGCCGGGCCGGAATTGCGGGCGGTGCCCGTCACCATCCATATCCCGCTGTCCGAGGTGCCGCGGCGCCTGACGACCGCGGCGATCGTGGAAACGGCCACCATCACCGAGCGTGACCTCGCAGGGCGCTTCGGCATCGCCGCGCCGCGGCTCGCCATTGCCGGGCTCAACCCGCATGCGGGCGAAATGGGCGCCATGGGCGAAGAGGACGAGACGATCGTGCGGCCGGCTGTCGAGGCACTTCGCGCTGCGGGCATCGACGCCAGCGGTCCGCTGCCGGCCGACACCATGTTCCACGCCGCGGCGCGAGCCGGCTACGACGCCGCGATCTGCATGTATCACGACCAGGCGCTGATCCCGGCCAAGGCGCTTGCCTTCGACGAGACCGTCAATGTAACGCTCGGCCTGCCCTTCGTGCGAACATCGCCCGACCACGGCACGGCGTTCGGCATTGCCGGCAAGGGCGTCGCCCGGCCCGACAGCCTTGTGGCCGCGCTGCGTCTCGCCAAGCGCCTGGCGGACGGACGCGCACGCGCCGCCACGCCATGAGCCCCGACGGCCTGCCGCCGCTGCGCGAGGTGATCGCGCGATACGAGCTGGCGCCGAGGAAGTCGCTCGGGCAGAACTTCCTGCTCGACCTCAACCTGACCGGCAAGGTCGCCCGCGCCGCCGGCGACTTGACCGGCGCCACGGTGATCGAGGTCGGACCGGGCCCCGGCGGGCTGACCAGGGCGCTGCTGATGGGAGGCGCGGCAAAGGTCATCGCGGTCGAGCGCGACGAGCGCTGCCTGGCCGCGCTGGCGGAGATTTCGGCGCATTATCCGGGGCGGCTGGAGACTGTCTCCGGCGACGCGCTGACGACCGACTTCGCAGCCCTTGCCGCCGGCCACGAACGCGTGCTGATCGTCGCCAACCTGCCCTACAATATCGGCACCGAACTGCTCGTCGGCTGGCTGACGGCGGAGCCGTGGCCGCCCTTCTACGAATCGATGACGCTGATGTTCCAGCGCGAGGTGGCCGAGCGCATCGTGGCGGCACCCGGCAGCGGCGCATACGGCCGGCTCGGCGTGCTGGCCGGCTGGCGCACGCAGGCGCGGATCGCCTTCGACGTGCCGCCGCAGGCCTTCACCCCGCCACCCAAGGTGACGTCGTCGGTGGTCCACCTGGCGCCCCGGCCGGAGCCACTGCCGACGGACGCCCGACGACTGGCGCGGGTGACGCAGTCCGCGTTCGGGCAGCGGCGCAAGATGCTGCGCCAGAGCCTGAAGCCGCTCGGCGGCGAAGCGCTGCTGGAAAAGGCGGGGATCGACCCGACACGCCGCGCCGAGACGCTGTCGGTGGCGGAATTCGTCGCGCTGACCGCAGCCCTCGACGGCTGAGGCTTCAGCCGGTGCGCTCGTCGAGCAGGCCGGAAACGAAGTCGAACAGTCCCGGACGGCGGTCGCGCTTGAGACGTTCGGCGGTAACAATCGCCTGGACCGCCTTGAAGGCCGCCTGCAGATCGTCATTGATCACGACATAATCGTATTTGCGCCAGTGCTCGATCTCTGCGCGCGCGTTGGCCAGCCGCGCCTCGATGACCTTGTCCTGGTCCTCGGCGCGGCGCATCAGCCGCTCCCTCAACGCGGCCATGGACGGTGGCAGGATGAAGATCGACACGATGTCGGCGGGCATACGCTCGCGCAACTGATCGGCCCCCTGCCAGTCGATGTCGAACAGCATGTCGCGCCCTTCGGCCATCGCCGCTTCGGCCGGCGCGCGCGGCGTGGCGTAGAAATTGCCGTGCACCTCGGCCCACTCCAGAAGCGCGTCGTCGTCGCGCTGGTGGTCGAAGTCGCGCTTGGTCACGAAATGATAATGCACGCCGTCGATCTCGCTGCCGCGCCGTGGTCGCGTCGTCAGACTCACGGAGAGTTCGAAGCCCTTGTCCTCCTCCAGGAGGTTGCGCGCGATCGTTGACTTGCCGGCGCCCGAGGGCGACGACAGAACGAGCATCAGGCCGCGGCGGCGGATGGAAGCGGACGGGGGCCTTTCGCCCATTGGCTACTCCAGATTCTGCACCTGTTCGCGGAGCTGGTCGACGACCGCCTTGAGCTCCAGCCCGATCGAGGTCACCGAGGTGGCGTTCGACTTCGAGCACAGCGTATTCGATTCGCGGTTGAACTCCTGCGCCAGAAAATCGAGCTTGCGGCCGACCACGCCGCCATCGGCCAGAAGCTGCCGCGCGGCGGCGACATGCGCCTTGAGCCGGTCGATCTCCTCGCGGATATCGGCGCGGGTGGCCAGCAGGGCCGCTTCCTGGTTGAGGCGCTGCTCGTCGAGGCCGTTGGCCGATTCGGTGATGAGCTTGACCTGCATGGCGATGCGCTCGCGGATCGCGGCCGGTTCGCGCGAGGGATCCGCCTCGGCATCCCTGGTCAGTTTCTCGATCGTCGACACCTGGTCGGCAATCACGTCGGCAAGCACGGCGCCTTCCGCGAGCCGGGCTGCCTCGAGGTCGGCGAGCGCTGCATCGAGCGCGCCCAGAACCGCGGTGTCGAGCGCCTTGCGGACGTCCTCGTCCTCGACGGTCTCGGGAACCTCCAGAACCCCGCGCAGGGCCAGCAGACCGTCGGCCGAGGCCGGACGACAGCCGAACTGCTCCTCCAGCCGCCTGGCGAGGCCGGCGACGTCGCGCAGGAAGGCCTCGTTCACCACCGGCTGCGCCAGCGATCCCGACCGGCTCACCGAAAGCGTCGCCTGGAGGTTGCCGCGCGCAAACTTGCGCTGCATCGCCTGCTTGGCCGGCATTTCCAGCCGCTCGAAGCCGGGCGCCAGCCGCAGGCGCGTCTCGAGGCTGCGGCCGTTGACCGAACGCACCTCCCAGGCAAACGCGGTGCCTTCATGCTCGGCCGCCGCGCGAGCGAAGCCCGTCATGCTCTGCACTGCCATGGCCGCCCCCCCTTCGCAGCAGAATTAGTCGGCCGCCGACGTACCCTCGCCGCCGCCATTGGCGGCTTCCTGTTCGCGCTGCTTTTCGATCTCGCGCCAGCGCGCGACGTTCTGGTTGTGCTCTTCCAGCGTCCTGGCGAAGACGTGGCCGCCGGTGCCGTCGGCGACGAAATAGAGCTCGTCGGTGGTCGACGGGTTGGCGACCGCCTCCAGCGCGGCACGGCCGGGCGTGGCGATCGGCGTCGGCGGCAGGCCGTCTATATGATAGGTGTTGTAGGGGGTCGGCTTGTCGATGTCGGAGCGGTAGATCGGGCGGTCCGCCGGCTTGCCCTTGCCGCCGAAGAGGCCGTAGACGATCGTCGGGTCGGATTGCAGCCGCATGCCGCGCCGCAGCCGGTTGATGAACACGGCGGCGACGCGCGAGCGCTCGTCTGCCTTGCCGGTTTCCTTTTCCACGATCGAGGCGAGCGTCACGAATTCGTTGATGTCGGCAAGCGGCAGGTCGTCGACCCGGCGTTCCCAGATTTCCTCGACCAGCGCCTTCTGGTCGGCCACCATCTTCTCGACCAGTTCGGCGCGCGTCGTGCCGCGGGTGAAACGCTGCGTGTCGGCGACCAGCATGCCCTCCGGCGGCTGCTCGGCAGGCATCTCGCCGGTCAGCGCCTCATGTTCGGCGATGCGCCCGAGCGCCTGCTCGACCGTCAGCCCTTCGGGAACGGTGAGCGAATAAAGCACCGAGCGGCCGCTCACCAGCAGATCCATGATGTCGCGCATCGAGGCGCCGGCCTTGACCTCGTACTCGCCGGCCTTGAGTCGGTTGTCGGCGCCGGCGGCGCGAACGCCGAGGCGGAAGATGCGGCCGTCGCTGATGAGGCCGCGCCGCTCCAACAGGTTGGCGATCTCGGCAACGCCGGTCGCCGGCTTGATCATGACGGTGGTGCTGGTCGCGGCCGGGCCGTCGGCCTCGAACTCGCGCTTGCCGAGATAGACGGCGAGGCCTCCGGCAAGCACGACGAAGATCACCGCCGACAGCAGGAAGTTCATGAAAACGACAAACTGGTTGCGCGAACCCTTGGAGCGTTTGGGCGGCGGGGTGCCCTGCTCGGGCCGCAGCGCCTCGCTGGCCGATTTCGGCACGATCGGCTTTGGCGGCTGGGAGCGGTTTCCGAAGGTCGTTTCTGTGGGGGTATCTGTGGTCATGGACGTTCCCGGAACTTCATAGCCCCCGCTTCCCTGCCGTGTTGCCCGCCGGGAGGGACAAGCCGTCCCCCGATGCGCATCCCGCCGCGCCGCCCGGATGGCTCGACGCCGCGCGATGCGCGAGACGATAGGTAGCGACGAATATGGCAAAATTTTCGGCCCGAGGGCCGATCAGCCGTCATGGCGCCGGAAGACGAGCGAGGCGTTGGTGCCGCCAAAGCCGAAGGAATTGGAAAGCGCGATGTCGATACGCCGCTCTTTCGGCGTGTTCGGCACCAGGTCGAGCGCCGTCTCGACGGAGGGATTGTCGAGGTTGATGGTCGCGGGCGCCACGTTGTCGCGGATCGCCAGGATCGAGAAGATGGCTTCCGCGGCGCCGGCCGCGCCGAGCAGGTGGCCGACCGACGATTTGGTGGACGACATGGCGATCTTCGAGGCGGCATTGCCGACCAGGCGCTCGACCGCGCCAAGCTCTATCGTATCGGCCATGGTGGACGTGCCGTGAGCATTGATGTAGTCGATGTCGGCGGGCGTCAGCCCGGCGCGCTTGAGCGCGGCTGACATGCAGCGATAGGCCCCGTCGCCATCCTCGGAGGGGGCAGTGATGTGGAAGGCGTCGCCGCTCATGCCATAGCCGATGACCTCGGCATAGATGGTGGCGCCCCGCGCCTGGGCATGCTCCAGCGCCTCGAGCACCACGACACCGGCGCCCTCGCCCATCACGAAACCGTCGCGATCGCGGTCATAGGGCCGCGAGGCCTTTTCGGGCGTATCGTTGTAGGCGGTCGACAGCGCCCTGCAAGCGGCGAAGCCGGCGAGCGACAGCCGGTTGATCGGCGCCTCGGCGCCGCCTGCCAGCATGACGTCGGCATCACCGAGCGCGACGAGGCGGGCCGCGTCGCCGATGGCGTGCGCCCCGGTCGAGCAGGCGGTCACGACGGCATGGTTCGGCCCCTTCAGACCGTGCCGGATCGACACCTGGCCGGACACCAGGTTGATGATGTTGCCGGGGATGAAGAACGGGCTGATTCGCCTCGGACCACGGTCGCGCAGGATCAGCGCGTTCTCGGCGATGCCGTCGACGCCGCCAATGCCGGAACCGATCATCACGCCGGTGGCGTTCTGCTCGTCGGCGGTCTTTGGCTCCCAGCCGGAATGCTTCAGCGCCTCGTCGGCAGCAGCGATGCCGTAGGTGATGAAATCGCCGACCTTGCGCTGTTCCTTGGGCTCCAGCACATGGTCGGGATTGAAGGTGCCGTCCGAACCGTCGCCGCGCGGGATCACGTTGGCGATCTTGCACGGCAGGTCGTCGGTCTCGAAATGCTCGATCCGCCGGGCCGCGCTCTGGCCCGACAAAAGCCGGCTCCAGCTGTGTTCGACGCCGACGCCGAACGGCGACACCAGCCCCATGCCCGTGACGACGACGCGTCTCATCGATCCATCACCAACCATGATGCCCTAACCGGCTCAAGGCGTCAGGCAGCGGCCTTTTCGATGAACTTGACCGCGTCGCCGACCGTCAGGATGGTCTCGGCGGCATCGTCCGGGATCTCGACACCGAACTCTTCCTCGAAGGCCATGACGAGTTCGACGGTGTCCAGACTGTCCGCGCCCAGATCGTCGATGAAGCTCGCGCCCTCGGTGACCTTGTCGGCGTCAACGCCGAGATGCTCTACAACGATTTTTTTGACGCGCTCTGCGGTGTCGCTCATCTGGAAACCCTCGACTTCGGTTCAAGTTGGTCTTCGTTAGCGGCACGTCGACCGCTAATCAAGTTGAAAGATAGCGCCCCGGCAGGATGGCCGAAACAGACCTTGCCGGACCCCCAACCCGGTCGATGCGCCAAGGGTGCAATCGCCAGATCACCGGTTTGCCGGGCCGCATAACACGAAAAATATGGCCGGCAAAGGCGAAAAGGCGACGCAAATCGCCGCGCTGCCTGCACCTGTGGAGAAGAACCTGTACAGGCCGCGGTCCGCCTTCAGATCATCGCCATGCCGCCATTGACGTGGATCGTCTGGCCGGTGATGTAGGCCGCCTCGCTGGTCGCCAGGAAGGCTACCGCAGCGGCAACTTCCTCGCCGGTGCCCATGCGCTTCATGGGGATGGCGCCCATGATGGCGTCGCGCTGCTTTTCATTCAGCTTGTCGGTCATCGCCGACTCGATGAAGCCGGGCGCGATGCAGTTCACGGTGATCGCGCGGCTGGCGATTTCCTGGGCCAGCGATTTCGAAAAGCCGATCATCCCGGCCTTGGAGGCGCAATAGTTGGCCTGGCCGGGATTGCCGGTGACGCCGACGACCGAGGTGATGTTGACGATGCGGCCGAAACGGCGGCGCATCATCGGATGGGTGAGTTCACGGGTGAGCCGGAAGACGGCGCCGAGATTGACCTCCATCACCGCGTCCCAGTCCTCGTCCGACATGCGCACGAACAGGCCGTCGCGGGTAATGCCGGCATTGTTGACCAGAATGTCGACGCCTTCGAGCTCGGCTTCCGCCTTCTGCCCCAGTGCCTTCACGTCCGCCCTGTCGGAGAGATTGGCCGGGAAGACCTTGACCCGCTCTCCGAGCTCGCCGGCCAGCGTCTCGAGCTTTTCCACGCGGGTGCCATGCAGGCCGACGGTCGCGCCCTGGGCATGCAGAACGCGCGCGACCGATTCGCCGATGCCGCCGGATGCGCCGGTGACGAGTGCCTTGCGGCCGGTCAGGTCGAACATCTTTTTCTCCCGTAGAGGATCGAAACGTTGTCGTTGGTAGGCCGGCGCCCGCAGCCGATCAAGCCAGCGCGACCAGCGCCGCCTCGACGTCAGCCGGCGTGTTGATCGCCGACGTCGCCATGTCGCGGTCGATGCGGCGCGCCAGGCCCGAAAGGACCTTGCCGGCGCCGATCTCGTAAAGCGTCGAGACGCCGTTCTGGCCGAACCATTCCACGGTCTCACGCCAGCGCACGCGTCCGGTCACCTGTTCGACCAGCAGTGTCGCGATCCTCTCGGGATCGCTGACCGGGCTGACACTGACATTGGCAACCACCGGAACGGCGGGCGCCTTCTTGGCGACCTCCGCCAAGGCCGCGCGCATGGCGTCGGCAGCCGGCGTCATCAGAGCCGAATGGAAGGGCGCGGAGACCGGCAGCATGATGGCGCGCTTGGCGCCCTTTTCCGTGCAGAGCGCTGCGGCCTTCTCGACCGCGGCCCGGGCGCCGGAAATCACGATCTGGCCGCCGCCATTGTCGTTGGCGATCTGGCAGACACCGGTCGCCCCCGCCTCGCGGCAGGCCGCATCGACGGCGGCGTCATCCAGGCCGAGGATCGCCGCCATGGCGCCCTCGCCCGCCGGCACCGCGGCCTGCATGGCATTGCCGCGGATACGCAGGAGCCGCGCGGTGTCGGCAAGCGAAAACACGCCTGCCGCGCAAAGCGCGGAATATTCGCCCAGCGAATGGCCGGCGACATAGGCGACCCTGTCCTTGAGCGAAAGGCCGCCCGCCTCCAGCGCGCGCAGCGCGGCGATCGACACCGCCATCAGCGCCGGCTGGGCATTGGCGGTGAGCGTCAGCCGGTCGTCGGGGCCTTCCCAGATCAGGTTCGACAGCTTTTCGCCGAGCGCCTCGTCGATCTCGTCGAAGACGGCGCGCGCCTCCGGATAGGCTTCGGCAAGCTCGCGCCCCATGCCGACGGTCTGGCTGCCCTGGCCCGGAAAGGTGAATGCGATCGCCATCCGGCGTCTCCCCGTCGTTTTCCTTGCCGAGCCTGTGCGGCAGGAGGGGCGGCAAAGTCAAGGCCACGACCCCGGACCGCGCCATGGGAACTCCAGTCGAAGGTCGGCGGAGGCAGAATGCCCCTGGCCAGCCCGAGCCCTGCTCGTCGCACATTCCCCCGAGGAAAAGGAGGTCCAGCGGCAGCGCCCGACCCCCTTCCTATCCTGCGCAACAGTGACCCGTTGCTGTCCTTCACCCGGCCGGAAGCGCCGTCTCCACCAGCCTGGCCCAATAGGAGCAGCCGATCGGGATGATCTCGTCGTTGAAGTCATACTCCGGGTGGTGGAGATATTGGGTGTCGCCTTGGCCGAGATAGATGAAGGCACCGGGGCGGGCCTCCAGCATGAAGGCGAAATCCTCGCCACCCATGACCTGCGGGGTCTCCATGTCGACGCGGTCGCCGACCACCTGACGTGCCACTTCTCCGGCAAAACCCGCCTCGCGGACATGGTTGGAGAGCACCGGGTAGTGACGCTGGTAATCGAGCGTCGCCTTGGCGCCGAAGGCCGCGGCGGTGTGCTCGACCACCTCCTTCATGCGCTCTTCCAGCAGGTCGCGGATTTCGGGCGACAGCGTGCGCGCCGTGCCCGTCAGCCGCGCGGTCTGCGGGATGACGTTGAAGGCGTCGCCGGCCTTGAAGGTGGTGACCGAGATCACCGCCGCCTCGACCGGATCGACATTGCGCGCCACCACCGACTGCAAGGCAGTCATGATGTGGGCGCCGACAAGCGTGGTATCGATGCAGCGCTGCGGGCGCGCGGCATGGCCGCCCATGCCCTCGATGTCGATGATGAACATGTCGGCAGCGGCCATCATGGAGCCGGTGCGCAGCGCGAAATGGCCAAGCGGAATGCCCGGCGCATTGTGCATGCCGTAGACCTCGTCGATCGAGAAGCGGTCCATCATCCCCTCGTCGACCATCTCGCGGCCGCCGCCGCCGCCCTCCTCGGCCGGCTGGAAGATGACGACCGCGGTGCCGTCGAAGTTGCGCGTCTCGGCCAGGTAGCGCGCGGCCCCGAGGAGCATCGCGGTGTGCCCGTCATGCCCGCAGGCATGCATGACGCCGTCCGTCTTCGACTTGTGGGGCCGATCGACCGCCTCGTGGATCGGCAAAGCGTCCATGTCGGCGCGCAGGCCGATGGTCTTGCCGCTGCCGTTCTTGCGCCCCTTGATGACACCGACGACGCCGGTGCGCCCGATG
Organism: Nitratireductor mangrovi; assembly: GCF_007922615.2. Lineage (NCBI taxonomy): Bacteria > Pseudomonadati > Pseudomonadota > Alphaproteobacteria > Hyphomicrobiales > Phyllobacteriaceae > Nitratireductor > Nitratireductor mangrovi. The sequence continues at coordinate 680,777 of NZ_CP042301.2, read as the reverse complement.
CCGGTCACCACCTCGTCGACACCGAATTCCTTCAGCTTTTCGGCGACCATGGCGGCGGTGCGATGGACATCGAACTGCAGTTCGGGATGGGCGTGGATATCGCGCCGCCAGGCGGTGACATCGTCGTGGAATTCGGCGATGCGGTTGATGATCGGCATAAAGATGTTCTCCTCGAATGTTCGTTCGTGGGCACGTTGTGCCCGATTGCGCGGGGCCGGTAAAAAGGAAAATGCTGATCCAGCGCGCTGACCGCGCCCTTGTCTGCGCCATGGCGGCGGCCCATCTTAGCGCTACCGCGAGAGGGCGGTTTGCTGGAACCTGGGGGAACACCGCCTGTGCGCGATGTGCTTTTCGTCATAGCCGGATTCGTGCTGTTGTTCGGCGGCGGCGAACTTCTGGTGCGCGGCGCCGTTTCGGCGGCGCGGCGGCTCGGGATCAGCGAACTCGTCATCGGCCTCACCGTGGTCGGCTTCGGCACTTCGATGCCCGAAATGCTGGTCTCGGTCGAAGCGGCCTTCAAGGGCCGTCCCGAGATCGCCATCGGCAATGTGGTCGGCTCCAACATCGCCAACATCCTGCTGATCGCCGGCTTCACGGGGCTGATGGCGCCGTCGGGCGGCTGGGGAGCGGACGTCAAGCGCGACGTGCGCGTCATGCTCGGCGCGACCGCGCTGCTGCTCGTCGCCGCGGCATGGGGCGCGCTGCCGACATGGGGCGGCGTGCTGCTGCTCGCGCTGCTGTCGGCCTATCTTTATGCGCACTACCGCGCCAGCGGTGCGGTGCCCGAAGACCTCGAAGTCCGGTCGGCGACAAAGCCGGCCTGGCTCGCGGGGCTGCTGCTTCTGGCCGGCCTGGCGCTGCTCTTCGTCGGCGCCGACATGCTGATCGAGGGCGCCAGCGCCATCGCGCTGGCGCTCGGCGTCTCGGAAGCGGTGGTGGGGCTGTCGATCGTCGCCGTCGGCACCAGCCTGCCGGAACTCGCCACGTCGGTGGTCGCGGCCTGGCGCGGCCGCACCGCGGTGGCGATCGGCAATGTGGTCGGCTCCAACATCTTCAACATCCTCGCCATTCTCGGCGTCACCGCGCTCGTCGCGCCGCTGCCGATCGCGGAACGCTTCTTGCGTATCGACGTGCCGCTGGTGCTGGCGATCAGCATCGTCTTCGCGCTGATCCTGAGCTGGAGCGACCGGCTCGGCCGCAAGACCGGGGGCGCGATGCTGGCCGCCTACGCCTTCTATACCGCCTGCCTCTACCTCTCGTCCGGCTGAACGGCGGCGATTGAGGTTGCGCAGGCGGCCAAAACCTGTATAAGCGCGCTCACTCTGCCGGTCCCAGCTGGGGGCTGAACGGAGGGCCGTGCGCCGACTTCCTGGGAATCCGCCGCATCGTGTGAAGGCAAAAAGCCTTCCGCCTCCCGTGTCTCCGCTCTCGACCGTCTCGAATTTGCGCCTTTCTTCCCCGCGATCGACGGGAAAAGACAAGTCGCAGAGGCTTAGCCGTTGGCCGCCGGGAGAGCGAACGAAGAAAGGCAAAGAACAATGGCACTTTACGAGCATGTGTTCCTTGCCCGGCAGGATCTGTCCTCGCAGCAGGTCGATGCGCTTGTCGAGCAGTACAAGGGCGTCGTGGAAGCGAATGGCGGTTCCATCGGCCGGGTGGAGAATTGGGGGCTGAAGTCCCTCACCTACCGCATCAGGAAGAACCGCAAGGCCTATTTCACGCTCATGGACATGACCGCGCCCGCGGCCGCCGTCCAGGAACTGGAGCGCCAGATGGGCCTGTCGGAAGACGTGCTGCGCTTCATGACCATCCGCGTCGACGCGCACGAGGAAGGCCCCTCGGCCATGATGCAGAAGCGCGACCGCGACGACCGCCCCGGCGATCGTGGCCCGCGTGGCGACCGCGGCGACCGTGGCCCGCGCGGCGATCGTGACGACCGTCCGCGCCGTCCGCGCGAACATTCCGACGGAGGAGCGCAATAATGGTCGACATCAACCAGATCCCGACCCGCCGTCCCTTCCATCGCCGCCGCAAGACGTGCCCGTTCTCGGGCTCCAATGCGCCGAAGATCGACTACAAGGACGTGCGCCTGCTGCAGCGCTACATTTCCGAGCGCGGCAAGATCGTGCCGTCGCGCATCACCGCGGTGAGCCAGAAGAAGCAGCGCGAACTCGCCAAGGCGATCAAGCGCGCCCGCTTCCTGGGCCTTTTGCCCTACGTGGTACGCTAACCGAGCGATGACGCGGGCGGCCCGCCGCCCGCGCGTCCCCCGCGACGGGCGCGGTACGGACGAGCAAAGAAATCCCGGGCTGGGGCCCTGGCCCCTAACTGCCGGCCGGCAGGACAGCGACAAGCGGGCTCAACGCCCTGTCAGGCTTCCTCCGTCCGGCGCGCCGCCAAGGCGCATATGAAAGGTACGGAACCATGGAAGTCATTCTTCTCGAACGCATTGCCCGCCTCGGGCAGATGGGCGACACCGTCAAGGTGCGCGACGGCTTCGCACGCAATTTCCTGCTGCCGAAGGGCAAGGCGCTGCGCGCCAACGAGGCCAACAAGAAGAAGTTCGAAGGCCAGCGCGCGCAGCTCGAGGCGCGCAACCTGGAACGCAAGAGCGAGGCCGAGCAGGTCGCCGAAAAGCTCGACGGCAAGTCCTTCGTGGTGGTGCGCGCCGCCGCCGAGACCGGCCAGCTCTACGGTTCGGTGTCGACCCGCGACATCTCCGACCTGCTGACCGAGGAAGGCTTTTCGGTCGGCCGCAACCAGGTCGAGCTCAATCAGCCGATCAAGGCGATCGGCCTCACCAATGTGGTCATCGCGCTGCATCCGGAAGTCGAGGTCACGGTGACGCTGAACATCGCCCGTTCGGCCGACGAGGCCGAGCGTCAGGCGGCAGGCGAGACGCTCGATTCGGCGGAAGCGATCTATGGCGAGGACATCAACGAGAATGCCCGCCCGGAAGCCTTCTTCGAGCCGGATGCCGATGGCGACGAGACGGACGAAAACGCCTGATCCAGAGAAAAAACCGGTCAGGTTCAATACCCGGGAGGCAACTCCCGGGTATTTTTTTGCTTGATAGAACGGCCCCCTGACCCACATTCTGGCTCAGGTGCGGCGTGGCATTGTCTGTTTGTGGAGGTGTTGATCCCATGAACATGCTGTTGCGAAGTGTGATCGAGCGCCTGATCCGGACGGGCAATCTGACCGTCATCGACCCCGGCGGCGCGGCCCATGCCTTCGGCGACCAGAACGGCAGGAAGGTGACGGTGGCGATCCGGACACGCCATGCCGAACGCGCCATCACCGTCGACCCGACGCTTGCGCTTCCCGAAGCCTACATGAACGGCGAGATCGACATGGTGGAGGGCGACCTCCTCGACCTGCTCGAGATCGTCTACACCAATACAGGCATGGTCAATGCCGGCGCCTTCTGGGCCCGCATGGCCGACGGCATGCGCTATCTGTTCCGGCGTTTCCAGCAGCTCAACACCACGGCGCGCGCGCGGCAGAACGTGCGCCGCCACTACGACCTGTCGCGCGAGCTCTACCGGCTCTTCCTCGACGAGGACCTGCAATATTCCTGCGCCTATTTCACCCGGCCCGACATGACGCTGGAGGAGGCGCAACTCGCCAAGAAGCGCCACCTCGCCGCCAAGCTGGCGATCAAGCCGGGCCAGACGGTGCTCGACATCGGCTGCGGCTTCGGCGGGCTCAGCCTTTACCTGACGCGCAATTTCGATGCCGACGTGCTCGGCATCACGCTGTCCGAGGAACAGCTGGCGATCGCCAATGAGCGCGCCCAGGAGGAAGGGCTCGAAGGCCACGTACATTTCGAGCTCAAGGACTACCGCAAGCTTTCGGAGCGCTTCGACCGCATCGTCTCGGTCGGCATGTTCGAACATGTCGGCGTCAACCACTACCGGACCTTCTTCGACAAATGCGCCACGATCCTGAAGCCGGACGGAGTGATGGTGCTGCATTCGATCGGCCGCTCCGGCCCGCCGGCGGCGACGACGCCGTTCATCCGCAAGCACATCTTCCCCGGCGGCTACATTCCGGCGCTGTCGGAGGTGCTGCCGGCGATCGAACGCTCGGGGCTGATGGTCAGCGACATCGAGATCCTGCGGCTCCACTACGCCGACACGCTGAAACACTGGCGGCAGCGCTTCCTCGCCAATCGCGACCGCATCCGCGACATCTACGACGAGCGTTTCTGCCGCATGTGGGAGTTCTATCTCGCCGGCTCGGAGGCCGGCTTCCGCTGGCAGGACCTGATGGTGTTCCAGATCCAGCTCACACGCAAGAACACAACCCTGCCGGTCACCCGCGACTATATGGGCGCGGTGGAGGAGCGTCTTGCCAGGCAGGACGCACCCGACCGGGGGACCAAGCCACAGGCGCCCGCGAAGCCCGGACGACGCCGCAAGCGCACGGCCTGACACACCTCCCGCCGCGACCATTGTCGAGCCTTCTGGTATAGAATCGGGCGGCTGGTCCGGGCGCTGATTCGCGTCAACCGCATTTCACCGGCAAACGACGATTGTCCTGTGGATGGCTGTGAATCACGTGTGGTGAGCCGCATTCCTTCACCCATTGGTAAGGAGTTCTGGTACCGAGGTTCGGCATAAATCCGAAGAGAGACGATGGCAGAAGCAGTCCGCAAACTCGGCGCGGCGGAAACCCCGCTTTATCGCGAGCCTCCCAACAACATCGAAGCCGAGCAGGCCCTGCTCGGCGCCATTCTGGTCAACAACGACGCCTTCTACCGGGTATCGGATTTCCTGAAGCCAGGGCATTTCTACGAGCCGCTGCACCGCAAGATCTTCGAGGTCGCGGGCGAGTTGGTGCGGATGGGCAAGATGGCCAATCCGGTGACCATGAAGACCTTCCTGCCGGCCGAGGAGAAGGTCGGCGACATGACGGTCGCGCATTACCTGGCGCGGCTGGCGGCCGAGGCGGTCACCGTCATCAACGCCGCCGACTACGGCCGCGCAATCTACGATCTGGCGACGCGCCGGGCGCTGATCACCGTCGGCGAGGACATGGTCAACATCGCCTTCGACGCGCCGGTCGACATGTCGCCGTCCGACCAGATCGAGGACGCCGAGCGGCGGCTGTTCGAACTGGCCGAAACCGGCCGCTATGACGGCGGCTTCGAAAGCTTCACCGACGCCGTCAAGACGGCCATCGACATGGCCAACGCCGCCTATATGCGCGACGGGCACCTGTCGGGCATCTCGACCGGCTTCCGCGACATCGACCGCAGGCTCGGCGGGCTGCAGCCGTCGGACCTCGTGATCCTCGCCGGACGCCCGGCGATGGGCAAGACGTCGCTTGCCACCAACATCGCCTTCAACATCGCCTCGTCCTACGTGCCGGCGCAACAGGCCGACGGCTCCTTCAAGGCCGCCAATGGTGGCGTGGTGGGCTTCTTCTCGCTGGAAATGTCGTCAGAGCAGCTCGCCACCCGCATCATCTCCGAGCAGACGGAAATCTCCTCATCGAAGATCCGCCGCGGCGAGATTTCCGAGGTCGAGTTCGAGAAGCTCGTCGCCTGCTCGCAGATGATGGAAAAGACGCCGCTCTACATCGACCAGACCGGCGGCATCTCGATCGCCCAGCTGGCCGCGCGTGCGCGGCGGCTGAAACGCCAGCGCGGCCTCGACGTCATCATCATCGACTATGTGCAGCTCATGCAGGGCACCTCGGCGCGCGCGGCCCAGAACCGCGTGCAGGAGATCACCGAGATCACCACCGGGCTAAAGGCGCTCGCCAAGGAACTCAACGTGCCGATCATCGCCCTGTCGCAGCTGTCGCGCCAGGTCGAGAGCCGCGACGACAAGCGCCCGCAGCTTGCCGACCTGCGCGAATCCGGCTCGATCGAGCAGGATGCCGATGTGGTGCTGTTCGTCTATCGCGACGAATATTACCTGCAGAACCGCGAGCCGGAGCAGGGCACGCCCGAATATGAGGACTGGCTGGTGAAGTTCGAGCGCGTACGCGGCAAGGCCGAACTGATCGTCGCCAAGCAGCGCCACGGTCCGACCGGAACGGTCGATCTCGCCTTCGAGGGCCAGTTCACGCGCTTTTCCGATCTGGCCGAGGAAGATCGGCTGCCGGAACGCTTCGAGTAAACGGAGTGGCGGACGAAGTACGTTATCGCGAAGCCGGGCCGGACGCGCGGCTCGCCGGCGGCCAGCTGACGATCGATCTGCGCGCCCTGCAGGCGAACTACCGCGCCCTCTCCCGCATTGCAGGCAAGGCGCACACGGCCGGCGTGGTCAAGGCCGATGCATACGGGCTCGGCGCGGAAGCAGTCGTGCCCGCACTTGTCGAGGCCGGCTGCGACACCTTCTTCGTCGCGCTGCCGACCGAGGGCATCGCCGTGCGCGAGGCGGCACCGAAGGCGCGCATCTACGTGCTGGGCGGGCTGTTCGGCCGCGAGGCGGCGGAAGTCTATGCCGAGGCGGCACTGGTGCCGGTCATCAACACGCGCGAGGAAGCGGCGATATGGGAAGCTGTGGGGCACGCCGGCGGCAAGCCGTGGCCCTGCGCCATCCATGTCGACACCGGCATGAACCGGCTCGGGCTGACCATGGCCGAAGCAAGGGCGCTCGCGGAGGAAAACGCGCTCACCGGCGCGCTCAGGCCGGTGCTGATAATGAGCCACCTTGCCTGCGCCGACGAACGCGAGCATCCGCAAAACAGGCTGCAACTGGAGGCGTTTCGCGCCGTGCGAGCGCTCTTTTCCGGTGTCCCGGCGAGCCTCGCCAATTCGGCCGGCATCGTGCTCGGGCGCGACTTCCATTTCGACATGGTGCGGCCGGGCATCGCGCTTTATGGCGGCTCGCCGGGCGGGCGCACCGGCATGCATCCGGTCGCGACCACCGCCGCGCGCATCGTCCAGATCCGCCACGCCGCAGCCGGGGAAACGGTGAGCTACGGCGCGACCGTCACACTCGAGCGCGCCACCATCATCGCCGTGGCCTCAGCCGGCTATGCCGACGGCCTGCATCGCGCGCTTTCGGGCAGCGGCGTGCCGCTGCGTGCCGCCTCGGCGGCAGGCGGCCAGGGTTTCGTGCATGGGCGGCGGGTACCGATCCTCGGCCGCATCACCATGGACCTGACCATGTTCGACGTGACCGAGCTCGGCGACGGGGCGCTCGCGGTCGGCGACACGATCGAGCTGTTTGGTCCCAACATTCTTCTCGATGAGGCCGCTGCCGCTGCCGGAACGATCTCGTACGAGTTGCTCACGAGTATGGGCCGGCGGTTTCACCGCAGCTATGTCAGCAACGACGACGAGGCCTGATGGCCGGCGCACGGGCCTTGCCGCCGGTTGACGGCGCGCAACAAGTATGGAACTGGAACAAGAAGGCATTCCATGGCCAAATCCCGCATCCAGTTCATCTGCCAGAGCTGCGGCACCGTGCATTCGCGCTGGGCAGGCAAATGCGACGCCTGCGGCGAATGGAACACGCTGGTCGAGGAAGGCACGGCCGGCGGCATCGGCTCCGGCCCGGCGACCCTGCGCAAGGCGCGCAAGGGGCGCGCCGTGGCGCTGACGACGCTTTCCGGCGAAATCGAGGACGCGCCGCGCATCGCGTCGGGCATCGGCGAGCTTGACCGGGCGACCGGCGGTGGCTTCGTGCGCGGCTCGGCGCTGCTGATCGGCGGCGACCCCGGCATCGGCAAGTCGACGCTTCTGACCCAGGCGGCGGCGGCCCTGGCACGCCAGGGCCACCGCGTCGTCTACGTCTCCGGCGAGGAGGCGGTGGCACAGATCAGGCTGCGGGCGCAGCGGCTGGAAGCCGCCGACACGCCGGTGGAACTGGCGGCGGAGACCAATGTCGAGGACATCCTTGCCACCATCGCCGACGGCCGTCGGCCGGACCTGCTGATCATCGATTCGATCCAGACGCTTTGGACCGACGTGGCCGAATCGGCGCCGGGCACCGTCACCCAGGTGCGCGCCTCCGCCCAGGCGCTGATCCGCCACGCGAAATCCACAGGTTCCGCGGTCGTGCTTGTCGGCCATGTCACCAAGGACGGCCAGATCGCCGGACCGCGCGTCGTCGAGCACATGGTCGACGGCGTGCTCTATTTCGAGGGCGAAGGCGGCCATCACTACCGTATCCTGCGGACGGTCAAGAACCGCTTCGGGCCGACCGACGAGATCGGCGTCTTCGAGATGTCGGATCGCGGCCTGCGCGAGGTTCCGAACCCGTCGGAGCTTTTCCTCGGCGAACGCAGCGCGCAGGCGCCGGGCGCGGCGGTCTTCGCCGGCATGGAGGGCACGCGGCCGGTGCTGGTCGAGATCCAGGCGCTGGTCGCCGCCTCGCCGCTCGGCACGCCGCGGCGGGCCGTGGTCGGCTGGGATTCCTCGCGGCTTTCCATGGTGCTGGCGGTGCTGGAAGCGCATTGCGGGGTGCGCTTCGCCACCAACGACGTCTATCTGAACGTCGCCGGCGGCTACCGCATCGCCGAGCCCGCGGCCGACCTGGCGGTGGCGGCGGCGCTGGTTTCCTCGCTCACCGGACTTGCCCTTCCGGCCGATTGTGTCTATTTCGGCGAAATCAGCCTATCGGGCGCCGTCAGGCCTGTCGCGCATGCGCAGCAGCGGCTGAAGGAAGCGGAGAAGCTGGGATTTGGCCAGGCTGTCCTGCCGGCCGGAAGCGGCGAACTGGCCGGCGGCATCGCGACGCGATCGTTCCAGCCCGGAGCGCTGGCCGACCTGGTGGCCCGGATCGCCGGTTCGAAACGAGGGCATGGCGGGGAATGACGCCGATGCCCCAAACGGAGCGGAGCCCTAATGCCGATCACGCTGCTTGACGGAATCCTCGTCGGCTTCACCCTGGTTTCGGCGGTTCTCGCCATGGTGCGCGGTTTTTCGCGCGAGATCCTGTCGATCGCGTCGTGGGCGGCATCGGCGGCGGCGGCCTTCTTCTTCTATCCCCTGGTGCTGCCCTATGTGACGCCCTATGTCGACAACGCCCAGCTGGCGCTCGCGGTGGCGGCGGCGATCGTGTTCTTCATCGCGCTGATCGTGGTGTCGGTGATCACGATGAAGATCGCCGACTTCATCATCGACAGCCGCATCGGCGCGCTCGACCGCACGCTCGGTTTTGTCTATGGCGCGGCGCGCGGCGTGCTGGTGATCGCGGTGGCGCTGCTGTTCTTCAACTGGCTCGTCGGCGAGAACCGGCCGGCCTGGGTCAACGAGGCGAAGTCGCTGCCGCTGCTGGAAGGCATCGGCGAGCGGCTGCAGGCGCTGCTGCCGGACGACCCTGAGAACTCGATCATCAAGAAGATCACCAGCAGCGACGGCGGCTGAGACCCGGCCGAAGCCGGCGGCGACGCGGACGGCACCGCGCATCGGACCCTTCGAAAGGCGGCCTGTCATGGCAGACACGCTTGCAAGCCCCGTTTCCGACCAAACTTCCCGCGAGGGACAGGTGACGGACGAGGCGGACGATCATTTCCACGACGAATGCGGCGTCTTCGGCATCTTCGGGCGCCAGGACGCGGCGGCGATCGTCACGCTCGGGCTGCACGCGCTCCAGCATCGCGGCCAGGAGGCGGCCGGCATCGTCTCCTTCGACGGCAGCCAGTTCCACATCGAACGGCATGTCGGGCTGATCGGCGACACCTTCACCAAGCAGGCGGTGATCGACAGCCTCAAGGGCAGTCGCGCCATCGGCCACACGCGCTACGCGACCACCGGCGGCTCGGGCGTGCGCAACATCCAGCCGCTGTTCGCCGAACTCGCCGATGGCGGCTTCGCCGTCGCCCACAACGGCAACATCACCAACGCCATGACGGCGCAGCGCAACCTGCAGAAGCAGGGCGCGATCTTCTCCTCGACCTCCGATACCGAGACCATCCTGCACATGGTCGCGACCAGCAAGGAGAAGGATTTCAACGCGCGCTTCATCGAGGCGGTGCGCCAGCTCGAAGGCGCCTTCTCGCTGGTGGCGCTGTCGTCGAAAAAGATGATCGGCTGCCGCGACCCGCTCGGTATCCGCCCACTGGTGCTGGGCGATCTCGACGGGGCCTGGATCCTCGCCTCGGAGACCTGCGCGCTCGACATCATCGGCGCCCGCTTCGTGCGCGACATCAAGCCGGGCGAGATGGTGGTGATTACCTCGAAAGGGGTCAACAGCCACTTCCCGTTCGAGGAAGCGAAGCCGCGCTTCTGCATCTTCGAATATGTCTACTTCGCGCGCCCGGACTCCTCCGTCGAGGGCCGTAACGTCTACGACGTGCGCAAGCAGATCGGGGCGGAACTGGCGCGCGAGAACCCGGTCGAGGCCGATCTGGTGGTGCCGGTACCCGATTCCGGCACGCCGGCAGCGATCGGCTTCGCGCAGGCGGCGGGCCTGCCCTTCGAGCTCGGCATCATCCGCAACCATTATGTCGGCCGCACCTTCATCCAGCCGACCGATTCCATCCGCCACATGGGCGTGAAGCTCAAGCACAACGCCAACCGGCGCATGATCGAGGGCCGGCGCGTGGTGCTGGTCGACGATTCGATCGTGCGCGGCACAACCTCGCAGAAGATCGTGCAGATGGTGCGCGACGCCGGCGCGAAGGAGGTGCACATGCGCATCGCCTCGCCGCCGACGCGCGCCTCGTGCTTTTACGGCGTCGACACGCCGGAGACCGCCAAGCTGCTCGCCTCGCGCATGTCGATCGAGGAAATGCGCGACTTCATCCGCGTCGATTCCCTGGGCTTCCTGTCGATCGACGGGCTCTACCGGGCGGTCGGCGAGGCGGCGCGCGACAACGATGCGCCGCAGTTCTGCGACGCCTGCTTCACGCGCGACTACCCGACCCGGCTGCTCGACCACGAGGGCGCCGACAACGTGCGCACGCTCTCGATCCTCGCCTCGCGCGCACAGCTTTAGGAAAGCGTTCTCGAATTGACATCCTCCCCCGACCTTACCGGGCGCGTCGCGCTCGTCACCGGCGCCTCGCGCGGCATCGGCTATTTCGTCGCCAGGCAGATGGCGGCGGCCGGCGCGCACGTGATCGCGGTTGCCCGCACCGTCGGCGGGCTGGAGGAACTCGACGACGAGATCAAGGCCGAGGCGGCCCGCACCGGCAAGGGTGAAGCGACGCTGGTGCCGCTCGACCTCACCGACATGGCCGGCATCGACCGGCTCGGCGGCGCGATCAACGAGCGCTGGCAAAAGCTCGACATTCTCGTCGCCAATGCCGGCGTGCTCGGCGTCATCGCGCCGATCGGCCATGTCGAGGCCAAGGTGTTCGACAAGGTGATGGCGGTCAACGTGACCGGTACCTGGCGGCTGATCCGCTCCGTCGATCCGCTGCTGAGGCGGTCCGACGCCGGCCGCGCGATCGTGCTTTCCTCGGGGTCGGCGCATTCGGCGCGCGCCTACTGGGCGCCCTACGCGGCATCGAAGGCGGCGGTCGAGGCGCTGGCGCGATCCTGGGCCGACGAGACCAGAAACACGCCGCTCCGGGTCAACATCGTCAATCCCGGCGTGGCGCGCACGGCCATGCGCGCGCTGGCGATGCCGGGCGAAGACCCCGAGACACTGCCGCATCCTTCCGAGGTTGCGGCGGAGATCCTGCCGCTTGCCAGCCCCACTCTGACCGAGACCGGGCTGATCTGGAACGTCGAGCTCGGCCGCTTCACGGCCTGGCAGAAGCCGGCGTAAAGCCGTGCCTGCCCAAGCGACCGCATCGTGATCGATTTCCTCGCGACCGGAAAGCTCGGGCCGCTTTCGGTTGTGCAGAACCGCGCAGAGGTCGAAAGTTTGCTGGGAACTCCCGACGATACCGATCTCTGCCCTTTCTACCGGCGATACGGCAATCTCGAGATTCTCTTTGCAGAGGCCGAGCCGCACTCGATCCGGTGGTTTCAGATCGAGGGTTTCGCCTACATGAGGCGGGCTACGACCGCCCTGTGCTCGCGATTGAGGCTTCAGCTCGATGGCGTCAGGCGATCGACCACAGTCTCCAAGTTGATTCGACTGAGCCTCCGGCAACCGGCGGAGACCGAGCTTCATTTCTACGCCGATGGCGATGAGTTCGTCCTGCATCTGTTCCTCGGCGACGCCGTGGAAGTCGTGGGCACATGCCAGGCAGACTCCGGCAGTGAATGGCAGCCAGGCCGCAGTCCGAGTCCCTTTCCCGAGGACCGGTTCGACATCGACAGCATCTATGGCCATTCAACGCCGTCTGGCCGCGAGCAGCGTAAGGCACTGTCGAGGATCGTTACCCACAGAGTGAGTGGGACTGACTATCTGCAACAGGCAGCAGCCACGAAATAGACCGCTTCACGGCCTGGCAGAAGCCGGCATAGGCGCTTTCCACACGCGTTGTTGATTTTCCTCCTTTTGTTCCGGCCCGTAGCCTTTGCGACGGGCCGGGGAGCTCAGTTCGGGAGGAAACCGATGACGAGAACGTTCCTTGTCGCCGCCGCGCTCTTGGCCGGCGGCGTGCTTGCCGCCAACGCCCAGGACAATTCGATGAGCTTCTTCATCACCAGCGCCGGGCCCGGCAATGGCGCCGATCTCGGCGGGCTGGAAGGCGCCGACGCCCATTGCGCAAGCCTTGCCGAGGCGGCCGGCGTGTCCGGCAAGACCTGGCGCGCCTATCTGTCGACCGACGGCGAAAACGCCCGCGACCGCATCGGCAGCGGTCCCTGGCACAACGCCAAGGGCGACAAGATCGCCGACGATGTCGCCGCGCTGCACAGCGACGCCAATGCGATCTCGAAGGAAACGGGACTCGACGAGAGCGGCAACACGGTCAACGGCCGCGGCGACCAGCCCAACCGGCACGACATCCTGACCGGTTCCAACCCCGACGGCACGGCGGCCGCCGCGACCTGCGAGAACTGGACGGCGAGCGGCGAAGGCTCGGCGATCGTCGGCCATCACGACCGCATCGGCCTGCGCGACGACGCCCCCTCGAAATCATGGAACTCGTCGCATCCCTCGCGCGGCTGCAGCCAGGAAGCGCTGCAGGGCACGGGCGGCGACGGCCTGTTCTACTGCTTCGCGGCCAACTGATCGCAACACGGCTACACGCAAGAAAGCCCCGGCGACGCTTCGCCGGGGCTTTCCTGCGGACAATCCTCGCTCAGCGGCCGAGGCGCATCTGGTAGCCGGGGCCATGGCGGTCGTAGTTGTTGCCACCATATTTCTTGTGCAGAGCCGCCCGCTTGACCGCCTCCTCGTGCAGGGCTTTCATCGCCGCGTCACGCTTGGCTTTCTGCTGGGCGCGCCAGGCGGCAAGCCGCTCATCCTTCTTCTTTTCCTCCTGGCATTTGGGGCAGTCGTCGCGATATTTCGATGCCTTTTCCTTCTTTGGCTTCGGTGCGCGCTTGGCGGGCTCGTAGCCCATCACCTGGCGGGTCACGTCGCCGGGCGTGTAGCGGGTGTCGAAGCCGAGAACCTGATCGAAGATGCACCACACCACCGTGCAGGAAAAATCGCCGACGACGCCGCCGATCAGGCCCAAACCGATGCGGCGCGGCGCGCCGGCGGTCTGGATGATCTTCGCGGCATCCTCGAAGCTGTCGCGCTTCTTCGGCTTGGGCTTGCTGGCGGTTTCCTTCTTCTTCGGAGTGGCGGTTGCGGGCGTGTCGCCGATCTCGATCGTGCCGGCATAGGTGCGGTCCGGGCCGCCGCCGTCACGGGCCGAGGCGATGTCGGTCGCCGCCAGGGTGCCGGCGAGGATCGCGGTTGCGGTCACGAGATTGGTCAGTTTGAAAAAGCTGGCAGACATCTTGTCCCTCCATGGTTTGCGTTTGCCAATGACTGTTGGTCGCGGCGGCGGGACAAAAGGTTCAAAGGAGCGGCGAAAAAATCCGGGCGTGAAAAAGGCCCGGCTTGCACCGGGCCTTTTCCTTCCCTCTCGGCCTTGTCAGCGGCCGAGTTCGAACCGGAAGCTCGCGCCCGGAGTTGTACTGAACGGATGCGGCGACAGCGGCGCAGGCGGGTTGGAGCGGTTGAAAATGTCGGGCAAGCGCCGATCCTCGCCGGGACCGGGCTGACAGTTACGGCACGGCCGGATGTCGTCGAGAATGCCCGGCGGCGGCACGGTATCGAGGAAGATCGGCCGGGCATCAATGTCCGGCAGACCGCCGTCGCGGGCCGAGGCGACATTGGTTGCGGCCAGCGATCCGGCGAGGATCGCGGCGGCGGCGAAGGCATTCATAAGCTTGGAGATAGTCGTGGACATGGCGTCCCTCCATGGTTTGCGTTGCCAATGCCGGTTGGTCGCAACGGAGGGACGAAAGGTTCAAAGCGTCCAAAAAACCGGTCAGGCGACCGAGACGGACAGCTCCGGTTTCGTGCTCAGCGTCTGGAACACGACGCAATAACGTTCGGTAAGCTTCAGCAGGCTGTCGATGCGCTCCTGCGGCTCGTCGGTGTCGAGGTCGAAGGCAAGCCGGATCGCGGAAAAGCCGACCGGCGCATCCTTCGCGACGCCGAGCGTGCCGCGGAAGTCGAGGTCGCCCTCGGCCGATACCGTCGCGTTGCCGAGGCGGAATTCGAGCGCGGTAGCGACAGCCTTGAGCGTCACGCCGGCGCAGGCGACCAGCGCCTCCAGCAGCATGTCACCCGAGCAGAGCTCGGCGCCGGTGCCGCCGGTGGCCGGGTGCAGGCCCGCGACAGCGATGGCGCGGCCGGTCTCGACCTTGCAGGCGATGTTCCGGTCGTCGACCGCGCCCGTCGCCTTCAGAGTGATCAGGCCGGCCGCGGCATCCTCGCGCAGGCGCGCCTTGATCGGGGCCTGCAGGCTCTTCAGCGCTTCCGCATCCATCGGATTTCCCTCCGTTACAGAAGGCGCTCAGAAAATCACGGCCCCCGCGCAGCAGCAAGCGGGATTGCGGCCGAGGAAGAGCGTCAGTTCGCGCGGGTGCGGCGCGCGGTCTCGCTTGGCAGTTCGCCGAACTCGCGGCGGTAGGCGGCGGAAAAACGGCCGAGATGGGCAAAGCCCCATTTCAGCGCCACGTCGGTTACCGACACACCCTCACCGCCGTCGAGCAGGTCGAAGCGGACACGGCGCATGCGTTCGCGCTGCAAGGCGCGCATCGGCGACACGCCGTGCCTGTCCCTGAAAGCCAGTTGCAGCGTACGCGGGGTGACGCCGGCGGCTTGCGCGATGTCGAGCACGGTGATGGCGCGAGCGCTGTTTTCGCGGATGAACTCTTCCGCCCGGCGCAGATGCCGCGGCGCGGCGCCGCGGCCCGACCGGTCGAGGAACAGCGTCATGTTGCTCGGCTGCCAGGTCAAAAACGCCTCCATCAGCCGCTGTTCGTTGAAGGTGGCCTGGATGCCGGAATGGACGCCGGCTTCCGCGCCCTCGAACAGAAGCCGCGACAAGGCACGCCAGCCATTCATCTCGGGCCGGGTGAAATCGATGCACGGGTCGAAGACGAGCGGCCCCGGCAGGGCGCGGTCGAATACCTTTTCGGCGAAGGCGAGGAACGGCGCCTTGCTGACCTGGATCAGCAACTGCCCGCAGCCGCTCCACCAGCGCATGCGGGTCTCCAGATCGGCGTTGAGCACCGATGCGGTCTGCGGCCCGGTCAGGAACTCACGCCCGCCGTTGCGGATCGTCGCCGCCCCGGCGATCGGCATCTGGATCAGGTAAAAACTGTCGAGCGCGCCGGGATCGATCATCACGTCGGCGCCGTAGCTGATGTAGTTGAGCGAGATCATCTCGCCGGGCACATGGCGGTGGGTCGCGCGGAAGGAGCGCCCCTGGCCGATGATCTCGAGCCGGTGGCTGCAGAAAATGCGGGCGACCCTTTCGCGCGCGCAGTCGAGATCGTCCGTGTCGAACAGGACGTGGCGGGAAAGCGGAAGCTCGCGGCGGGAACCCTCTTCAGCCCACATTGGCAAAGTGTAGCACCGTTGGCGTTCCATCCAAGCTTTTGCCGCTTCAAGACGCCGCGCATGGCAGAAAATTTCGTTTTCCGGATAGTGATCTCGTTTTGCGGACAGCCGAGCGGCCGCCGGCGGGTCTAGTCTTGCAGGCAGGAAAAGGCGTCCCGAGAACGCGCCTTTCCAGCCACAAATGGGAGAACAACATGAGCGACAACCTCGACAAGGGCATCACCCGCGAAGGCACCGGCTTCAACGGCAAGACCTGGAACATCCTCGGCCAGGTCTATTTCCCGAAGGCCGTATGCGAAAGCACCTTCGCGTTCGAGACCAACAGCGAGCCCGGGCAATTCGTGCCTGTCCACGTCCATCCGACCCAGGACGAGTTCATCCTGGTGCAGGAGGGTGAGTTGGACCTGAAGCTCGATGGCGAATGGGTGAAGGCGAAAGCCGGCGACCTGGTGCGCATGCCGCGCGGCATCCCGCACGGCTATTTCAACAAGTCGGACAAGCCGGCCCGGGCGATGTTCTGGGTGTCGCCGGCGCGCAAGTTGGAAGAATTGTTCAACCGGCTGCACGACCTCACCGATCCGGAGGAGGTGGTGAAGATCTCCGCCGATCACGAGGTCGACTTCCTGCCGCCGGAAGCCAACGACTGACCGCCTGAACGCAACAAAGCGGCCGCCGCGAGCGGTCCGGGCGGCGCGCAGCAGCGCGCCGCGGGGCGGAGCCTTGCGCCGACGGTCGCCAGACAAGGGGAATCACGATGGTCGAGAAGAAAAAGGTCGCCGTCATCGGCGCCGGCGTCAGCGGGCTTGCCGCCGCCAAGGCGTTCAAGGAACGCGGACATGAGGTGACGGTCATCGAGCGCAGCCAAGGGCTGGGCGGCGTCTGGGAGCCGTCGCGCTCCTATCCCGACGTGCAGACGCAAAGCCCGAAGGACCTCTATCGCTACACCTCGAAAGCGATGCCGGGCGACTACCCGGAATGGCCGAAGGGGCCGCAGGTGCATGCCTATCTCGAAGATTACGCCGCGGAAAACGGCATCGTGCCGCTGATCCGCTACCAGACGCGGGTCGCCGGCATGGAGCGGCGGGGCGGCGGCGCCAGAGGCTGGACGCTGAAGCTGGAAGACAAGGATGGAGCTTCGACCGGAGAGGATTTCGACTTCGTCGCCATCTGCACCGGCCAGTTCTCCGAAAAGAACGTGCTGACCCATCCCGGCCAGGACGATTTCGTCGCCGCCGGCGGCAAGGTCATGCATTCGTCCGAATACACCGACCCGGCCGCGCTCAGGGGCCGGAAGGTGGTGGTGCTCGGCTTTTCCAAATCCGCGACCGACATCGCCGTCAATGCGGTCAAGTCCGGCGCCGCCGCCGTCACCATCGTCTATCTGGAATCGGTCTGGCGGATCCCCTACTTCATCGGCGGGCTGATCAACTTCAAGCGCATCCTCTATATCCGCGCCCAGGAAAAGATGTTCCCGGGCTGGGGCCAGTCATGGCTGGCGCGGGCCAACCACGCGATCGCCAAGCCTTTCGTGTGGGCCAACTGGCGGGCGCTGGAGAGCCTGCTGACCATGCAGCTCAAGCTGAAGAAGACCGGGCTGAAACCCAACGAGCCGATCGAGCGCGGCATCAATTGCTCGGTGCCGATCGTCACGCCCGGGTTCTTCGACATGGTCGCCGACGGCCGCATCCGCGCCATCCAAGGCACGTTCGCGCGCTACGAGCCCGGAACCGTGTTTCTCACCGGCGGCGAGCGGGTGGCGGCCGATATCGCCATCCAGGCGGTCGGCTGGAAACTCGGCGTGCCGTTCCTGCCGGAGGAATACCGGCAGAAGCTCGTCGAGCGCGACGGCCAGTACCGGCTCTATCGCATCATCGCCAATCCCGACCTGCCGGACATGGGATTCGTCGGCTTCAACTCCTCCTTCTGCACCGTGCTCAGCGCCGAACTCGCCGCCAACTGGCTGGTGCGCTACGCCGATGGCATGCTGGCGCGCCAGCCGAGCGCGGAAGAGATGAACCGCAACATCGAGATGATGCTCAACTGGAAGCGCAAGGAGCGGCCGGCCGCAGGCGTCTATGGCGGGCTCTGCGTGGCGCCCTACCATTTCAAGCATTTCGACGAGCTTCTGGCCGACATGGGCGCCAGGGTCAGGCGGCGCAATCCGCTGGCGGAAAACCTGACGCCGCCCAATGCCGACGCGTTTGCGCGCTACCTCGCCTCGACGCCGCAATACCGCGCCGCCTGACAGGCCTCCCTCGCCGGCCGGGCTCCCTCCGGGCGGCAACTGGAAGGGCGGGCGACCGCCCTTCCCTTTTGCTCGACGAGCGCTTACGCGGCAGCGACGATGATGATCTCGACCAGAAGGTCGGGGGCGGCCAGCCGCGCCTCGCCGGTGGCACGCGCCGGCGGGTTGGCCGGATCGATCCAGGCCTCCCAGACCTCGTTCATGGCCGCGAAGTCGCGCATGTCGGCGAGCCAGATCGTGGCCTGCAGCAGCTTCGACTTGTCGGTGCCGGCGGCGGCAAGCTGGCGGTCGACCGCGGCGAGGACGTCCTTCGTCTGCTCGGCGACCGGCTTGCCGGGCGTTCCGACCTGGCCGGCGAGATAGACGGTGCCGTTGTGGATCACGGCCTGGCTCATGCGCTTGCCGGGTTCGATGCGGCGGATGGTCATGGTTTTTTCTCCTTGGGACTTGGAAATCGGAGCTATGCCGGGGGCAGGCGCCGGGTGTGGGACCGATCAGCCCTCCCCCCCCTCGTCCGGCCCGTCGCGCGCCTCGCGGCGGCGGTAGCCGAGCCAGCTCAGGGGGATGAAGCAGAGATAGGCGAGCGCTGTCACGCTCATCGTGTGCCAGGGATAGTTGATCAGCAACAGCACGTAAAAGACGATCAGAAGGATCAGCGGCATGACCATGTCGCCGCGGATGCGGCCGAGGTTCTTGCCCGACCAGACCGGAATGCGGCTCACCAGCAGGACGGCGACCAGCAGCGTGAAAGCGCAGGAAAACCAGGCAAAGCCCCGCGAATGCTCGACGCCCAGAAAGCTCAGATAGGCCGGCAGCAGCACCAGCATGGCGCCAGCCGGGGCCGGCACGCCGGTAAAATAGCCGGCGCGCCAACCCTTGCCCGGATCGTGGTCCATGACGTTGAAACGCGCGAGCCGCAGCCCGCAGGCGATGGCGAAAAGCAGCGCGGCGATCCAGCCCGGCGCACCCGCGCGGTCGAGCAGAAAGGCGTAAAGCACCAGCCCCGGCGCGACGCCGAAATTGACGATGTCGGCCAGAGAATCCATCTCGGCGCCGAACTTCGACGTCGCTTTCAGCGCCCTCGCCACACGGCCGTCGACGCCGTCGAGGAAGGCGGCGAGCAGCACCATGGCGACGGCCAACTCGATGCGGTGTTCGAAGGCCAGACGAATGCCGGTCAGCCCGGCGCAGATGGCGAGCACGGTGACCAGGTTCGGGATCACCATGCGCAGCGGGATTTCGCGGATGCGCGGCCCGCGCGGGTCGCGTCTCGGTGCGCTGCCCGGTTCGAGGCCGTCAGCCACCGGTCACGATACCCGCATCAGCGGCGCCGAAGCCGGTGCGCCGAACTCGGCGATCACCGTCTCGCCGGCAATCGAGGTCTGGCCGACGGCGACGCGCGCCACCGCGCCCGCCGGCAGGAAGACGTCGACGCGCGAGCCGAAGCGGATCAGCCCGATGCGCTCGCCGACGGCGATATCGGTCTCCTCCTCGACCCAGCAGACGATGCGGCGCGCCACGAGCCCGGCGATCTGCACCGTGGCGACCGGACCGTTGGGGCTTTCGATCAGCAGGCTGTTGCGTTCGTTCTCGCGGCTCGCCTTGTCGAGCTCGGCGTTGAGGAACTTGCCGGCGCGATGCTCGATGCGGCTCAGCCGGCCGCGCACCGGGGCGCGGTTGATGTGGCAGGAAAAGACGTTCATGAACACGGAGATGCGCAGCATCTCGACATCGCCGAGACCGAGCTCGCGTGGCGGCATGGCCGGCCCGACATTCGACACGATGCCGTCGGCGGGGCTGACGACGAGCCGGTCGTCGACCGGGGTCACGCGCTCGGGGTCGCGGAAGAAATAGGCGCACCAGGCGGTCAGCGCTACGCCGATCCAGAACAGGCTGGTCGAGAAGACGCCCAGAATGATGGCCGCACCGGCAAAGGCGCCGACAAAGGGCCAGCCCTCGCGGTGCACGGGAACGAGGGCGTTGCGGATCGATTGCTGCAGGCTCATCGCCGTGGCGGGCTCCGGTTTTTCAGAGCCGGATGCTTAGCGGAAACGACCTTGCGCCGCAACGCGTGGCGCGACCATGGCGACGCCCATCAGGCCTCTCCGACCTCGGCCGTCCGCCGGCGGACAATGACGCCCATCTCGTCGGTCTCGCGGGCGCGGCGCAGCTTCTCCTCGGCTTCGGTCGCCTCGCGCTGGCGGTCCCACATCTCGGCGTAAAGACCGCGGCAATCGAGCAGCGCACGATGGGTGCCGCGCTCCGCGATCACGCCGTCCTTCAAGACGATGATCTCGTCGGCGGCGATGACGGTGGACAGCCGGTGCGCGATGACCAGCGTCGTGCGGCCGCGGCTGACCAGGTCGAGCGCGCTCTGGATCTCCTGCTCGGTGTGGGTGTCCAGCGCCGAGGTCGCCTCGTCGAGAATCAGGATCGGCGGCGCCTTGAGGATGGTGCGGGCGATCGCCACGCGCTGCTTCTCGCCGCCGGAGAGCTTGAGGCCGCGTTCGCCGACCATGGTGCGATAACCTTCCGGCAGCTGCGCGATGAAAGCGCCTATCTGGGCGAGATCGGCGGCCTTTTCGACCTCCTCGTCGCCCGCCTCGGTGCGGCCGTAACGGATATTGTAGGCGATGGTGTCGTTGAAGAGCACCGTGTCCTGCGGGACCATGCCGATGGCGCCGCGCAGGCTTTCCTGGGTGACGTCGCGCACATCCTGGCCGTCGATGGTGATCGTGCCTTGCTGGATATCGTAGAAGCGGAACAGCAGCCGCGAGATGGTCGACTTGCCGGCCCCGGACGGGCCAACGATCGCCACGGTCTTGCCGGGCGGCACCTCGAAGCTGATTCCCTTCAGGATCGGCCGGCTGGCGTCATAGGCGAAATGCACATCGTCGAAGCGGATCGCGCCTTCGCTGACCTCGAGCGCGGTGGCGCCCGGCCGGTCGGTAATTTCCTGCGGCACGTCCAAAAGGTCGAACATCTGCTCGATGTCGGTCAGGCCCTGCCTGATCTCGCGGTAGATGAAGCCGATGAAGTTGAGCGGGATCGAGAGCTGCATCAGCATGGCGTTGACGAAGACGAAGTCGCCGAGCGTGTGGGTTCCGGCGGCGACCTCGAGCGCCGACATCACCATGACGGTGGCCATGCCGGCGCCGAAGATGACGCCCTGGCCGAAGTTCAGCCAGCCGAGCGAGGTCCAGATGCGGGTCGCGGCCACCTCGTAGCGGGCCATCGAGCGGTCGAAGCGGCGCGCTTCCATCGCCTCGTTGCCGAAATATTTGACCGTCTCGAAATTGAGCAGCGAATCGATCGCCTTGGTGTTGGCGTCGGTGTCGCTGTCGTTCATCTCGCGACGGATGCCGATGCGCCAGTCGCTCGCCCTGACCGTGAACCAGGTGTAGAGCCAGACGGTGACGGCGATGACGGCGACGTAGCTCCAGCCATAGGCGACCGCGAACACGATCGCGACCAGCGCGAACTCGATCACGGTCGGCAGCGTGTTGAGGATGGTGAAGCGGACGATCGTCTCGATGCCCTTCACGCCGCGCTCGATGATGCGCGACAGGCCGCCGGTGCGGCGCTCGAGGTGAAAGCGCAGCGACAGCGTGTGCAGGTGCACGAAGGTCCTGTAGGCGAGCTGGCGCACCGCATGCTGGCCGACACGCGCGAACAGGGCGTCGCGCAGCTGGTTGAAACCAAGCTGCACCAGGCGCACGACATTATAGGCGACGACCAGCATCACCGGCGCGATGAGGAAAGCGGGCAAGGCAGGCAGAGCCGACAGGTCGCCGTCGAGCGCGTCGGTCGCCCATTTGAAGAAATAAGGCACCAGGAGCAGCACGAGCTTGGCGGTGACGAGGAAAAGCGTCGCCCACACGACCCGCATCTTCAGGTCGGCGCGGTCGGCGGGCCACATATAGGGCCATAAATTGCGCAGCGTCTGCAGCGTCGAGCCGGATTCGGCGGAAACGGTCTTGTCGGCCAAGGATGGCTCCCGGGGTTTGTCGCGGCGTCGCAGCCGCCCTTGTCGCTATTGGTCGCAGCAGCCGGCGAGGAAGGTCGACGCGCTGCCCGAGAGGCGGGCGACGGCCTCGCGATCGACCGTGTATTGCGAACGCCGGTTCTCGGGCCGGTAGCGCACCAGCCCGGCCTCGACCAGCACCTTGAGATGCTGCGAGACCGTGGACTGGGCAAGGTCGATCTCGTCGACGATCTCGCGGCAGCAGCACGCTTCACGGCCGGCGAGATGGCAAAGGATGCGCAGACGGGCCGGATGGGCAAGTGCCGCGAAGCCGGCGGCAAGCGCCGGCAGGGCGGTACCGTCGGGTTTCAGGCAGGTTGTTGCGGCCGCGATATTCATCGTAAATCGACGATATACGATGAATTGCCCCGGCGCAACGTCGGCTAGCAAAAACGTCTACTCGATCGCGGAAGCGGCGTCGCCCGACGCCTCGATGGTCGTCATCTGGTCTTCCATCGCCTGCATGTCGGCATCCTCGCCGTCATTCGACTTGTCCGGCACGCGGAAGACCTGTCCCGGCCAGATGCGGTGCGGATCCTCGATCTGGTCCTGATTGGCCAGATAGATGGTCGAATAGCGAATGCCGCGACCGTAGACCCGGCGCGAAATACGCCACAGCGTGTCGCCGCGCCGGATGATGACGGCACTCGCGACCGGCTGCAGCTTCGGCGCCAGAACCTCCTCGACCTCCGGCGCAGTGGGCACGGTGTCTGCGGCAGGCTCGGTGGCCGCGACCACAGCCTCCGGCGCGGGCTTCTCGGACGTGACGGCCGGTTCGGGCGACGCAGCCTCTTTG
This sequence comes from Nitratireductor mangrovi, assembly GCF_007922615.2. Taxonomy (NCBI): domain Bacteria; kingdom Pseudomonadati; phylum Pseudomonadota; class Alphaproteobacteria; order Hyphomicrobiales; family Phyllobacteriaceae; genus Nitratireductor; species Nitratireductor mangrovi. The sequence goes on along the minus strand of NZ_CP042301.2, from coordinate 657,834 downwards.
CCGGCCGTGTCCTCGCCCGTCTCTCCGGCAGGCGTTGCCGCCTTCATCTCCGGCTCCGGCTTTGCCGCCGCAGGCGCTTCGGCCGCCTCCGTCTCGCCGTTGTCGGCCGACATCGCCGGCTTTTCCTCGGCCCTGGCCATCGCCAATTCTTCTTCACCGTCGGCTTCCGCCGGCGTCTCGGCGCGCGGTTCGGTCTCGACCACGACCGGTGCCGGCATTTCCGGCGCCGGCGCCACGGCGGCGATCGCCTCGCCGGGCTCGCGCTGGAACGGCACGGCGGCGCGCGCCACCACCTTGCGGCCGCCATCGTCGAGCAGGTCGGCACGAATGATGTAGTCGCCTACGGGCAGATCGCGTTCGGTCTCGATCAGGAAGCGGCCGGAGGGCGACACTTCGGTCTCGCCCAAGAGGTCGGCATTGGCATAGACACGCACCGTCAGGCCGGGTTGGCCGATGCCGGCAACGAAGACCTTGCGGCCCTCGATCTCGACCGCCTCGACCAGCACCACGGGCCGGTCGGCTTCGGCAGGCGCGGGCGCCTGCGCGGCCGGCTCGGCGGCCGGCGGTTCCGGCGTGGCCTGTTCGGCCGGCGCGGGGTCTGCCCTGGCGACGTCGACGGGCTCTTCCGCAGGCTCGGGCTCGGCGGCGGCTGGGGTCGACTCGGCCTCCTCGGCCGGCGCTTCGGCAGCGTCGGCGGGCGCTGCCTCGGGTGCGGCCGCTTGCGGCTCCTCAGCCATGCCTTCGGCCTCCGGCTCAACGGCCGGGTCCGGCTCCGCCCTGGCGACAACCGTTTCCCCTGCCTCGGCGGGGGCCGCGGCTGTCTCTTCAGCAGGCGCTTCGCTTTCCACGGCAGGCGCCTCGGCGGTGTCCGGTGCCGGCGGGGCTTCTTCCGTCTCTGGCGCCGGCGCCTCGGCGGTTGCGGCCGGCTCGGCCTCCTCGGCGGGCGCCACCTCTTCCGTCGCAGCCTCGGCCGGCGCGGCCTTGGGCACAGTGATCAGCTTGCTCGGCTTGCCGGGCTCCTCGACCAGCGCCAGGACCTCGCCGGACGCCGTTTCGGGAACCGACACCAGCGCCGTCTCGACCGACGTTGCAACAAGATTGTCGGGCGTCGTCGAGCGCAGCACGATCTGGTAGTCGCCGGGCTTCAGCGGATCGTCCAGCACCACGGCAAAATCGCCTTCCGGCGTTGCGGTCGTGCGCGCAATCACTGTCGTTCCGGTGATGATCTCGATCGCAGCGTTGGCGGCGGCCTTTCCGGCCAGCACCACCGAACCGTCGGGCTCGACCCGCACCAGATCGAAGGTAGGCGGCACGACCTCGGCCTTGTCCGGAGGCGCGTCCTCATTGTTGCCGGCCGCGGGCGCCGCGTCCGGCTTGTCGGGAGCCGGGATCACCGCTTCCCCGGGGGCGTCGTCGGGGGCTGCCGGGTCGGGCAGCGCAGCGATCATCGCCGGCGGGTCCTCGAGGACACCGTCCAGTGCGCCGGTAACGTAGGCAGTCGTGACGGCTGCGGCCGATCCACCGGCCAGGAATAGAAGCGCCTTCAGCGGCGAGATGACCATCGGTTGTGCGAATCCTTTGCCGATTACGGACGATTAGCCTGTTTTTGGCAGTGCGACAAGAAAAACGCCGTGCCGGCCTTGACGCCCACGGCGACTGTCACCACCAATCTGAAACATGAGCGACATCCACTCCATCTGCGTCTATTGCGGCTCCTCGCCGGGCAAATCTCCGCTGCACGTCGAGGCGGGCCGGCGGCTTGGCAACGCCATCGCCGATGCCGGCCTGCGGCTGGTCTATGGCGGCGGCGCCAGGGGCATCATGGGAGCCGTCGCCACCGGCGCGATGGAAGCCGGCGGCAAGGTGACCGGCATCATCCCGGAATTCCTGATGAACAAGGAAGCGACCGAAGACGCCCTTGCCCAACTCGACGAACTCGTCACCACCGAGGACATGCATCAGCGCAAGCACATCATGTTCGAGAAATCCGACGCTTTCGTGGCGTTGCCGGGCGGCATCGGCACGCTGGAGGAAATCGTCGAGATCATGACCTGGGCCCAGCTCGGGCGGCATTCTAAGCCGATCGTCTTCGCCAATCTCGACGGCTTCTGGGACCCGATGGTGTCGCTGCTCGATCACATGAAGGCGCAGGGCTTCATCCATTCGGCCGCCAATGTCCGGCCGCTGGTGCTCGATGATGTCGACGATGTCGTTCCGGCGATCCTGAACACGAGGCAGGGCAAGCACCCGGAAGGCTCGCAGGCCGTCATCGAGCGCATGTAGCGCGCCCTTGCGCGTCGTCACGAAACTGTCGCGCGCCCGCAGTCGGCCTGTCATCAGCCGCTGGTTCTGTGGTCTCTTCGCAAAGCTGCAGGAGACCATCATGATTCGCATCGCCATCGCCGCCCTCGCCATCTCGACGGCGGGAGGATCCTTGCCGGCGCTGTCGGCCGACACGGCGGCGAGCGTGCAGCTCGGCCCGCGCCCCTTCTACCTCATCGACCAGATGAGGGACGGCCCGCTCAAGGAGAAACTTGCCGCCTGCCAGGCCGGACCGTTCTCGAAATCCGACTGGTCGATCGGCCATCGCGGCGCGGCCATGCAGTTCCCCGAGCACACGCGCGAATCCTATGTTGCAGCGGCGCGCATGGGCGCCGGCATCCTCGAATGCGACGTCACCTTCACAAAGGACAAGCAGCTGGTGTGCCGGCATTCGCAGGCCGATCTGGCAACAACCACCAACATCCTCGCCACCGAGCTCGCCGGCACCTGCGTCAAGCCGTTCAAGGCGGCAGCCGGCGACGACAAGGCGTCGGCCTCCTGCCGCACCTCGGAGCTGACGCTGGCCGAATTCAGGACGCTCAGCGGCAAGATGGACGCGGGCAACGCCTCGGCGACGACCGTCGAGGCGTTCCTCGACGCCACCCCGGCATGGCGCACCGACCTCTATGCCGGCTCCGGCACACTGATGACCCATGCGGAATCGATCGAGCTCTTCAAGGCGCTAGGCGTGAAGTTCACGCCTGAACTGAAGGCGCCGGCGGTCGAGATGCCGTTCGACGGCTTCACCCAGGAGGCTTACGCGCAGGCGATGATCGACGAATACAAGGCGGCCGGCGTCGACCCGGCGGACGTCTTCGCGCAGTCGTTCCAGCTTGAAGACGTGCTCTACTGGATCGAGAACGAACCCGAATTCGGCAGGCAGGCGGTCTATCTGGACGACAGCTACGACATGGATGGCTGGTCGCACACCGACCCGTCGACATGGCCCCATTCCATGCAGGAACTCAAGGACATGGGCGTCAACTACATCGCGCCGCCGATGTGGGTTCTGGTCACGCTCGATGACGGCCGGATGGTCCCTTCCGCCTACGCCAGGGAGGCCAGGAAAGCCGACCTTAAGATCATCACCTGGACGGCGGAGCGCTCCGGCCTGCTCACGCAGGGCGGCGGTTGGTATTATCAGTCGGTCGGCGAGGTGGTCGACAATGAAGGCGATGTGTTCGAGATGATGAACGTCCTGCACGAGGATGTCGGCATTGCCGGGCTGTTCTCCGACTGGCCGGCAACGACGACCTACTACGCCAACTGCTTCGGCCTGACGAACTAGGCTTGGCCTCGGCCCGGGCGGAAAACCTGTTCCGACTTTTCATGCAATTGCCCTAAGTCGTGCCCGGCTCGATGTCCGCCAGGCGGGCGCGGCGCGCCTCGGCGAGGATCGACCAGGTGTAGATCGCCAGCGCCGCCCAGATCAGCGCGAAGGCCGCGAGTCGTACGCCGCCGAAGGGTTCGTCGAACACGAAGACGGCGATGAGGAAAATCATCGTCGGGGCGATGTATTGCATCAGGCCGATGGTCGAGAGACGCAACAGCTTGGCGCCGAAGCCGTAAAGCAGCAGCGGCACCGCGGTCGCCGGGCCGCAGGCGAGCAGCAGCGCGATGTTGCCGGGCTCGGCGAGCGCGAAATGGCTGGCGCCGGTGGTTTCCAGCCAGAACAGGTAGAAAAGCGCCGGCAGCGCCAGGATCAGCACTTCGAGGAAAAAGCCCTGGCTGGGGCCGATCGGCAGCGTCTTGCGCAGAAAGCCATAGCAGGCGAAGGAAAAGGCCAGCACCAGCGACACCCACGGAAGGCCGCCGGCCTCGACTGTCAGCAGCGCCACGGCGGCGGCGGCGAGGGCCACCGCGACAATCTGCGCCCGGGTCAGCTTCTCGCCGAGCAGCACCGCGCCCATGGCGATGCTCACCAGCGGGTTGATGTAATAGCCGAGCGAGGTCTCGACGGCGCGTCCGACGGCGATCGCCCAGACGTAGAGGCCCCAGTTGACGGTGATGAA